>CAZTAU010000010.1:0-99081 GCA_964611565.1 uncultured Mucilaginibacter sp. | reverse complement strand
TAGAGCGTAGGATTCATAACCCTAAGGTCGGCAGTTCGATCCTGCTCCCCGCTACATTGACAGAAAGCCGTTCACCATTGTGGATGGCTTTTCTCGCTTATATTCGGGATTTTTGTTTTGTCGAACAAATAATAGAAGGCCAAATCAATTGGCCAATCACAATGTCATGTAATTGCTCCGCGCATTCTGTTTTATCAAATAATTTAAACAACCGCGTTAATCCCGCGAGATTATAACTTATTACTGAACTGTAATATAAATACTGCTCCCCTCCCCTCAGCTGATTGTACTTGTATATTGCCTTTATGTAGCAATATGATCTGCTTACATAAACTCAAACCTATACCGCTACCGGTTTTACGGGTACTAAAAAACGGAATAAATATTTTGTCGACTAATTCAGCCGACATACCAATACCGTTATCGCTTACCTTGATAATGGTTTTATTGTTCTGCGCTTCTGCGGATAGAACGATTCGTGGTTTCGGATTATCTTTTACGGCTTCAACGGCATTTAGTAATAAATTAATTAATACCTGTTCAACTAAATTAATGTCAATGTTAACCGAAAGGGTAAGATCCTTAATGATAATATCCAGTTCAATTTGCTTTTTCTCAAGCGTAGGAAGCATCAGGCTGTTAATGTTTTCTAACAAGTTACATACCAATACCGGTTCCACATCAAGCTGAGTTATCTTGTTCAAGTTACGATAGCTCTCCGTAAATTTTAATAATCCTTCGCTGCGGCGCTTAATCGTGTCAATTCCCAATTCCAGATCTTCCAGTTCACCAGCAGCAACACTATTAACAATTTGCGGGCTTTGCAGGCGGTTTTTCAACGTTTCGGCCAATGATGAAATGGGCGCTACTGAATTCATGATCTCATGCGTCATGATGTTTAATAGCTTTTGCCACGCTTTTGATTCTGTTTCATCCAAAGCTTCGCTTACGTTTTGAAAGGCCAGTAATTTATATAGCTTATCTTCAATTTTATATACGCTGATGTTTACCAATATTTTTATTTGCTGCTGATCGCGTGTAATGGTAACCAGTTTATTGTCGCCGGCTTTAATATTGATGATATCCTCATAAAAAACCGGCTCTCGTTTAGCTAACGATTGGATAGTTTTTAAATAGGGGATATTCAACAAGTTTTTAAACGACTCGTTTATCCATATGATCTCGCCGGTTTCCTGTTCGTAGGATATGATTCCTGTATCTACCAGCTCCAATATCTTTTGCAGGTAATGGTATTGAGTTTCTTTCTCACGACTTATGAGTTTAAAAGTGCTGTTAATATCATTAAAGCCTTTGCGCAACTCTTTTAATTCGCCAGGGGCTTTGCCTACATCAAAGTGCCTTGAAAAATCGCGATAATGGATAGATTCAACAAACTGGCCTATCTCTTCTTGCGCTTTTTTATTGAACCGGATCATATCTATCAATTCAAAAATCACAAGTGGTAGTACAATGAGTAGATATATATATGATGCATTAAACAGGATAAAAGAGGTAGCCAATAGTGTAACAAACAAAGCCAGCACTCTCCATATCAACCGCCACTCGTAACGCTTAAATATCATACTTACTCAGCCTCCTGTAAAGTGCGGTTCGGGTTAGCCCCAATTCTTTTGCGGCACGGGTAATATTGCCGTTGTGCTTTTCGATAACACGCAATATGGCATTTTTTTCAAGCGTGCTTAATGGTATATTATCTGTATCTGCCAGGTTATTATCCACTGCCGATTCTAATGCCGAGAATATCAGGTCATCTGCTTTTAGCATAGGTTCGTCAGCCATAATCACGGCACGCTCAATACTATATTGCAATTCGCGCACATTGCCCGGATAGCCATAGCCTTTTAGTTTTTGTAGCGCCGAGGAGTCAAAATCTATAGCAGGCTTTAAGTATTTTGAGCTGTAAACCTGGGCAAAATATTTAGCCAGCAATACTATATCCCCATCGCGCTTACGCAATGGAGGTATCGTAATCTCTACAGTATTAATACGATATATCAAATCTTTGCGGAAACGGTTCTCATTAGCTAACTCTTGTAAAGGAACATTAGTAGCACATATCAAACGAATATCTATATCCACAGGCTTATTAGTGCCTAAACGGGTAACCTGCCTGTTTTGTAAAACCGTTAATAGTTTAGCTTGCTGCTGTAGGCTAATGTTGCCAATCTCATCTAAAAACAAAGTACCTCCCTGTGCATCTTCAAAACGGCCCTGCCTATCCTCTCTCGCGTCAGTGAAGGCCCCTTTTTTATGGCCAAATAATTCGCTTTCAAATAGCGTATCGGTTAGCGCACCTACATCAACCTTAACAAATGGCTTGCCTGCACGTAATGATTGTTCATGAATGGCTTTGGCTACCAGATCCTTACCTGTGCCATTTTCGCCGAGGATGAGAATATTGGCATCGGTAGGTGCTATCTTATTTATTTTATGAAAGATGTCCTGCATCGGCTCCGACTCGCCCAATATAGTTGCAGTACTACCGCTTTTTGCTGATGGAGTTGTTGTTTTAACACCTTCTTTTTTATCCAGCAACTCTTTTATGGTTTCAATCAGCTTATCATTATGCCAGGGTTTTACTATAAAGTCATCGGCACCTTCTTTTAAGGTGCGTACAGCCAGGTCAATTTCGCCATAGGCAGTTATCATGATCACTTTAACGGCAGGTTTCCATTCCTTTACTTTACGCAGCCAGTATATTCCCTCGTTACCGGTGTTAATGCTACTGTTAAAATTCATATCCAGCAACACCAGGTCAACCGAGTTGCGTTGCAGCAACGAGTTTATATTTTCCGGATTTTTTTCGGTGATAACTTCATGTGCCTCCGTTTTAAGCAAAAGCTTTACGGCAGTAAGCACATCCGGGTCATCATCCACAACTAAAAGACTTGCCTTTTTTAATAGCATAAGGTTATTGTATTACAACTTTAAATCTCTACAATTTTTAACAATTAATTTACCATAAAGCTAACTTGTTGACAAATAATGCCTTTTGGTTTAACTGCTTATATAAACTGTATCATAACCGTACACCTGTTGTAACATAAGCGAACGCGGCTATTCTAAAAACAAATTATAATATACTGTAAATGAGCCAATTATTTTGTGGCACAGGTTTGTATAAGCACATCATATAATAAATAATAAAAGTGGATAGAAAAATTGAAAAAAGCAGGTGGAACAGTAAACGTTTAATGACTATTGGCGGCATAGCCGGCCTGGTGTTATTAATTGCGGCCAGCATATTTTTTACATCGGGCAAAAGCCAGTTAAATGTTAATACCGAGCGCATTACCATAAGCGAAGTTACCAAAGGGCCGTTTCGCGAATATATACCGGTTAACGGAGTAGTATTGCCTATTACTACCATATATCTGGATGCCTTAGAAGGCGGGCGTGTGGAAGAGCGTTTTGTAGAGGATGGCACCAATATGATAAAAGGCCAACCAATATTAAAGCTATCAAATACTGACCTGGAGTTGAGTTTAGCCAGCCAGGAAAACCAGGTTTACGCGGCACAAACCCAAATACAAATATCGCGCAACAACGCACAGCAAAATACCATAGGCAAGCTTAACCAAATGGCCGATGTGGATAATGCTTTAAAGGAAGCCGAAAGAATATATAAGTTAAATAAACAACTGTATGATCAAAAGGCTATCGGATTACAGGAGTTTAGACAAGCTCAAAATGCTTATGATTACCAGGTGCGCCGCAAAAATTTAACTATGCAAATACTAAAACAGGATACGGCTTTAGTAAGGCAGCAGGAGACACAAACCAAAGAACAATACGCCCAAATGAAAAAAACGCTCGACCTGATGCGTAAAAAAGTAGCCGATCTGATTGTACGTGCACCAGTAGACGGACAACTTACTGCTCTTGATGCCGAGGTTGGCCAGAATAAAAATAAAAGCCAGCGGTTAGGTCAAATTGATGTGCTATCGGGCTATAAAGTTCGGGTAGATATTGACGAGCATTATATCACCCGTATTTTCAATGGGCTGATGGGCGATTTTACCATAGATAATAAAACCTATCAGCTTAAAATAACCAAAATATTTACCCAGGTAATCAATGGCCATTTCCAGGTAGATATGCAGTTTGTTGGCGCTGTGCCTAAAACTATAAGGCGCGGGCAAACTTTGCAGATAGGCCTGGCGCTAAGCGATGCAACACAAGCGATATTATTGCCTAAAGGCGGCTTTTACCAGCAAACAGGTGGTAACTGGATATTTAAAGTGAGCGGTGATGGTAAAACAGCTTATAAAGTTGATATTCAGCTGAACAGGCAAAGTCCTGATTATTATGAAGTAACCCAAGGGCTTAAACCCGGTGATAAAGTTATAACATCCAGCTATGACACTTATGGCGATATGCAGGAATTAGTTTTAAAAAAGTAAATTAATCACAATTATTAAATCGCTAACTGGCGAAAAAGCAACATGATAAAAATAACCGACCTTGAAAAATTTTACCGCACCGAAGAGGTAGAAACCGTTGCCCTGAACAAGCTTAGCATTGAAGTGAAAAAGGGCGAGTTTGTAGCTATAATGGGCCCATCAGGCTGTGGTAAATCAACACTACTGAATATACTAGGCATGCTTGACGACCCGGATGGAGGTAGCTACTTGTTTAACGACATTGAAGTGGCGCATTTTAATGAGCGCAAGCGTGCCGACCTACGCAAACACAACATAGGCTTCGTTTTTCAAAGCTTTAATTTGATAGATGAGTTGACTGTGTTTGAGAATGTGGAACTGCCTTTAATTTATACGGATGTTCCGAGTGCCGAAAGGGTGAAGAAAGTAGAAGCCGTGCTAGATAAAATGCAGATCATGCATCGCCGTAACCATTACCCGCAGCAGCTATCAGGCGGACAGCAGCAGCGTGTGGCCATAGCTCGCGCAGTGGTTAATAACCCCAAACTGATATTAGCGGATGAGCCAACAGGTAACCTGGATAGCCGTAACGGTAACGAGGTAATGGAACTATTAACCGATCTGAATGAGCAGGGAACAACCATCATTATGGTGACCCACTCGGAGCATGACGCGCGGTATAGCCATCGCATTATAAGGCTGTTGGACGGGCAGGCAGTTATTGAGAATATTATGATCTAAACTAAGTAATACGCACGATCATAGTGACTGCTCTTTTGGCCCCCTCCCGAAAGGGGGTCAACAAGGGTTTTAAATATACATGATATGATAAAGAACTACTTTAAAATAGCTTGGCGCAACTTAATTAAACACAAAGCCTCAGCATTCATCAATATCGGAGGCCTTGCTATAGGCATGGCCGTAGCTATGCTCAATGGCCTTTGGGTATGGGATGAGTTGTCTTACAATAACTATCATCAAAATTATGAGAGCATTGCAAAAGTTACAAAGCGCGGCACAAGAGATGGTAAACAATACGCAAATCCAGTGTTGCCTTATGCTCTGGCAGGAGAGCTTAAAAGCAGCTATGGCCAACATTTTAAGCATATTCTTCTTGCTTCAGAACCAAGTGAAACTATTTTGACTACGGGTGAAAAACACTTGTCAATGAAAGGGGAGTTCATAGAACCGGGTGCTCCCGAAATGCTTTCATTAAAAATGTTGAAAGGCTCTAGGTCTGGCTTGCAGGCTCAACATTCTATTATGCTTTCCTTTTCAGCAGCAAGGGCCATTTTTGGAAATGACGATCCAATAAATAAAGTAGTGCAGATAAATAAAAATATGGATGCTAAAGTAACCAGCGTGTATGAGGATCTGCCAAATAATACTGAGTTTCATGACATCAAATTTTTTGCACCTTTTGACTTGTGGGTATCTGCTAATCCCTGGGTTAAAGAGGGAGGGTGGGATAATCATTTCTTAAATATTTATGTCCAACTAATGCCTGGAAAAAATTTCCAGCAAATTTCTGATATTATCAAAAATGCCGAATTAAACAAGATCAGAAACAGGGCCGAAAGCAAGGATGAAATTGAGCGTAACCGTAAAGTTTGGTTGCTGCCAATGAGCGACTGGCATTTACGTTCTGATCTATCATCTAATAGCCCTGCCAGAATGGTGTTTATGATTAGTATAATTGGAGCCTTTGTATTATTACTTGCCTGTATCAATTTTATGAATCTTTCTACAGCACATTCAGAAAAAAGGGTTAAAGAAGTGGGTGTTCGCAAAGCTATTGGGTCAAAACGCAGCCAGTTGATCCGTCAATTTTTTAGCGAGTCTTTTTTAGTGTCTTTGATTGCTTTTATGCTGGCTGTGTTATTGGCGGTGATCGCAATGCCGGGATTCAATGAAATTGCGGCTAAACAGATGACAATACCTTTTACCAATCTTTATTTTTGGATGATATGTTTAGGTTTAATATTTTTTACAGCGCTTATAGCCGGTAGTTATCCTGCTTTATATTTATCTTCCTTTCAACCCCTTGCTGCACTGAAAGGAACTTTCCGCGTTGGACGTTTTGCGGCAGTTCCACGTAAAGCCCTAGTTGTTGTTCAATTTACTATTTCCGTAGCGCTCATCATTGGAACTATAATCGTTTTCCGGCAGATAGAGTACGCTAAAAATCGTCCGGTTGGTTATAACAGAAACGGGCTTTTATTAATAGAAAAAAAATCAGGAGATTTTTATGGAAAATTTGATGTACTGCAACAAGAACTGCTAAATACAGGGGTGGTTTCTTCATTTGCCGAATCAAGAAGTTCTACAGCTGGTATAACCATGTGGAATGGCGGGTTTTCATATAAAGGCAAAAAACTGGAAATACAAAGCGGTAGCGGCACCCTGCCAGTTTCTTCCGACTATGGTAAAACAGTAGGATGGGAATTTGCAGCAGGAAGGGATTTTTCATCTCGGCTGGCTACAGATTCTTCCAGCTTCGTAATTAATGAATCATTTGCGAAAGCCATAGGATTAAAAAATCCTGTAGGTGAGAGCATTACATGGGCACCAGGATGGCGAGATCCTCAAACATTTATCATTGTAGGAGTAGTAAAAGATATGTTGGCTATATCACCTTATGAACCTGCAATACCTACCGTGTTTTTTCTGTCAAAAAAATCCCTCTCATGGTTTAATATACGAATGAATCCATCAGTAAGCGCCGCTACAGCATTACCAAAAATAGAAGCCGTTTTTAAAAAGGTTATTCCTGCTGCTCCATTCGATTACAAGTTTGCAGATTCAGAATACGCATTAAAGTTTGCTGCTGAAGAAAGGGTTGGAAAACTCGCTAGCTTTTTTGCAGTTCTTTCAATTTTTATCAGTTGTCTGGGGTTGTTTGGTCTTGCCTCATTTGTAGCTGAACAACGCACAAAGGAAATAGGAGTACGTAAAGTGCTCGGCGCTTCTATATACAATCTCTGGAAATTATTATCAAAAGATTTTGTGTTGCTGGTGATTTTTTCCTGCTGTATTGCGGCACCAATAGCTTATTATACCCTTCATAGCTGGTTGCAGAGTTATGAATACCGCACAGAGATTTCCTGGTGGATTTTTGCTATTGCTATTATAGGAGCGTTGTTGATCACTTTATTAACCGTAAGTTTCCAAGCTATCAAAGCCGCCATTGCCAACCCCGTTAAAAGTTTAAGAAGTGAATAAAACCTAAACCTTATCATGATAAAAAACTACATAAAAATAGCCTGGCGCAACTTGTTAAAAAACAAGGGTTACTCGGCGTTAAACATTGGCGGGCTTGCAGTTGGTATGGCCGTTGCCCTGTTAATTGGCTTGTGGATTTTTGATGAATTATCCATTAATAAATACCATCAAAATTATGACCGTATTGCCCAGGTAATAACTAAAGATAATTTTAACGGGAAGCGTACTATCGGTATTTCGTTACCACGCCCGCTTGAGTTTGAATTACGCAATAAATACGGTCAGTACTTCAAACATATAGTCATGTCCCGCTGGACTGAGGGGCATATTTTATCTGTTGGCGATAAAAAGATATCGCAAAGCGGCAGGTTCATGCAGGAGGACGCACCGGAAATGTTGACACTGAAAATGGTGCAGGGAACCTGGAAGGGATTAAAAGACCCTCATTCTATAATGTTGTCTGCATCAGCGGCAAAAGCCCTGTTTGGCGATGCAAGCCCGATGGATAAAATGTTGCGGATAGATAACCAAATGGATGTGAAAGTAACAGGCGTTTATCAGGACTTGCCGGCTAATGTTGAAGAATTTGAATACCTCCAATTTCTTTCTACCTGGGATCTGTTAATGGCCAATAATAAATGGATGGCAGAGAGTAAAGACAAGTGGGGTGATAATTCTTTTTTGATGTACGTGCAATTGCAGCCCAATATCACATTTGAGGGTGTTTCGGCTATGATTAAAAATGCCAAGCAGGATAATGTTAACACAGACGAGAAGAAGTTTAATTATCAAGTGTTTCTTCACCCAATGAGCAGGTGGCATTTGTATAATGAATGGAAAGACGGCATTAATGCGGGGGGACGTATTCAATACGTGTGGATGTTTGGAATTATCTGCGCGTTTGTGCTGTTGCTAGCCTGTATCAACTTTATGAATTTAAGTACTGCCCACAGCGAAAAACGCGCAAAGGAGGTTGGTGTCCGTAAAGCCATTGGTTCTATGCGCGGCCAATTGATCAAACAGTTTTTATGCGAGTCTTTTTTGGTGGTTTGCGTTGCTTTTGTCTTAGCCATATTACTGGTTGTTATAGCATTACCATGGTTTAATAAAGTTTCTGATAAGGAAATGAGCATGATATGGAGCAATGGTTATTTCTGGATCATTAGTATCATTTTCATATTATTTACCGGTTTGGTCTCGGGCAGTTACCCTGCTTTTTACTTATCATCTTTTAATCCGGTGCAGGTATTAAAAGGCACATTGAGAGCCGGGCGTTTTGCAAGCCTGCCCCGCAAAGTTTTGGTAGTACTTCAATTCACCGTTTCGGTAACTCTTATTATTGGAACCATTATTGTTTCCCGGCAAATTCAGTATGCAAAAGCACGGCCGGTAGGATATAGCAGGGAAGGATTATTGGCAGTTCAAATAAAATCGCCCGATTTGTTAAAGAAGTATGACGCGCTGGCCAGGGAACTCAAACACGAAGGGGTTACCACAAGCATATCAAGAACATCCAGCCCAACAACAGGGGTATGGTCAAAAAATGGCGGGGTAGAGTGGAAAGATAAAGACCCAAATAAAGTAGAGAGTTTTGGCACTATTTGGATAACACATGATTATGGTAAAACTGTAGGATGGCAGTTGATAGCAGGAAGGGATTATTCTACTGCTTTTACAACCGACTCGGTAAGCCGACATAGCGATAGCACCATAGTACATAATATTGTTATTAATGAGGCCGCAGTTAAATATATGGAACTAAAAAACCCTGTTGGACAAATTATAAAGTGGGGCAATTATCCTTTTAGAATTATTGGTGTGATTAAAGACATGGTGATGGAATCGCCTTATAACCCAGTAAAACAAACTATATACCTGGTAGCTTTTGAAGAAGCAACGTCTTATATCCACATAAGGATCAATCCTAAATTAAGTACCCGGGAGGCGCTAACCAAAACAGAAGCCATTTTTAAAAAATTAGTTCCTTCTGTTCCTTTTGATTACGATTTTGTTGATACCGATTATGCAGAAAAATTTGCTGCCGAAGAGCGTATTGAAACCATCGCTTCATTTTTTGCGGGGCTTGCCATATTTATTTCATGTTTGGGATTGTTTGGGTTGGCCTCATTTGTTGCCGAAAAACGCACCAAGGAAATTGGTATCCGCAAAGTATTGGGCGCTACCATATACACGCTTTGGAAATTGTTATCAACAGAGTTTGTAGTATTGGTAATAGTAGCTAGTTTAATTGCAGCACCATTGGCCTGGTATTTTTTAAATAACTGGCTGCAAAATTATGAATACCGTACACCAATAAGCTGGTGGGTATTTGCCATTGCCATTGGCGGAGCGTTGTTGATCACCCTGTTAACGGTTAGCTTTCAAACCATTAAAGCTGCTCTTACCAACCCTGTTAAAAGTTTAAGAGGCGAATAAACCTAAACCTTATCATGATAAAAAACTACCTCAAAATAGCCTGGCGTAACTTGTTAAAAAACAAGGCCCATGCTTTTATAAATATAGCCGGGCTTTCGATAGGATTGGCGTGCAGCCTGCTAATTATGCTTTGGGTGCAAAGCGAACGTGCCGTAGATGGGTTTCATGTTAACGGTAGCCGGTTGTACCAGGTTTATGAACGCCAAACTAACGATGGCAAGGTGGAGGCAAACTACCTTACACAAGGTTTATTAGCCGATGAATTAAAAAGACAAATACCCGAAATACAGTACGCAACCGGACTGGAGCAGAACTTCCCGCGGACATTTAAAGCCAATAATAAGGTGATCAAATTAGACGGGACCTATGCAGATGTAGACTTTTTTAAGATGTTTACTTATCCTCTATTACAAGGAAAAGCAGAAACAGCCTTAAATACACCTGAAGGCATTGCTGTTTCACGCAAGATGGCAGAGATGCTTTTCGGGTCGCCTGAAAAAGCAATGGGCAAAGCCATACGTTATGAAAACCAAAGCGATTTGCAGATAACCGCTGTTTTTGAGAATGTGCCGGTAAATTCATCGCAACAATTTGATTTTTTACGCAGCTGGACATCATTTATAGCTGAAAATGCCTGGGTAAACGATTGGGGTAGTGCCAGTCCCGCTACTTTTATACAACTGCGTGCCAATGCTGACGTTACTAAAGTGGGCAGTAAAATAAAAGACATCATACGTACACACAGGCCCGAGGCAAATGTTGAGTTATTTTTACAGCCTTACACCGAGAAGTACCTTCATTCTAATTTTAAAAATGGACAAATTGATGGGGGCCGTATATTGTATGTACGCCTTTACAGTATAGTAGCCATATTTATATTGCTGATAGCTTGTATCAATTTCATGAACCTGGCGACTGCCCGTTCAGTAAAACGCGCCAAGGAAGTAGGCGTGCGTAAAGTGATCGGAGCACTCAGGTCTGCTTTAATGGGACAGTTTATATGCGAGGCTATGCTGCTAACATTTATATCAATGTTATTTGCATTGATGTTGGTGCTAACGGTATTGCCGTCCTTCAACAACTTAGTGGGCAGGCAATTATTTGTACCGGTTCAGCACCCCCTGTTTTGGGCGGCTTTATTGATACTGCTTACCGTAACCGGATTTGTTGCAGGCAGCTACCCGGCATTTTTCTTATCGTCATTAAACCCTATACGTGTATTAAAGGGCAGCCTTACTTTTACCAGCGGTGCTAAATTCTTCCGTAAAGGTTTAGTGGTTTTTCAGTTTACGCTGGCCATAATTTTAATTGTTGGTACTATTATGATCTACCGGCAAATGCAATTTATACATACCAAAAACATTGGTTATAACCGCAATAATTTGTTGTATATCCCTTTAGAGGGTGAGTTGATAAAAAACTACCCTGTATTTAAAGATGAGGCAAGTAAAATACCCGGTGTTCAGTTCATTTCAAAAATGAAAGAATCGCCCACGGTAATTACACATAGTAAAGGTGATATACGTTGGGAAGGTGAAGATCCGGGTTTAAATACATCAATAGCCGATGCTACTGTAGGTTATGATTTTGTAAAGACCTTGCAATTACAATTAAAGGAAGGTCGCGATTTTTCAAAAGAATACGCTGATTCGGCAAGTTTCCTGGTGAATGAGTCCGCGGCAAAAAAAATGGGCTATGATAAGCCATTAGGCAAAACAGTTTGGTGGGGCGATACTAAGGGAAAAATTGTAGGGGTTTTGAAAGATTTTCATTTTAACTCCATGCACCAGGCTATTGAACCAATGGTTATCCGGTTTGCTGAAAATCAAAAGTGGGGAAATATCATCATACGTATCGAGGAAGGTAAAACCCAAAGCGCTATTGCAGCACTGGAGAAAATATGCAAGCAATTAAATCCTGATTTCACATTTAACTACCAGTTTTCAGACGAGGAATACACCAAGCTATATAAAAGTGAGGAATTGGCCGGAAACTTAGCCAATTACTTTGCCTTCCTGGCAGTTTTTATTTCATGTTTGGGTTTACTTGGCCTTGCTATGTTTGTAGCCGAGCAACGCCGTAAAGAAATAGGCATCCGTAAAGTATTGGGTGCTACTGCAACTTCATTATTTGCATTATTATCAGCAGAGTTTTTATGGCTGATAGGAATAGGGTTTTTAATTGCTACACCTATTGCATGGGTTGCTATTAATGGTTGGCTGCAAGGGTTTGTTTACCGTGTGCATGTACAATGGTGGATATTCGCTATTTCGGGCGGACTGATCATTTTTATAGCTATGGTAACCATTAGTTCGCAGGTAATTAAAGCCGCCTTAACCAATCCCGTTAAAAGTTTAAGAAGCGAATAAAACATAACTGTCATGATAAAAAACTATTTTAAAATAGCCTGGCGCAACATAATTAAAAGCAAAGGTTACAGCGCCATAAATATCGGTGGACTTGCTGTTGGCATGGCCGTAGCCATGCTGATTGGCTTATGGGTATTTAACGAGCTTAGTTATAATAAATACCATAAAAATTACGACCGTATTGCACAGGTGATGCAGCACGCCAACTTTACCGGCGAAATTAAAACCCAGAAAGCCAATCCATATTTAATGTCTGCTGAATTACGGGCCAAATACGGTAGTGATTTCAAACATGTTGTACAGGCCTCATGGGCCGAAGAACAATTTCTTACGATTGGTGAGAAACAGATCAAGACAAAAGGAATGTATTTTGAGCCTGACGCTCCTGAAATGTTTACGCTTGACATGCTTAAAGGGACAAGATCGGGTTTGAAAGACCCTTATTCAATAATCTTATCAGCATCGGTTGCTGAAGCACTGTTTGGAAAAACTGACCCCATTAATAAAACAATAAGATTTGGCAAAAAAACCAATTTAAAAGTAACAGGTGTTTACAATGATCTCCCTGATAATACCACTCTTAGTGATATCAAAATTATGATGCCATGGGAACTATGGTTAATCAGAAACCCTTGGGTAAAGGATCTAAATCCTGCTTGGGGAAGCAATCAATCGCAAACATTCGTTCAGTTGGCTGATAATGCAGATATAGCAAAAGTATCTGCAAGGATAAAGAATGTAAAACTTGATAACCTGAGCAAAGAGGATGGCAAAGCTCAATGGGTAGTATTCTTACACCCAATGAGCAAGTGGAACTTGTATGGCGAATTTAAGAATGGCGTAAACACCGGAGGAAGCATTCAATACGTGTGGCTGTTTGGTATTATCGGCATATTTGTATTAACGCTTGCTTGCATCAACTTCATGAACCTATCTACTGCCCGCAGCGAAAAAAGGGCCAAAGAAGTAGGTATACGCAAAACAGTTGGGTCATTGCGGTCGCAAATAATCAAGCAATTTTTTGCCGAGTCGTATTTAGTGGTGTTGCTTGCGTTCATCCTGTCTTTGATATTAGTGGCTTTATTTCTTCCACTGTTTAATGATGTGGCGGGAAAAAAAATTGAAATCACCTGGACCAGCCCCGTTTTTTGGAGTTTCAGTATCATATTTATATTGATCACTGGTTTGGTTTCAGGTAGTTATCCTGCGCTTTATCTTTCGTCGTTTAATCCATTAAAGGTGTTGAAAGGCACTTTCCGTGTCGGGAAATTCGCGGCCGTTCCCCGTAAAGTATTGGTAACCGTACAGTTTACCGTTTCAGTGATGCTGATCATAGGTACCATTGTTGTTTACCAGCAAATTCAGCATGCTAAAAATCGGCCTATCGGTTATACGCGGCAGGGTTTGATTAACATCTATTTGGAGCCAGAAATAAAAGAACACTTCGAAGCAGTTAGAACAGAACTAAAAAATTTAGGTGCTATTGAAGAAATGGCCGTATCACAAAGTCCTTTAACAGATGTATGGAATTCGGCGGGTGGGTATGATTGGGAGGGTAAGGATCCAAATATGGAAGTTAATTTTCCTACAAGTAAGGTCTCATATGATTTTGGTAAAACGGTAAACTGGAAAATCAAAAAGGGACGCGATTTTTCTCAGAAATTTAAAACCGATTCTAACGCCTTCGTTATTAATGAATCAGCAGCAAAATTTATCGGATTTAAAGATCCTATCGGGAAAATATTAAAATGGAATAATGAGCGCGTTACCATCATTGGTGTTGTTAGCGATATAATGCAGGAATCGCCGTTTTACCCGGTGCGTCCCTCTTTGTATTATGTAGGCGACTATGATGGAATGACAAACCTTATCATAAAATTAAATCCGCAAAAAAATGTAGCGCAACAATTAGCGGCAATTGAACAAGTTTATAAAAAATATTGCCATAGCTTCCCATTTACCTACAAATTTGTTGACGAGAAATTTGCAGGCAAATTTCAAGCTGAGGAGCGTATAGGAAAACTGGCCTCTTATTTTGCCGTACTCGCCATATTTATCTCGTGCTTGGGGCTATTTGGCATGGCAAGTTTTGTTGCCGAACAGCGCACCAAAGAAATCGGTATCCGCAAAGTGCTTGGTGCCAGTGTGGGTAATTTATGGCGATTACTTTCTACCGAGTTTTTTGTTCTGGTTCTTGTATCGTGCATTGTAGCTACACCTATTGCCTGGTATTATTTAAAAAGCTGGCTCACTAACTATGATTATCGCATTACCATAGGATGGAGTGTGTTTGTGCTGGCTGCAGGTGTAGCGCTCATCATTACATTATTAACAGTAAGCTTTCAGGCCATTAAAGCCGCGTTAACCAACCCTGTTAAAAGTTTAAGAAGCGAATAATTACAACTATATGCTATCACTAAAAAATATATCTAAATACTATAACACCGGCGGCAACAAAGTCGCGGTGCTGCAAAACGTAAGCCTTGATATTGAGGAAGGCGAGTTTGTATCCATCATGGGCCCATCGGGTTCGGGGAAGTCAACTTTATTAAATGTTATTGGTATGCTGGATGAGCCATCAGAAGGTTATTATTATTTCATGGATCAGATGGTCCATCAGCTAAAAGAAAAACAACGCTCGGCTTTGTATAAGCAATACATTGGCTTTGTTTTCCAAGCGTATCATTTAATTGATGAGTTAACTGTTTATGAAAACATAGAAACCCCACTATTATACCAAAATGTAAGCAGCAGCGAGCGTAAAGCTTTGGTTGCCGATGCGTTGGACCGGTTCCAGATAGTGGGCAAGAAAGATCTTTTCCCGGCGCAATTATCGGGCGGGCAGCAGCAGTTGGTGGGTATTGCACGCGCGCTGATAGCTAAACCCAAACTGTTACTGGCTGATGAGCCAACCGGTAATTTGAACTCCAAACAAGGTGAGGAGATAATGGAGCTATTCCGCAAGCTGAATAAGGAAGACGGCGTAACCATTATACAGGTTACCCACAGCGAAAAAAACGCGGCCTACGGGTCGCGCATTATCAATTTATTAGATGGCAAGGTTGAATCCTCGCATAATATTTAAAACCATGTTATCCCGTAAATATATATTGCTGGTTTGTTTAATAGTTAATACCGCTATGGCCCATGCCCAGCAAACAACCTATACCTTGCCGCAATGCATTGACATCGCCATAAAAAATAATTTAAGCGTTAGCAAAAGCGAATTGCAGGTGCAAATAGCGCAAATAGGGCTGCAGCAATCACGCGAGAATTTATTACCTTCCCTTTCCGGTAACGTATCACATGGCGTTAACAGCGGGCGCAGTGTTGACCCTACATCCTATACCTATGTTAACCAACAAATAACAACGGCCAACTATGGCTTAAACAGTAACGTAACTTTATTTAACGGGTTGGCTATGCAAAACAACATTAAGCAGGCAGCATTAGCTTACCAGGCCGGTAAAATGGATTTTCAGCAGGTAAAAGAACTGATTACCCTAAATGTTATAAATGCCTATTTACAGATTTTAAATAGCGAGGATCAATTAGTGCAGGCTAATAACCAGTTAACGGTATCGCAAAAACAGGTGGAGCGGTTGGATATATTGGATAAAGAGGGTGCCGCCAAACCATCAGACGTTTTTGATATTAAAGGACGGTTGGCTTCAGACCAACTATCGCTCATCAACGCCAAAAATAATTTGAATCAGGCCAAAATAGTGCTGCTGCAAATTATGAATGTGCCATTTGACAAAAACATAAATATTGAACGTTTTAACGCGACAGAACTACAGCCATATGCCGTAACTTCTGGTGCTATTTATAATATTGCCCTGCATGATATTGCTATAGTAAAAGCCGCGACGTTGCGTCGTGAGAGCGCCGAAAAGGGAGTAAAAGTGGCTAAAGGACTGCTGTTGCCATCTGTATCTTTATCAGGGGGATTGTATACCAATTATTCAAGCGGGTCGCAGCCTATAAGTTATGTGGAGCAGTTTAGAAATAACTATTCTACCTCTTTTGGGCTGGGTTTACGTATACCCATATTAAGTGCTTTGCAGGGCCGTAACCGAGTGTCATTGGCCAAAATAAATTTACTGGATGCCGAATACACCGAGCGAAGCACCCAAGTACAACTCAAACAAAATATTGAACAGGCATATTTAAATATGACCGCCGCTTTTGAGCGCTACCAGGTGTTGGTTGAGCAGATAAAAGCCTACACAGGATCATTTAATGCCGCCGAAGCCAGGTTCAATGCTGGTGTGCTTAATTCCGTAGATTTTGTGTTAACCAAAAATAACCTTGACCAGGCCAACAGCGCGCTAATAAGTGCCCGGTACGATTATTTGATACGCATTAAAGTATTAGATTATTATCAGGGTAAGCTAGCTTTTTAAAATTGAGGATGGTCATATTTTCATGTATAACTCAAATTTTTAGTCTATAATCTGCCAAAAAGTTCGACATTTTGCGCATTCCCTCTACTTATTACGGGGGTACTTGTTAACTACAATGCCACCCCTTTCTGTTATAAATTATCGAAGTTTGTTTTGTTAATTTGATATTCAGTAATTTAGAGGTTTGTATTAATACTTAATTATGTGTTAAGTATAATGTTAAATTTAAAATGAAAAAAAAAATTAAATGCGCTTTGCTATTCCTTTTTTTAATCTCAGGGTTATCGTGCAAAAAGAAAGATATGTCGGATTTGACAATAACTGATTATACCAACACCCTTACCATAGAAGGACCAATATTAAGTGGAGACTCAACCATAATCCATTTAAGCCGAACTACCAGGGTAGCCGGTAATAAAACTGCTACGACCGAACTTAATGCAATTGTATCTGTTGAAAGCGATCAAAATCAAACATATCCCTTACAGGAAAAAGGGGATGGAACGTATGTATTAGGCGTTACAAATTTTGACCCTAACCGAAAATATCGGCTTAATGTTAAAACTGCCGATACTAAACTATACCAGTCAGACTTTGTAAACTTAAAAATAGCCCCTGCTATTGATAGTGTTTATTATAAAACAGAATCAGATAAAAAAATAAGCTTTTATGTTAATACTCATGATGCTACCAAAAGCAGCCGGTATTATCGCTGGGATTATAAAGAAACCTGGTCATATACATCACTTTATCAGGCATTTTGGCAATATAAAAACGGCAAAATATCGGCTATAGTGCCTTTTAGTTCTGATGATATTTTTGGTTGTTTCAAAACAGCTATATCTAATCAAGTTGTTGTGGGTATGTCTGCAGATGATAATATCAACAATCAGCTAGTTGGCAGCTTATCAGCCGAAACAGAAAAAATATCCCGGGTGTATGTGATGCAGCTGCGCCAATATGCATTAACTGAGGCTGCATATAGTTATTATAACACTTTACAATCTAGTGTTGATCAATTGCAAGCATCAACTAATGGAAATATTCACTGTATATCTGTTCCAACCGAATTGGTTTCAGGATTTGTTAGTGCATCTACAGTTTCAAATAAACAATTAAATGTACGTGGTTCTGAAACAGGCTTACGCAGGCCTGATCCTTATGGTACAATTAACTGGGGCCCCAATGCCATTGTTTCGCACTATTATGCTTCTTATTACTTCCCTGGGCCTAATATTAATGAGTGCAGCGCAAACTCATTTTTTGTTGCACCCAGTGTAACCTTAGTAGATAGGGTTAATCAATTCCTGGCATCGGGCGATAATTTACTAATTGACGCAGACCGTTACCGACCATCAGGAGATGCATTTGCTGTACCGGTTTTTCCTGATGCACAGCAAGGGGTAAATTATCAGTTTTATTTCGCACCAAAACAGTGTGTAGATTGCCGATTAAAAGGAGGTACAAACATTAAGCCGTCTTATTTTCCATCTCACTATTATTAATCAGATTAACAAAAGTGGCACATTGCCTCTACGGAAGAGAGCCTTTATAGGCCTTTTTTAAAATTAATTTCAAGCTTATACCCTTTGCCGCGTATAACAGCAATTTTAATATTGGGATCTAACTCCAATTTCTTTCGGAGTTTTGATATAAACATATCCAGGCTACGTCCTACAATGACACCTTCATCTTCCCATATCTCCTTTTGCAATCGTCTTCTTTCAATAATTTCGTTAGGCAAAGAAGCGAAAATAAGCAGCAGGCGCGTTTCGGTTCCGGTTAGGTCTATGGTGTCATTATTGATGACCAACTGCTTTTTCTGCACATCAAATAAGGCTGCGCCTAAAGTGAATTTATCAGCATACTCAACGTTAGGCAGTTCTTTACGCGGTTTAGTAGATCTCAAAAACATAAAACCAACAAATGCTAAAAATGGCAGCCCACCCAAAAGATAACCATTAGCCAAAATATTCATGCCTTTTGGTTTAAATTTAATATTGATAATGTAATGTGCTTTAGGTTGTACTCTTCCTTTGCAGGTTACAATATCATCTTTTTCATTTTGGGATATAGCGTATCCATAGGCTACGCTGCCGCTATTCAGCACATTAACCACATAATCACGCGTAAGTGGGTCTTTGGCCAATAAACGCCGGGTAGTGTTTACCAGTGAATCCGGCTGAAAAGTAAGCTCATTTTCAAAGCTGATCTGGTATTCATTATCGGCTATCTTTTTTACCGGCAGGACCCGCGATGTTTTATCGCCCGATTGCAACAGCAATTCATGCCCTATCCTTCGGAGCAAAACTTCCCTTCTGCTAATATCAAAATCGTCACCATCCGTTATGCTGAAAGCCGCGCATATTACAGCAATAAACAAAAGCAGCACCCCACCAAAAAGGTATTTACTTTTCCCGTACAGTATATTTCGGCGTTAAATTTCTGTACTTATGAACAACAAGCTATTACCGCGTTAATTAGGCAACCCTTTTTTATACCTTTTGCCATTAAGAAACCTGCCAATAAAAGTATCACGGACCAAATAGTTGTATGTTGTAATCGTTAAAAGAAAAGTGACAGCAACAACAACAATAAATTTAGCATACGCATTCAATCCGGAATGAATTAACAAAGCCTGCAATACCAGCACAATGGGGAGATGCACTAAATATATCCAATAAGAAGCATCAGATAAATAACGGCCCCACCGCGAATAGTTATTAAAATATTTTAAGTATAACCCAATATGTGCAAATACAATGCACCATACAAAAATGGCATGCAATGCCGCAAGAACATATTGAGTTGTATAGGTCTCGCCCCACTTGTCATACACAATTAGTTTTGCCACAAAAAAGCAAAGTCCTAATACGCCGAAAGAAACAGCACCCTTTTTAAACCGCAAAATATCTTTTTGATAAAATATTAACCATCCAAAAACAAAAAAAACAGCGTAGCTTAATAACACACTAAAATTTGTTAAAAGCGTAACCGGTGTTTCAATGATACTTTTAGCCCGTAATACTAACAGTATAAAAGTGGGTATAGCAAATACCAATGGCGCTATTTTCATCTTGTATACCCGGTAAAATGCTCTGCCGAGTTTAACAGTCAATGCAGGTAATAATTTTGGCATAAAAACATTTAAAATGCCGCCAACAAAACAAAATATTAAAAGGTAATATAAAAACCAAAGGTGAAAAAGCTTAAAAGCCAACAGGCCAAACCCTTCGTTATAAAGTTGTGTTAGCGCTGAAGTAAAAGGCGATTGAAGTTTTGAAACAGTAAAATCAAAATAATAATATGCCCCGGCAGATAGTGGAACTATCGTAAGCATGCCTATTATTAGTGGATAAAAAATGCGATCTATACGGTTCTTAATCATCTTTTTTGCGCCTTGCTTTTCAACCATCATAGCCGTTAAATACCCGGAAATTACAGAAAATACGGGCAGAGTGATGTATTGCAAATAAGCTGCTAAAACATCAAAAAACAAGCTGGTAGTATACGGATCTTTAGAAGGCCAAATTTTGCCGGCAGTAATAACCATGTAACTTAAAGCACAGTGAAGCACCACTACCCCAATCATCATGGTTGCTTTTAAATGATCATAGGCATAATTGCGTTGCGAATAATTTGGCATTGAGTGTATAAGGTGTTTGATGACGTTTTTAAAATTATAAATAATTATTGTCTATTTTTAGATCGAAAAATAAGTAATAGATATAACAAATTTTCAAACTTACAGCGGGCTTTTATAACAGTGAATATTTTATGAATGTAACTGTACTGAATAATCAATTTTATAAATGGGTAAATAATTCAGCCAACTTAATTGTTCAGTACCTGGTTATTACGTTTGTTTTATTCTTTGTTTTCTAAGTTTGGAAACGTTACTCGTCGCAATACGCAAAAATCCAACAGAAATACCCGGATAATAAACAAATTAAGCGCGAAATTTTTTATTCGGTTATTTTCCTGCTGATGCTAAGCAGCGCTGTTACTTTTGTGGTTTGGTTAAACAAAAACGGCTACACCCTTGCCTATAAGCCTGTAGATAAGTACGGCTGGGGATATTACTTTGTAAGCCTTTTTTTAATGCTATTGCTGCATGATGCGTATTTTTATTGGACACATCGTTTAATGCATTGGAAAGTAATTTTTAAACATGTACATAAACTACACCATGAATTTACTAACCCCACACCTTTCACCTCTTATGCGTTTCACCCGCTTGAAGGATTAGTACAAATAGGTATTTTATTTGTTATTGTTTTCACAATACCTCATCACAGTTCGGCAGTTAGTATTTTTTTTGGATATGCACTCATTATTAACCTAAATGGGCATACCGGATATGAATTTTCGCCCCGATGGTATATGAAGCACAGGGCTTTAAAATGGATAAACACATCGCTTCATCATAACCTGCACCATCAAAATGTAAAAAGCAATTATGGCTTTTATTTTAATTTTTGGGATACTATTATGAATACAACGCATAAAAAGCATACTGAACATTTTGAAGCAATTGCCGACAGGCGCGCCAAAGCCAAATCATTTGATAATTGTATTGTCGAAAAAATATCAACACAGGATACCTTTTGATTGATTGTAATTACGCCAACTAAACTTTAACCTCTTTCCATCTCCCCTTTTTAAAGTAATACCATGCGGCAAGAGCAATAAGGGTTTCTGCTACTGGTATAGCAATAAAAACACCTGTGGTATTTAAGTTAAGTCTCTTTGATAACAAGTAAGCCAGCGGTATCTGCATTAACCAAAAACCAACAAAATTTATCCAGGTAGGTGTTTTGGTATCACCTGCACCATTAAGCGCCTGTGTCATTACCATACCTAAGCCGTAAAAAATATAGCCTGCACCCATTATTTGTAAAGCCCGCGCGCCAAATTTTATAATATCCTCATCCTTTGAGAAAAAACTGATGATATATTTTGATAGAAATAAGAATACCAGCATAACTATACCCATAAATATAGCATTGTATTTTGCAGTGAGCATAACGCTTTGCTCGGCACGATCAATCTCTTTAGCGCCCAGGTTTTGCCCCACCAGCGTGGCCGCGGCATTGCTTAAACCCCAGGCGGGCAGTATAAAGAATACTACGTTACGTATAGCAATTTGATAGCCTGCGGATGCGGATGTCCCCCCGGTTTCGGCAACTAAACGTGCCAGTACTATCCAGCTGCCGCTGGCAATAATAAACTGCAAGGTAGCCGGCCAACCAATATTTATAATGGATTTAATGATAGGCATATCAACCGTAAAATGACTGGCCTTAATTTTTATAGTGCCCTTGCCTTTAATTAAATGGTAACACTGGTAAAGCACGCCACATGTCCTGCCGGTTACGGTGGCTATTGCGGCACCTTTTAAACCAAAAAAATGAATTAGTATAGGGCATAATATAATATTGACCAAACTGGCTATCCATAAGCTTTTCATGGCCATAGCCGCGTTGCCTGCCCCACGAAAAATACCGTTGATCAAAAAGATCAACATGATAACCAAACTGCCGCCAAACATAATGCGGGTAAATATGGCACCATCGGCCACTACCTCTTTACTGGCCCCCATCAGGTTTAGTATATCCGGTGCAAATATTACCCCAACCACAGTTACCACCGCACTAATGATAAAACAGATAATTAATGATTGTGCACCTGCATGCGCGGCTGCTTCGGGGTTTTTCTCCCCAACGCGCCGGGCAACTACGGCTGTAGCGGCAACGCTTAAACCAATAGCCATAGAGTATACCAAAGTTATTACCGATTCGGTTAACCCAACGCTGGCAATGGCATTCTCGCCCAGCTTGCTTACAAAAAATATATCTACCAGGGCAAATACACTTTCCAGGCTCAACTCCAGTATCATGGGTATAGCTAACAGAAATACGGCTTTACGTATACTGCCCTTGGTGTAGTCCTGCTCTTCGCCGTTTAAGGATAGTTTAACGGCGTTGTATAAGGTTTTGATAGTCATAAATAGTATGAGAAATTATTGCAGATCACTTATTAATTTAAACCTGCCTGTCTTTTAATATCCGCCGGGATAGCGCTTATCTGCTGTAGCTTTATTCCTTTATAAAATATTTCCGCCCCTTCTGATTGTAGCTGTAACTTGCCCTTTTTGAGTGGGGTCTCCTTACCATTATCCACCTGGCGCGAATTAAATAAAACCATTACTACCTTTCCATTAACTACATGAATGCTGGTATCGCCAAAGCAGTATAGATCAAGTGTGTTCCACTGGCCGGTTGGTTTCTCGGCATCGCTACCTTTTGTGGCATGGCGCCCTGTAGGGCTGGTGGCACTAAAGGCGTTTAACGTTCCATTTACATTATATACATAATTTTCGCCTTGCTTAGTGTTTGGTATATCCTGTATGCCTCCCGCAACACCCCAATAATCGCCGGTATTACCCTGCTCTATTTGAAATTCCTGCGACCTCATCCATGCGTTTGCATCTGCGCCATGCCTGCCTACGGCATGATAAAGCAACCCGCTATCCATTTTCTTGCCTTTTTTATTGCCCCAGGTAAGGGTTCCCCACTTAAACTGCAATTGTACATGGTAATTTTCAAACTCGTCTTTGGTTGATATACCACCCCAGTTTTCGCCCGACACACGGATAATATTTTCTCGCCCATCTGCAACTACGCTAAAAACGTGGCCCGTATCGTTATTTAAACCCAGGCGTGGGCCCAGGTAAGTGTCCCACCCCTGAAGGTCCTTGCCGTTAAAAAGCATGAGCCATTTACCCTGCTGGGCAGCAGCTGTTAAACAAATAAATAATGCGGGAATAATCAATTTAATACCACGCTTCATAATATTGATTTTGGGTTTGCAGAAATACTAAGGTATGATTTTAATAATAATTTTCATGAAGGGCTAATGATGATTGTCAATGAACTATTTTAAAAAATCAGGATGGGTGTAATATTTCTTAAATTAAGCCACTAACTGTAAAAACAGCAATAAAAATTGAGCATAGATTTTTACCAGGCATCCATTTTACCCTTTGCGGGAATCATCATCAAGATATGTAAGGCGTACACCAATTCGCAGGAAGATTTTGAGGATTATTACCAGGAGGTTTGCCTGCAAATTTGGCGAAGTAAAGATAATTTTAGAGAGCAATGTAAATGGTCAACCTGGGTTTATCGTGTTTCGCTAAACGTGTGCTTAACATTACTTAAAAAAGAAAAAAGAAACGGACAAACCTATTTTACATCGGATGTTTTGCCCGATGTGGTAACTACCGAAAACAGGGCATTTGAAGATGAATCTTTAAATCAATTATACATGGCCATAAGGCAATTATCAGAAGTAGACAGGGCCATCATTCTGTTATACCTCGAAGAAAAACCGTACCAGGAAATTGCCGAAGTATTAGATACCAATGCCAACAATATAGCCGTGCGCG
Source organism: uncultured Mucilaginibacter sp. (assembly GCA_964611565.1). GTDB lineage: Bacteria > Bacteroidota > Bacteroidia > Sphingobacteriales > Sphingobacteriaceae > Mucilaginibacter. The sequence continues at coordinate 74,795 of CAZTAU010000010.1, read as the reverse complement.
TGGGCAGAATTAAAGAACGTTTAAAAAAAATACTCGATGGAAAAATCAATTGAAGCCATTTGGAAACAGGGCTTTTTGAATGAAAACAGCCTGGTAGTACCCAAGATCAATGATCTGTACAATAAAAGATCAATACATATCATTGACAAAATGAAGTGGATGTATAAGATCAACATTATTTTGATTGTCAACATGTCCATATTAATTCCTGTTATGTATGGCGTTATGGGTGCGATTTGGGAAGGGATAACAATATCTACAATGCTATTGTTAACGCTATGGTATAGCTTACTTCAAAATCGTGATTTTAAAACACTGGATTATGGTGCCAATAGCCTTGAATATCTGCGCTCGTTTGATCGTTTGCTAAGCGAGAGGCTTGCTAAAAGTGAAAAAATATTTCGCTTTACTTACCCACTATATTTTATAATCGCATGTACTGCTGCTTGGTCTATGTGGAGCAAACAAGGGATAACCCAAAAATGGCATCAAAAATATCCGGACCATATATATATTGGAGATGCTCCATTATATGCATTAGTTATTGTAGGTATATTAACCCTCTTGACCCTCTATTTTTCAGACAAGATATATAGGTGGGATGTGCGTATTGTATATGGAAGAATATTTGACAAGCTTAAAGAGACTATTGCCGAGATGGAAAAATTAAAACAGGAAGAATAAAAGCCTTTAATAATCAATAAATAGCAAAATGGAAAAAAATAAAAAGACAACACTTACCTATTACTTTATTGGGAGCGCTTTAATTTGGGCCACAACATCTATTGGTTGCGCGTTTATACTTAAAGAAACATTTGGTCAAATCTCTGTACTACTTACAAGTGCTGCCACCACGCACCTAATAATTATTGGGGGGCCACTAGCTGCCCAATTTAAAAAACAGGGTGAAGCGCAATGCTGAGACCATAAAAACTATATTATGAAAATTCAATGCACGGACACTAAAACATTTGAACTGATCGATGGTTCAGAAAAATTAGGCAAATAAACTATGATAGTTTGTTCTCCTATAAAGCCCATATTATAATGGGTAATGATGAATATAATATTACGCCCATAGGATTTTTTAGTACAACTATATCTGTGACCAATAATGACACGGAGATTGCCAATATGCAAATGAATTGGAAGGGACATATCATACTTTCCTTTGCAACCGGGCAAGAGTTTATTTTAAAACCAACCGGGACTTTCCTGAGTAAGTATGTAGTTGAAGATAAGGCCCAGCAAAAAATCATGCTATTGGATCCCGATTTTAATTGGTCAAAGTTTAGTTATAACTACAACATTTTATACGACAACAAACCACAAGATATACTATTGGTCTTGCTGGCTACTTACTCGGCTAATTATTATTTGTCTATGATGGCAGGGACAATGTAAAAGAATTATATCTAAGCGATTAGGTTTATACTATCTTTATAGTTATGAAGCCTTTTCACTTATTACTTTGCTGCTTTGCATGGTGCTCATTCTCTTGCCAGTCTAAAAAACACGCGTCGAATTTAATAGATGTTGATTCTGCTATGGCTCATGTTCCTGCGGGTTTAGATACCACGGTCATTATAAAAGATCAAAACGGTACACCTCTTTCGTTTAGACAATACATGCCTATAATTTTAAAAAAAGAAGGCGGGATATATCGCGATATAGAAGCCCTAAAACTACGGCGATTTACAAAGAAAGCAATAGATTCATTTGAACGAGGCTATATTATTAGCCACCATTTTAATAGAACCTGGAACAGAGTGAAGGACCTAAAAACAGCTAATGATTTTTTTAAAGATGTTGCTAACATATTTGCTACCGTGGATAGCTTAATAGTTTTTAAAAACGCCCGAATAATGTATCTGAGGAAAAATAAAAAGAATATTTTTCAATTTAATATAGACTTGGGCAGAAACCCGATAGGCGACAAAATTTCTGAAGGCGACAATAGAACACCCGAGGGAGTTTATTATTTAGATAACAAATGGGACCGTTACGACAAGTATTATAAAAGTTTCTGGATATCATACCCCGATAAGGTTGATATTGCGGAAGCTTCAATGAAAAATGTCAAACCTGGGATTGGTATAATGATTCACGGAACACCGGCACAGCGTATCAATGCAACTGACTGGACCAACGGCTGTATAGCGCTTCAAAATAAGGATATGGATACTTTATTTAATACGTTGTGTCAGGAACACTGATCAATATCAAAAAATAGTTGTCATTAAAAAGGGAAAATAACCTTCACGCTTATATTCCTGCCGATATTATATATACCCGAACGGCCATTAGGTGATGAGGTATAATACTCAAAATATTTTAAGCGATTAAGGTTGGATTGATAAGCCACATCAAACAAGTTATCTACTTGTAAAAACAACTCGCAAAGCGGTTTTTCTGATTTTTTGTTGATGGTTGCACCTGCACCTAAGTTAATCAGGCTATAACCGGGTGTAGCAGTTTCAGTATTATCTAAGGCATAAAAATTATTCTGTGCAGCATAGGCATCCAATTCGGCTTTGAAATAAATTTTTGACCACGCTCCATAATGCCTTTGCAAATTAAACTTCAACTCCGACCGCGTATGCAATGGCGGAATAAAAGGCAAATATTTAGCCTCGCCGTTTGATTGTGCTATGAGTTGTTTATTACCGTTAAGGCCTTTAACGTAGGATATACTGTTATTAAACGCCAGCCATTTTGCTGCTTGCGGATGAATATTAAATGTAAACTCGACGCCATATAATCGCGCGCTTGATTGCTGGTACTGATAAGTGCTGTTACCGGGAACAATTACTACGGGGTTACCGGCAGCATCAGTTAGTTTGGATTGGTAAATATAGTTGTCAATATTGTTATTAAACAACTCCAGCACCAGATCGACATCCTTTAAATAGGCTATTATGCCTATATCTTCCTGCAGGCTAAACTCGGGGTTAAAGTTGCGATTGCCCAAGTAAACTATGTGCGCGCCGGGATCTAACCCGTTTGATCCTATCTCGGTAATATTTGGCGCGCGATAACCACGGGCAATGTTGGCTTTAAGTAATAGCCTCTCGGTAATGTTATAAGTTAGACCTAAGCTGCCTGATACGCCCTCATAGGTATGCGTAAATGAAGGGAATTGTAAATTTGCACCCGGCGATGTTGCAGTAACACGCTGCTCGAAGCCATTGGCAGGATTAGGGCCAACATAAAAATCGTTCCACTTAATATGGCGGTTATCGTAACGTACACCACCTGATATATCTACCTTGCCAATGGTTTTTTTGGCAAATAAAAATGCACCAACATCAAACAGGTTATAATCAGGTATTGCAAAATCGGTAGCATCTTTACTGCGGTTGGCTTGGTACATACCATTAACCCCAATTGAGCTTTCAATTCCCCCTATGGATGGCATGTTGTATTTCAGGTCATAATTTAAAGTATTTAATATTAAATATAAAGCTGCCTGTCTTTCTTGCGTTGGGTGATTATACTCGCGGCGTACGCTTTGCTGCAAACCCAACATAGCATTAATGCTGCTGCTATCTCCAAGTCTAAACTCGTTATTGGTGTAAAGTCGGTAATGTTGTATGTGTTGGTGCAGCGGTGCTATGGTATAACTTTTTAATTCCTTATCGCTAACTAAGGGACGGTTAGTAATATCGTCCAGATTTGATTCAAAAACCTGCCTGGTAAAACGGCGGCTAAACCGCTCACGGCTACCATCAGGTATTTCCTGTTTGTTATCATAAACGGTGGCTGCTATCTGGCTATAACCCCATTTTTTATCGGTACGCGCCAAACCTGATAAATTCAATTCTTTAAAACCGGTATTGTAAACCAGTCCATCTACTTTGTTCCGGTAATCATGTGCTATTTTACCGGTAGCACGGAAGGAATATTTCCAATCGTCCTTTTTATACGTTAATCCTAATGATGTGCCTATCATGCCGTTGTTGGTATGGTAGTCGGCAATATAGTTACCCTGCAAAACCTTATTAATACCTACAGGGATATAAGGGATCATATTAATTACCCCTGCTAGCGCATCGGACCCATAGGTTAAGCTTGCGGGGCCTTTTATAACCTCAGCACGGCCTATGCCATATTGATCTATCTCAATACCATGCTCGTCTCCCCATTGTTGTCCCTCCTGGCGTATACCATCATATAAAGTTAAAACCCGGTTATAACCCAATCCCCTGATAAATGGCTTAGAAATGTTAGGCCCCGTAGTCACCGCGCTTACACCCGGTACACCTTTAACAATAGCATCAATAATATTATTATTTACATTCTCGTCCATTTCCTTTTTGGTCATCACTGCAATAGGCACCGGGTTACTGCGCAGCTGTGTGCGGCGCGATACCCCGGTTACTACAACTTCGTCCAATTTGGAAGTATTAGCACTAAGAGTTATGTTAAGGGCTGTGGTTACACCGGCAGGAATGGTTACTTTACGCTTTTCGGTTAAATAACCCACGCACGAAAAGGTAACCTCGTAACTGCCGGGTGCTACGCTTAATTCATATAAGCCATTATCATTGGTTTGGGTTGATTGTATAGTGTCTATGGCAACATTAACATAAGGCAATGCTTCGTTGCCCGACACTATTCGGCCTTTTAGTATTCCATTTTGTGCAGCAGCGCTGATAGATAGAAATATTAATCCTAATAGGTATATGATCTTCATGTTTAATTATAGAAGTGCAAACATATTTAATTAAATTGATAACCCAAAAAAATAAAATTAGTTTAATCTAACTTATATAATTAAACATAAATAATTACATTTGTTTAATGCATACGTTATCCGAAGAAAATTATCTAAAGGCTATTTACAGGCTATCGCAAAAAGGTGACGAAAAAATCACCCCAACAGCTATTGCCGAGGCTTTAAGCAATAATGCAGCTTCGGTGGTGGATATGATACGTAAGCTAACCGAAAAGGGATTAATTGACTATGATAAGAAAAGTGGGGTAAAACTTACTGACGATGGCTTTAAGCATGCCGTACTTATTGTTAGGAAGCACCGGCTTTGGGAAGTTTTTTTGTTAGATAAATTGGATTACCGCTGGGACCAGATACACGAAATTGCTGAAGAACTGGAACACATCAGCAATGCCGACCTGGCGGATAGGCTGGATAAATTTTTAGGCTTCCCCGAGTATGACCCTCACGGCGACCCTATACCGAAAGCAAATGGCAAATTGCCAAAAACTTATTCGGTAACGCTTGCTAATGCAAAAGAAGGCGATAAATGCACGGTTGCCGCAGTAAGTGATACCAGCAGCGCGTTTTTACAATACCTGGTAAAATTAAATATTGGTATAGGCACACAAATTGAGTTGATTGAAAAAATCAGCTTTGACCAATCTTTAGTGATCAGCATTAATGGTGCCGACAAAACAACCGTTTCTCAAAAATTTGGCGAGAATATTCTGGTCAGTTAAGATGCTTTGGCCAATTTTATAGTTGGCACCTCGCGATATACAGACATTGCTTTATTAGTATGCCTGTTATCAATATCGGTATATTTTTCTTTTAACTTTTTAAACAACTCAAAACTATAAATATCATTCATAGGTATTTGGCTGGTTAATGAGTTTGGATGTAGTTCAAGTTGAGCATCACTAACTTTAAGGTTAAGATGATTAATATGTGTTAAGCCGGTTAACCTATCCGTTTCAAAAATTACAAATGTATCAAACCTGTTTCCCTCTGCATCGGTATAAATTACCGTATCGTTTTCTTTATAGTGTTTCATTATAATAGTTTTGTTTGTTTTAATGACATAAACTTTAAAGCAATTGTTGAGCCAATTGACAAATACTAACTTAAAATATATTTAAAAATCACGTTTTGAGGCATATACAAACTATTTACCCGATTTTTAAAAAAATAGCTTGTGTTATGAAAAATGGTCACTATATTTGCCATCCCAAACGGAGTGGTAGTTCAGCTGGTTAGAATGCCTGCCTGTCACGCAGGAGGTCGCGGGTTCGAGTCCCGTCCATTCCGCAAAAAGCTTCACAGTAATGTGAGGCTTTTTTGCTTTATGTCATTTTACGTTTACGTCATACAAAACCAGGCCGATTCAGGTTACTATAAGAGGTTTAGGTGCAATTCCAGCAATCAAGCTTTTAAAAACATTCCGCAACTGATATTATATTGTTGATATGCTATAAAATAACGACAAAAAATGTTAAAATACAGTCGACTTTTGATAAAAAAGAATAAGTACTTGCATATATATTTGATTATACGAAACACCAATTAGTATAACCGGGTACACCCAGCCCTCTATCTATTAAAAATTTGGATTATAAAAAGGATCATATTTTGCCACTTTGGCATCGGATATGTTTTGACGATGACGTTAAAGCTTTCGAGTCGTTTTATTACTTGTTGTATGACGCGCTTGTAAGGTTTAGTATGATGTACATTCATCAAAAGGAGGAGGCCGAAGAGATAGTGACCGATGTATTTGTAAAAAGCTGGATGAACCGTAGTAATATGCAACATATTCAGCGGCCCGATACTTATTTATTTGTGGCCGTAAAAAACCATTCGCTAAATTATCTTAAAAAATATTCTTCCATTCATGTTGTGCCTGCTGAAGATTCAAACGAAGTAAATTTGATTGACACCGCCAATCCACACATTCAACTTGAAAAAAAGGAATTACATTTTTATTTGGACCAATCTATTGAAGCCCTCCCCCAGCAATGCCGTATCATTTTTAGGCTGATAAAAGAAGACGGCTTGAAATATAAGGAAGTGGCAGAGATATTAAATATATCGCCGCGTACCGTGCAAACCCAATTAACCAGGGCAATGCAAAAGCTCAGTGTTGCTTTATCAGGGTATTCGGGTCTCCCTACACCTTCTGCAATTAACACTAATGTTGTATTGAACATTTTGATACTCCTCGCCTTTTTTTAAAATTTTTTTCTATCGCTGTAGGCAATTCTTGCTTTTTTATTGTCCTTGCTATAAACCTACAATATTCATTTTTTAGTATATGGTACAACCGCGCTTTGTTGAGCTACTCACAAAGGAATTAACAGAAGGCTTAACCTTGGCTGAAAAGCAGGAGCTTGACTTATTATTGCAGCAAAACCCTACCTATAAGAGGCAAAGCATTCTTATTAGAGAATATTGGAACAGTAACCAAACCACTTATAAAGCAAACGCGGCGAATTTTAAAAAAGTGATGGACAAAATAAGCCTTGCCGAACAGTCGCCTGATATACAACATAATGATAAAGAGCCTATACAACTTTGGTCGGCACTAAAGTATTTGGCTGCGATGTTAGTTTTAGGTACAACGTTATACTTATGGTACCTATCTGCAAAAACTGCCAAAGAAACAGTAGTTGCATCAAACTGGCAAAATAAAATTACCGCTCCCAGGATGAAAGAGCGCTTGGTTTTATCAGATGGCACAATTGTTACGCTTAATTCGGGTACTTCTTTCAAATACCCCCTCACCTTTGGAGGCAAAAACAGGGAGGTTTATTTAAATGGTGAAGCCTTTTTTGAAGTACATAAAGACCGTGAACATCCATTTATTATTCATACCAACAAAATGAATGTGCGCGTGCTTGGCACCGCCTTTAATATTAAATCCTATAATAACGAAGCGCGAAGTGAAACCTCGCTTATTCATGGCTCAATAGAAGTAACGCTTAATGACCGCCTATCAGATCACATCATACTTAAGCCACATGACAAGTTAATTGTAGAAAACAATATACCAGCACAAAAAGAAACCAATATACTAATACCAAATGGCAGCGATAAATTAAACGCTCCTGTTAAGCATATCAAATACTCCGTTACCAATATAACCTACAATCCCAAAATTGACAGTGCAGCTATAGAAACCTTATGGCTAAAAAACAAAATGGCGTTTAATAACGAAGATTTCGAAACAATTGCGGCCGAGATGGAACGCTGGTACGGAATACAGATCGTTTTCAGGCACGACGTATTAAAAAAGCTAAGGTTTACAGCAACATTTGAGCTAGAAACTCCTACCGATGTGCTTGAATCATTACGCATTACAGAGGATTTCCATTTCAAAAGAAAAGGTTCAATTTTTTACATTTCAAATAAACGCCTATGAGAAAAGAATGACGTAAAAAAAACGGGACAACCTATTGGTTAAATCCCGCTTAAATAAGATGACCATATTATAATATAACAGTCAGGTGTTGTTGGCACGGCTACCTGATGTTATTCACCTTAAATTTTAAAGTTATGAAAAAATTCATGCACTTATATAGTGTATCAGATAAATATCACCTTTTTAAGCGTCTGTTAATTATGAAACTGACTCTATTTTTAATATTGATTTTTAATATCGGTGCTTTTGCAGATGTTTATTCACAAACTAAGATATCGCTTAGTTTTAAGGATGCTGATCTGAAGCAAGTACTTCGAACCATTGAGCGTAATAGCAGTTATCGTTTTGTATATAGCGAAAGAAATACGCCTACAAATAAAAAGGTAACAATTACCACAACTAATGAGAACGTTCCAGATGTGCTCGATAAAATATTGGGCGACTTAAATTTAGTTTATAGGGACCAGGGCAATAATCTTATAGCCATTGCAACGCCAGATAAAATGGCAGAATACCTGGCAGAGCAGCAAGCAGCAATAAGAGTGTCGGGTATAGTTACTGACTTATCAACCGGTGAAACGTTAATTGGCGCGACTATTAAAGTGAAAGGCACCGATATAGGAACCGTTGTTGACGTTGCCGGTAAATTTACAATAGACGTGCCGAACGCCAATTCAGTTTTGGTGGTAAACTATGTAGGTTACACAGAGCTTGAAGTTCCAGTAGCAGGAAAAACTGTACTTGATGTTAAATTATCAAAAGTTACAACCAACTTGGAAGAAGTTGTGATTACCGGATTTGGTTTAACTACCAGGAAGGCAACACTTGCAGGAGCCATATCAACCGTTACGGCCGATGACCTTTCTCACTCACGTGCTTCTACAGCTTCGGGCGCGCTGGTAGGTAGGGTTCCCGGAATAAACTTTAGGCAAAGTAACGGCAGGCCTGGCGTAGCACCAGATATACAGATCCGTAACTTTGGTACACCATTAATTGTTATTGATGGGGTTACACGCGATATGACTAACTTTTCAAACCTTGACTTCAATGACGTAGAATCGATATCGGTTTTAAAAGATGGTTCGGCTGCGATATATGGTATGCAAGCTGCAAATGGTGCAATAGTAATAACCACCAAAAAGGGTAAACGCAATCAAAAGCCCACTATCGGCTACCAAGGTTATTATGGTCTTCAACAGGTGGCAAATTACAACAGGCCTGCTGATGCAAAAACCTACATAAAAGGAATTGTACAAGACGAAACATTTAATAACCGTACCAGAACCATAACGCGGGCTGAGTATGATAAATGGATGAATGAATCTGACCCTGCACACACTGGATTTGACTGGTATGATTTTATATGGGGCACACCAGCACCACAGATTTATAATAGCGTTAACTTATCCGGCGGATCTGAAAATACCGACTATTATGTAAGTGTGGGCAACCTGCAGCAAAAGCCAATTATGCGTAACTTTGGTGATGGTTTTGGGCGTACCAACTTTCAAAGTAATATTAACTCCACTATAAGTAAACGCATCAAAGTAGGCTTTGGTGTTATTGCACGTGAAGAAAGAAACTCGAACGCAGGCTTACCGGGCGATGATTATGGCGTTGCCGAGTCAGCTGCATTTACTAACCTTCCTATCTATCGTCCATATGCAAACGATAATCCAGATTATCCTGCCGTTACAACAATGGACAAGCAGTCTAGTTATGGTTGGGTGGGCTATAAAACTTCTGGCACCTGGGCCACGACAAGAAGAGCTATTACGTTAAATGGTAATGTTGAAATTTCAATTTTACCCGGCCTTAAAGCACGGGCCCTTGCTAGTTACGCATTTACCAATAATCAGTTAGGTATACATGAAAAATCGCCTACATTATACGCTTATGATCAAAGCACAAACACTTATAATGTAGCTTATTCAAATGAACTCCGTTATGTTGAAAGAAATTTCTCAAACAGGATAGAAACGACAACAAATTTCCAGTTGGAGTACAAAAAATCTTTTGGTGCACATAACATTCAAGCAAATGCCGGTATGGAAACCAGAAGTACTATTGGACCAAGCTTGGGTGTTGTAGGGGCCCCGGCTGCAAATGGCATATCTTTTATACCAAACTTAGCTGCAGTTAGTTCGGTAAACGATAACGTGAGCTACAAAGAAGTTATGCATGGTTATGTAACCAGGCTTAATTATGACTATGCAGGTAAATACATTGCAGAGTTTTCCGGTAGCTACAACGGTTCGTTTTTTTACGCAAGTGACAGACGATACGGGTTTTTCCCAGGTGGAGCAGTGGCATACCGTATATCTGAAGAAGGTTTTTGGAAAAAGAACGGCATTTTAAGCAAAGTTAATGACTTTAAACTAAAGGCATCTTACGGTATCTTAGGTCAAAATTTGGGAAGCGCCTTGGGTTATATAGAAGGATATAATTATGGTAACCAAGGAGTTGCAATAATAAACGGACAAGATATTATTACTTCAAGAGTTGGTGACTTGGCTACCCGTACAGTATCATGGGGACGTGTTAAAACATTAAACTTAGGGGTTTCTGCTACTTTGTTAAATAATAGATTAAGTGGAGAATTTGAATGGTTTGACCGTCATCAAACGGGCCAATTGGCACAAAGAGCTGATGTATTGCTTCCTGACCTTGTAGGTTTTTCACGTCCGCAAGAGAATTTGAATTCAGACCATACACGCGGCATTGAAGTTTCCCTTAACTGGAGAGACGTGATAGGAAAAGTTAACTATTTTGTTGGCGGTAATATGACGTTTTCAAGATGGATAACAGGTTACCGTTATAAACCACGTTTTTCAAGCGATTGGGATAAATACCGCTACCAAGGTGGTAACGACGAAGGCAGGTTCCGTGATGGCACCATGCAGTTAGTGGGTTTAAAGCAGTTTGAAAGTTGGGAAGAAATAGCTAACCACCCTATTGATCAGGATCATGAAGGTAACAGAAGTATACGTCCCGGCGATTTCATGTTTAAAGATTTAAACGGAGATGGTTTCATTAATGATCTGGACATGGAAATTGTTACTTATCGTGTAAACAACGGTACCCCATGGATAAATTTCAACTTCAATTTTGGTGCAAGCTATAAAGGATTTGACTTTAGGGCAGATTTTGTTGGCGGAACAGGTACAACCTACGAACAGCAAGGTTACATGCGTTATTTTGATTCCAATCAAAACGTATCGCAGTACTTAGCAGATAATTCAACCTGGTATAAAGACATTTGGGATAAAAACAGTGGCTTTAACCTTGGTAAATATCCTTTGCTTACCCGCGGTGCTAATAACTGGATGACTACACACTGGCCAAATAATTTTTGGCAAACTAACGTAACCTACGTTAAGCTTCGTAACCTTGAAATTGGATATACCCTTCCATACACGTTATTGAAACCTATAGGCATTTCAAACCTGAAGGTTTATGTAGCAGGACAAAACGTTCTGGCCATATCAAATATGCCGGCCAACCTTGATCCGGAAATTACCAGCAATGGCGGTAACTCGTATCCTAATCCGAGGATTTACACAATGGGCGTTCAAGTTAAATTTTAATACTACAGATATGAAAATTAAAATATATTGTCTTTTTGCACTCTTCACAGTAAACGCGTTGTTTACAGGGTGCCAAAAAAATCTGGATACTGTTCCTGTGAACAGATTACCGGCAGAAATTGTTTATTCTGATAAAAACCTTGTGCAAGCAACACTGGCCAATTTTTACAATTCAGTAAACTTTGGGCAAAACAATGGTGATCATAACTCTTATCACTTATTAGATGAAGCTAATACTCAATATGGCTCTCCAACCACCACTGATGCTGAGAAGCTGGTTGACAGAAATTTTAACAGAACGAATGACTACGCATTGATACGCAGATTAAACCAGTTTATAGCGGGTATACGTTCGCCTGCAGCAAAATCGGCCATTACTGAACCCGAGCGTTCGGATATGGAGGCACAGGCCATCTTTTTACGTGCCTATACTTATTTCTGCATGACCCGTAGCTTAGGAGGAATGCCGATTGTAGGCGACGAGATTTTTACCTATGAGGCTGGTATGGACATAACCCCATTCCAAATAGCGCGTTCAACCGAAGCTGACGCTTATCAATATATAATAGATCAGTGTGATCTGGCCATGACAAAACTGTCTGCAACAAAATCTGTAAATGCATCAGTTGCCAATAAATGGGCAGCGCTTATGCTTAAAGCACGTGCCGCGGTTTATGCAGGTTCCATAGCTAAATTTGGCAATAGCATTACCCCTACCATTAAAACACCGGGCGGAGAAGCAGGCATACCGGCAGATAAAGCGGCCTATTTTTATAGAATAGCTTTTGATGCTGCAAAATTGCTTATTACTACCAGCGGATATGTGTTACAAAAAAACCCGGCAAACCCTGAAGTTGCTTTTTACAACGCAACCAGCGTAAAAACAGGCAATACCGAAGTAATATGGGCGCTTGATAGAAAAGCCCCTAACAATGTTACACAGTTTACCAACAATGTAATGCCGTATAGCCACCGCGATTTTACGCAAGGAAATAATTTGGGCGCTTTGCTAACCCTTGTTGAGTCGTTTGAAAACAGAGATGGATCAGATAAGGTTATTAAAACTAACAATCCGGATGGCTCATACGTTTTTTATAATGATGTAGAGGATCCATTTAAAGCCAAAGATGCCCGCTTATGGGGAACAGTTATTTGGCCTAACGCACCATACCGAAATGTTCCTGTAATATTACAAGCAGGAGAGTTAAATAAAAACGGATCGGCATATGTTATTAAAACAGGTACGCCAGGTGCTACAGATAACACCACCGGAAGGGTTACTACGGCGCTAAACGGCCCTGCATCTATATCTAATAACTTTATAAATAAAACAGGCTTTTTGGTACGTAAGTTTTTAGATGAAACACCAGGTGCAGGTTTACAGCCCCGCTTTAGCGAAATGTGGATGCCCCGTATGAGGATATCGGAAGCCTACTTAATAGCTGCAGAAGCAGGTTTAGAACTGGGCGAACCAACCGCACTAACATATATTAATGATGTTAGGGACCGTGGCCGTATACAACCGCTTACTGCCGCCACTTTTACCTTTGACAAAATTGTAAATGAGTATAGGGTAGAATTTGCATTTGAAGATCATCGTTTTTGGGATTTAAAGAGATGGAGATTAGCGCATCTTTTATGGACAGGTGCTACTAATAGCCCTACTGCTCATCCAATGTCATTGTATCCATACAAGGTAGTTGCAGCAGGCGACCCTAACAATGGCAAATGGGCCTTTACAAGGCAAGTGTCTTATAAGCGCCAAACCACGCCTTTGTATTTCCCTGAAATTAATTATTACGCAAAGATAGAGTTAGGTTGGGTAGCTAATAATCCTAAGTTGGTACTTAACCCATTCCAATAATTGATCTTAAAAGATTTATATCATGAAGCAGAAAAATAAAATTATAACACTTTTAATGATGGTGCTTGCTTCCGCAAGTCTGATTCTTATTGCCTCTTGCAATAAAGAACTTGACAACAGGAAGTATCCTCAATCAAGAATATCCGGAGCATTTCTTTACAATGGACAACCGGTAACCATAATGGGTACAGCATCAGATGCGGGTGGATCCAATATGCTGCAATTAACGCAAAACGATCCTGAGAGATTCGTCGCCGGTAATATCAGAATGTTTGCTAAAGGCGATGGTACATTTACCATTTTAACGTACGATGGCAATTATACGCTTAATGTAACACCGGGTAAAGGGCCATGGCAACAACCGCCTGCCAAAACCTTTGACCTTAAGGGTGAAGCTAACGTGAATTTTGATGTAACGCCTTATTTCTGGATGTCAAATTACACCAGCACTTTTGTTGATTCGGTTTTTACGGCAAAGTTCAAACTTGAAAAAATAGTTCCTACTGCAAATTTGGAGCGGGTTGTGATATACTTTGGCACAACAATGATAACCGATATAACTTCCAAACAAGCAGAACGTATTATACCGGGTGTAGTTCCGGGCGATGTTACTGTGAGTTTCAATTTGAAAAACCTAACCACAGCTGAAAAAGTAACCTTACGCACCACAGGAGTAACTTATGCCAACGTAGGTGTTAAAACACAGGGAGTGTCTGACTTGCTCTACTCAAAAGTAATGGCCCTCAAGTAACCTCAATACTTAACCTTATCACAAATTTCAATCTCTGTAGGCTTAGGCTTACAGAGATTTTTGTTTTACAGGTTTTGGTTTAACTAAATGATTGTAAATTAGCCCCATTACTCACACGGTAAAACCAACATGACAATATCTTGTTGAGTAGACTAAAGCACACATCATTATATGGAATTTTTAAATAGCCCCGAAGCCTGGATATCCCTTTTAACATTAACAATTTTAGAGATAGTATTAGGTATTGATAATATTGTTTTTATATCCATTTTGGCGGGTAAGCTGCCTGCCAATAAACAGAAAAAAGCCAGAACCGTGGGGCTTGGCTTAGCCATGATAACCCGTGTGCTGCTGCTATTCTCGCTTAGCTGGGTAATGCGGCTAACCACACCCCTATTTAATATTGGCGACTGGATAGGCATTACCAATGCCGAGTGGCTGGATAAGATGGCTATTTCGGGCCGGGATCTGATATTGCTTATCGGTGGATTGTTCCTGATATATAAAAGCACCCACGAGATACATAATAAATTGGAGGGCGATGAGGATGTAGATGGCGTAAAAGGCAAAGTACAATCCTTCGCAGGGATAATTGTACAAATTCTTATACTGGATATTGTTTTTTCGTTAGACTCGGTGATCACCGCGGTTGGCATGGCCGATCATATCGAGATCATGATAGCCGCGGTTGTAATAGCTGTTGGGGTAATGATGGTTTCTGCAACAGCTATCAGCGATTTTGTAAATAACCATCCTACCGTTAAAATGCTGGCACTATCGTTTTTATTGCTGATAGGTGTGTCTTTATTAGCCGAAGGTTTGGACCAACACATACCAAAAGGTTATATTTATTTTGCCATGGCATTTTCGGTATTAGTAGAGTTGCTTAACCTGAAAATGAAAAGCGGCAAAAAACACGCGGTTAAATTGAGGAACAATGGCCCTAAATAACATTCATTAAAAACCCCGACGATGAAAAAGTACATTCTATCAATTGCCCTTACAGTTGCAACCCTTTATAGCTTTGGGCAGGATGTAGATAAACTGATCAAACAAAGTGAGGTAGAGCGCATTATTAAAACGTTGGCTGCCGATAATATGGAGGGACGACTCATTTTTACACCAGGAATTGAAAAAGCAGCAAAATTTATTGAGGATGAGTTTAAACAAATAGGTTTAGATTCCTTACAAAGCAATGTAGGATATCGCCAGCAAATAGATAAGATTACTCCACCGCGCTTATTAAGTACATTTAATATTAATCCCGATATGCCTCTTTTTAATATAGTAGGTGTACTTCCCGGCAAAACTAAACCTGAAGAATTTGTAGTGTATTCAGCTCATTATGATCATATGGGCAATCGTTTAATAACCCCTATGCAGGGAGATAGCATCGCCAATGGGGCTGATGATAATGCCTCGGGTACTACAGCAGTAATTACATTGGCCAATTATTTAAAAAAGATCAACAACAATGATCGCACTTTAATTTTTGTAGCTTTTGTAGGCGAAGAGTTTGGCGGCTATGGTGCAAGGTATTTCTCTAAACAATTAAACCCCGATAAAGTAGTAGCCATGTTTAATATTGAAATGATTGGTAAGCCCTCTAAATTTGGCACCAATTCGGCATTCATAACCGGCTATGAAAAATCCGACTTTGGGACCATCCTACAAAAGAGTTTAACAGGCACTAAATTTACCTTTCATCCTGATCCCTATACTAAGGAAAATCTTTTTTACCGCAGTGATAACGCAACACTGGCCCGGTTAGGCGTACCCGCACATACTATATCAACCGACCAAATTGACATAGACAAGCTTTACCATACCGTAAAAGATGAATTTAGCAGTTTGGATGTAGCCAATTTCACCTCTATAATTAAAGCTATTGCACTAAGCTCGCGTAGTATAATATCGGGCGACGCTACACCTACGAGGATTCCAAAAACAAATTAAAGGACCTTCCGCATCACATAATCGTTCATCCAGTACGGACCAATGGGGATGTCCTCTTCGTAGGCAATGGTAAAGCCCATTTTTTCGTAAAAATTGCGGGCCTTATTTTGGCGATGCACATTAAGCTCTAAAGTTTTTATGCCGAGGGCAGCTACCTGTTCAAAAACCGTGTTTAGCAATATTTTGCCGCAGCCTTTGCCTTGGGTTTGGGGCTGGCAATACAGTTTATGTAATTTATAAACCGCAGGGTTTTCTTCACGTGGACCGTAAGAGGCAAATGCCACAGGCTCCTCATTATCCAGCAGCAATAAATAGGTTTGGCTGCCATCTTCTATTTGGGCAGTAAGTTCTTCAATGGAGTACCGTTCCTTAAACATGTAAGCTACGTGATCTTCATCTAATAACTGAGTATAGGTATGCCACCATATAGGTCGGGCTAATTGCCTTATGGTTGGTACGTCGGCGGTGGTGGCTTGTTTGATAAAATACATATATCAATATTGTCATTTCGAAACGCAGTGAGAAATCTTATACGCCATACTACTAAGCGCATGTTTAAGATTTCTCCTCGTACCTCGTTCGAAATGACAAGCGGGCTTTAGGGTTAATGATTCTCCTCCTTGTCAACAGGCACTCCCGGCGTGGCGGTATGCTCAATAGCAAAGTATTCTTCCAACTCATTAAGCGTTGATGAACTGGTGGCAATATCTTTAATGATACGGCCTTTTTCCATTAACAATATCCTATCGCATACATCAGTTACGTGGTTAAGGTCATGACTGGATACTAACGTGGTTACTCCGCGGCTATTAGCCTCTTTAAGCATATTTTTTAGCCTGAACTGAGTAGTAGGGTCAATATTAGCAAAAGGCTCGTCCAGCATCAGCAATTGGGGTTGTTGTAACAGGCATGAAGCCACGCCTACTTTAGTTTGGTTACCTTTAGAAAGATCGCGAATGTATTTACCCTTTTTAATGATCTCGCCATTAAAAAAATCGCTTAACCCTGCTAAAAACTCATCTACCTGCGCACGGCTTTGCTGGTGCAGACCGCCAATAAAATACAGGTATTCTTCGGGCGTGAGGTAATCTATTAAAAAGCCTTCATCTAAATAAGATGCGGTGTAACTTTTCCACTCCTCGCCCCCGGCAACAACTTCACCATTTGAGGTTACCTCGCCTGTTTCGGGACGTATCAAATCCAGCATCATCCTAAACAACGTGGTTTTACCCGCGCCATTATTACCTACCAGGCCAACGCTTTCGCCTTTGCTGATATTTAGTTCGGGCACGTTTACTACTATTACGTTATTGTAAACCTTCTTTAGATCTTTTATAGCTATCATCTTATTTATTTCTGAAGCCTTCGGCTATTTTAAATTTACGTTTATAAAAATCAGCGGTTAATACTTTTATCCAGTAACCGCGCATCAACACAAATACCAGCCCAACAACAGCTAAAGCAATTAAAGCAGCATTAGGATAACCCAGGAACTTAATGGGCAAATAAACCACGTATGGTGCCAACATTAATGGAAAAGATAATAGCAATTGTGTAGCACCCACTCCCTCCCAGTTAAATGCCGCGCCTTTGGTAAGGTCAATACGTTTGCTGTTGCGGTTAGCAAAAAACAGCACGATGGTAGCATTAACACCTATGTTCCATAAATATAGGGAAAACTGTAGCAGCAATATGCGCCAGCCGAAGTACACATATGGTATGGTCAAAACAAAAACGATGGTTGATACACCTGTAAACAGTAAATATTTGGCCTTTATAAAGTCCTCAAATTTTACTTTACTTACCATCAATCCGTCAAAGTGGCCGCCCTGCCAACCGTACATAAACTGGCCGTAGTTAATAATGAAAACTCCCGTCATAAACATAGCCGCAAATATTTTCATGGGATCGCCCATGCCCCTGTTGGTGTAAAATATCAACCCATAAAATATAAACACTACCGACATAATGAGTGCCGACCTTGGGCGTTTATTACGAATAATGAGTTTAAGCTCGTTAGCTACCAGATCGCCAATCAGGCCGAAACGGTTTAGCAACGGGAACTCGGTAGTGCTTTTGCGCAGCGTTTTATGCTTTACCAGTTCTTCCAGGTACAAGTTTTGCTTAAGATAATAGAAGTTTACTGCATACATTATTACGCCCAGCAATACAGGCAGCAATGCCCAAACAGGTTGTAAAATGATGTTACCAAAAAACGTATAAGAAATATCGCGGACAGAATATAAGTGCCATTTAAAATCGCCCATACCTAATAGTATCAGCGCGGTGGTTGCAACTAAAAACACCCATCCGTTTATAGCGGCCCGGCGCTTAATGTATAAAGCCAGGTAATTATTAAAAGTACTTATGCCCAAAAGCGAAACAATAAAGGCCACACCCACCAGCCAGCCCGAAGTGGTTACTATCACTTTTACTATAAACGGTATAAACAATATAAAAGGCCATAAATTAAACGCCGATACCATTGCCGTAAGCGACAGGTATTTAACCAGCGTATTGCGCTTAATAGGCAATTGTAAATAAGGTTGCACACGTAGCGTTGGCAGCTCCTGCAATTGCATACGCATTAATAGTTCTGACAGGTAATACAGCAAAATAATCCCGCAAAAAGCTACCACCGTATTTTCATTAGGATATACTTTTCCTAAAAACACATCCATAAAAAAGCCTATAGCAAACGCGCACGCCAGGAAGTATAATATAAATACACCCAATATAATATTTACGGCAATGCTCTTACCTGTGCTGGTTGCGCGCCAAAAAGCTTTTAGCTCATGCCTAATGAAAGTGGTTGTCATTTTTTAGTGATATGGTATATTAGTATCAAGATACTAATATTTATAACGGTCGCCCCAAAGTTTTTTTAACTTTTCTTTTGACTCATGCTCGCGCGGGTTGTTACCGGGCTCGTATAATTTGGTACCTTTTATAGCATCGGGCAAAAAATCAAGGTTTACAAAGTTGCCTTCATAGCTGTGGGCATATTTATAATCTTTCCCATAACCTATGTTTTTCATCAGTTTAGTTGGGGCATTGCGCAGGTGCAGGGGTACGGGGAGATCGCCGGTTTGTTTAACTAATGCCATAGCCGCGGCAATAGCCGTAGTGGCCGAATTACTTTTGGCCGATGTAGCCAAATAAATAACCGTTTGCGATAAGATCAATTGCGACTCGGGCATACCTATTTTATTCACCGCCTCAAAACAACCTTGTGCCAATAGTAAAGCGTTGGGGTTGGCATTCCCAATATCTTCGGAAGCTAATATCAGCATTCGGCGGGCAATAAATAAAGGATCCTCGCCGCCGGCCAGCATACGCGCCAGCCAATATATGGCACCATTAGGGTCGCTGCCACGCATGGATTTGATAAAGGCTGATATAATATCATAATGCTGCTCGCCGGCTTTATCATACAGCGCCATGTTTTGCTGAACATGCTCCAGTATAATATCATTGGTTAACGTAATGGTTTTGCCCTCAAAGGCATTTACCAGCAACTCAAAAATATTTAACAGCTTACGTGCATCACCGCCGGAAAGGCGCAGTAATGCCTCATGTTCCTTAATGTTTATCTTCTTTTTGCTGAGAACGATGTCTTCCTTCATGGCTTTGTTTAACAGGTCCACCAGGTCCTCTTCTGCAAGGTGTTGCAGGATATATACATGGCAGCGCGATAGCAAAGCCGAGATCACCTCGAAGGATGGATTTTCGGTAGTGGCACCAATTAGCGTAACAATGCCACGCTCAACAGCCCCTAATAACGAATCCTGCTGCGATTTGGAGAAGCGGTGTATCTCGTCAATAAACAGCACCGGCAGATTATCACCCTCGTCTTTTAAACGCGATGCGGTTTCAATAACCTCGCGCACATCCTTTACCCCCGAGTTGATGGCACTTAGCGAAAAGAACGGCCTGTCCAGCGTTTGGGATATGATATAAGCCAGCGTGGTTTTACCAACTCCCGGCGGCCCCCAAAACAGCATGGATGGTAACGCGCCACTCTCAATAGCTTTGCGCAAAACCGCACCCGGACCAACCAGGTGTTTCTGGCCCACATAATCATCCAGGTTTTTGGGGCGCATGCGCTCGGCTAATGGCGGCAGATTGTTCATATCCGTAAAATTCATAAAAGAAAACGCTAAATCCTAAGAAATTTAGTATTTTTAGATAACAATCCTATGCTTCATAAGTTTACTCAATTAAATTACCATTCCATTTGCGATGAATTAGCAGCAACTGATGCTGATCTGGCAAATATTATCAAAGCCTGTGGCTACCCGCCACTATGGAGTCGCCCTAATACATTTGAAACATTAGTACACATTATTTTGGAACAGCAGGTATCGTTAGCATCAGCGCTATCAGCATTAAACAAATTGCGCGAACGGGTGCAGGAGTTGACACCGGCGCATGTCTTGTTATTAACGGATGAGGAGTTTAGAGCTTGTTACTGCAGTCGCCAAAAAACCGGTTACATTAAATATTTAGCTGAGGCCATATTAAGCAGCCAAATTAATTTAGAAGAGTTAGAGCATTTACCCGATGATGAGATACGTGCCAAACTCATCACCTTAAAAGGCATAGGCCACTGGACCATTGATGTGTACCTGATGTTTGTTTTACAACGCGCGGATATCTTCCCCATTGGCGACCTAGCGGCGGTGAACGCGTTAAAAAGAATAAAAGGATTACCGGCATCAATCAGCAAAGAAGAAATTATAGCCATTGCCAAAAAATGGCAGCCTTACCGTACGGTGGCAACTATGCTGTTGTGGCATTTTTATTTGTCGGCGCCTAAAAATAAATAAGTACAAATGTTCAAAAGTGCTTACTTTGTAATCGATATCAACACACAAAAATGAAAAATACAATTATAAAGACATTGTTATTGGGCACATGCCTTTTTACTACAAATTATGGCATTGCACAGCAAGCTCTAAACGATCCTGGTCAAAAACCAACCAACAGTATTACTATAGTGCCTAAACTGGAGAAGCCTAAAACTAAGTTTAACGAAAAGGATCTGGGCGGTTACCTGTTTGTTTACTTTAAGGACCAAACCCACTCGGCTTATTTTGCGATTAGCAAAGATGGTTACACCTTTACTGATGTTAATGGCGGATCCCCTTTATTTATAGGATCAGAGTTAGCCGAACAAAAAGGTGTACGCGACCCACATATTACCCGTGGGCCCGATGGTGCTTTTTATTTAGCCATGACCGACCTGCACATATCAGGTAAGCGCGCCGGTTTTAGAGATACCGAATGGGAACGCCCACAAGAAAAATATGGCTGGGGAAATAACCGTGCGTTGGTTTTAATGAAATCATATGATCTGGTGCATTGGACCCATTCTGATTTTAGAACAGATTTAGCATTCCCAGAACTGGGCGATATTGACTGCTCATGGGCACCCGAAACTATTTACGATCCGATAAAGAAAAAAATGATGGTGTATTTTACCATCCGTTACAATAACAAAAACGCGGGTATATACGCGGCCTATGCTAATGACGATTTTACCAAACTGGAAGCAGTACCGCAACGTGTTACCGATATAGGTGGTATTGATGCTGATATAACCAAAGTGGGTGACACCTACCATATGTTTTATGTAGGCGATGCCAAAATTTGGTATTCTAAATCCGACAAAATTAACAGCGGTTTCAGCGGCGTGAGGGAGAAAAGAATTGACCCTGAAAAAGTATCGACCGAAGCACCAAATGTGTTTAAACGCATAGGTACCGATACTTATGTTTTGATGTATGATGTGTATGGCTTGCGCCCAAGCAATATGGGCTTTAGCGAAACAACCGATTTTGTAACCTTTAAGGACCTGGGCCATTTTAACGAAGGTGTAATGAAAACCACCAACTTTACCAGTCCGAAGCATGGCGCCATTACCTATTTAACCAAGCAAGAATTAAAAACTTTGGCCGAGACCTGGAAAGTAGACATTAAGTAAGCTTTACTTAAGCTCACCCAACTTCATTAAACCATAAAATAGCCCGGTGCAGTGTAATGCCTGGGTTATTTTATTATCGGCCAGCAGTTGTTTGATTTGGGGGATTGTATATTCTTCTATGATGATCTCTTCATGCTCATCCAGGCTTTGTTCCTGTACCTTTTTACCACCGGTTGCTAGGTAACAAAACGTACGGTTATTGGATGTGGCTGGGTTAGGGTATATGGTAGATATGAGTTCTATTTTATCAAATTCATAACCTGTTTCCTCCAACAATTCGCGGCGCATACCCACTTCGGGCAGTTCATCCTTTTCAATTACCCCACCCGGAATCTCTAACGCAACCACACCTGCAGCTTGACGATATTGGCGCACCAATATGACCTTATTATCTTCGGTAACCGCAACCGCATTTGCCCAATCAGGGTATTCCAAAACATAATATTCATCCACTATTGTACCGTTGGGCATTTCGCATTTATCGGCACGTAGCGTGGCCCACGGGCCTTTGTGTATGTAGGTTGATGAAAGGGTTTTCCAGGTTAAATTATCGCTCATAGTTTGATGTCGAAATACTTATATATCACATTTCGGCGTGTAATATTATCGAATGATTGAATGTGGTATTTTTCTTCCAGAACGTCAAGTATGGCTATTACTTTTTTAAGCAATTGCTTCGTTTCCTCATTCTGTTCAAAGGGTTCAGCAAATACATACAGCATCTGGCTTATGGTAACTAACGTTTCCGCGCTGTATTTGTCAGACTTGATAATCGCTTCAAAGTCTTCCTGATTTAAGGAAATTAGGTGTTCCAGTTCGGCAGCATATTCGTTTTGCAATGTTTTGTCAAACTGCTGCTTAAACTCATTTACCATACCGGCACTCTTTATTCCAAAAATTTTTTCAATGATGCGCGCCGTTTTGCGGATATCAACCATCACTATATCACGTGTATGCATAATTATGAATTAATACATGCTTACCAGCTTCCACCTGATCCGCCGCCGCCAAAACTGCCGCCCCCAAATCCGCCGAAGCCACCGCCTCCGCCACCACCAAAGCCGCCACCGGAACCGCCGCCCCAGCCTCCGCCACCACGGTTGCCGCTGTTCAGCATTGATCCGGCTAATAGCCACCAAAAAGCATTTGAACCGCCTCGGCTACCAATAACCTGGCTGCCACCACCACCACCGCCTTTACGGAAAATGATAACTAAGATGACAATAACAATGATCACAATAAACCCTGCCGGGCCGCCATCCCCACCTTTTTTACTTTTAGCCTTTTTAGGGGCAATGTATTCGCCTTTGGTATATTTAATGATCTGATCGATACCTGCATTTAAACCACCGTAATAATCGCCTTCTTTAAAGCGCGGGTTGATATCATTTACACGTATTTGATACGCAACAACATCGGGCAAAGCACCTTCTACGCCGTAACCGGTTTGTATGGTCAGCTTCCTGTCGCCAAGGGCAACTAATATAAGTACACCATTGTTTTTTCCTGCTTGCCCAATTCCCCATTTGCTGCCAAGCTGGGCACCATACTGGTCAATATCATACTCGCCAACAGATTTCATGATGACCACCGCAATTTGGGTAGATGTACTATCATTAAAAGCTACCAGTTTGTCCTCTAAGCGCTGGCGCTCTTCGGGTGTTAAAGTATTGGTATAATCGGTAACCAACGTGTTTGATTTCTCGGGAAAATCCTGCGCAAACGTAAAGCAGGCAATCAGCAAGAAACTAAAAAGTAGAATATATTTTTTAAACATTGGTTGAGATATTAATTACCGTCCATAAATGATACATCGTCCGATAACTCGTTGACATCACCATTATCATAAGGAAAATATTTTTTTAACTGCTCGCCTGCCATGGTTACTCCTGTTGCAATACCTTCTACCAGTTTGCCCTGCTTAAAATGCTCCAACATCTGTAGTTTGGCGTTATCCCAAAAATCATCGGGAACAACCTTATTTATGCCGCCATCGCCAATAATGGCAAACTTATGATCATCGGTAGCTACGTATATCAATACGCCATTACGCGCCTTGGTTTTGTGCATATCCAGCTTGGTAAAGTAGTTGGCTGCGCGGTCAAGCACATCCTCGCTGCAGGTTTTTTCAACGCAAACGCGTATCTCGCCTGATGTATGCTTCTCGGCACGTTCAACCGCTTCGCGTATACGCTGCTGCTCCTCGTCGTTAAATAATGGCATGAGTGTAAAGATTAGAAGTTAAAGATTGAAGATTAGTGCATTGGCTGATAACCAATCTTTGATCTTCAATCTCTAAGCTTTAATTAAAATTCTACTTTCGGAGCTTTATCTGCGCCTGCTTCTGCCTGGAAGTATCCTTTTTCGGCAAAGCCAAACATTTTGGCAGTTAAGTTAGCCGGGAAGCTGCGTATCTTGCTGTTATAATTTTGCACCGAAGTATTAAAATCTAAACGTGCTACGTTAATACGATTCTCGGTTCCTTCTATTTGTTCCTGTAATCCCAAAAAATTGGTATTTGATTTTAGTTCAGGATAATTCTCGGTAACTACCATTAAACGGCCCAAAGCCTGACTTAACTGGCCCTGTGCTGCTTGAAATTGCTGAATAGACTCCGGAGTTAATTTAGTAGGGTCAACCTGTACAGATGTTGCTTTGGCACGAGCCTCAATAACATCAGTTAACGTACTTTTTTCAAAATTAGCGGCACCTTTTACAGTTGCAACTAGGTTGGGTATTAAATCTGTACGGCGTTGATATTGCGCTTGTACAGCACCCCATTTGCCCTTAACTTCTTCATCTAATTTAACCATACTGTTATAGCTACATGAGCTTAACGACATAGCTGCTACGATTACCAGTATTGCTGAGAATATTTTTTTCATTGTTGTTTGTTTTTAATTTTCAATTTAGAGTACAAAAGGCATACCGTTGTTACAAAACGCCATTGTTATGCCATATTGGCTTATTGTTTAAGTAAATGTAATGATGTAAGCGGTATAATTACTCATTTAAGTTTAACATTTAATTTTTAAGTGCTAATATTACATTAATTATAAACTGTACAACATTAACCTGTTGAGATTGTTATTCGATCTCTGGAAAAAACAATTATGAAAACAAAATTTTACCCTGTATTGCTTGCAGGTACGTTGGCCATAACCTTAATGGCGATGAAAGCAAGCGAAAAAAAAGCTATTCTTCCTCGTCCAAAAGGATCATGTGATATTTACGCGGCAGGTGGCACACCGTGCGTAGCTGCACATAGCACTACCCGTGCCTTATACGCTGCTTACAATGGTCCGCTTTACCAGGTAATGCGCCACTCGGACGGCAAAACGTTAGACATTGGCGTAGTACAATCAACCGATAATGATGCAGGCGGTTATGCTAACGCGGCAGCACAGGACGCATTTTGTGGTGACGGATTATGCTGGATATCTAAAGTATATGATCAATCGGGCAAGGGCAATCATTTAACCGAAGCGCCTCCGGGTACTTATAAGGGCTCGGCAAAGGGTGAATATGATTATTTACCAATAGCCGATATGGCACCTATTACTATTAGCGGGCATAAAGCTTATGGCGTTTTCATTATGCCGGGCATGGGCTTACGTAATAACAACGCCAGGGACCTTGCCATAAACGATGAACCCGAAGGCATTTATTACGTAGTAAACGGCAAACACTTTGACAGCGGTTGCTGCTTTGACTATGGCAACTCATCAACCAATAGCCGTGCGGTAGGTACCGGTACTATGGAAACTACTTATTTTGGTACATCAACAGCATGGGGCAGTGGTAATGGCACCGGCCCATGGATAATGGCAGATATGGAGGCCGGTTTATTTTCTGGCTATAACGCTAAAAAGAATGATGTCCCTTCTATCGATTCATGGAAGTTCGTATCGGCCTTTGTTGATGGCGGTGGCGGTAACAAATGGGATTTGCGTGGCGGTAATGCACAGGAAGGCAAACTAACTACCTTTTATGATGGTGTTCGTCCGGGCACACCAAATAGTAAATCATACTTCCCGATGAATAAAAAAGGCGGTGTACTTTTAGGTAATGGGGGTGATAACGGTGCCGGGTCAGCAGGTACATTTTATGAGGGTGTTATGACCGTAGGTTACCCAACTATGGCAACTACCGATGCAGTACAAGCTAATATTGTAGCTGCAAAATATGATGTACAACGTGTAAGCCTATCACGCTTAACTACATTTGCTCCTAAAACGTCACAAGAGGTTACGGTATCATTTACCAATACAACAGATGCCCCTGTAACCAATATTAACCTAAGTATTGCACCTCGTCAAGGCTGGACATCGGTTGTTAAAGCTTCTGCAGCTACTTCAAAAAATATCGAAGGTCCAATTGCTCCGGGTGCTACCGTTAGCGCGACCTTTAAAGTTACCTCTCCCGCTATAGCTGATGCAGGTGTTTTGACAAGCAACGTTAGGTGGACCAATTTTAATACTAAAGCAACAAAAACTGAAAGCGTTAAACAAAGAATAAGAAACGCTTCGTTAGTTAAAATTAACGAAGTACGCTTCCGTACCGGCAGCAGTTTAACCAATCAGTTTATTGAATTATACAATGCTTCTTCAACCCCGGTTGATATTTCAAACTGGAGTATTATAAGTACCCCTGGAGGCTGGAACTCTGTAAAGTTGGCTACTATCCCAGCAGGTACAAAAATTGCCGGTAAAGGCTTTTATTTATTGGGCATGGGCAGCACTGGCTTAGTTGCTCCGGCAGCTATTGGCGATAATACTATCTATGTAGAAAATGCAACTAATTTTGCAGCAGGGCAGCCATTAAATATTGATGGCGAAAGCCGCACTATTGCCAATGTAGGTACTGCCGCTACCCCAATGACAACTTTATTTATCCCGGTGTCAACATCGGCAAAATTGAGTATCCCGGTAGGATCAACTAATATACCTGTTACCAGTGCAGCAGGTTTTACTGTTGGCCAAAAAATCGGTATTGACTTTGGCAACAACTACGAAGTAGCCACCGTTACCGCGGTTGGCAAAGCAGCCACGCAAACCAATTTAGCCGCAGAGGCTAAAGCGGGAAATACCACCATTAAAGTTTTAGATAATTCCAACATGACCGTTGGCGATAAGCTAACCATTAACACCGGTGCACGTATTGAAACTATAACGGTTAAGAGTATCCTTAAAGCATCTCCTGCTCCAGCAGCGGGTTTCCGTGGCAGAGGCGAGCCGGGAGAAATTGAATTAACCGCACCGCTTAAAATGGACCACATGAATGATGTTGATGTTTATGGTAACGGAACAGGAATCAGCTTTACACCTGGTACCCGTTTTGTGCATCACAGTGCCGATGCGGTACAAGCATTAGGTACCGGTATTACTTTACAAAGTAAATTGGCTAAAGCTCATAAAGCAGGTGCTTATGTAGCAAATAACCAGGCCACAACTATAGGTTACCAAGGCACCCAAAAACCTAACCAATGGTTTGGTGTACCACTTTCGTCAGTTTCAGGCTCACTTGCTTTAATGGATGCAAGTGGCAAGGTGTTGGTTGACGGTTTGGTTTACGGTTCGCAGCAAGGTAATTCAAGCGCCAATGGTTACATCACCAGTCCTGAAATTGCCACTTTAGAGGGCGAGCAGATACAAGGTGGTTGTATTGTAGCATTACCTTGGTCGGCAGCAAGGCAAGTTCCTGTAGCTAACGCCAATGATCAATCTAATCTTAGCGTTGGCCGTTTCCCTGACGGAAAAGACAGTGATAGCAATTGCGGCGACTTCGTGGTGCAAAAGTCCATTACTTTAACATCAACTGCACTAGCAGCTACTAACAATGTTAAGATCAACAGCGTTGCCGGATTTAGCGCAGGGCAAAAAGTTATTATAGGCACAGGAAGCGAAATGGAACCCGCCACCATTGCAAGCGTAGGCACAACAGGTGGTACTACTTTAAATACCGCTACCGAGCCGGGTGCAACCACTTTAAGTGTTGCCAGCGCAGCGGGCTTTATGCCGGGCCAAACCATCACAATTGGCGATGGTAGAACTATGGAAACTGTGGTGATTAATACAGCTACTGCGGTACGTCGCCGCCCGGGAGCACCGGCACCGGCAGGTGGCGCAAATGATTCAATTACTTTATTGGCTCCATTAAAAAACACGCATACGGCAGGTGCGCAGGTATCTGGTACAGGTATCACCTTTACAGCACCTTTAACCAAACAGCATAATGCAGGATCACTAATACTTACCGGCGCCCCTACACCGGGTGCAGGGAACCAGTATTAAGATAGATTTATATTATCAAAGCCGGGCACCAAAAATGTCCGGCTTTTTTTTGCGAAATTTATACCCGCTACATGAAAAAATTATTACTCCTTATTTTCCTTGCCTCCACCCTGCAAGCCAATGCGCAAGTTTTACGAAAACGTACAGTTACCCTGATGGGCGGCAGGTGGGATATTACTATTGTGGCAAAAAACGCCGCTGTAGCCGAACGCAATATTGAAACCGTAATAGCCGAAGTTAATAGGATAGAAAATTTAATATCCGACTGGATACCCCAATCGCAGGTATCGCAGGTGAACAGCAATGCGGGTATTAAGCCGGTTAAGGTAGACAGGGAGGTTTTTGAGTTAACCGAAAGGGCATTGCAGCTATCAAAAATTACAGGCGGAGCTTTTGATATCAGCTTTGCGGCTATGGACAGGATATGGAAGTTTGA
This sequence comes from uncultured Mucilaginibacter sp., assembly GCA_964611565.1. Lineage (GTDB taxonomy): Bacteria > Bacteroidota > Bacteroidia > Sphingobacteriales > Sphingobacteriaceae > Mucilaginibacter. The sequence continues at coordinate 45,787 of CAZTAU010000010.1, read as the reverse complement.
TGGCTCAATGACCGAAATGCCCACGCCGGAAGCCATTAAAAAATCAGTTGAAAAAGTTGGTTACAAAAATATAGTGTTAGACAGTATTAATTCTACCATCTACCTAAAATTAAAGGGAATGAAAATTGGCTTTGGAGCATTAGGTGAGGGTTATGCGGCAGATAAGGGCCGTATATTAATGCTGCGCAAAGGCATTAAAGCGGGCATTATCAATGGATCGGGCGATATGAGCACCTGGGGCAGACAACCCAACGGCAAATATTGGAACATAGGCATCACCAACCCTTTTAAACCCGATACTATTATCGCGGTTGTGCCGCTAAAACAAAGTGCTGTAGTTACATCAGGCAGTTATGAAAAGTATGTAGTTTTTAATGGCAAACGCTATGCACATATTATTAACCCGGCAACCGGCTACCCTGCTACCGGGCTTGTAAGTATAACTGTTTTTGGCCCCAGTGCCGAAAGAGCTAATGGCTATAGTACATCAATGATGGTTTTAGGTAAGGATGCAGCACTAAAGTTTATTAAAAAATTCCCGGCCTATAGTTATGTGATGATAGCCGATAATGGCAGGATATACTCATCACCAAAGCTTAATTTCAAAAAGCAGCAGCTAAAAAATCAATAGCAATCTGTACGTATTTGCCCTAATGATTGGTAAAGGCTAATACTTGTACCTTTTTTATCCTGGCAGATATTTTCTAACTGATCCATTACGTCCTTTTGCATAGTAAGCGAACCGCATATCATGATCACGCCGCCCCTGCTTAATACATCTGCCAGCCAATTAGCATCCTTATTCACCAGGTCATATACGTATTGCTTGTTGCCCTCGCGCGACAGGGCCAATTGAATATATTGCAATTTCCCTTCGGCCTGGCTACTATCTAAAAACGTTTCATACATTTCATAGGATGACCGCTCGCGGAAACCGCAATATAAATAACAAGGTATTTTATCTTGGTTTTGATCTATCATACCTAAAAAAGGTGCTATGCCTGTTCCGTTAGATATCATTACCACCTCGGCAGTTTTTTGCGGGAAATGAAAATGCGCGTTATTGATCAACTTAGCATTGATTTTTTTACCGGGTTTTAAACGGTGTAAAAAAGTCGATCCTAATCCCTTAGGGTGAAGCCTGACACTTAACCTGATCTGGTTATTGATCACTCCGATAGAATAAAGCCTCTCCCGGTGATCATTGGCAGGATATATAGCCAGAAGGTCTCCCGAGGTTATTCCTAATTTACGTTTGCTACTAAAGGATATGATGAAAGTACCGTCTTCCCTTACAGCAGGAGTGACATGGCTTACGGTTAGTTCTCTTAAGCCATTAGTATTGGTGCTATTTAACTCGGGCAATAAGTTTAAGGTTATACCCGATTGTTGCGACCAGGCTTCGGCCCATAAGCTAAATTCTTCCGGCGATCGGTCATTTACGGTATGCACATCAACAAGCGGTGTGGCCCATTGCTGATGAGCTAATAAATTATTCACCTCAAAGGCGAACTTGCAAAAATCATGATAAGCATGTGAACCAAACCCTAATACCGAATATTTAACCGGCTGCGCTTGCGGATATTTTTTTAGTAAGGCTTCAAATTTTGTGGCATTAGTTGGCGCATCGCCAAGCCCATAAGTAGCAGTAATTACTATCAGGTCCTCGGCTTTAGGGAACACAGTGTAGCTGTTTAATTCTGTAATAAACGACTTCTCGCCTGCTTTAAGCAACTGTTTATGTACGGCTTGCGCAAACCTGAACGTATTTCCATTTTCAGAGCCTACCAATATGATAAATTTACTTTCGGCGGCAGTGTATTTGTTTTTTGAGCGATTGGCCCGGCGTTTAAGCGTAATGGCAAATCCCGAATAAATGAAAAACAAAATATTTGCTGAGGCAATGGCTAATATAACCGCCCAAATAATACTTGTCCGGCCGGTGTGCAGGTTTAAACTTAGGTTGGTTAATGATACAGAAGTGGGGTAGTTAACCTCGGCCAAAATATCGCCCGTAACCTGGTTTACGGCAAGCTCGCGGGTTCTTAATTTTAAAGTGTAATAGTCCTCTACATCCTCCGAGAAAGGGAACTCAATAGATTCAACTTCTGATAGCTTAGTGTCTTTAAAAATAGCAAAATCAGTCGCCTTTTTTTCTGGCGAGGATTTTATAGCATCAAAATCTATTTTGGGTGATGCTTTGGTAGTATCTATCAGGTTGAACCGGGCCAATGATAAATAAGTGCCCGTAAGCGCGATGATGAATATTGGTATTAATGACCATCGCCCTAAAACCACATGATAAAACTGGTAAAAGTTATCACGGGCAATTTTGGTAAAAAATCGCTTAACCCCACGCTGCCGCTGGATGATAAGCATAGTACCCGAAATGGTAATGAGCAACAACAAAAAGGCTGTTATTCCTATAAAAAACCGCCCCGTTTCATGGATAAATAACGACCTGTGAAATGCAGTAACCCATTTAAAAAACTCGCTTTGATCGGTAGGGGTGCCTAATATTTTACCTGTTTGCGGGTCAACATAGGCCAGCAATTTTTCTCCACTGGCATCGCTGCCTTTAATTTGCACAAACTGATTGCCATCAACCGAAAGTTCACTAATGCCGGGATAGGTTTTGCGTAATACGGGTAACGTTTGCGCCAGGGTTACCTGGTTAAAGTTATCAGACCGGTATGGCTGCATTTTGCCTGATACCGGCTCAAAAGCCAGTATAATGCCGGTTACAGATGCCAGTGCCAGTAAAATAAAAGAAGATAAAGCCAGGGTTAAATGGCTATATCTCCATACAGAAATCGTCATAGTTAACTATCGCCTAATTAGGGCTAAATCTTACATACCTGATATAACCCGTGCCATCGCTTTTTGCCGAAAGGCTTTCTGTGGTTAAAGGTATTTCAAGATCTTTCACATTATAATTTTTATCCTCTACAGCACTTTCAAAACGTAGCTTGTAACCTTTGTTGATCTTTGCGTTTTCTATTTCTATCACATTCACGCTACGGTCACCACCAGTTACAGAAGCACCTGTTATAGCACTTATATTAGCAGGCTTTTTACTGTGAAATTTATACCATTCCTTTACAGTTTTGTACCACTTTTTGTCCGATCCTAATACGCAAAGCGTTTTATCATAAGCACCCTTGCTATCTATTAATGAAATAACCACATATGCGCCTTCGCCCATATAATTGGTCATTTGTATCATGCATTTGTATTTGCTGGTTTGTGCAACAGATGCTTTAGGATTGATAAATGTAAATGCCAGTAAAAAAATGGCCGTATAAAATATTTTAGACATGGAAATTATTTCAGAAAATTAACAGATACTTTATTTTTTGTAAGCGCTTCGTTTTCGGTAGCTAAATCAAAAGCAGTTTCTTTAAAGTTGGTAGTAATATCCTTTTTTGCACCTGCCGATATCAAATACTGCATCATTACATCATCCTTGGCAATTAAAGCTGCTTTGTGCAAAGCGGTAAAACCTTCTTTGTTTTTCAGGTTGATATCAATACCCAGCGGTTGTAAACGTTTAACCAGCGCCAAATTATTTTTAGCTACTGCCAGGTGATAAAACGTGTTACCATCATTTTGCGGAGCAGTAACCTCCAAACCTTTTTCTTTAAGTAAAGCTAATTTGGCATCCAGATCATCAGTTGCGGGTTGTACAGCAGCTTGACCTGCAGGACTACCCGGGCCACGCTGAGCAAATGGCGCACGGTAGTTTTCAATCAAGTAATATGCAACATTATTACCCTTTTTATCTAAAGCTTTAACATCAGCACCCTTGTTGATCAAATAACTGACTACTGCCGGTGAGTTACTGCCAACAGCCAAAGCTAATGCAGTTACACCTTTATTGTTGGCCTGATTTATATTCTTTACTTTAGGTAGGATCAAGTCATATATAGCAACATCGCGGTTTGTTGAAGCAGCGGCTATTAATACCGTGTTACCTTCTTCATCAGCCTGGTTTACATCCACACCTTTTGATAGGAAATATTGAACAAGCTCTGCTTGATTAGGCTTGCGTACAAGCGCATGCAATATGTTTTCGCCGTTTTTAGCGGTAACTGTAGGTTTAATATTTAATGTTTCCAGGTATTGATAAATAGCTAATGGCGATGTAGCTGCTGCCGGACCACCCCTACGGGCACCACCTTGCGCAGCCATTAGCATAGCGTTTGGGCTTGGTTTAACCCCTTTTGCTATTAAAGCTTTTAATAGTTCAATATTGCCTGTGCGGGCAGCATAAGCAAATGCGTTATTGCCGGCGGCGTCAACGCTGTTCCAATCCAATCCTTTTGATATAAAGTAATTGCTTAACACAAAATCTTTATCATTACCAACGGCTAATAATAAAGCGTTAGCACCGTCAGCGTTTACTTCCTTTTTAATATCTAAGCCATGAGCCAAAAACAGGTCAAATACCTTAATATTTTGCTGTCCGCCATTTAGCGCGAACAAAAACGGCGTACTTCCATGCGTATCTTCTACATCAGTTTTAGCTTTTTTGCTCAATAAATACTCAACCAGCTCTGCGTTACCACGGCTTGATGCCCAGTGTATGTAGTTACGGCCATCATGCGTTAGTTTATTAATATCGGTACCCGGTTGACTCAACATATATTTGATAGTTTCAGTTGGTGCCGATGCGTTTATCGCCAAAACTATCGGGTCAAAACCCGAAGCATTAGACTGTGTATGACTGGCACCTTTAGCTATCTCGGCTTTCACCGCTTCAACATTTGGCGCTTTTTGCCAGAACGATTGGTCTAATAATGTGTTTTGCTGCGCCCGGGCAGACAAAGAAATTATTGCAAAAATGGCGATAAGTAATTTTTTCATGTGCGTACTTTAAACAGTTGATGATCTGCTTCAAAATATAAAGCGCACAAATTTAATAAGATTAAGTCTAAATAAGAAGCATAAATACAAATTATTTATAATCAGTTTAAATAAAGGCGGTGATATTTTTAGCCCTAATTATTAATGTGCCGCCCTACAAACCTATTTTCGCCAAGTAAGAAACCTATTGCCAGTTTTATGTTTTTTGCCCGGCTTTCCGTGGTTTTTAAATTAGAGATGTAACGGATGATCTCTTTCTTAGCGGAAGGAGGGAGCCGCTGGAACGCAGCTTCTGCTTCTTTATTTTTAGCCAACGCTTTTATCAGGTCGGGATGGGGTTGCAGCGTGCGGTCGCGTGCATCATATTCTATCGATACTTCAATAATTTCCCCTTTCCTCTTGGGAGAATTCGGTAATATGGTCGTATTGATGTATAACCGCCACTCTCCCTTGTAGCGCAAAAGGGTTTGCACGTATGGCGCTCCATTTACCACCCCATATACCGGGATGTGTCCCTTGTCTTTCCCGGCATCCTTAAACAAGGCTAACAGGACGGGTTGAGGGACAAAAATGAAAGGATTTATTCCTATAATATCTAACCTGGCTTTAAAGGCTGGCATATAATTATTACTTCTTCAAAACTACCTAATTATCACCTAATTTAATACTATATTGCTATTCAAATAAGTAATGTATCATTGTTGTTAACGATAAAATTTACCCGACAATACGCCTTACTTTCGCTGTAACAAACAATCAAAAAAATCAAATCATTAATTACAAACAAATTTTATGAACAAAAACAAATACTTATTGCCAGTAATGGCTTTTGTAGTTTTAGTAGGACTACAACTAAGTAGCATTAACAGCTTTGCCCAAGCTCCGGGCGCGGGTGGCCCGGGCGGTGCAAATCGCCCGGCAGGTGCTGGCGGCCCTGGCGCAGGTGGCCCTGGCGCGGGTGGACGCGGTCAACGCAGGCCTTTGCCACCCATACCTTTGGCAGAAGACACTACACACACCTTAACCAAACGTTTCACTGCTGCAACCGCTGCTAAAAAAGCACCCGATGCGCGTGGATTTATCCAACGCTGGTTAGTACTTGAGCCTGTTAAAAATGGTCTTCGTGGTAATAGCGCAATTACCGAAAGTTATCTTAAAAATGCATTTGCCACGCAAAACTTCTCGCAGGATTATAATGCAATTCCAAAAAATGGCGAAACCGCAAAAATCGGCACTCAAACCCTTAAATGGTACGCTTTAGACAGCAAAAGCTTTAACTTTAGTTTACACCATTTTAGCTATGGCACTAACAATGCATTATCAGGTATAATGTTTTGGATGGTTACTGTTATTGATTGCCCGCAAGAGATCAAAAACGTACGATTGGCTGCCGGTGTTAATTCGGGCGGCGCATTCTGGTTAAATGGTAAAGAAATACTTACTGTTCCGGGCGATAAGGATATTATTGTTGATAATGTGGCGTCCCCGTTGATCACACTAAACAAAGGCAGAAATGTGCTACGCGCTGTAGTTATCAACGGACAAGGTATGTGTAATTTTGTTGCCCGATTTTTAGATGAAAAAGGCAACCCGGTAACCAATTACACCTTAAGCACCCAATAAGAAATATTCCATTTAACGTATCAATTAATCTGAAATAGATTTATAAATGAAAAGAATGAAATTGATCGGCCTGACTGCCATTTTGGTAGTGTCGATAACACAAACATTATTAGCACAAGTTGGCAAGCCCAACATCCATGATCCTTCAACCCCCGTTGAAGACCACGGTAAATACTACACTTACGGTACAGGCAGCGGAGGATTGATATCAGAAGATGGCTGGAAATGGTACAGTGGTGGTGTAAGGCCCGGTGGTGGTGCTGCTCCTGATGCCCTTAAAATTGGCGACCGTTATTTGGTAACCTATGGCCATACAGGCGGTGGTGGCGACCATAAAGGTGCCATTTATACCATGTGGAACAAGACTATGGATCCAAAATCGCCTGATTTTAAATATTCAGAAGAAAATGTGGTAGCTACATCTGACGGTTATGAGGAGAATGACGCCATTGACCCTGCTTTATTTTTGGACCCTACCACTGGTAGACTATGGTTAACCTACGGTACTTACTTTGGCTACATACGCCTGGTAGAGCTTGACCCTAAAACCGGCAAACGTGTTGCTGGCAATAAGCCGGTAAACGTTGCTATTGTTTGCGAAGCGTCATATATGATGTATCATGATGGGTGGTACTATTTATTAGGTACCCATGGCACTTGCTGCGCAGGTGCCAACTCAACCTATAACGTAGTTGTTGGCCGTTCAAAAAGCGTTACCGGTCCGTTCATTGATAACGTAGGCCGTAGTATGTTAGAAGGCGGCGGTAAAATGGTTGCCACAACCCGCGGACGATTAATAGGCCCGGGGCATTTTGGCCGTGTGATTGTTGAACCGGGTGTTGAGAAAATGTCTATTCACTGGGAAGCTGACCTTGACCAGGGCGGAGCCAGTGTATTAGGTTTGCTACCGGTAGTTTGGAAAAACGGCTGGCCTTTAATGGGAGAAAACGTTAAAACCGGAACTTATGAAATTCAATCAGAGCGCAGAGGTTTTGGATTAGAATTAGCTGTTGACCCTACCAATGCCCAAGGCGGTGGCGGTGGTTTTGGCGGATTTGGTGGTGGTGGCAATGCAGGCCCTGCTAAGCCTGTTCCATTCCAACAAGTAGCTGATGTGTCAAAAAACTGGCCAACAGGCGATATCACTACAAGAATTGGCGACTATATTGCCCGTCCTCATCAAAAATGGACAATCACACCGGCACCTGATTCAAGCGGTTACTTTGGTGCCCCTTACTATAAAATTACCATAGCGGGCACCGAAAGGGCATTGGCAGCATCTACAGGAGGCCGTGTTATTACGGTGCCAACCTACACCGGTGCACCTGAACAGTTATGGAAACTTGACCAGTTAACAGATGGCACTTACCGTATGTCGCCAAAAGCTATTCCGGATTCAAAAGAGAAACTGGCATTAATTTCAGCAGGCGATAGTACACCAGCTTTAGGCAAGTTTGTTTTAGAAAGCGATAACTCCAAATGGAGCTTTGTACCCGAACTGAAATAGGTATATAAATTTTTAGTTATAAAAAAGCCGGTAGATAATCTACCGGCTTTTTTGTTTGTCATTAATTAAAAAATGCTTTACCAATTGAATCAGTCAATATTTTATTGATGGCCAAATCGCCGCCATAAGGGGTAAAATGATCTTTATCAAAAATGTAAGGGGTATAATCGGAGCCCAGTTCGGGAAACGTGCTTTTGTTAATGATATTGATATAATAAGGCTTAAATCTTTCTTTCAAAAAATCATTAACCACATAACACTGTCCCCGCAGGTAACGTTTGGTAAGCCTGGTATTAAATTGTAACTCTTTAGCTTTTAGTACCGGATAAGTTATGGTGTAAGCCTCACTTTGCCCTATTAAAATAACTTTTAGCTTATTTTCTTCCAGGTAATCAATGGTAGCCCGCAAATCTTTTTCCAGTTTCTTTCTGTTACTTGGTTTTGTTTTAACCCAGTTAGCGCTAATGATCACCCCGTCAATTTTACCGGCGTTTTGTATGATGAACTTTCTTAAAACATGGTCTACCAAGGCCAGGCAAACTTTACTACCCCCTTTTTCGGTAATAAATGGATAACATCCGCTAGCGGTAGCTATCATTACGTTGATGTTTTGACCTTTAAAACGCCTCCTGAATGGTTCAGATATATCTGCCGCGTGACTATCCCCTATTAATATAAAATTCTTGCTTCCCGGCTTGATACTCAGGCAAGCTGCCTGATTGTACTCGCTTAATGATTTATTTTTGGTAGTTAAAAAACATCCGCTGTTACTTAGCCTGGTACCTTCGGGGTGCCGTTTATTATACCCCGCTACCATTACGGCATCGTGTTTAAAAGCAATTTGGTTAGCGTCAAAATGACCCAGGTAGCCTGTAAGCAATAGCAACCCTAACCCACCTGCAAGGACGGGTTTATTACTTGTAAAATTGATGGATTCAATAAAACGATAAGATAAATAGCCCAACACAAATGATATGGCTGTTAACGCAATAACGGCAGTAGTATTGAGCGTGAAACCCAAATACTGCGCAATAACATACACCGGCCAATGCCATAAATAAAGCGAATAGGATATTTTACCTATGCCCTGAACAACGCCAAACTTTAATAACTTAAAATCATTACAATTTGCCGCGATGATGAAGAACGCCGCAACTACAGGAATAGCGGTAGAGAAACCCGGCCAATCAAGGTTACTGTTTAAAAAATAAAAACAAGCAAATATGGTGATGTAGCCGGCAATGGCTACCAGTTTACGCACGGTTATATGGATACTTTTTGCCAGGTTCTCGCCTAAAAATGCAAGCCCGCCAAGCATCATTTCCCAGGCACGGGTATGCAACAAAAAAAATGAGCCTTCTTTATCAATAGTGGTATAATATATTGCCCCCAGGTAGCCTATCAATATAACCACCATAAACGTGTAGATGTATTGGGTTCTGTTTTTGAGGAACTTATTGGCAAATAATAAAACAACCGGGTATATCAGGTAAAACTGCCACTCGGCAGATAACGACCAGGTGTGGAGCAGTATGTTGGTATCAGAAGCATCGGCAAAATAACCGGCGCTTTGCCAATACATAAAATTTGAAATGAATAGGATGCTTGAGGCCGCATTTCGTTCATTTAACTGGTAACTATCCGGGAAATAAATAAAAAACCCGACAAGTGTTAATGCAAATATCAAAGCCAGCAAAGCCGGTACAATTCTTTTAAGTCTTCGCCCGTAAAAATCAGTTAATGAAAAATTACCATGTTCAAGTCCGTTGATAATGATCTTACTCATTAAGTAGCCCGAGATAACAAAGAAAACATCAACTCCGGCAAAGCCCCCGTCAAAAAAAGAAACTTTATAATGAAATAGTAGCACCCCGATAACCGATATTGCTCTTAATGCATTGATATCATACCTAAATTTTAAGTGGGGAGTTTGGCTCATGGAATATATTCAATCTCGAAGGTAAATATTAGCCCTCTAATTTAGTCAATATTGGCACTTCCTTTTTACCTTAATTTTTATACATTTACAATAGATAAACCTCAAATTCAATCAATAACCAACCAATCAACCTTTTATGAACAGAAACATTTACTTTTTTACAGTTGCCGCTTTTGCATTTATGCTACAGTTGTGTACAGTTACGGCTTTTGCACAAGTACCCGGTACTCCGGTTGCAGGCGGCCCTCCTCGCGCGGGTGGCCCCGGCGGTGGACGAGGACCTGGCTTGCCAACTATTCCTTTGGCAGGTGATACTACTCACACCTTAACCAAAAGTTTTACCCCGGCTACGGCTGTAAAAAAAGCACCTGATGTTAAAGGTTTTATTCAGCGTTGGCTGATATTGGAGCCCGTTAAAAATAATCGCAGCAATACCACCATGACGACAAGCTATTTAAAAACCCAACTAGCCACGGATAATTTTTCGGCAGATTATAATGCCATTCCTAAAAATGGTTCATCGGTAAAAATTGGCGCACAAGATTTGAAATGGCATGCTTTAGATAGTAAAACCTGGAACTTTAATTTAAGGCACTTTAGCTATGCCACCAACACTACACGAAACGGCGTGCTATTTTGGCTAGTTACCGTTATCAATTGTACTGAAGATATTAAAAATGTACGATTAGCCGCAGGAGCAAATTCGGCAGGTGTTTTTTGGGTAAATGGTAAAGAAGTGTTAACTATTCCCGGCGATAAGGACGTAATAGCCGACTTAGCTACATCAACTCGATTAACGCTTAATAAAGGCAAAAATGTTGTTCGTACAGCAATTATGAACGGACAAGGCATGAGTAATTTTTGTGTACGTTTTATTGATGAAAACGGCACACCGGTAAAAAACTATACTCTTAGCTACGAATAATTATTAATCGACTTAAATCTCATCTGAATATTATTGATAATGAAAAATATAAAATTAATCGGTATCACTACCATTTTGGTAGCATCGATAACACAAACACTATTGGCACAAATAGGAAGGCCATTTTTACATGACCCATCAACAGTTGTTGAAGACAATGGCAAATATTACTCATTTGGTACTGGCAACGGCGGTATCATGTCTGACGATGGCTGGAAATGGACCGGCGGTGCCGTACGCCCCGGTGGCGGTGCAGCACCTGATGCCATGAAAATTGGGGACAGGTTTTTAGTAACGTACGGAGCAACCGGTGGCGGACGCGATTATAAAGGCATTATTTACACCATGTGGAACAAAACACTGGATCCAAAATCGCCTGACTTTAAATATACCGAACCGGAAATAGTAGCTACATCTGACGGTTATGAGGATAATGACGCTATTGACCCAAGCCTGATGCTTGACCCAACTACCGGGAAATTATGGTTAACCTATGGCACCTACTATGGCTTTATCCGTTTGGTTGAGCTTGACCCTAAAACAGGTAAACGTGTAGCTGGTAATAAACCAGTTAACGTGGCCATTACCTGCGAGGCATCTGCTTTGATGTACCACGAAGGCTGGTATTATCTTTTAGGTACGCACGCAACCTGCTGCGCTGGTCCTAACTCTACCTACAACATTATAGTTGGCCGCTCAAAAACCATTACCGGACCTTATATGGATAATGTAGGCAGAAGTATGTTAGAAGGCGGCGGCAGAGCTGTATCTACAAGTGATGGAAACCTAATAGGCCCGGGCCATTTCGGTCGCATTATGGGCATGGAAAAAGGTGTTGATAAAATGTCGTTCCACTGGGAAGCTGATATGGACATGGGTGGCCGTAGCACATTGGGCGTAAGGCCAATTGTTTGGAAAAATGGCTGGCCAATAATGGGCGAGATCATCAAAGCCGGAACTTATGCCATACAATCAGAAAGACGTGGCTTTGGTTTGGAGCTGGCTGTTGATTGGGTACAAATGGCAACCGCAGGAGGTGGATTTGGCGGCGGAGGCAACAACAATGCGCCAATAAAATCTGCGCCATTAATGCAATTAGCCGATGCTAGTAAAGCATGGCCAACCGGTGATATATCGCTTAGATTAAATGAATACATCTCACGCCCGCATCAGCGCTGGACCATTACTCCTGCACCCGATTCAAGCGGTTATTTAGGTGGCCCATATTATAAAATAGTAATTGCCGGAACTGAAAGAGCATTAACTGCAACGGCAGATGCCGAAGTAACTTCAGTACCGAAATTTACCGGGGCACCTGAGCAATTATGGCGCATTGACCAATTAACTGATGGCACATTCCGCATCATGCCTAAAGCTGTGCCAAATTCAAAGGAAAAGCTGGCGTTGGTATCATCAGGAGACGGCAGAGCTACTTTATCAAAGTTTAATATGGATAGCGATAATTCTAAATGGAGTTTTAAGCTGCAATAAACTTAACTATTCAATAAATAAAGGCTGTAATTTCAATAATTACAGCCTTTTATTTTTATATCCAATTTTAAACAGACAATCTCTGTACAGCGTCGTCTCTTGAGGAAAGAAAATTAACGAGTTTCCCATTGTTACTTTCACGGATAAAATCGCTTAAGCTTTTACTCTCAAATTGTCTAAAATCGCCCACTATAATCAGCCTAACCCTATAATTAGAAAATTTTTGTAGAATCTCTCCGGCTAACCCACTTTTTAAGTCAAAAAATGATGGTGTAATATTTTTCATGTGCAGGATCATCTTATCATAACCTTGATAATAGGCATCTCCCAACAAGTCCAAACCATCTTGTGCTGTGTGGATAATTATATCATCTGATATAACCTCTACAATTCCGGTATCTTTTATTCCTCGTAACTCAATCATCTAACAATATTAAGGATAATTGGCATTTTATAAGCCATATTAACAACCTTAATGCGCATTAATGTTACCTTGGGTGGTAATAATCCATACTTATATGTTAACTTTCCATAATAAAATTGGCAGAAAAAATAATTAATTTGGCAACAAAGATTTATACTGACCAATCTTTATCCCAACCAATTAACCCGAAATGAAAAAAAATTTATTTGTATTACTACTATTTGTAGCTACTACCGGCTTTGCACAAACAAAGCCAAGCATGAAGCTTTGGTATAAAGCCCCTGCCGGCGCTCCTGGCGTAGGCCGCGTGGACACCACATGGGAAAAAGCTTTGCCAATTGGCAATGGCCATCTGGGTGCCATGATATACGGTAACGTGCCAAAAGAAACCATCCAATTGAATGAGCATACCGTTTGGAGCGGCAGCCCTAATCGTAATGATAACCCATTGGCTAAAGATTCATTAGCCAAAATACGCCAGCTGATATTTGACGGCAAACAGAAAGAAGCCGAAAGAACTGCAGGCAGAGCCTTCATCACCAAACAATCGCATGGGCAAAAATTTGAGCCCGTGGGCGACCTGCATTTGGCTTTTGTAGGACATGATAATTTTACCAATTATTACAGAGAGTTGGATATTGAAAAAGCTACTACTAAAACGACTTACACCGTTGGTGATGTAACTTATACCCGCGAGGCGATAGCTTCTTTTCCTGACCGTGTTGTAGCTATGCGCTTAACCGCCAGCAAGCCGGGCAAACTATCGTTTACGGCTTCTTTCACTACTCCTCAAAAAAGAGCAACCATCAAAACTACTGCTGCAAAAGAGTTGACCATTTTTGGTGTAACGTCTGATCATGAAACGGTTAAAGGGATGGTAAAATATAAAGGTATTGTGCGCATGAAGTTAGATGGCGGTGCCATGACTGCTAATGATACTTCGCTAACTGTTACAAATGCAAACGCTGTAACGGTTTATATATCCATCGCTACTAACTTTAATAACTACAATGACATTAGTGGTGATGAGAATAAGAGAGCAATGGATTACCTGAACAAAGCTTATGCAAAATCGTACGCAGCCATGTTACCTGCGCATATAGCGGCCTATCAAAAGTATTTTAACCGCGTAAAATTAAATTTAGGTGGTAACGATATTGCCACTAATGTACCTACAGATCAAAGGCTAAAAAACTTTACAAAAAATAACGACCCATCATTTGCCGCGCTTTACTACCAGTTTGGCCGCTACCTGCTAATCTCATCTTCGCAACCGGGTGGGCAGGCAGCAAACTTGCAGGGTATTTGGAACAATAAAATTAATGCATCATGGGATAGTAAATACACGGTTAACATCAATGCCGAAATGAACTACTGGCCTGCGGAAAAAACAAACCTTGCAGAAATGCATTTGCCGTTTTTACAGTTGGTGAAAGATATATCAGTAACCGGGCAAAAAACTGCTAAAGACATGTATGGTGCACGCGGCTGGGTTGCCCACCATAATACGGATATATGGCGTGCTACCGGTGCCATTGACGGTGCTACCTACGGTTTATGGAACGGTACCGGCGGCTGGACCAGCCAGCACTTATGGTCGCATTATTTATATAGTGGCGATAAAAACTACCTGGCTTCTGTTTACCCGGTAATGAAAGGCGCGTCGCAATTTTATGTTGACTATTTAATTGAGCATCCAAAATATAAATACCTGGTTATTGCACCTGACGAGTCCCCGGAGAACCCTGCAAAGGCACACCAAAACTCGGCAGTTGATGCAGGTGTTACCATGACCAACCAGATCATTTTTGAATTATTAACCTCGACCATACAGGCGGCAGAAGTATTGAAAAAAGATGCTGCTTTTATTGACACGCTTAAAAACGTTAGAAAACGTTTGGCTCCTATGCAGGTTGGGCAACACGGCCAGTTGCAAGAGTGGCTTGATGATGTGGACGATCCGAAAGATACGCACCGCCATATATCACACTTGTATGGATTGTTTCCGTCAAACCAGATATCGCCATATCGTAATCCTGAACTATACAGTGCGGCTAAAACTACTTTAGCGCACCGTGGTGATGTTTCTACGGGATGGAGCATGGGCTGGAAAGTTAACTGGTGGGCACGCTTACTGGATGGCAACCACGCTTATAAATTAATTCAGAACCAATTGACCCCTGTTGGCTCGGGTGGCCGTGGCAGCGGTGGTACTTATACCAACTTATTTGATGCCCACCCGCCATTTCAAATTGATGGTAACTTTGGCTGTACATCGGGCATTACCGAAATGCTGATGCAAAGCGAGAACGGCGAAGTGCACTTAGTACCTGCCCTGCCTGATGTTTGGCAAAACGGCAGTATTACAGGCTTACGCGCGGTAGGTGGCTTTGAAATTGTAAGCATGGAGTGGAAGAATTCGAAACTGGTAAAAGCGGTTATCAAATCAACCTTGGGCGGCAATTTGAGGCTACGTACACCTAACGCTATTAAAGTAACTGCGGGTGCGGGTTTAAAGAAAGCGACCGGTAAAAACCCTAATAAATTCTTTTATATAGAGGATATAGCTAAACCAATTGTATCAGAAAAAGCAACTATTGCACCATTGAACATTAGAGAAACTGTGCTTTATGACCTGCCAACAGCCGCAGGTAAAACTTATACATTTGTGGCGATGTAATAGCCATTACAACAAAATGAGAAAGCCTGCTATTTTAGATAGCAGGCTTTTTTGTTTTAAATAGCTTATGTAAATATAATTTTACAGTTTAAACCAAACCTAATAGTTATAGTTAAATTGTTATTACCTTAACACTTTAAACCTAAACCTATGTTGTCACAGTTGTTAAACCCTCTTAAATTACTATCTGCCGCGATGCTATTGCTTTGTATGCAGACCGCTTTGGCGCAGGATAGGTATACCACCATCAGTCATAAAATTGATTCGCTTAGCGCGATAGGTTTGCCTAAATCAGCCCTTACCGAAGTTGATAAGCTGGATTCACTTGCCCGCCAAAATAATAACGTGGCTCAGCAGGTGAAAGCTACTGTTTACAGGATGAACTTGCTGTCATACATTGAAGAGAATGCTTTGGATGCTGTTATTGAACACCTGAAAGCTGATATTGAACGAGCCACTTTTCCCGCAAAACCCATACTGCAATCATTATTGGCAGAAACTTACTGGAAATATTATCAGCAAAACAGGTATCGGATTAGCCAACGCACACGTTTGGAAATGCCCGGCGATGATTTTACCAACTGGAGTTTACCAACCATTATTAAAGAAACCGGAAAACTTTACCGGCTATCGTTAACTGAAACTCAAAAAGAACAAAACACCCCCATTGATATATTGGATGGCGTTTTGATAGGTGATAAAACCACCCGACATTTAAGGCCCACTGTATATGACCTGCTGGTGCAACGTGCCCTAAATTATTATTTAAGCGACGAGCCGGGTTTGATAACCCCCCAGCTGCCTTTTAAATTATCTGACAAAGCCTTGTTTGACGACAGCCGTGCCTTTGCAAACTTAGTTATATCTACTACCGATACCGCGTCAAGCTTTTACCAGGGGCTTAAATATTTACAGCAGGCAACCCTGTGGCACTTAAAAAATAATGATGCTGAGGCCGTTGCGGATATTGATATGCAGCGTTTAGTCTTTTTAAATAGCAGAGCCACTGTTGAGCTTAAGGACTCGTTGTATGTACAAGCATTAAGGCAGATAGCAACTAATTTTTCAGATAAACCCATAAGCGCGCAGGCTTTGGTGTTATTGGGGCAATATTACCAGCGTTTTGACAGCCTAAAAACAGCGCGGGGATATTATAAAAAGGCCTTTGATACCTACCCGGAAAGTATAGACGGTAAAAATGCAGCCGAAAATATTAAAGGCATAGATGCAAAAGAAATTTCTGCAATAGCAGAAGCTGTATATAGCCCGGGCAAGCCCTTACTGGCGCTGGTGAAGTATAAAAATGTGAGCTCGGCAAAATTTACAGTTTACCGTTTATCTGAAAAGCTGCTGCAAGAATATACAGAAAAAAAGTTTCTCTACACTGATAACCAGCAAACCAAAGCCAAGCTTGATTTTATTAATAAACTTTCTGCCATACAAAGTCACGAAATAAAGCTAACTGCTACTGAAGATTATCGCAGTCATACAGCCGAAATTAAAATTGATCCTTTACCAACCGGCAGTTACCTGTTATTAATAAAAGATGCGCAGTCAAATGAAAACTTCACAACCAGTGTCACAACTTTTAGAATAAGCCGTTTGGCTTATATAGTAAGAACCAACCCTGATGAAAGATCAGAGGTAAGAGTGATGGACCGAGAAACCGGCGAGCCTTTAAGCGGAGTTAAAATAAACTTAAGCGGTAATGGACGTCCGCGTAACGAAAGCGCTATTAGGACTATATTTATAAACGCGACATCTGATAAAGAGGGTGGGTTTGTTACTGAGAATAACTTTAACAACCAGCTGAACATAACACTTCAATTTAAAGGCGATACACTTGTTGACAATAAATATGTATACGGAGCAAAGTATAATGATGATGTAGATGATGCGGAAGACAAAACTATATTGTTTACCGACAGGCAAATATACCGACCCGGACAAACCATTTATTTTAAGGGACTACAGGTGCAAATACTAAATGGCAAAAACAAAATTATGCCTGGAAAGGATGTGGAAATTGACTTTAACGATGTTAACCGGAAACTGGTTAGTTCATTAAAACTAAAAACCAATGAGTTTGGCACTTTTAGCGGAAGTTTTATTATACCAGAAAGTATGCTGGGAGGTAATATTGAATTGGAAACCGATAATGGATCTATAGCATTAAAGGTAGAAGAATATAAACGGCCAACTTTCCAGGTAGAGTTTTTACCGGTAAAAGAAAGTTATAAATTAAATGATAGCATAGTTGTTAAAGGCAGGGTTACCGCGTTTTCGGGTTATGGTATATCAAATGCAAAGGTAGCTTATCATATTACAGGTTTGGGCGACCGCACATATTACCCTGTTGAAACCGGGAGAATGCTTAATCTCAATATCAGAAGGGATGCATCCGCAGAAATAAAAACCGATACCATTATAACAGATGCCAGTGGTAACTACGAAGTAAAATTTAAAAGCATTCCCCCAATTACCCGTGGAAATTATACTTACGGCATAAGCGCCGATGTGACCGATGCTTCGGGCGAGACCAGGTCGGCACAAACAAGTGTTACTGTAGGCAACAATAATGTTTTGATAGAAACATCTATACCAGACATATTATTCCCCCGGGATTCTATTGCTATCCCTGTAAAAATAAATAACCTTAACAGACAACCCCAAAAAGGACAGATAAGGGTTGAAGTTTATGCACTAAAAAATCCTGACCAAACTTATAAAAAAAGGCTTTGGCAAAAACCCGATCAATACATTATCAGCAAAACAGATTTTAATGCAGCCTTCCCGGAATTTGCCTATAAAAATGAAGATGATAATACAACCTGGCAAAAATTAAATAAAGTGGATTCTGCAAGCATCAATATAGATGCGGATAAAGCATCGGTATTAAATTTTAACCAACTGCGTAAACAACCACCCGGTACTTATTGGATAAAAATTAGCGCCCGCAACCAGCAGGGCGATACCGTATCAATTAACCGATACGTTTATTTAGCAGCCGAACGTGCAATACCATCAACATTTACAAATTGGGCAATTCCCGTTAGTAATTATGTCAAAGCGGGCCAAAATGCCGAATTTTTAATTGGTACTGATAATGAAGTACGCGTATTAATGGAAAGGTATAGTGGTGCCAAACTCATTTCATCCCAATGGCTCACTTTACAAAAAGGGCAGCAAAGTATAAAGGTGCCTATAGCAGCAACCGATAAAGATGTAGCGATTCAATTTGCCATGATACATCAAAACCGGGATTATAACAGCTACCAGAAAATTTATACCACCAACCCGGATGAGGACCTGCAAATCAAATTTTTAACGTTTCGTAACAAATTGCAACCCGGCGAAAAGGAAGAATGGAAACTGCAAATAAGCAATAGTAAAAACGAAAAGCAGGCTGCCGAAATGGTGGCCGCATTATACGATGTCTCATTAGATGATATTGCCCCACCCCAAACCTGGCAAAATATAATGCAACAAAACAATGGGTATCAACCTAATTATTTTACATGGGGTGGGTATAACCTAAGTAATACTGCCACTACTACCCCGCTGGCGTATATGGTGCGGAATTACACCAGGCTTACACGCATTTATGAAACGCTAAACCTTTTAGGCTATAATTATTATGGTGGTTATAACTATAATTACAGGAATTACTTACAAAAAGTACAGGCCAATTTAACTGCTGCTGAAAAAAACAGGGCAATGGATAAAGCATTAGAAGATGCATATATAAAAAATGCTGCCCGGGTAAAAGATGGCTATGTTATAACCGGTGTTGTTGTAGATGAACACGGAGAATTACTTGTAGGTATACCGGTACAATTAAAAGGTACAAACATTACAATAAATACAAACTCAAAAGGAGAGTTTAAAATTAAAGTGCCGGCTAAAGGTGTACTGTCATTTAATTACATAGGTTATACCCATACAGAAATAAACACTACTAAGGCCGAAAAGATTTCTGTAAGACTAAAAGCTGACGAAATAACGTTACATGAAGTGGCAATAGTTGGATATGGAACTGTAGCTAAACAAAGTTTATCAGGAGCTGTCGCTACGTTAAACGGTAAAGATTTTGTTGGCGTAAATATTGGAGCTGCTGCTAAAAATTTGCCTGCCGATATTTTGAAAGAAATACAAATAATTGATGATTACGGCGACCAGGCTGGCAGAACCGGTGTTACAGAAGAAGTAAACCAGGTTTATTCTGGGCCAATCAATATCAGAGGCAATGCATCCGCGCGCAACTCAACACCTGTTACTATCCGCACAAACTTTAATGAAACTGCTTTCTTTTATCCGCAGTTGCAAACAGATAGCAAGGGCGAAATTTTAATTAATTTCACCATACCCGAAGCGTTAACCAAATGGCGCTTTAAGGCTTTTGCTCACACCAAACAGTTGCAAACCGGATATATTGAAAATCAAATTGTTACCCAAAAACAATTAAATATTACCGCCAATATGCCGCGCTTTTTGCGCGAGGGCGATACGATAACCCTATCGGCAAGATTGGTTAACTTAACTGCCGGAGCTTTAAAGGGTAAAGTTAATTTACAGTTGTTTAATGGCTTAACCATGCAGCCTGTTGCTATTCTACAAAACAGCAAAGATGCCGAGCAGAGCTTTGATATAGCTGCTTTATTAAACAAGGCTGTATCTTTTAAAATGATAGTACCTGCAGGATTGGATGCCATTACTTACCGAATTACCGCAGTAAGTAATAAATATAGCGATGGCGAAGAAAGCACCATACCGGTTTTACCAAACAGCACTTTAGTTACCGAGGCTATGCCTATGATGGTTAGGGCAGGACAAACCCGCACGTTTAATTTTGATAAGCTGATAAATAATAAAAGTACTACGCTAAAAAGCAAAACGTTAACGCTTGAATACACACAAAACCCGGCCTGGTACGCGGTGCAGGCTATGCCCTATTTGATGGATGCTGAGAATGAAAGTTCAGAGCAGTTGTTTAGCCGTTATTATGCCAACAGTATGGCATCAAACCTAATAAATACTATGCCGGTTATTAAACAGGTGTTTGATAGATGGAAAAGCACCAACAGCACCGAGCTACTATCAAACCTTGAAAAAAATGCCGAACTAAAATCGACTATATTGACCGAAACACCATGGCTGCGCAACGCAGTCAGCGAAGCGGAACAGAAAAAACGCATAGCCCTATTATTTGATCTGAATAAGATAAGTAGTGAACTGAAGGCTAGTTTGGATAAACTACAGAAACGACAATTGCCCGATGGTGGTTTTACCTGGTTTGCCGGCGACATAGCTGATAGGTATATAACCCAATATATTTTAGCCGGTATTGGCAGGCTTTATAGTTTAAATATTGTCGACGATAAAACCTCGTTATTAAAGAATATAAAGGAAAACGCGCTGGCATATCTGGACTATAAACTAGTTGATGATGACAAAAAAGACAAGAATTTAAAAAATTACGATACTGCGCCAATAGACGCTACAGAGATACACGCCTGGTATGCCCGCAGTTACTTTACCAACCAGCCAATGAGTGCCTCGTTAAAAAGCGTGTACAATAATTACCTAAAACGTGTTAAAACTCAATGGGTAACTCAAAGCGTTTTTGAACAAGGGATGATAGGTTTAACTTTGCAGCGCAATAACGAGCCTGCATTACCGCAAGCTATTATCAAGTCATTAGGCGAAACAGCCCAACAATCTGATGAGTTAGGAATGTATTGGGCTAAAAACCAAACCGGTTATTATTGGTACCAATCGCCAATTGAAACCCAAAGCTTATTAATAGAGTTTTTTAAAGCGATGGGTAAAACCGCCGAGGTGGATGAGATGAAGATATGGCTGCTGCGTAACAAACAAACCAACAATTGGAAAACCACCAAAGCTACAGCGGCTGCTTGTTATGCCTTATTAAGTAAGCAGGGTGAAATGCTTGGCAACTCTGCTTCCACACAAATAAAAGTTGATAAGACGCTATTAGCTAATTTGAAGCCCGACACGAAAGCTGAGGCAGGCACGGGCTATATAAAAACCAATTGGGTAAACACCGAAATAAAACCGGGTTTAGGTACCGTTGAGATAAATAATACCGGCAAAACGGTAAGCTGGGGCGCCATGTACTGGCAATACTTGGAACAGTTGGATAAAATAACACCATCACAAACAGATATAAAGTTGGAGCGTAAATATTATATCCTCAAGCAAACAGCGTCGGGCCCGTTAGCGGTTTTGGCTGATGCCGCCAATCAGCCTAAAGTTGGTGATGTTTTAAAGGTGATAGTTAATTTAAAGGCCGGGCGAGATTTTGAGTATGTACAATTAAAAGATATGCGCCCGTCGGGTACCGAACCGGTAAATACATTATCGCAATACAAGCATCAGGATGGTATTTACTATTACCAGGTAACCAAAGATGTAGCTACTAACTTTTTTATTGATCGCCTAAATAAGGGAAATTATGTTTTTGAATATCAACTAAGGGTTAGTCAGCCAGGCGACTTTTCAACCGGTGTTACCAATGTACAATGTTTGTATGCTCCGGAGTTTAATGCTACAAGTAATGGATCAAGGTTGAAAGTTAAACCTTAGCAAATTTGTGAGCGAAAATAAATTGCGAATATCAATGGTTGGTCTTATCTAACTTTATATTGAACTATAAAAATGAATATATTTATTAGTTCGCTACAACAACGAGCAATCTTCAAACATGAAGTACATAATTTGGACAATAGTTGGGATACTTACTTTTTGTAACTGCCAATCGCAGGATTTGTTACCATTTCGTACCGACAAGTTTTGGGGTTATAAAGACAAACAGGGAACAGTGAAAATCGAACCTCAATTTCAATCTGCTGCAAAGTTCATTGGCGATATTGCTATTGTAGCAAAGAATAACAAGTTAGGTGCAATTGACAGGAATAACAATATAGTTGTTCCCTTTCGATATGAGTTTTTGCAATTATTAGATGCATCTACATCAGAATTCTTATTTGGGTATAGAGCAAAATATTTTGGCGAATACATTACGGGTGTAATGACCAAAGACGAAAAAATAAAAATCCCGGCACAATATAACCACATTTCAAAATACAATAATACCTATACTGTAACAAAAAACGTTGATAGTATAGTAGGCAAAAGTACTGTAGGTGATGTACGTTCAGTAAAAAGTTTTTATGGATTAATGGACATCAACGGCAAATTTTTAATCCCCTGCAAATATGACTACATCCGCTGGATTAACGATACATTGATTGATGTTACAACGGGCAGTTTAGGAACAAGTCATGCCCTGTTTAATAATAAAGGTAAGCAGTTAACGGGCTTTGAATATATGGTGTTTAGCAATTTTGTTGAAGGAGTAGCAAAAGCAAGAATTGGTGAAAAATTTGGGTTCATATTTCCAAATGGTAAAGTAGCAATTCCCATAAAATTTGATTATTGCGAAGACTTTAATAACGGTTATGCACTTATCAGAAACCAGGAAAAGTGGGGGGCAATCAATAAAAAAGGGGGTATTGTAATTGAACCAAAGTTTGACTATCAGGAAGTAAAAACCACACTGAAAGAGAAGCACTACCAGTAATTAATTAAATGTAATAAGCCAGTTTTTTCTTTTATAAGCACAGTGTCAACTACGAGAGCTTTTGCTGCCCTGAAAAGTTTTTGTCGCGATTAACCCCTTTATATGTCGTAAATGAAACCTAACCAATTTAAACCTGTTACCTAATTTTATGATATGAAAAACTTAACCTATAGCATCAACATTGCAGCAAGCCCGCAAAAGGTATGGCATACCATGATAGGGCACGAAACTTATAAAGACTGGACCAATGCCGCGTGGCCGGGGTCTGACTATAAAGGCGAATGGAAACAGGGCGAAAATATTCGCTTTGCCGGCGAGGATGGCAGCGGTACATTAGCCACGGTAAACCACCTTTAACCCGTATAAAAAAATATTACTAACACACATTGCCCTGTTACAACCGGGCAGTGTGGAGGACAGGGATAGTGAATGGGCTCAAAAATGGATAAACAGTTTAGAAGGCTACAACTTTGCCGAAAACAGTGGCACTACAGATCTAACCATTGAAATGAAAATATATGATGAATGGGAAGAGATGTTTAATAACGATTGGCCCAAAGCTTTGGCGCGATTAAAACAAATTTGTGAAGAGCAATAAAGATTTAGCATATTATGAGAGCAATCAATCCGTGGATAAACTTCAACGGCAATGCCGAAGAAGTGTTTACTTTTTACAGATCAGTTTTTGGTGGCGAGTTTACCAAGATCGTCCGTTTTAAAGATCTGGCAAGCGAGGAGTTTCAGATACCGGAAAACGAAGCCAATAAAATAATGACCATTGTTTTGCCTATGGGGAAACACAATGTATTAATAGGCAACGATGTCCCTGAATTTATGGGAAAGGTGAACGAAAGAGAAAACAGGTTTAAAATAACCTTAGCTGCCGAAAGCCGCGAAGAAGCAGATAAAATATTTAACGGGCTATCAGCCGGAGGAGAAGTAGAAGGGCCCATTGACGACAGCCCCTGGGGTACATATGCCGGTATGTTTAGGGATAAATATGGTATTGAATGGATAGTTGAATTCGACCCGAGTTATAATGGATAGTTGAACTAAATAAAAAAAGCCTGATGAAATTATTCATCAGGCTTTTCTATGCTCCCCTTTTGGTTTGAAATCATTCGTTCCAATGTCATAAATCTGAAATTTGTTGGTGCACCAATTTTTCATATTTCTAATAGTTGTATATTTAAATATGAATAAGTGGGGACTTGTATTGCTATTTTTTGTTCTTGTCGAATTAAACAACGGCTTTGCACAATCAAGGTTGCAACAATGGGATGATAAAATCATGATTGATCTGGCAGAACACCGCACAGAAAAAAAAACCGGGGTACTGTTATTTTTATCAAATACTTACCGCTATGGCGATGTTGGCATACCAGCCGGACTATTAATTGGCGGCTTAGTAGGAAATGACCGACGGATGCGGGAAAATGCACTATACGTCGCCAGCAGCACAGCTATATCCTACGGACTTACTGAATTATTAAAATTGATAGTGAAGCGGCCCCGGCCCTATATGCAAAATATCCGTATAGTACCCGTTTACCGTGCTATGGGCACATCATTTCCGTCGGGCCATACCTCGTCTACCATAGCTACAGCAACGGCTTTATCAATGGCATATCCCAAATGGTATGTTATTGCCCCGGCATTTTTGTGGGCAGGTTCTGTAAGTTATTCACGAATGTACCTGGGTGTACACTATCCTACTGATGTATCAGGCGGGGCTTTATTAGGTGCTGGTACAGCGGCTTCGCTATCATTTATGAAAGCTAATCAATAATACTATTATTTACAGTTTGTAATCTAAATGTACATTTAGATTCATAAAACTGTAAGAAGATAAGCTGTTTAATACAAGGCGTAGTATTTTTGATAAATTTGTTCAGAATCTTTATATCACATGTTACCGCAATATATTAATAGCCCTGTTCACATTCAGTTTTCCTTTCATAAAATAATTGAAAGACTGGAAGAAACAGCGAATAACAGCACAGTCGGGGACGGTGCTTACGCCCGCGAACTGCTGAAGAAGGTAAATGCGCGTCCTGAACTAAAAGATGGAATTACTACTGCAGAACAAATAGACGAAAACAAAGAGCTAATCAGCGAACTGTTATCTGATCTTTTTCCCGAAATATTAACCAACAACGAGATAAAGGCCGTCAGTCTGCCATATAAGGGATTTACTTTTAACCGCTCGAAACGCTTTCAGCAAATCTTAGAGAATGCCGGCCCAGATTTCGATATCAACATACGTGACTTTGACGAACATCAGTTTTATGTATTAAGCTGCTGTATGATCTTATCAATTCTTTATGGCGCTAAGCTTGATTTCAGGAAACCGCTGTTTTATGATATACCTACAGCATCAGGTGTTATAAAGCATTACCGTATATTATATAATGGTGATTTTTTAGAGATATTACCCACTGAGAATGCCCCACAGTTTACCCAAGAGGATATTGATGAGTTGATGGATAACTATGATAATCTGGCGCTGTGGAAAGAAAAATTTCCAGTTGGTGGCTGGATATTAAAGGGTTTTGCTTTGATGACGCTGGTTGATGTAACTGTTGAAAATGCGCTTTCTATTTTAAAAAGCAATTTGTTAGGTAGTTATTCCGCTCCTGATATTATGGATAGTTTACAGTCCATATTCAGATCTATATTTGATATTCCTGACATGCGGATGGGCATTACCCTATTTGACCCTAATGAGGGCAAATTTGGTAATGCGGCCTTCGGCTTACAGGTCAACAGTTTCCTGGTACCATATGAAAATCTGGATAGCTGCCAGGCACTTTTAAGCGGCGAACCATATCAATGCATCATGCAGGACCACACTTATTTTGCGGTGTCAAACGTTGCCGAGTTTACTAAAAAGTTCCCTCATGGCATAGGTGAACATTTTAAAGAAAAAGGCATAGAGAGCTTTATTTTAGCCCCAGTGATCAAAAACGGGGTTTTATTAGGCATACTGGAGTTGGCTTCGCCGCGGAAGCGAGAACTGAACAGTGTAACCGCTAATAAGCTGGAAATTGTAATGCCTTTTTTAACAGATACGGTTGATCGTAAAATGCATGAAATGCAAAACAGAGTACAGGCTGTTATACAAGATAATTATACCACATTACACCCAAGCGTTTATTGGAAATTTAGGCGTGAGGCGCTCAACTATATTAATAATGCCAATACAGGGCTGGATTATGCTCTCAAAGAAATAACCTTTAAAGAAGTTTATCCGCTGTATGGGCAGGTTGATATAGGCGAGTCTTCCATCACCCGTAACCGAAGTGTACAGGCTGATTTGAATAGCCAGCTCAGTCAACTTATTGCATTATTGGAGGAATTAAATACACCGGGTATAGACAAAACACTTTTTGACCTGCGTACTTTTATACATGAATTGTCGAAGAATATACGCGCAGACACAGAGCAGTATATTCAGCATTATATTGAAACAAATGTTTACCCTATACTGCAATCAACACCACCAAATGTAAAAATTGAACAGTATTATAAGCATACCGATGCACTAACCGGGGATTTCCATGCTCATAGACGCGATTATGATAAAACACTTTCTTTAATAAACCAAAAATTAGCTACCGTATTGGATAACCGACAGGCCGAAATTCAAGCGCTTTTTCCGCATTATTATGAGCGGTTTAAAACTGACGGTATTGAGCATAATATGTACATCGGGGCATCTATAGCATCCAAAGAAGAGTTTACGTCCGAGCATTTGCACCGGTTGCGGTTATGGCAATTACGCGTTATTGCCGAGATGGAAATAGAGCAATTTGATTTGAAAAGCATATTGCCATACCCATTAGGCGTTACTTCGCTTATACTGGTTTTCAGTACCCCTATCGCTATCCGTTTTAGGATGGACGAAAAACATTTTGATGTTGATGGGGCCTATAATATCAGGTATGAGGTTATTAAAAAGCGAATAGATAAAGCCCACATAAAAGGTACCGAAAAACGCATTACGCAGCAAGGTAAAATAACCATCATCTATTCAAAAACCGAAGAAGAAACGGAGTATATCAACTACATCAGCATACTGCAAAAAGAAGGCATACTAAACACTAATATTGAGCATTTTGAGGTAGAGGACCTGCAAGGCGTATCAGGATTGAAAGCTTTACGCGTTGGCATTATACATCAGCAAAATTTATTTGCGCAGCGCAACTCATCTTACGCCGATTTGTATAAGCAATTAAATTAAAACCTAAACCCAGCAGATATATAAGGGTAAGCGCCTTCTTTTGAAAAACCTACAACACCCTGTATCAATATAAGTTGCGCCGGTAAAAAATAAATACCGCCACCATAGCCGTTATGCCATTGCGCTGAGGTTTCGCCGGGCGTCCATACACGGCCAATATCATGAAATCCAATTATACCCAGTGTGCCCGGTAACAGGTAGGATGTAAAATCAAGTAATTTAAGGCGCAATTCAATATTATTAAAAGCCATGCTTTTGCCCGTGAACCTGGCAATATAATATCCACGTAAATTTTGATTACCTCCCAGTTTTAATTGCTGATAGTAAGATGGGTTGCCAAAACTGGTACCGCCGCCCGTTCTCACCGCAATAACTAAGCTTGAATCTTTAATAGGGTTAATATAAAAGCTGACCTCTGTTTGTATTTGCCCGTATGAATGGGCATTTGAATTTAAAGCCTTCAAGCCCATAAGGCTGGTGTTCCAATACACACCCTCGTGTGGCATGGTGCCTTTATCACGGGTGTCTAAAGTAAAGCCTGCAACCAGCCCGGCATTACCCTGGCCGCTAAATACTTTTTCATTGGGATGCAAGGTGTTATAACTATTTAAAAAGCGATTGGTATTATCGTCCGCATCGCCATTATAATATTGCGCTGCAACTCCCCCGCTTATCACCCAATTGTTATAAGTATGCTTAATACGTATATCAGCATCTAAATAATTATAAACGTTTTGATAATACTGTACCCGTCGGCCCGGGGTGTTTTCAAACACGGTATTATTACCAATGCCAAAAAAGTTGCTGGTGTAATTGGGGCCCTTGTTTAAAATATTAATTACCAGGTCGCTGTTGCCTATGGCCTTTTTAAAATCGCCATTATAATTAATTAATAATGAGTTGTTAGCAAAGCCGTAGTTTACTATAAGGCTTTGCCTAAACGCATATGGATCTTTTCTAAAACCCTGCTTTTGGTAAATAAAGCTACCGATGAGCTGCACGCCATAATCTTTGTTGTAACTACCCAGTAGCAGCGGTTGTAAAAAATTATATTTAAAGCTGGTTTTATCGTAGCTGTTTACCAACGTATCTGTGGAAACAAGCAGCCTGGCTTGCTTTTCATCAGGAAGGATATTTTTTTCATCTATGCGGTCATAAATATACCTGTTGCCCCTACCTTGAATATTACTATCAACCTTAAAAGTATCTTCATCATCACCGCCTATGATTCTTAATTTTATAGATGAATGATTGTTTCCATGAAAAGCAAACACATCTTCACTAGCCATTCCATATAACCGCAACTCTTTGGTAACAGCGGGATCAAAGGTGCGTTGGTAAATAATCTGTTCCTGGTTGCCTTCCTTTTTAAGTTTGTTTATCCGTACACTTACTTTTCCATCCGGCTCATTGGTTATGTCAAAATGTTCGCGTTTATCAGTGGCGGGTATTTCTACCGTGTTCGCTAAAAAGCGATAATACTTAAGCGCTTGTTGCTTAAGTATATTGCGGCGGGCTATCATTTTCCGCGTGATTTCCGGACCGCAAAGCGCGTATATATTAGCGGGCATCAATTTAATAGCATTACTGATGACTTCATCGGTCAGTTTGCTTTGCACCTCTGTAATTTGTGTTTCCCAATCATGTTGGCTTAAGCCGTTTAAAAAATAGCGGTCAAAGTAACGTGCATTCAAATTCCAACGGTTAACAGACCGTATATGATCCTTATAACTCTGAAACTTTGACATGAGCAAATGCCTTGACACCAGCCAGGGTATTACGCCTGATGTATTGTAAAAAACCTGGTCCCTATCGCGAGGCACAGGCTCATACACAGTTCCATATTTGCCTTTTACGCGCTCCCATCGCCATTGATCCTCGTGCCTGTCCCAATCGCCTAGTAACATATCCAATAAGCGTGCTCGCAACACCGTTTTCTGATCTACGCTATTATCGTTATCATCTTGGAGTTTTTCCTGAGCTTTTAAGGTATTATCAGTTTTGCTGGCATCTAATGGCTCGCGCTCTTCAAACAGAAAAACCTGGTTGGCAAAATCCTTTTGGTATTCGCCAAAGGCGGGATCATCGGGCACATAAACGATCTCGGGATTGGCATGCGGAATATTGATTACCGTGGCTAATGGTGGCACAACAATAGCAGAAAACGGGTGCTCCGCCGATATTTGATCCTGTATAATTGATGCCGCTACGGTTTCGCGCAGGGTTGGCGGCAATACCTTTTCCGGGTATTTTTGTATAGTACGTATTACCCATTCCTGTCCGTTGGCATCCTCCAACCGTAACGATTTGGTTTGCATGCCGCCGCCACGCTGTAATATTTTTAAACCACCTTTTTCTTTGGTTAAATGAAACACCCGCATTTTTACCGGTGTGGCCCATAATTTACGGTAGCCTTCTCCTAAAAAAAAGCGGTGGGTTTGGCCCACTTTAGCATAGGCAGGTTCAATGGCTATAGTAATACTGTCGGGTTGGGTTTGCGCAAAACCTGGTGCCAACAGCGTTGCCAAACAAATAGTTGTTAAAATACTCACCCCGTATTTATTAAGCGCCATGTGCCTATTTTTTATAATCAAATTTTAATACCGTGCCTTGTGTTATTTTATCGCCCTCACTTGATAGGTAAAGGTTATTCTGATTGTCAAAAGCTATTCCTTCTGGCTGTACAAATAAGGAAGAACTGATAGGATACACTGCTTTAATTTTCCATCCCGCATCAGCAACCACCAATAATTTATTCACCGAGGATAAGATATACCACTCATTAGTTTTAGGATTTTTGGCGAAAGCAGATGGGTGAAACTGCACCTTTTTTTTACCAAGCAGGCTTTCTATCTCGCGTACGTTAATACCAAACCGTCCGCTTTGCTTAATAGTGCCGTTGGGTGATAATTTAAAAATATGGCCCCCGCCATTTTTACTTGTCTTTTCGTCGCTGCAATGTTTACAAAGCACATAAAGCTGGCTGGTCTTTTCATCAGCATACAAGCCCTCGTACTCTCCTGCAGGTAATAAATTATCCCATTTTTGCACATTGCCGGCAATTGGTTTTCCTACCTGGTTAAGCGGGAATATAAACAATGCACCATCACTACGTAAAACCACTACCTGTTCGCCTAAAATAGCTATATCCTCGTAATCGCCTTTTTTTTCAAACTTTGTGTAGTTTACCTTCTTGTCTCCAGGACGCAAATAATAAACGCGGCCCTCTTCATCCTGCTCGGCATATAGCCTATCTGCTTTGCCGCTATGAAACGCAATGCCTGATATTTCTTTTAATGCACCAGGCATAAAATATTTAACCGGGTTATTCAGGTCATAACCTTGCGGACTGGCATTGCGTTGCTGCCCGTTGCATGAAACACCACCTATTGCAATAAGCAAAACAAAAACAAGCTGGCATAATATATTTACTTTCTTCATACGGTTACAACTTTGTTATCTAATAGCTCATACACGGCGCGTTGCGATTGTATGGCCGGAACACCATGGTCGATCTTTACGTTTTCCAGCTTTTCATTCAGGGTTACTGCTTGTATATTATCCTGCAGTTGCAGGTTTATAATGGCGGTTATTTCAGCTTTTACCTGTTCATCATACACCGGGAAACAAACTTCAATGCGGCGATATATGTTACGATTCATCCAATCTGCCGATCCCATATAAACCTCGGGCTCGCCATTGTTATGAAATATAAAAGTGCGGCCATGTTCCAGGTAGCGGCCTACAATACGCTTTACGGTTATGTTTTCGCTCATGCCTTTTATTCCAGGTATTAAACAACAAATGCTTCGTACGATCAGCGAAACTTTTACACCCACTTGCGAAGCATTATATAATTTACTTATCAGCTTGCGCTCTTCCAGGTTATTTAGTTTGATGATGATGGCAGCCGGCAGCCCATTGTTGGCATTGGCAATCTCGCGGTCTATCATATCCATAAACCGTTGCTGCAAATTGAAGCCTGCAACCAGCAAATGCTTAAATTTAATCATATCCGTCGACGATGGTTTTTCCCGCCGCGCCAGAAAAATAAACAGCAACTCTATTTCCCTTAAAATAGCGCCATTAGCAGTCATTAGCACATGATCGGTGTAAAAAGCGGCGGTATTTTCATTGAAATTACCGGTAGCCAGCAGGCCATAATATTTTATGCGATGGTTTGCCCGGCGTTTTACCAGCGCCACCTTGGCATGTACCTTTAACGCAATTATGCTATAAATGATATTTACACCTGCGGCTTTCATTTTTTTGGCCCACTTAATATTGTTGGCTTCGTCAAACCGGGCCTTTAACTCCACCAATACAGTTACTTTTTTACCTGCAAATGCTGCATTAATAAGGGCATGGGCAATGCGCGAATCGTGTGCCACCCGGTAAAGCGTAACATATATTTCTTCGACAGCAGCATCAAGCGATGCCTCATTAAAAAAACGAAGAATGGTGCTGTAGGATTGGTAAGGTGTATTTAGCAGCATATCCTGTTTTTCCAGCTGATCAAATATGGGGCTGTCTGCATTAACAGGGTTGTGTACCGCCGGCCATTTGTCATATTTTAAACCAGGCGCGTTAACCGGCAAACTAAAAAGATCTTTTAAATTATGGTATATACCGCCTTGAACCGTGCTGCTTGAAGGTATGCCCCAACCATCGCTAACCACGTTTAGGGTACGCAAAGGTATGCCTGGCTGATGCAAGAAGCGCGTGGCTATGCCCAGGTTGCGTTTGGATAATTGCATTTCTATCTGCTCTGCCATGTCGCCGGGATATTCATCCTGCAGGTCAAGCTCAGCATCGCGGGTAATTTTGAAAGAATAACAGCCTTTTATCACCGCATTTTTAAATGCTTTATCCAGGTTATACCTGACGATGTCATCCAAAAAAACAACATAAGTTATGCCATCAGCATCAGCCTTAAAAAAACGCGGCAGCTGGCTGGATGGGATATTTAGAACAATGGTTTTTTCTTTGTCGTTTTCTTCAAGATTTATTAAAAAATAAAGCTCATTGTTTTGCGGGAAGAATTTGCTTTTAGGCGATAATTCGAAAGGATTTAAAAAAGCCATTACCTGGCTTAAAAAATAATCGGTTACCTTTTCGGTGATTCCTGCGGGCAGTGGTTCATTAAATAATAAGCAGATGTTGTTCTCTTTTAACAGCGGAATAATTCGTTCGGTAAATATCCTTCCAAACTCGTTTTGCTGCCGCCTAATGCTTTGCTGCGCAATAAGAAAAGGACCGTCAGTAACGGTTTCATTAAGCTTACCCAGTTTATCCATGGCAAATAAAACAGGCATGCGCACGCGGTAAAACTCGTCAAGATTAGATGAAAATATGGCCAGGAAATTAACCCGCTCCATTAGTGGAACATTTTCGTGACCGGCTTCTTGCAAAACACGTTCATTAAACGAGAGCCAGCTAAGGTCGCGGTCAAAAAAAGAATAGTTTACCATGTATTAATGATGCTTACATCAAAATGATTGTTGATAACAGACGCAATAATAAAGGCGAGTACCGATACGATCAGCCCAAACATAAAAACGTTATAGGCTGTACGCAGCAAACGATACTTACGCCCTAAAACCACGCCTTGCGCATACACATCGCGGATAAGCGTGCCGTATAAAAAATCTTTGTCAGCCATTACTTTAAGCATGCCATTGGTATATTCTTCCAGGTGCATTTTATAAAAGTTTCCAAAAAACAACAGGTTTACCTTTTTCTGGTCAATATCCTCTGGCGTAAAAATGCCTTTAGGAATTGCTGGACGTGTTGCCAGTATAGAGAAGGTCATGGAGAGCAAACTAATAGTAAGCAATATAAACGTAGGGATAGTTAAAAAACTATTTTCTTCCAGCTTTCGTAATACCAAACTAATAATTGCCGAGAGAATAATTGAATTTACGGTAATTAAAATATGGGCCTTGTTGTCGGCCATATCGCTCAGGCGCTGGTTATTGCCAGATGTTATCCTGAACATAGTTTCAATGCCACGCTCCGGCCTTTGGGACTTTGACTTTTTATCATTTGCTATAAGTTGGGCTTTAGTAGCGTCAGCTTGGCTGGGTGACGTAATGGGTTTTTCAGTACTCTCGGCTTGTTTGGCTATCAATTTATTCAAATTTTTCTGGTATTGGCCATTCAGTAAAAGTTGGGCATAATCTGTAAAGTAATGATGCGATTGCAGCATTTCGATGTTTTTTTGTCGCCACTCCTTTTTATCAAAGTTTACATTTTTAATAAGCTCAATTTCTTTACGTAATAGCTTGCTTCGATCAGCAAACTGCTCGGTGCCTAAATGAAACAGGTCTGCATCACATACAATTTCTTGTAGTAACCCGGTAGGTTTTTGCGGTATCTTGGTAGCCAGTATGCAGCCTTTGATCTTTTCTATCAGCGCTGCATTTACATTATGTTGCTTTAATACATCTTCCGAAGCTGCAGCACCTGCTTCTTCATGACTCGTTTTATCTATAAAATAACCGGTATCATGCAGCCAGGCGGCGGCAACTACGACAAAAAAATCCTCGTCATTTAATTGGTAGTGATTAGCTATGCGGGTAGCATTACTTACAACATCTTTTGTATGTTGCAAATCATGATAAACAAGATCCCTGTCATGGTGCTGCTTAAAATAATTAAGTACATGTTGTTTAATGTTTTCTAGTGGTAGCTGAAATTCCATGAATAATATTTAAGGATCTTATTCAAATTTAATGTGTTTTAACAACTATTTTACATTCTTTTCAAATATCTTACGTAGTAAGGTATATTAATTGACTTTTTTAGAAAAATTTCAACTCGCATAGTTAAGGCAGTAAGATGAAATTTGCTGCCAATCCAATTTCTAAGGTCTACTCAGTCGAGAATTGGCAATAACAGTAAACTATACAACATATCGTTGTGAAGATTATACAATGTATTTCCTCCATTGAAATAATTTCGGCGATCCATTCATATAACGAAAAATAATTGGTTTTGACAGTTAAATGTATGTCATCGGTAACTGCACCCTAATTTGCACCCTTTATTAAAAATAAATGCCTAAATGATTAATGACAAATCATTTAGGCATAGTCGGTCCATTTAAATAATTAGTATTTAATTTTAAATAAAAAATTTACCTTTAATTCCTACTACTAATCGACGATATGATGGATAGGGACATGATTTGGCTTTCTACCTCTTTATTTTGTAACAAACGGCAATGGGGAAACCTGCTTCTGAATGCAATAGAAACCTTCATTTTGGTCGAAAAAAATAATACTTTAAAGGGTTACACAATTGAGGTTAATTATTTAAGTGGTGAAAATTTAAGGTTATCCTTACTAACAGATAAAAAAAATGCACCCTTGCTCGCTAAATTAACTGATGATTATTTCACCCAATACTTTGCAACATCAATATCTTCAGGCACATCCTTAAATTTACCTGTTGACGGAATATTTTTACCTTTTAAAAATTGCATTAGGTATGGCCTTTACCTTCCTCAAGCGACAATTAATAAAGAGGGATCATTGGCAATAAGCTTTTCTCAAATTTTTTTAGATGCTTTAAAAAATGAGGCGGTTGATGATGAAACTATTTTAACTTTTGCCTTTTATTTGCAAATAGGTTTAATTTACTCCATAAGCAATATACACCCTCAATTTAAAAAAGAACTAAAACCTACTTTAAAATCTCAGTTTAACGGAGATCTGGATAAGGATATATTCAGGTCAAAATTTGAAGATAATAAAATGTGTTTTTTAGAAATAATTAATGACATCAATAATAGTAGTATTGATTTACCCGAATGGGTTACGGCATGGCTAAAGTTATGTGAAATTGAAGTTTTAAAAGCAGACGTTGATATCCCACTGTTACACACTTATAGATCTATTATTAAGCTTGTTTATAATCAATTATCTATAAAAAATAATATGAGTAATATACTATCATATTGGATTGAGCAGGCTCTTTTTGACGACGCCAATTAGGCCCTCTACTATATTTCCTAATATTATATATTTTCTTACATATACTATAATATAACACGAGCCGATGGATACAGTAAAAATATTTTTTTGACAAAATTGTCTATAAATCAATTCATTAAAGCGTTTTCTATAGTAGCACAATTTGGTTATAATCATTTAATCATAGCGAAAAATTAATTTATATTTAATTTGCTTTTGTCAAAATTTTAATGTTATATTCGATTAACCAATTACAATTTATCTGCAAATAGTGTCGAGGGTAGGTGGTTAATGGCAGGTGATTGGCGATATTGATATTTATTGCAAATAATATAATAACCTACCTTATGACAAAAAAAGATAACACCACCTGGGTATTAGCCCGGTTAATGCAGGAATTGGCTATTCCTATCACACATCAAAGTATTAGTGATGAGTTGCTCATTCATCCTAACTATCCTAGTTTGTTAGCTTACAGTGAAGTGCTGAATAATTGGAACGTTCCAAATCTTGCCTATGAACTTACTATAGATGAGTTAATTACAGCAAATTTAGAAACACCATTCATAGCTTATTTTGCGAACAAACAATTTGTGGTTGTTAGTAATATAGATAAAAATGGAGTAGTGGTTTCTGATACTAAGAATAACAAGCGCGTATTAAGTATAGCTGACTTCGCTACCATTTATGGCGGAGCGGTATTAATTGTAGGAAAAGAGTTACAATCTGGAGAACAGGATTACCTCAAAAATCGAAAGAAGGAAATTACGGGTGCTTTGCGTTTACCAGTAATTATTGCAAGTTCGGCTATTCTTTTATTTGGATTTCTATTTTTATACTCATCTTATTTTTCAACTTTTAATTTTCAGATTGCTTTACTAACTGCATTCAAAGCAATTGGTTTTGCCACCACTGTAATGTTGCTTATTCAAAGTATAGATGCAAATAATCCTTTTATAAAAAAATTATGTGGGGGCGACAGTAATAAGGATTGTAATGCAATACTTTCATCAAAAGCGGCAAAAATACATGATGACTTAAGCTGGAGCGAAGTTGGTTTTTTTTATTTTGCAGGTACGTTGCTAGTACTATTATTTCATAGCGAAAATACCGCTATAATGCAAATGTTGGCGATAGTTAATATAGTAGGCCTTCCTTATAGTTTTTATTCTATTTATTATCAATGGAAAATAGCCAAGCAGTGGTGTGTATTTTGCTGTACAGTACAGGCAGTATTATGGCTTGAATTCTTTTCGTTTATGCCGTCTTTCGTAAATGGTTTACAAGCATCGAGTCTAGGAGAATATTGTAGCGTGCTCATGGTTATGATTATACCTGTATTAGCTTGGATGTTTATTAAACCTTATTTAATAAAAGCAGAACAAATATATCCGCTAAAGCAACAATTACAAAGATTTAAATATAATAAAGAGCTATTTGACTATGCCTTGAAAGAACGACCTAAATTTTCAACTCCAAATGAAAAAATAAGTATCGTATTAGGAAATGTTGAAGCCGGTACAGTTATTACAATGGCATCAAACCTCTTTTGCAGACCCTGTGCCAATGCTCATTCGAAACTGGATGAATGGTTAGGATCAAACCCTGACATTCAGGTAAGAGTAATTTTCACTGGAAAAAATGAAGCTAAAGATATTCAGCTACGCGTTATCAATCATTTAATGGCTTTAAATGAATTAACAGATAAATCAATTGTTAAGGAGGCATTAAGAGAATGGTATTTATACGAGCCAAGCAATTATGAAGAGTGGTCGAAAAGATATCCAGTCGTTATTGAGGACTATGATCACATTATCGATTCTCAAGTTTCATGGTGTAAAATGGCAGATATAAAGTTTACGCCAACTATCCTTATTAACGGACAGCAACTACCGTCTTTATATAACATCACAGACTTGAAGTATATGCTTTCGTAAGCATAAGATACTTCAAGGTAAGAGCAGGCCTTTATTCTATTATGCAGGGGACGTAATCAATAGGCAATTATTTATACCTAAAATATTTTATTACGAAGAAGTTAAAATTAACTATTGAAGGCATTAGAAACTTAATATATAGTTATAAAAATACTTTGCAAGGTAAGAGCAGGCCTTTAACCTGTCGTCCTATTATGCCACGGACGTGATCAATAGGCATCTATTTATATTTAAAAATATTTTATTATGAAGAAGTTAAAATTAACTCTTGAAGGCATCGGAAGTATGCTTAACAAGGAACAAATGAAAAGTATTGTGGGTGGTGACTATGGTGGCGGCCATATATGTTATGGTCGTAATATAACCTGTTACTACGAAGAGGCTGGCCGCGGCTGGACTGGCGGTTGGTGTGATACCAATTCAAATGGAAGATGTGTTTGCGATGCAGGAAGTTCTAGTGTTCTTTTTCAATCGTGTGTTTATCAACAATAAATAAATATGATGGCTATACTGGTAAACCAGTATAGCCTAATTGATATATTATATCATGAGATATTTTTTTACATTAATATTTTTGCTTTTGACATTTGATATTTATGCGCAATCATTTCACTTTAAATGCACAACGCTCAAAGTCTTAACAAAATAATTTATAATCCAAATGAGATGAAAGACTATAGTTATATAAAGCTCTAAGATTATATTATAAAAGCTTTATAATGTCTGATATTGTTTCAACAAGCTTATAATAACTATTAATTCGCTTTCGCGCTTAAAACTTTTAAATTGATTAAATGTCATTAAAAAAATTCCCTCATTTTAAGCAGCAAGATCAAATGGACTGCGGGGCTACCTGCCTGCGTATTATAGCACGACACTACGAACGGAGCTATCCTATACAAAAACTAAGGGCTTTATGCCAGATTAGTAAAAAAGGAGTATCATTATTAGGCATTAGTGAAGCCGCCGAAAAAATAGGTTTTAGATCATTAGGGGTAAAACTTACACTTGACCAATTGCACCAGGCACAGTTGCCGTGTATTTTACATTGGCGCCAAAACCATTTTGTGATACTATATAAAATTAAAAAGAATCAATACCATATTTCTGACCCGGCCAAAGGATTAATTGTTTTAACCGAAAAGGAATTTACCAAACAATGGTTTGGGCATAAAGAAATGCATGACGGTATTTCACTTTTGTTAACCCCTACCCCACAGTTTTATGAAAATGAAAATGAAAAGAACGTAGTAACGTGGGCATCCATACTACATTATTTTTATAACTATAAGCAATTATTTATTCAGTTGGTATTGGGGCTTGGCCTAGGTACTGTACTTCAATTAATAACACCCTTCCTTACCCAATCGGTTGTTGATATAGGTATAAACACCCGTAATTTAAATTTTGTATATCTGATACTTATAGCACAGGTAATGCTGTTTATTGGCACTACCAGCGTAAATTTTATACGTTCGTGGATACTGCTTCATATAAGTACGCGCATAAATATTTCCATTCTCACTGATTTTTTGATCAAACTCATGAAATTGCCCATGAGTTACTTTGAAACCAAAACCACCGGCGATATTATGCAGCGAATGAGCGATCAGCAAAAAATTGAAGGCTTTTTAACAGGCACTACTTTAAACACACTTTTTTCGATGGTTAATCTAGTGGTATTTACCATTGTTTTAATTTATTATAATATGGCTGTGTTTGTGGTATCGGCTGTAAGCACCATAATTTATACCGCCTGGATAGTTATGTTTTTAAAACGGCGTCGAGAATTAAATTATAAGCAATTTGATATATCATCAAGCAACCAAAGCTCAATTGTTGAATTGGTTAATGGTATGCAGGAGATTAAATTGAATAATAGCGAACAACAAAAAAGATGGGGATGGGAGCATATACAAGCCAGTTTATTTAAATTTAAAGTAAAAAGTTTGGCTTTAAGCCAATACCAGCAAGCAGGCTCATCATTTATAAACCAGGGAAAAAATATATTTATAACATTTATAAGTGTTAAAGGAGTAATTGATGGTGATATTACCTTGGGTGGCATGATGGCTATTCAGTATATTGTTGGTCAGGTAAGTAGCCCAATTGAACAAATGCTTGGCTTTATACAATCATACCAGGATGCTAAAATAAGCTTGGAGCGGTTAAATGAAATACATCAATTGGATGACGAGGAACCTGTTGAGCAAGATTGGATAAATGAATTGCCAAATAATAAAACTATAACGCTAAAGGATTTGACTTTCCGTTATCCGGGTGCCGGCAATGATCCGGTATTAAAAGATATTAATTTAATCATTCCCGAAGGAAAAACGACAGCAATTGTTGGCATGAGCGGTAGTGGGAAGACAACTATACTAAAACTATTATTAAGATTTTATGAACCCGAAAAGGGGGACATTAAGATTAATGGAACCAAACTAAACAATATTAGCTATAAGGCATGGCGAAGTAAATGTGGTACAGTACTGCAGGATGGCTTTATATTTTCAGACACCATTGCCAATAATATTGCAGTGGGTGATGAATACCCTGATCCAGAAAAATTACAAAATGCTTTAAAAATGGCTAATATACAGGATTTTATTGAAGAATTGCCTTTTGGTTTAAATACCAAGATTGGTACAGCCAATAGCGGGATTAGCCAGGGGCAAAAGCAACGATTACTAATAGCTCGCGCAATTTATAAAAACCCCGAATACTTATTTTTTGATGAAGCCACAAATGCTTTAGATGCCAATAACGAGCGCATAATAATGAATAATTTGCTTGAGGTTTTTAACGGTAAAACAGTAGTAGTAGTGGCCCACCGTTTAAGTACGGTTAGTAATGCCGATAATATTATTGTATTGGATAGAGGTAAAATTATTGAGCAAGGAACTCATCATGAACTTGCCGCGCTTAAAGGTGAGTATTATGGTTTAGTAAAAAACCAGTTAGAATTAGGGGTATAAATTATTAAAATATGGCATCAACATATACTCAGGACGTAGCACATACCGAAGAGATTCAAGACATTATTGCCATACCACCAAGTTGGTTAATGCGATGGGGTATTACCTTGTTTTTTGCTGTTATTGTAATGTTTGTTTTGCTTTCTGCATTTATTAAATACCCCGAATTAATTAAGGCGCAATTAAAAATCCAATCACCAAACTCGCCTAAACAAATTGTGGCCAAAGTGCCCGGCAAATTAGTTGCGCTGCTTGTTAAAGACAACACCATTGTTAATAAGGGACAGTCATTAGCTTATATTGAAAGTACAGCCAATCATAAAGAGGTGCTTGATCTATTAGTAAATCTTAAAAATTTGCAAAATGAAGTTTTAAAAGGAAAGCCTATTGGCGGGGTGTTTTTTAAACAGTTTAGCAATGGTGAACTTGGTGAATTACAAACCTCTTACCAGGCGTTTTTTCAAGCCTATCTTAGCTATAAATCATCGGTTGATAATGGGTTCTTTCTAAAGCAAAAAGTATATCTTCAAAATGATCTGTTAAGTCTTACAAAACAAGAGAAGCAGCTAAGGGCTCAACAAGTTATTCAGAAACGTGATGTTAGCCTTGCGGAAGATGAGTATGCCATGCATAAAAAACTGGTTGCTGAAAAAGTAGAAACACCTGCCGAGTTTAGACAGGAGGAAAGTAAATATTTAGCCAGGAAATCTCCGCTAATTCAAACAGAAGCCGCTTTAATAACCTCTAGCACAAATTATGCTGCTAAGCAAAAAGAAATATTAACGCTTGACAATCAAATAATTGAAGAAAAGGGAAAGTTTTTGCAATCATTAAACAGCCTTATTAGCCAGGCAGAAGAGTGGAAAAACAAATATGTTTTAAGTGCATCACAACCTGGTAAACTAGTTTATGCAGGTATGATTCAGGAAAATCAAATACTAAATACCAACCAGGAAGTTTTTAACATAAACCCAGGTAACGAGCAGTTTTTTGGCGAAATGCCCATCCCTCAAAACAGCATGGGTAAGGTTATGAAAGGCCAAAAAGTATTAATAAAATTAAGAAGCTATCCGTATGAGGAATATGGAATGTTAAGGGGTAATATCAGTTACATAGCTGATGTACCTTATAAGGATAGTGTATTCATATCAAAAGTAGATTTTAAAATTAAAAATTCTTCAGATATGAAAAAGTCAATTCATCTAAAACCTGGTATGATGGCTGATGCCGAAATTATAACACAAGATGCTAATATTTTACAACGCATAAGCCGCAATTTAATTAAGATGATCAAATAAAGCATGGCGCACAAAAATTATAAAATATCTTTTTGTGTAGTGTGTATGAATAGGTTGCATCAACTAAAGCAAACTTTATTACAAAACATTAAAGACAATGAAGATTATGACGAATTGGAATTTATAGTGCTTGATTACAACTCAAAGGATGGGATGGAGAATTGGATTAATGCCAATATGGCCAGTTATATTAATAATGGGCGCATGGTATATTATAAAACGAATGACCCAGATAAATGGAGTCCAAGTCATTCTAAAAATTTAGCCTTTAAGTTGGCCACTGGCGATATTATATGTAGCATTTGGGCAGATTATTATACCGGTAAGAATTTTGCAAAATATGTAAATGATACTTTCAGTGCCGATAACAACATTGTTATTACACCAATAGATTTTTATAAGACAAGAAAAAATTATAATCCTCCTGGGGATGTTTTAGGGAAAGTTTGCGTTAAAAAGGAAGATTTTTTAAGGATAAAAGGGTTTGATGAAAGGATGGATAGACATGGTTTTGAGGATTATGATTTTATTAATCGCTTGGAAATGATCGGAGTGAAAAGGATTTTGATTGAAGATTTTGAATTCTTAAAATATATTTCGCACAATGATAATGAACGATACCATTTACCAACCGATAACTTAAAAGGTTTTTATGTTAATTATTTAACACCGTCAATGTCAGAAGTAGTTTTCTTGTATAACAATCACACATTTGAAAAGGCAACCGTAATAGATAATTATACCATTGAGGCATACAAATCTGAGTATGCATACTTGCCGAGATCTGCCAGGTTTGAATTTACTCTTCGAGAAGGTAGCTGGGAAACCGGAATTTGGAAAAAAACGAATGCTACTTCTATTTATTTTACCTCATTAACCAAGGTTGACTTTATTTATCAAATTATTAAAACCAATTTGGTTACAAGCGATGGACAAATTTTCTATAACATACATAACAAAGAGGTAATTGACAACTTAATGGTTTTTAAACACTTTTATTATACAAGGTGCATAATGGAAGAGAGCTTAAAAAACAATACCGTTATTGTAAATAACAGTTTTGGGCAAGCTATAGTGTATAAAAATTTTGAATGCGAACATTTTACAATTAAATAACTCAAATGACCGGTAAACAACTTTCAGATTTTGAATTACTAAATATTAGATTAAATAACCTGGAAAGATATGGGTGGACTAATTCTTTTACAATAGAAGATACTTACGCCTTAGGCTTGCTTCAGCCAATAATAAGTGGATATCCGTTGTTGCCATTTAGCGGCTCATCGCTACGTCCTTTTTGCCTGGCTCATATTATTAACGATATTATTATCAATAGCCGCAACAGTATAATTGAGTTTGGTTCCGGTATATCAACCATAATGATTGGCAGATTAATTAAAAAAAATAAACTTGATACCAAAATAGTTTCAATAGAGCATGATGAAGGATGGGTAAAAGTGTTGAGCCAAATTTTAAGGAATGAGCAAATAGATGATGTTATAGAGTTGCAATATATACCCTTAACCACTTGCAAACTTGCCATAGATAATAATGATTGGTATGACCTGAAAATATTAAAAGACTATACAAACGGTAAAAAGTTTGATATGGTTATTATTGATGGTCCGCCTGCCTGGGAAGTAAATAAGAGCCGGGCAAGGTATCCGGCAGTGCCTTTTATTAGTAATAAACTAGCTAAAAAATTTTCGATTTATTTAGACGATGCTGTAAGAGCCGGCGAGCAAGACATTATTAAGTTATGGGAATCCGAATATGGCGTTAATTTTAAAGTTACAGGCAAAACATTGGCTTATTATTATGGTGGAGAAGCTTATTACACAGAGCCCTTTATATATTACTAAATAAATCATAGTACGCATTACAATAATTATTATGAAAGTTGTTACTGTAAATTCAGATTTAGCTAACAGAGTATTTAATGATTTTTTAAAAGCTTCATGTGAGTTTTACAAAATGGATGCTATAGTTCTAGAATATGATGATGTTTTTTTTTCAAACCGGATAAAAGACCTGTTACTTAATTCATATTTAGGAGATGTGTCAGATGATGAAATAATTTTTTTCACTGACGCTACTGATGCCGTATTTGTTACAAATGAGCAGGAAATACTTAAAAAATTTAAGCAGTTTAATGCTCCGCTGGTGTTTTCAGCTGAAATAAACTGCTGGCCAGATAAAGCGCTAGAAGTTAATTATCCTGCGCCATCATCGGTACACTTTAGGTATTTGAATTGTGGAGGATTTATTGCAAACGTAGGATACCTAAAATATTTATATCAAAAGTACCCTGCTTTTGAGAATCCTGAAAACATGAAATTTATATGGAGCAATCAATATTATTGGAATACGGTATACAAACTGGAAAGTAACGACATCAAGATCGATCATAATTGTGAAATTTTTTATAATACATCTATCCCAATAGTCGATAGGGATACACATATACAAGAGCTAAAAGACCCAGGTACTGTTAATAAAATAGTGCATGAAGAAAAAAGGAGATTAGATAAGGAGATCACATTTACTAATGGGCGTATTAAAAGCAACATTACCAATTCATTTCCATGCCATATACATTTTCCTGGTATTGTTTCAAAAAAGCTGGTGAATAGCGGTTATTTTAATGATATAAAACCTCCGGTAATAGTTGTTTAGATGTTGCCATGAATAAAAAAATAAAAGTGTCGATGCCGGTTAATACAACCATTGATGAATCGCATTGTTTTAAACCTTATTTAACCTACAAATTTCCTGCTCCAAAAATCAGGTATATTAAAAGTGCTTTTATAACGAGTACAGGCTTAGTTTGCGGGAAGAAGGGATTGATAAAAGAATGTCTTCACCATACCTGGGAACTACAATTTGAAGTTCTTTTAAATAAAGCTTCAAGATTTTATCATGATGCTATAGAAGATTCACAAAAACTGCTGATTTTTGATGATGATGAAACTTACCTGGTAGCACATCACCCATGGTTTGGAAACTACTATCACTGGATAACTGAAACTATCTTCCGTTTATGGATGGTTAAGAACAATACAGAGCAGATGATATTATTATTACCTTCAAAAGATCTGTTACCAAAAATTGCAATGGATTCATTGCGGATTTTTAAATTTAAGCATATTGTTCACGTACCTGCTGAAAAAAGCTCTTTAGTAAGAACATTATGTATGCCCGAATTAAAACCTGATATGGCAAGCTTCAATTCAGATGCGCTACTGGAACTTAATAGAATGTATGTCAACTATGTAAATTCTAAAACAAATGTGAATATTAATGTTGGTGAAAGAGTTTATGTTAGCCGTAGAAATGCAAAACGGCGGAAAATAGAAAATGAAGATGAGGTGATAGCATTATTTACTGAATATGATTTTACTATAGTTTATAATGAAG
The DNA here is from genome assembly GCA_964611565.1 of uncultured Mucilaginibacter sp. GTDB lineage: Bacteria > Bacteroidota > Bacteroidia > Sphingobacteriales > Sphingobacteriaceae > Mucilaginibacter. The sequence continues at coordinate 880 of CAZTAU010000010.1, read as the reverse complement.
ATTATACTTTTTTTGAACAAGTTTCCCTTTTTTCTAATGCCAAATATTTGGCAGGGTTACACGGGGCAGGTTTAACCAATATGCTTTTTATGCCTTCTGGTTGTACCATTTTTGAATTTCATAAACGAAAAACTAATGCAGTACGCCATCACAATTTAATATTTTGGTATATGGCAAATGGGTTGGGTCATAAGTATTACCATCAAATTTGCGACCCAACGGATGTTAATGAACCCTTTTACACAGCCAACGTTGTAATAAATATTAAACTGCTAACTAAAAATTTAGAGTTAATATTTAATGTCAATACAAAATAAATCAAATTAGTTATATGTTCCATTTGCTAAAGTCGTTTTGAAGTACCGATTGGTAATATGACGCAATTACTCCAGAACATTCCTTCCATATGTTCCTTAATAACTCCTCATTTTATATTTCAAGGATATTCGGTAATTTTTTGACTTTTAATATCGTCGCATCAATATTTTCATTATTAAATAGTTGATAATCAAATATTTATAAAAATATCGTTAGCCTCTAATATTTGAATAAATAGATAATGATTGAGGTAGATTACAATAGGGTATTATGATGATTTAGGGTATATAAAAAGGAAATCCTAGAAAACGATGATTTTATAGGGATTTTGGTAAAATGACTATAGGGTGCGGAGAGGGAGGGATTCGAACCCTCGATACACTTTTGGCGTATACACACTTTCCAGGCGTGCTCTTTCGACCACTCAGACACCTCTCCGGGAAATTGGATTGCAAAGGTAAAATAATTACCCAATAAAAAACGGGACCTGCACCAACAGATCCCGTTTAATTAATCATTAACATAACCAAAAACTATATATATTGTCACTTATCGCAAAACG
>CAZTAU010000009.1:0-101862 GCA_964611565.1 uncultured Mucilaginibacter sp. | reverse complement strand
GGTTTGGCTGCCGGTTTTTTATTTTGTGCTGTAACCGGAACAAAGTATAATACCAGGAGTAAGGTAAGCAGCGTATAAGTATATTTCAGTTTCATTTTGCTTGTCTTATTACTTTGTTAACGTGGTTGTCTGTTTAAGCTATCTGTTGTTATTGTAGAAGCAGGTTTGGGTTGAGATAAGGTCTCCAGCTTTTGCTTAGCTGTCGGCAAAATGTCATCATCGCCTTTGTAGCCATCTATAATACTTTGCAGGGTTGCCTTAGCCTGAAAATCGTCTTTCAACTTCACATAGTTATCTGCCAATAGTATAAGTGTTTTAGCCACCCAGTAATCATAGCTAGACAAGTCTTTAAGCAGGTCAAAGCAGGTTTTTTGCGATTCTTTGTATTGCCCCCTTGTATACTCAATTAAAGCTATATTATATTTTGCTTCGGCGGCAGCAATAGTTTTTGTATTGGCTACGGTATAACCAAATTCGTTATAAGCAGCGGTCAAATCACCCTTTTGCAAGTAAGCTAAGCCGGCATATAAGCCTGTTTTAAATTTATCCTCCTGTGCCGATTTTTCATTCATCCTTACTTCCTGCACATATTTAAGCACATCGTCAGCCATTTTCAATTGCGCATAGCATATCAAAAGGTTGTTAATCGCAAAGCCATAGTTGGCTTTATACTCGGCAGTGGTTTCCAGTCTTTTTAAAAACACTACTGCCTCATTATACTTTTTCTGTGCCATGTACAGCTTGGCCATACTCACTAATGATTGCTCAGTATATTTACTGGTCCAATCATTTAATATCACGTTGTAGTCGTCTACGGAATCATCTGCTTTGTTTAATTTAACTAAGCTTTCTGCACGTATAAAACGGGCCTGTTTATCATATATGGGTTTAGTATTAAACTTATCAAAATAAGCGTTTACGGCCGCAACGGCACCTTGCCAATCGCCGCGTATATATAGGTTGTTGGCGGCGGTAATCATAATACTTTCCTGCTGCGCTGCTGTATAATTACCTATAGGTGTACTTTGTGCATAGCTAATAAAGGTTTGCGCATCGCCCTTGTCGGTGTATATTTTCTCTATCTGCTTTAAAGCCTGTTTTGCCTCATCAGTTGATGGGTAATCTTTTATTACTTGTTTAAACGATTCAACAGCCAGGTCATCATTGTGCGCATTATAATCAATCAAACCAATAGTAACCAAAGCACGCGGCACATAGCTGCTGCGCGGATATTTTTGTATCATAGCCAGTAAGCTGGTTTTTGATTTTTGGTCTTCGTTTTTAAGGAAATAGGTATAAGCTATTTCAAAATCAGCATCATCCGCATAGTCAGATTGCGGGAAACGAGTCAATACGCTATTTAATGTACTTATTTTGGTATCTAACGATCCCTGCAAGCCTTGAATCATACCACGTTGAAATAACGCGTAATCCTGCCCGTTGCTTTGCTGCTCAATAATGCGGTTATAATATTCTAACGCTTTGCCGTAATTTTTTAAAACGAAATAGCTGTCGCCAATACGGGTGATGGCATCATTTATACTGTTCTGATCTTTTTCTTCACCACGAAGAAATTTTTCGAAGTATGTAGCAGCTGTCCTGTACTTTTCATCGCCGAAGGCGGCATAAGCCAGGGCATAGTTAGCGTAATTAGCCACATTGGTTTCATCCGCCTCGGGCATAGCCAAAAACTTCTGAAACGTCTCGACCGATTCGCCGTATTTACGCACTTCATACATAGCCTCGGCCATCCAGTAGTTAGTCAACGCTACTATCTTACGGTCGACCGGCGTTCTTAACGAACGCAGGAATATACCTATGGCATTTTCAAAAGCACGCTCATTGTAAAACTCTAAACCCCTGTAATAAGTTACTTTCTGGTACGCCGTACGTGCGCTCACATTTTTATTCGGGATAGGCTCTAAAATATCAACCGCTTCTTTGTAGTTACGTGAGTTTAATAATACTTCGCCTAACAAAATCTTCACCTCATCAGTACGAGTGGATTGCGGGTAGTTTTTAAGGTATAGCCGGGTAGCATCTAATGCCTGTGCGTAAAAATCCAGTTCGTATGATAGTTTGGCGTATTCAAACAAGGCATCTTCCTGTAACTGTTTGTCAAAAGTTAATTTTGATGCAGCCAGGTACGCATTACGGGCGCTTTGCTTGTTATCCAGCTTTAAAAATACACCACCCAATAAGTAACTACCATTTTGGCTGTAGGTATCATTTTGGCCCACCAATTTCTCCAACTCGGTAGCAGCTTTAGTATAATTGCCGGTTTTATTATTGGCGTAACCTATTTGGTAACTATCCTGTGTGCTTTGGGTTTTACCCAGGTCATTTGCCTGGAAACGGTTGTAATAGGTTACTGCATTAGCATAATCAGCTTTGGCAAAGTACGATGCACCAATAATACGCAGCATTTCGGTTTCATTTTGCTGTTTAGTACTGTTAATAATAGGCACAGCATAGTTTATCACATCATCATAGCGTTTATCTAAAAAGTATACCGCAGTGATATAATATGGATAGCTATTTTGATATTTTTTTGAGTTTTTAAGCTTTTCAAAATCTAATAAGGCCAGGTGGTAATCTTTATTTAAATAAGCTATGTAAGCAAAATAGTAAGTAGCATCATCTGTATACGGCGACTTTTTATTTTTTACCTGGCCAAATAAATTTTGCGCGTTTTTATAGTCGTTGGTGGCAAAGTAAGCGTAACCCTTTCTGAATTTATACTCGGTATTTTCACGCCCGCTTAGGTCATTGGCATTCACTTTATCAAACCATTTAATGGTTTCTATATAGTTTGATCTTTTAGAGTATGATTTACCTATTTGAAAGTAGGCCAGTTTAGTTAAAGGATTTTCCGGATGCTCCTTAATAAACTTCAGGAACAAACTTTCCGCATCATCATTTCCCAATTCTAATGCACATAGCGCAATATAGTATTGTGCGTTTTCTTGTACCAGCGATAATTCTGATTCAAATTTTGGTTGGTTACTGGTTTTTAAGCGCGAGCTTTCTACCTGTTTGAATTGCTCACTGGCAGCTACGTACTTTTCCTTATCCAACAGCTCCATGCCGGTATGGTAGGTGCTATAAATTTTAAAGGAAGGATTTTGTTGTGCGTAAGCAGATAGTGTGAATAATGAAAAAACGGGTAGGATGTATTTGATTTTTATCATAAAACGCGTACAAAGGATATGCTAAATTAGTAAACCCAAAAATTGTAACTCACATAAGTAATTAACACATGTGGAAAACCAAATTAACGAAAGTAAAACAACGATTGTTGTTGGTGTGGAAAACTTTAACGAATGTGAATGGACCTGATCAGGCAGCTAATTGTTTGTGCACCGAATCTAATAAATCATCAATATCAAAAGGCTTAGCCACAAAATCATTAGGGCCCAGGTCGGCATTGAAAAGGCCTGTTGCTGTATGACTGGCAGATATCATTATAACAGGAATATTATGGGTTTCGGTTGTAGATTTTATGGTTTTGCAAAGCTCGCGGCCATCCATGGTGCCCAGCATAACATCTAATAATATCAGGTCGGGAATGTGTTCGTTTATTTTATCAAAAAGAAAATGTCCGTCAGAAAGGGTATCTACGGCATAACCAGATTCTTCCAGTATATATTTTAGAACTTCTAAAATATCTTTATCATCATCCACCACTAATATCCGTTGCATTTTAAATTGAGATATAAACACTAATTGCTGAAATTATTACTGACGCAACAACAACAACTTTTATACCAATAACTATCAATTTAGCATTTATAATGCCTTTTATACCTAATTACAACGCATTATATATTATTGAACAGGATATTCATAAAATACCCTGTTCAATAAATGAACTTTATAAAACACTATTTGTCGTTAATAACCAAATACCTGTTTCAAATCGGGCTTTATCAGTTCGCCATATTTCTTTAAATCATCAGCACTTACTTTTTTGTCAGATGCTATAATGCAATAAGTATATGGTTTGTCCTTTAACTCTGTGCTATGAAATGCTTTCATATCGGCATAGTTTAGTTTTTCAATAGCGGTAAAAGTGTTTTTGCGCTCGTCGTAATCAATACCACGGCGTTTGGCACCTAAATAAGTTACCATGATACCATCCTCGGTAATTCGCTCTGTCTCTATTGATTTACGAATATTATCCCTGGCGGTTGCAATTCCTTTTTCAGAATCGGGCAAATCATTATTCAATAATTCATTCATGCTTTTTATCGACTCGTTCAGCTTATCTGCCTGTGTACCTACATAGGCTACAAATGTATAGCGGTCGTCTTTTTTAGCAGGGAACGAATATTGCGCGTAAGTAGAATAGGCTAGCGCTTTTGATTCGCGAATGGTTTGAAAAACTATAGTATTCATTCCATTTCCAAAATAATTATTGAACAGATCTATTTGCGGAGTTTTAGCAGCGTCATATTCAGATTGCGGGCGTACCCAATATATTTCGGCTTGTACCATATCATAATCAGCAAATAAAACTTTATTGGTTGTTGGTACTACTTTAACAAAGTTTTTTTGTGGTGGATATGCAATAAAAGTAGCTGGCGTTTTATGTAAGCGTGCAATATTAGCAGCCGCCACTGCTGCGGTTTGCGGGCCATAATAAAGTACCTGGTGTTTATAGCTGTTTAGTTGGTGCAATATATTTACCAGGTCATCGGCTTTTAAAGCGTCAATTTCGGCATCAGTTAAAGTATTATTAAAAGGATTCACCGGGCCGTATTGTGCATAACTTACTAAACCTTGTATTATGGCTGTTTTATTCAGCTTATTATTTTCCCTTGATCTTTTCAGTCGTGCTTTTAAACTGGCTAATGCCGCTTCGTCGGGTTTGCAATTAGCAAGCAGGTCCTCATATAACTTCATGGTAGCATCAAAGTTTTCCTGCAGGCCGGTAAAGCTAACCGTAGTTATCTCCCCGCTTACGCTGATGCTGTAGGATGATGCCAGTTTATAAAATTCTTTGCTGAAATCTTCGGCGGTTTTAGTATCGGTACCTAAAAACTGCAGGTATGATCCGGCTAACGACAGCAATTTGCTGTTATAACTGCCCATATCATACCGGTAGTACAGTTTAAATATACTATTGTCTTTGTTTTGAACTGCTAATAATTCATTAGGACCCGATTTGGCTCTTTGTATATCCTTATCATAATCCAACCAAACAGGCTTTATAGCAGTGGCCGGCATGGCATTAACCTTCTTTAAAAATGGCGATTGCGCGGTAGGGTTAACATCAACCGGGGTAATAGTTGGTTTTTCAACCTTTACGATGGATTTATCCTCGCCCTGGCGTTTGTAAACAACCACAAAGTTGTTATCATTAAAATATTTAACGGCAAAGTTTACAATTTGTGCCTTGGTGATTTTTGAAAGGCTGTTTACCAAAGCCACCCGTGTTTGCCAATCAATACCTGACGTGTAAGCATCCATCAAATTATTGGCGCGCGCAAGGTAATCTTCATTCTCTTCAAGGATACTTTTCTTTAAGTTATTTACAATGGATTGTACCAGGTCGTCAGAGAAATTACCGCTTCTAAGCTTGGCTATTTCGCCTAACATTAATGCCTTTACATCATCTAATGATTGTCCTTTAATAGGATTGCCCTGCAATAACAGTACGCTATAATCTTTTAGTGTATATGATTGTGCAACCGCGCTCAATAGTTGTTGCTTTTTAACCAGGTTCAGATCAAATAACCCCGCTTTACCATTGGTTAGCATGGCTCCAACCAGGTCAAGCATACGTGCGTCGCTGGTACTGGCACCGGGGAAACGGAAGCCAATTGTCAGGTTTTCGGGTGTTGGTCCGTAAACTTCGCGTACTATGGGGCTGACAATAGGTTTTTCGGGATCGAACTTATAAGGCGGTATAGCCTTTGGCTTCATCGAGTTAAAATGAAGTGCCACTTTTTTGATCATTACATCCGGGTTAAAGTCACCGGCGAAAATTAAACCCATGTTATTGGGTACATAATAGTCGTAGTAATACTTGCGTATAGCTTTTAACGATGGATTTTTTAAATGTTCAACCGTACCAATGGTGGTTTGTTTACCATAGTTATTATTAGGGAACAAAGCCGCAAATAATGATTCGATCACTTTACGCGGGTCATTATCTAGTGTGCGGTTTTTCTCTTCGTACACGGCTTCCAGCTCGGTATGGAAAATACGCAGCACCGGTTTGCGGAAACGCTCTTCCTGCAAGGTTAAAAATTTATCAACTGCGCTGGCAGGTATATCTTCCGTATAAACGGTTTGCTCAAATGAGGTAAAGGCGTTGGTGTTTTGTCCGCCCATTGATGCCATTATTTTATCGTATTCATTAGCAATAGCAAATTTTGATGCCTGTCCCGATACCTGATCAATTTGTTTGTAAATTTCCTTGCGTTTGGCCTCGTCTTTGGTAGAGTTATATTGCTCATACAGGTTATCAATTTGGTCAAGCAATGGTTTTTCTTTTTCCCAGTTTAATGATCCGTATTTATCGGTTCCTTTAAACATCATGTGCTCTAGGTAATGTGCCAAACCTGTATGGTCTGCCGGATCGGTTTTGCTACCCGCTTTAACAGCTATGTAGGCTTGTATGCGTGGTAGTTTTGGAGTAGGGCTAAGTATAACCGTTAAACCGTTTTTTAAAGTGTAAAAACGCGATTTGGTAGGGTCGCCTGTTACATATTTATAGGTGTAGCCGCCCGATGTAGCTGTTTTCCAAACAAAGCTTTGGGCAAATGAAGTTTCCGCGTAAGCGAAAAACAAGAAAGCGAGCAATAAAGGTTTAAGTTTCATAGTGCGTTTAATTGAACTATAAATATATCTAAAAGCTATTAAACAAAAAAGCCCCGATAATTTAATCGGGGCTAATATTTTATGCTGATCAATTAATAATCTTCTGAGCTTCTTTTGCTGCCCCTGTCACGAAAACCGCCTCCGCCGCCTCTTTTATCATTATCGCGATAGCTGCCGCCTGCTTTTTTATCACTATTACGAAAATTACCGCCACCGCTATTACCGCCACGGTAACCGCCATCACTGCTACCTCCGTTGTTTCCGCCACGGTAACCACCACCGCCGCCACTGTTGCCGCCCCGATAGCCTCCGTTACTACTACCTGATGGGCGTTCGGTGCGTTCTTTTTCTTTTGCCTCGCTTACGGCTATGGCTTTATCTAAAATTTGTGTTTCATTTAGTCCGCTGATAGCGGCTAAGGCTTCCTCGGCATTAGGCATTTCTACAAAAGCATAACATTTGCTTCTGCCGGTTTCGCGGTCCATAATTACATTGGCAGCACTTACTTCGCCATAGGGGGCAAATAGTTCGGTTACATCTGCCTCCTTAAACTGGTAAGGAAGCTTGGCAATAAAAATTTTCATTTGGTAGAATGTTATTGAATCAATATTTAAATATACAGTATAAGCCAAATAGTCTAGCTGACTTAAATTGCTTGAAATTAAATATTTATAAATTAATATCCAATTGAAATAACCCGAAAAGCTAATATATCAACAATATTACGGAGACTATTGTTTAATTAAGTGGTTTACTTTCTCAACCAGTTCATTTAAATCAAATGGCTTATTAATAATGGCATCGCAACCATAAGCAAAAAGATCAGCCTGGTGATTAATATAGGCCGAGAAAATAATAACAGGAGTATTGAAAAATTGCGGGTGGGCTTTAATTTGCTTGCAAAGCTCGCCGCCATTAATGCCGGCTACACGATAATCCAATATTACCAGGTCGGGTATAAAACTTTCAACCATACCCATAACTTCGGTACCATCGCCGGTACTTTTTACATCAAACTGCTCGTACGCGAGCGTTTCATGTACTATTTCTAATATATCCTGATTATCGTCTAAAATTAATATACGCTTTGACATAGGTAGTTTTTTAGTAACGTCGAAAAAGCGATTAAATTACAATAAGTAGTTTGCGTTGTAATAGGGTATAAGCTAAAACTAAAACCTTTTCGAGGTTGCTATACCTCAAATATACATATATTTTAATACAAAAAAATAATTACGTAACTTATTATTAATTAAGAAATTACTATATTTTTAGGTGTTGTAAATTAAACATAAAAAAAGCCATAAACTTACGTCTATGGCTTTTTTATGCGTGTTTTACTTTTAATAAGTACCTACCTTAGGGTACCTGCCATATTTTTTATAATATGCCTGGCGGTATGCTTCACGCTGCCTCTTTTCTTTCGCTTTACGGCTCTCGTTACCTATCACGTAACCACCACCTGCACCTACGGCACCACCAATTAAGGCACCGCCCACGTTTTTGCCAATAATACCACCGGCAACGGCACCGGCTGCACCGCCAATTATAGCGCCTTTACCTTGCTCGCTTATGCCTTTATTTTCTTGTGCTTTTGCAAAATTACCGGCCGATAGTAATAAACCCATTGTAATACCGGTATATAAAATCATCTTTTTCATAGGTATCTGTCTTAATTTGTAGTTATCATAACAAATAGTTAGCCAATTCAATTTTGGGTAAGCATGATGCATTTATGAGTTTAAAAACGTATGCTTTTGTAGGCGATATGTTAATAAATATTACATTAAATAAATAAGCTATAACATGTAAAAAACGATCTTTGCCGACTTAATAAGCCAGGGTAATGACTAAGCAGCGATATTTTTTTACGGTTTTAATATTAGGTTCGCTTACCGCGTTAGGGCCTTTCTCTATTGATATGTATTTGCCCGGTTTCCCGGCTATTGCAAAGTCATTAAATACTACAACGGCACAAGTTTCATTATCGTTATCCAGCTTTTTTATAGGGATATCGGCAGGGCAGTTGTTATATGGCCCATTATTGGATAGGTTTGGCCGTAAAAGGCCATTATATGCCGGTTTGGTTTTGTATATCATTGCATCTATAGGCTGTTTTTTGGCAACAGATATACAAACCTTGATATGGGTACGATTTGTACAGGCCATAGGTAGTTGTGCTGCCGGTGTAGCTTCAATGACCATGGTGCGCGATATTTTCCCGCTAAAGGATAACGCCAAAATATTTGCCTTGCTGATATTGATATTAGGCGCATCGCCTATGGTGGCACCAACCATTGGCGGTTATGTTACCGAGTTTTGGGACTGGCATTTGATATTTATTATACTGGGTGGAATGGCCGTGCTAATACTATTGGCTGTTATTTTTTTCCTGCCAGAGAGTTACAAAGCCGACCCCAAGTATTCCTTAAAACCGGGGCCTATTATTAATAGCTTTTTAACGGTGATTAAAAACCCGCAGTTTTATACCTATACATTTACCGGGGCCTTTGCTTTTGCAGGCTTGTTTGTTTATGTAGCCGGATCGCCGTTGGTATTTATGGAGGTTTTTAAAGTGAGCGGTAAAACTTACGGTTGGATATTTGCCGGGCTATCTATTGGTTTTGTTGGTTCAAGCCAGGTAAATAACATTCTGCTTAAAAAATACAAAAGCGAGCAGATCATCTTTTGCTCATTAATTGTACAATCTGTTACTGCTACCACATTTTTAGTGGGCAGTATTTATGGCTGGTTTGGTTTGGGTGGTACAATATTTATGATATTTATTTTGCTATGCTGCATCGGTATAGCTAACCCAAATGCTTCGGCATTGTCATTGGCGCCGTTTGAAAAGAACGCGGGTACTGCATCATCTTTATTGGGTGCATTACAGTTAGGTTTGGGTGCAATGGTATCGTTCGCGGTAAGTGTGTTTGATAACCGTAGCGCGGTGCCTATGGCGGGTATTATGGCTGTATCGGCATGTATTGCATTTACTATTTTGTTATTAGGCCGAAGGTTGATCAAACAACCAGTTAGTGGTGGTTCAGCAGTGGTTGCAGGGCATTAATTATTCTTTTACTGCGGTTACCCGCGAACCATCATTGCCTAAAGTTTCAAAAACCATTTCCTTGCCGTTAAATTGGGTTACATGAAATGGAAACTCGTTTGTCCGGCCATCTGCTAATACTTGTTTATAACGGATGTTTTTACCATCAATAGTAAATGTACCGTGCGATAATACTTTACCGGCCCACCAAATGGTTAATTCATTGTTTTTTGAAAACTCAATAGATGGTTTATCCATTTGTAATTTCCAGTCTGGCTCGGCAGATGGGGGATTCGCATTGGGGCTTTCCAGTTTAATGTAATTCCATTTGCCGTATAAGTTGTCAGAATTTAAAGATGGCCCGCAAGAGTTAAATAATATGCTGATGAAAAGGAGAGCAAGGCCCGATCTGATAAAATTTGACATAACCTAAATTAAACAAAAAAAGAATTGTGGTTAACAATCCTTTTTTATCGCGAATGATCTTTTACTGATTTGCTGGTGCGCTTTTCGGCATCTTTTACTTCATCTTTTTCACTTAACGGCATGTCAGTTTTAATTTTAGGTGAAGATGATTTTTTGGATGTATTTGATTCTTTATTTGGCGTTTTCATATCCCTTGCTGGTTGATCCTAATAGATTAACTTTTGGTCCGACAAATAGTTTTAAAATTTCCATGAATTTTTTGACGAGAACAACGAAAAATAATTTGCTTTTCAGGCAATTATATTGTAAATTGTATCATAGTTGATACATATACTTTTTTTAAAAAGGAGGCTATCATGAAAAAGCAATTAATTGTTAACCAAGCTGCTGCTGCGGGCGAAGTAAAAGCTGATATGCAAGGTGCAAATCGGGCTGCGAGTCGTAAAGTTATACACAGCCACAAACCATCCGATCATTTACATGGCAGGGTTAACAGGCATGCTTTTGGAGCCAACCACGAGCCGGGTTTATTTCATTAATAAACCTAAACCTAAAGTAAAAATAGCTCTTTAAAGGAGACTGGGATAATTACGTTATTGAGCTATTGCTTTTGTTGTTGCAGCTTTTGCGCTTTTTTAATGCTGTCCTGTTTGGCTTTCTCTTTCTTCTTGAAAAACCCACGAAGCAGGAAGTTGCTTTGAACAGCTTCCAGGTCATCATTTAACTTAACCGAGCTTTGCTGCAAATAATTCATGGTGCTTTGTAGTTGTTCTGCACCTTTTTTATCATTTAATAAAACACCAATAGGGTTGTCAGTACGGTTTAACTTATCGCTGGCCTTACTTAAGTTATTGGTTACAACAGCCGCGTTGGTGGCCGATTCTTGTAACTGGGTAACTGTTGCTTTAAAACGATTGAAAGTTACCGTATCAGTTAATAGCTTATCAGCCAAACCGCCCTTAGTATTCATCTTTCTGCTGAAAACATCCAGTTGGGTTGCCATACGTGCCGCACTGGCTGTAGTAGCCTCTAAATTGCGCATGGAGTTGCGTAATTGTATAGCCATTAAGCTGTCGGCCATCAATGTACCAACGGTACCTTTGCCCTGTAATATTTTACGGCTCAATAATTTAAAATCGCCGGTGATGGATAGCAGGTTCTGATTATTCTGCTGCAAGGTTTTCATCATATCATCAGTTGATGTCAGCTTTTCGGCCTGTAATACATCACCATCCTGTATGATAGGTGCTTGTGGACTACCACCATCAATCACAATAATTTTATTACCTATTAACCCGTCAGAACTTATACGTGCGGCGGCATTACGGTGAATATACTGCTGAGTGCCTTTATCTACACTCATAAATACTTCAACCTGGCCCGGCCCAATAAAGCGGATATTACTTATTGTGCCTACCTTTACGCCCGAGAACCAAATGTTGTTACCTTTTTTTAACCCGGCAACATCATCAAATACAGCACTTAGGTTTATACTTTTTACAAAAGTTTTTTGCTGGCCACCCAAAGTAAGTACCCCAACAACAAATAGAATAAGGCCCAGGGCTAAAAATATCCCTACCATTACTCCGCGTTTATTATCTGCTTTATCCATTATAAATTAATGTCGTAAATCTATTGTATAAAATTGTAATCAAAAAATGGTTTAACACGCTCATCTTTAGTGTCAAAAACCTCGTCAAAAGTGCCTGTGCGTTGAAATTGCCCATCAAGCAGCATGGATATCCTATCGCCAACCATTTTAGCGCAGGTCAAATCATGCGTAATAATGATGGATGATGTTTTAAACCGCTCCTGCACCTCGTTTATCAACTCGTTGATCTCAATACAGGTAATGGGGTCAAGCCCGGCTGTAGGCTCATCATACAGCATAATTTCGGGGTTCAATATCAGCGTACGTGCAATGCCTATACGTTTGCGCTGCCCGCCCGAAAGCTCCGACGGCATTTGGTTAATAGTTTGAGATAAACCCACTGCATCTAAAACCGTTTCAACTGAATTATCAATTTCACCACGTGTTAAGTTTTTACGGTTGCGCACCAATGGAAATTCCAGGTTTTTACGCACCGTCATACTATCATACAATGCGCTGTTTTGAAACGAAAAGCCAATACGTATACGCAGTGCCTGTAGTTCTTTTTCAGATATGGCCTCTATCTCATGTCCCAATACTTCTACAGTACCGGCATCGGGTTGTAATAAGCCAGATATGATCTTGATCAAAACCGATTTACCTGTGCCTGAGCGGCCCAGAACTACTAGGTTTTCGCCCTGGTATAGATCCAGGTCAACGCCACGTAATACGGAATAATCTTCAAAGGCTTTTTTTAGCCCTCTGATTTTTATAACGGAGTTGTTAGGGTCGATATGTGGTTGTGTTTTTTTCATTACCTAAACCACCCTGCTATTTGCACAATTAATACTTCTTCTACAAAAACCAAAAACATAGCGGTTACTACCGCGCCATTGGCCGCTTTACCCACACCCTCGGTACCCTTGGTGGAATAATAACCCTGGTAACAGCCCACAATACCTATAGTAAACCCAAACACCATTGATTTTACCAATGACGACCAAAAATCGACAAAGGTAAGCGGATCAAAAACCTGCTGTATAAAGGTGGTATAGCTGGTGCCTTCGTTGGTGGCTACGTTTAAATAGCCCCCCAAAATGGCAATAAAGCCGGTATACGTTGCTAAAATAGGTATGGCAATAGTAGTGGCCAATACACGGGTAACTACCAAAAATTTAAATGGGTTTGTACCCGATACTTCCATAGCATCTATTTGTTCGGTTACGCGCATGGAACCTAACTCGGCACCAATACTTGAACCTACTTTACCTGCTGCAATTAATGCGGTAACCAAAGGTGCCAACGCACGCATAATAGCTATGGATACCAATGAAGGCAGCCACGAAGTAGCACCAAACTCTGCCAACGACGGGCGCGATTGCTTGGTGAAAATTACACCCACAATAAACCCAGTTACTGATATCAAGGTAAATGAACGTACGCCAACCTCGTAACATTGGCGCATAATTTCTTTAAACTCAAAAGGGGGTACAAACGCTTCTTTGAAAAAGCGGAGTATAAACACATGGATATCATACAGGCTGCCAAAAAACTTTAATAAGCTCTTTTTTAAGCGCGCCCACCTTGTAGGTACTGGTTTACTGGTGCTGTTTGTACTATCCATTTACGGCGACAAAGGTATTATTTATACCAGAAAATGCGGATGAATATCTATAAAAACTTACTAACCGGGCTTAATATGACTTTAAGTTTATATATAGTTTGACTTAATTTTTTAAAACCATTAGTACCCGCATTCCTTTATTAATAAAAGAACTATATGAACCCGTATCAACAAAAATGGTTAGAGATGCTGCAAAAGGCAAACCTTAAAGGATGGACAGTTAAAGCTGTTGATAATGATATTTATATTGATATGCCTCATGTAACTGATTTGAAATTAATAAAGGACAACATACCTACAACGCTGGGAGCAATGTCATTGGATATTACGGTGCCCAAAAGCCGTGTAAAGTTTATATTTCATAATGGATATGAAACCTTTGACTATATCCTAAATCCGGATAATAGTGATTTGAATGAGGAATAGGAATAGAAAGCATTTGTCATTTTGAGCATAGCGAAGAATCTATCCGTTATGAAATTGCCCCTCGATAGATGCTTCGTTCCTATGACAATTCAATTATTAGCAATCGCCGCCTACCTCACAACTATCACCTTTAATCACATCCATTTGAGGTTTGGTGGCCGCCCATTCGCTGTAGGCCTTTTCTAAAGTCTGCAAAAATACTTGTACCGCCTGTGCGCCTGAAACGCCATATTTTCTGTCCATCACAAAAAACGGAACGGCATTAATGCCTAACCGTTGTGCTTCGGCAATATCGAAGTTGACATCACCGGCAAATTTATCGGTGGCTAAAGCAGCTTTTATTTCATCGGCATTTAACCCTATACTTTCGCCTAATTGGGCTAATATATCATGATCGGATATGTTTTTACTATCAGTGAAGTAGGCTTTAAACAATGCTTCTTCGGCTTCTATGCCCAAACCATTTTGTTTGGCCAGGTGGGCAAAACGGTGCGCGTCAAAACTGTTAGCTACCACGGCTTTATCTAAATTATAAGTAAGACCCTCTTCCGCAGCCATTTGGGTAACATGGTTATGCATTTGGTGGGCATAGTCATTAGTAACACCTTTTTTATCGGCCAGGTATTGCGCGCTGCTAATGGTGGTATCGGTAACCAGGGCAGGATTTAATTGAAAACTTTTCCATTCTATTTCTACTTCGTCCTTGTGTGGAAACTGCTGTAAAGCGGCTTCAAACCTGCGTTTGCCAATGTAGCAGAACGGGCACATTACATCACTCCAAATCTCTATTTTCATAAAGCAAAGGTAGGGTGGGATGATTTAAATAGGGTAAGGAGAAAGTCAAATTTAAATGGCTACGATTTGACTCAACCCGACGGCTTAGCATACAAAATCATGGTTAACATGTTTTGATCTGTGTATGCATTTAAATAATTGATAATCAATAATTTGACACAAAAAGTATGTCAAAATGTGTTAACCTTTGTTAGCCATGTTATTTGCTTTCCCTTTCCACTAACTCCATTCCACATTTGGAGCATGTACCGGGCTTATCGCTGCCAACACCGCTATCCATGGTACAAAAGTATTTGTATTGCTTGGTGTCTTTTTTTTCTTCGGAATGGCATGCGCCTAAACTTAACGCGCATGCCATAAAAGCTATCATTAATTTTAATTTCATCCTATTTGTTTTTTAAAAAAGCTACAAATCCCATCAAAGCTAGAATCAAAATGCCACCGGCAAATAGCATACTTACCATATCCCTCACATCTTTACCTGCCCAGGTCATCCAGAAAAATTTATGCAAAAAGATAAATGACAAACCTTCGGCACGGTCAAGCGGTGTAACTTTTGTAGCCAGTTTAGCTGATGTAGTTTCAATATAAACATCTGCATCCGGGTAACTCAATTTTTGAACTGGTAGCCGCTTGTTGATAAAGCCATAATCATTAGTAAACTGTCCTATGCGGGTTATTGAATCGGGAGCTATTTTGCTGTCAATGTAATAATTGCTTAAAAATGCGGCGTATTGCTCATCGCCTTTAGGTAATTCCTGTCTGGTTTTAGTATCAAAATACAATATGCGCTTTTTGTTATTGGTTACCTGGTAATAAGGCTTTCCGTTAAAATTAGCCAGTGCAACATTTTTGATAAGGCTATCTGCAATAGGTAATTGAAGGTTTGATGTAATCAACTGTTCACGTTTGATTAATTGCTGGTACGGTTGCTTTGCCGGCTCACCATTGTACAAACCGATGAATAAGTGGAACGCCCCGCTGGTAACAAACATCAGCATCACCAGCGATACAATTAAACCTATTTGACGATGGTAACGATGGATAAATCGATCATCATTTGTGCCGTTTTTCTTCTTCTTCTTTTGCTGTACGGCTTTAAAGCTTTTCCAGTATAACCCATACACCACTAAGCCGCTTATCAATGTAAATAACATGGTACTTACCAATACCAGTAATACGGTGATCCTGAACTGCTCACCGCCAATAGCTTTTAAAAAATGCCAGGTATGAAACTGCTCAAATACCCACAATAAATTTTTGCGGGTATTATTGTTAAAAGTACCCATGCGACTTTGCGCGGTCTCAACATAAACATCCATACTGTCTGACCGGTTAAATGATACTTTCCAAACAGGGAGCAGGCGGTTAATGGGTTGGTACTGTCCGTCGAAACTGGTTTGCTGTATAATACTATTTATGGCAGATGTGCTATCCTGGGTAAAATAACGGCCAAGGTAAGCAGCATATAATTTATCACCCTCCGGCAATGGTTCGCCGTCTGTTGCCGAATAATAGTAATAGGCACTATCCTGTCTTAATAACTGATAAAAAGTGCCTTTGTCAAACTTAACCAAGCTAAAATTCCTTAACTCACTAATTTGATTTTGATCCATAACCTGTTGTAGGGAAAGGACAGGTTTTATCGAGTTTTGTAATGGCTGTTCAAAACTCTCTTTAGCTATTGTCGGCCTGAACCAGTTTGACATGAAGGGGTGCGATACCCCGCTCATGGTAAAAAGTATAACCGGTAACAGGGCTATTAACCCTAATATGCGGTGCCATTTATAAAAGTTGCGTTTGGTCATGATTTAATATTTTGAAAACGAATAACTAACACCC
This sequence comes from uncultured Mucilaginibacter sp., assembly GCA_964611565.1. Classification (GTDB taxonomy): domain Bacteria; phylum Bacteroidota; class Bacteroidia; order Sphingobacteriales; family Sphingobacteriaceae; genus Mucilaginibacter. Next base: position 85,281 of record CAZTAU010000009.1, on the reverse strand, counting down.
AGCGTAAATACCCTCGGCGGGGCAGCAGTATAGGTATCACCATATTGGTTACTCACTACGTTAGTAGCGTATAACGCGTTGGTGATATTTAAAGCATTGAACCAAATTCCAACACCTTTAACAGCTTTGTTTTTAAAGTTATAGCCCATACGCAAGTTGTATATATTGTAGCCCGAATAGCTTTTTGTATTAGCAGGATTGGTAAAAAATCCATCTAAATGCTGCCACTCGGCCGCTATCCTGAATCCTTTAAAGTAGTTGGGCTTATAGGTTATTTCAGAGTTGGCTATCCAGTTAGGGGCATTGTTCATGGTTTTGCCGTTATAGCTTACATTGGTGCCGTTTACCACTTCACTATAGTCTACATAAGTATGGCGGGCATTGGTTCCGCTAAATCGGAAGCTTAATGTACTAACCGGAGCATAGGTTAATGAATATTCAATACCACGGTGGCGGGTTGCCCCGGCGTTTTGATTTTGCGTAGTATTATCAGGCAATAACTGGGTAATTATCTCATTGCGGCCTTCCAGACTGTATAAGCTCAACTCAAAAAATAGCTTTTTATCTAATGCAGATAACCAGCCGCCTACTTCGTAATTGTTAAATGTAGCTTGTTTTAACGGAGTTATTTGTCTTGAACTGTATAATCCGTTAGTTTCCGGTGGTTGAAAGCCTACGCTGTAATTAGCATATAAGCCTTTGTTGTTGCCCAGGTCAAACGTTAAACCAATCTTAGGTGCCAGTATATTATAATCGTTAGTTTCTTGCTGTTTGTACTTAGTATTCGTTGCAGGAAGCCCATTAGTGAAGTTATAATGTACCCGGTCATAACGTAAGCCTAAAACAATTTTTAAAGGCGCTATGGGGTTTATTTGGTATTGCGTGTAAGCCGCGGTATTGAATAATTTAATGCGATAATCATCTATATAAAGCCCTGTATTTGTAAAGCCTGTATAGAAGTTATTAGCCACATCCTTGTTGATGTTTAAGTACTGTGCATAGAAAGAGCTCGGGCTATTATCCAAATACGCACCCACAATTAACCGCGAGTGCAGGAAATCAAAATCCATGCGGTGCTGGGTTAATAAACCATAACTGTTAAAGCGCTGGTCGTTCACTTGCCCGTTTGAGCTAACATAATTACCTGCCACCCGCACATCTGATATATAATAACTTGGCAATTGCGCGGTAGTATTGGTGCGATAGAACAATATCAGGAAGGTACTGCTCTTCTCATTCCAGGTATGTTGCAAATTGGCGCTCGCTCTAAAGGCCTTAACCCGGCGATATGTAAAGCGGTTATTACTGCCATAATTACGGCTGTAAAAACGGGTAGCATCTAAACTACCCGGTGTTTGGGTGTTTAGGTAATTGTAAGCAGCGGTGGTGGTAAGCTTGGTTTTATTGCTAAAGTTATACGTGGTTTTGAAGTTAGCCGAGTATTTATCAAAGTCAGAATAGTCCTGCCAGCCATCTTTTTGCTTCGCGATATATCCGCCTACATATAAACCAAATTTGCCTTTGGTAAATCCACCATCAGCATCAACGCGACGATAGTTGTAATTATCGCCCTGAACAGAAAAATTACCTGCATAACCGGATGGTGGTCCCTGCGTAATAAAGTTAACCGCCCCGCCAATGGAGTTACTGCCATATAACGATGATGCCGGTCCTTTTATAACCTCGATATCCTTTACACCCGACATATTGATCTCATACAATGCATTATGGTTAAAAATACCTGTTGGGCGGATAGGCACACCATCCTCCATATACAGGTAAAGCGCGTTATAAGTTATAGGCTGACGAATGGCCATAGTATGCTGTTCGTTACCCAGATTAACCATATACACACCCGGTACTTTGTTTAATAACTGGTATAGGGCGGTGGCTTTGGTGTCTTGTATCTGCACCGAATTAATTTTGCTGATAGCCATTGGTGCATCCTGCCTGGCTTGTCCCTCGCGGCTGGCTGATACAATAGCAGGCTGCAGATCTACCGATGATGGAGTAAGCGCAATATTTAACCTGCTGAATTTAACTTGAGTAAGGTTAACTGTATGAGAATTATAGCCAACCATAGTAAACTTAACGCTGATGACATTTACGGGGATGTTAAATTCGCCTTTAGTGTTAACCGGTATTTGTTTGTTATTATTATCAGTGATAATTGTACCGGGTAAAGCCTCGTGTGTAATAGCATCGGTCACTGTTCCGGGCATTAAGGTTTGGCTTTGTGCCGATATGGAAAGTAATAGAAAGTATATAAAAATGAAATAATGTTTCATTTATGTTATGTTGAGGAGTTGCCTCCTGATTATGGGATAGGATAATTAATACCCAACGTCATTGCAAGGAACGAAGCAATCTCTACATAGGACAGTAAAAAGACAGATTATCTTAATAGTAATAAAGTCTGGGGATTTGATTTGCAGATTTAGAGATTGCCACGCTACGCTCGCAATAAGTGGTCGAGAAAAGAATATGGTAAATTATCCTACCCGTGGAGGCTGGTAGATGCTGCCCGGAGATACGGACTGGTCAGAATACTGATACGGGGTGATAACCAACTGTATTAACTGGTTGTAAAATACATTGGTGGTTACTGTTGCATAAAAAACTTCCTGGAAAAGATTCTTTTGAGCCTGACGTTCAGCGCTTTTTTCTTTTTCGCTAGCCTGGTTTATCTTTTTCATGAAATAACATTTACCTTCACAATGCAATTGCGGTTTGTCCCGATTTTCGCAAAGTGTGGTAGCAATGTATTTTTTATTTAACTCAAACCCCGCATACACAAAAAAGTACGAATAATTGGCTGTTAGCAGCGCAATTAATAATACGATGGCGGTTATGCGTTTTACCATGCAGCAAATGTAGGTAGCAAAGCGCATAAAAACAACCACAAAAAAAGCCTTACCAAGTGGCAAGGCTTTATAAATAAAAATCTGCTTAATTATTTGCCACGTTTAAGTAGTACATGAAAATTCTGGCCATTAACCTCAGAGTCAATAGTTATCGAATCGCCATAAAATTTACCTTTATTTAAAATAGACTGATCGCCAAAAGAAGTTTTAAATGAAAAATTATTTCCATCTATTTTACCTTCAGTAATATTAGTAGGTTCGCTTTGAGGGAATAAAAATGTACCTGTTAATACATTGCCTTCGGCTTTAAAATTGTAAGTAAGTGCAAATTCGGTATCGCCATCCGGTCCTTTAACACTGCCTACCCATTTGCCTGTTAAATCAGCAGCAATTGCAGCTAAACAAATAATAGCACCACATAAAAGTAGCGTGGTGGTTGTAAAAAATCTTTTCATAATAATTTTGATTGTTTGTGTTTCAAAAATAAATAATTATTCAATTAAGTTTATATCTGTGTTAGATAATCAACATAACGATATGTTACCGCTTAAAGTATTTAATTAGGGTTTATTGCAAGAAAAGTGTACGTAAACCGATAGGTGCCCCGTGTAAAATTAAAATTGATGTTGAATTTTTGTTTGGTAGGTTTGCCATCAACAGTTGCCGGTTGCAAGTAAGGCAAGGAATTTAACGTTCTTATAATCCCTCTTGCTAAATCGCCATTAAAAGCATTATCAGCTCTAAGATTAATTACACGTCCACTTTCATTTATCTCGCCATTTATAATAAGCGTATTATCAAAAGGATTCAAATCTATTGTTTGCAGATATTGCCCTACCACCCTTGCAATATTTTCTGAAAATGAACTCATGCCACTGCTATATTGAGCGTTAACTATGTGCTTTCCCGCTATGTTTATCCCGTCGCATCCTACCAGAGCAATCGTCATAGCCTCGGCACGTGTGAAGGGTAATTTATTAAGGGGCACTAAAATCAATTTTGGTTCATCATTGTAATTGCCTAGCGCATTAGTTCCTTTTTTAAACACCCCATCTTTATAGGTTTCAGATACCAGTGTAATGTTAGTCGCATCATCCGGGTTTGCCGCTTTCCAGGTTCCGTCAGGCTTACCATTTAATAGTTTACCCTTCCAATATAAACCTTCAAGATCAACCCGGTAATTACCATTGCCATTGTTTATGGTTTTGTTCCCTTTAGCATCCCATACATCAATAATTTTAATGTCGTTTCCATTGGCAGTAAAGGTCATCATAGGCTTGCCGTCGGCATAATAAATTTCCCAATTACCGTCGTATTGATTGTTTTTAAAGTTTCCTTTAGCTTCCAGGTTTCCGTTTAAATAATGGGTAATAAAATAACCATCTTTTAAACCGTCGGCTGTATAATTGCCTTCGGTAAGTACAATTTTAGGGTCTAATTTGCTAACATCTTTAATTTTTCCAAAAAACTTACGGGTAAACATATTCATATGCCCATACCGTATTACCTGGCTGCAACTATCTTCAATCATATTAAATTGGTGGTTTAAAGCCAGGTTTATGCTGTCTTTACCAATAGTATTAAAACGAATATTGCGCATAGGGCGCTTGCCGGGCTGCATGGTTTGCGCTGTGGTGGTTGCGCCTATAAATACATTTGCCACAAGGGCAATTAAAAACACTCTCATAATTAAGGCTTAGTTTAGCTAAAGTAACATTTAACCTTTAATTTCAAAGCAACTATATGAACAATTTTAGGGACTGGTGTAATAATAAATGGGTGCGTATATACCTTCGCTAACCGTGTAATAACTTTTACCATCCGCGGCAAAACCTATGGCTTCTCCCATCTTTTCAACCTGGTATGTTAATATTTTAGGTTTTTTTTGCAGGGTTTCCCAAATATGCTCTTTACCCTTACGTTTCCAGTAATATACTTTTTCATAGCTTTTAAGTAATACCTTATCTCCGTCTTTTGAAATATCGCCGGCCGTTATCCATTTAAAGAGTTTGGTGCCCTCAAAAAATAGTTTTCCTCTAAAAGTTAAGGTTGCTGTATCATTAGCTTTATGGGCAAGAGGCGAGGTGTATATACTTACGCTATCTTTTCTTTTGGTTACTATGTAAAATAATTTATCAACCGGGTCTATCATTAATGTTTCGGCATCTTTTGGAGCATCAGGGTATTTAAAATGAAGTTTTTGTGATGCTAAGTTGATGATGCTATCTTTTAACCATGCTTTCTTCTCTTCAAATCGGTATATGGTTATGGCGTCCCGGTTATTGCCATTGTCGCCAATATCTGCAAGGTAAACATAACTTTTATCTTTTACCGGCCCCGGCCCAATGGCTACATCTTCACAATCATCAGAGCTGTCCTTATAATTTAAAATATGGTGTAATTTTCCATCGGGCGATATCATAAAAAAGCGGCTTTCGTCGCCACTATCGTTATGCACATAAAACATATTTTTAAATACACCCGATGCGGCCATGCCCGAAGTTTCGCCCATCACCTTATCTAACAATCGGCCCGACACCGTAATTTGACCTACAAGGTATTTATGCCGCACGTATGATCCGCCAAAAAGCAGTATGACCACAATTAAGAGTATGTTTCGTTTACGGATACGGCTTTTAGGTAATTGCATCATATAATAACAGCAAATTTAGCCATATCATATATATAACCAATAAAAAAGGCCCCTTAATGGAGCCTTAATATTTATATGGTCATTTCCGCATCTGGTTTTGAAACATCGGTAAGGGCAACCTTGCCGCGTTCTTTTCTTAGTATGCGGTTAAATAATGATATCTCTTTGTCAAACAAAAAGCGAAAGAATAATTTGGTCCATGATTTATGATAAAAAAGGGTATCATAATATTGTGGGGCTGTTTTTTTGATCTCGGGCAACTTGTTCCATGGGATAGAAGGGAAGTCATGATGCTCATTATGAAAACCTACGTTAAAGGCAACGGTATTTAAACCACCATAATAACTATAGGTTTCCTGCTCAACACTATGGGTTAAATAATGCTCTTGTACCCATCGGGCGCCTAGTGGGTGTAATCCTACCGAAAAGGAGAAACTAAGCAACAAATAAGCTAAAGCTGGCCAGCCCATAAAGTAATATATAACACCTGTAAAGGCTGCACACGCCAATATGTTGGCTACTATCCAAATATCAAAAGTTTGTATCTCGCGCAATCTTGAAAGGCGGAAAACCTGGAACAATGGGTAAAACAATAACCATAAAGCTTTGCCTAAAAAGGAATTATTGATAAGCTTAGCCTCCCATTTGTTAGGTAAGTCGGCATCTAACTCATGCACACCTTGAAAAGAGTGGTGCTTAATATGGTAACGCTCAAATGATATAGAACTTGGGAAAATTTGTGGCATATTGGCAAAAATACCGGCCCAACGATTAGCGGATTTATTTTTAAACAAAAGTTGGTGGGCACACTCATGTATCATAACAAACAGCGCATGGTCTGCAAAGGCACCTAAAAGGTAAGCAGCGCCAAATATTAACCACCACGACTGATCGCGCAATAACCAGGCTAAAACTACCTGGAAAGCAACCAAACCAATAATAGCGAATATTGTGTTTGGGTTTTTACCAATAAGGGTACGCAAATTAGGATACTGTTTTAGTATCTCTTTAGTGCGTATGCGATGTGGTTCAGATGCTTGTGAATAAACGAAATCAGTTCTTTTTGTCATAAATTTTTTAGTCCAGTTTCAAATAATTTAAGTTTAATAAGGGAATGGTTATATGGTATTGCGATAAAATTAAATAACTTAATTTTCAATAATAAATATAAATTTTTAAATATTCAGTCATTATTTGTTAGAGCCTAAATTCCAGACGATTAAGTGAGTTTTATTTAACGTTAATAAATACATGTTATTATTGGGTGATAATATTACCGGACAGTACAACAAGAGGTATGAAATATTGTTAACGATTTTTACTATCATTATTTAATGGAACTAACACCCCGTCGTAAAAAAGTACTCACTTATGTGCTGGCACTTATTAGTATTGGTTTTTTGTTGTTAACCGCATTTGTATTGTATTTCCCCGAATCAGTAATTGATCGTGAGTTTTCTGAAGAAGTGCAAGCGTATCAGCACCCACTGTTTGATATGTTGATGAAGATGGTTAGCTATCCGGGATATATGCCTTATGCCCCTATTATGGTTATAATTTGCGGCGGTATTTTTTATAGCAGCAAGTTAAAAAAAGAGGGGTTATTTGTATTATTTACAATGTTATCCGGATTGGTAAGTACAATAGTTAAATACCTGGTAGACCGGCCACGCCCCGGATCCGATCTGGTGAAGATAGCTTTACAAACCCATCAGCAAAGCTTCCCAAGCGGACATGTAATGTTTTATTTGATATTTTTTGGGTTTGTGGCTTTGTTGATGTATTCGCTTAAAGCTATTAACAGAATCACACGAATAACAATAGGTATTATATGTATGATGATGATATTCACTATTCCTGTCTCGCGTATATATCTGGGCGCGCATTGGTTTACAGATGTGCTTGGCGGCTTTTTGCTGGGTATTTTATGTTTATATGCGTTGGGTTATTTTTATTTGAAAAACCAGCAGCAAGCTTAAATTTTATAGTCCTATTTTTGCACCTGTGACTACAAATCCCAATGTCCATTTAAATGCCTCAAAAATACGGTTAGCCAATACTGTATTTTATTTTATATCCGGCTTTGGTTATGGTACCTGGGCATCCCGTATCCCAAGTATACAGCGTGAGCTTGGCTTAAACGAGGCGCAATTGGGAGCGTTGCTATTTGCTATGCCCATTGGGTTAATGATAACACTGCCTATAACAGGGAGAATATTAAGCACTTATACCAGCAAGGCAGTAATGCTTTTCGGAGCTTTATTTTTTAGCATAGTTTTAAGCTTAATTGGTTTTAGCAGTACCGTATGGCAGTTAGCAATTATGCTTTTTTGCTTGGGTTCGTCACGTAACTTATTAAACATTTCTACCAATGCGCAAGGGTTGGCAGTGCAAACTTTATACAGCAAATCTATTACCGCTACTTTTCATGGGGTTTGGAGTTTGGCGGGGTTTGCAGGGGGGGCAGTAGGCTCGGTAATGGTTTATTACAATGTGGCTGCTGCTTATCATTTGTTGATGGTGAGTGTTGTATCTGTAATATTATCTGCCTGGTTTTATTCTTCTACCATGTACCAGCAGCCCATCCCTCAAACCAATAAAAAACTGATATCATTACCCCAAGGGCCATTATTAAAGTTGGCATTTATTTGCTTTGCCTGCATGGCCTGCGAAAATACCATGTACGATTGGAGCGCTATTTATTTTGAAAAAGCAGTAAATGTGCCAAAAGACACCGCAACTTTTGGTTTTGTAGCTTACATGATAGCCATGACAACCGGCCGATTTGTAGGGGATGCCGCCGTAAATAAGTATGGGGTTAAACAGGTTTTAAACTATAGCGGTATATTTATTTTTAGCGGGCTAATGCTATCGGTAATACTACCATATACTATAACAGCCGGATTGGGTTTCATATTAGTTGGCTTAGGGGTATCATGTATTGTACCTACGGTTTTCCAAATAGCAGGCCGGTCAACAAAAATGAGTAGTGGCACAGCATTGGCTTCTATGTCAACCATTGGATATTTGGGTTTTTTATTGGTACCACCATTGGTTGGTTTTGTGGCAGAGGCCGCCAGTTTACGATGGTCGTTTGGCATTATAGCCATTTTTGGGGCATTGGTTGTTGTTTTGGTACGAACAATTAAAGATTAACCTTAATAATTCAAACATTTTAAGTATAAATCTGTTGGTTAAACATAATCATTCATTATGGGAACCGCTACAGTTAAACACTATAAGTTTATAAATAGTAGAACAAGTAACGTGATCTATTACCACTCGTTAAGCAGTGACTTAAGCCCCGCAGAAATAAAAACCGAACTTGAAAAAATACTAGCACAGGTAGCCGTTCAAAATGCTATTCCTGTACATACTATATATTGGGAAGAGGTAAAAGACGAGGCTAAATAAACTAAGCTTTAATTAATGCCGGCCGTAGTTTGTAAGAACTAACATAAGCTATAAATATTAATGCAGCTAATGCCATTACACCCAAAAAATTAATTTTAGCTATAACAAATAGCAGTATCAAACCAAATGGCAAAAACAATAATGATGTTGCTATTAATCCCAATTGTTTAAACTTAGACGCATCAGGATGCTTAAGCAACTGGTATATTTTACTGCAGAAAAAAACCAACGGTAAACTATAACTTAAAAGAATAGCTATAAACTTTAAAAAATCTACAGTCAACAGCCACGAGTATGAAAAGGCTGAAAGGTTATTTTGGTAATTGAAAATGAATAAACACAGTATCAGCGGGATTATTATACCCAATAAAACGTTAAAACTGTAAACATCTACTCTGGCAAATTTTCTCATATCTGTTTGATTTATATATCAAATATAGCAATTATTGAAAATATTACCTGGTTGTTATTAAGTAAACTTTATCCAAAACTTTATCACGATTTGCATAATTTATAAAATCAGGTAATACCTGCTCTTGCGGATAGTTGATAAAATCTTTCATAATAGTGTATCCAATTTTGTTTTGAGTCAGGTAATCTAAGGAAGACTGATTAACATAAAATACTGCGTTAGTCGATGTAATGGTTTGCCCAAATTTTTCTAATTGAACGTATCCAACCGGCCTGTCGCAATAAAATTGGAAAACGTTATTCTGCATTTTAACGGAATAAACCGCGACATCTGCTTGAAGTTTTTTGTTAATGAATTTAGCTGCCTTCATCTGCCCATTATAATACGTAACTACTTTGTATAGTACACTATTTAAATACAGGTTAGTAAATAGTGCCGCAGTACAGCTAAACAAAAATATTTTTTGAGGGACATTTTTAATTTGGGTAACTATCAATAATATCAACCCGAAAAACAAAACATAATCTACATAAAATAACAGGCTGCTATTGGGTTTTAAAAAGTAGTTAATAATTACTACCGCTACAGGAAGTAAAACAAAATATATCCCTTGGCTTATTATCCTTAATTTGGCCTCAACACCACCTAACGGCGTGGCACAATAGGGTGCTAACACAATAGCAAGAAGCGGGAAAATAGCATTTGTATAAAAAGGCAGCTGAAACCCGGATAGTGAGAAAAGAATAAGCAACAATAATCCGCCACTTAAGGTATAATATTCGGTTAAAGTTTCTTTTTTAACTATGCTTTTTATCCGCTTATAAAGCGCGAAATAAAACAGCATGCACCATGGCGCAAATGCCCATAACAGGGTATGGATATAAAAAAAAACATCGCCGCCTGATTTATGACTGATAGGGCCATTATTAGCAAAACGCCCAAACTGGCTATCCCACAAAAACCATTTAATGCCGGATACATTGGTGCGCTCAAATACGACTTTTTCGGGGTGCAGGTCAAACTGAATATAAAGTGTATAAAACTCGGGTAATAAAAAAATTAAAGTAAGCAGGTATAGCCCAATAAACTTTAAACTAAACAGCTGCTGTAGCTTTTTTTGAAATATAAGCTGCCCTAGCAAAGCACCATAAATAGCCGCTATTACAAATATGCCCTTAGTCATGATAGCGCAGGCGGTAAGCAGTGCGGCTAACAACAGGTCACTGATCCTGAATCGGTCATGCAGGTTTGATATATGGTAAATGCTGCCGATTATTAGGGCTAATAAATAAGGTTCGGCACGTACGTCAACATTACCCATAAAGGCGTATTGGGCGGTTATTAATACCAGTACTGCAGTAGCCGCAGTATTAAGTGTATAGTATTTTCGGGCAAACAAAAAGGTGTAAAACAATCCTAACGCAAAAAATAATAGGGCAGGTAGGCGGTAGGCCCACACACTTACACCAAATACCTTAAAGCTTAAGTAAGTCATCCAAAACGGGAAGTGGGGTTTATCCAACCAATCCTGACCATAGGTAAACAGCTGCATAAAATCATTTTTATACAACATATTTTTGGCGATAGAAGCATACAGCCCGGGGTCGTCCGTAAAAAAATCAACATTAATGCCGACTATATTTACCATTAATGCAGTGGCAAACAGTACTATATAAACCAGCTTGGTGTTGTTCTTCATTAACTTAAATAAAGTGTAATAATAAGTTTTTTGGTTGAGGCTGTAAACAAAAAAAGCCCCTGTCTCTCAACAAGGGCCAAAAACTCACAACAATTGTTTAACCTTTCGGTCAATTCCTAACTGCAATGTGAATTCAGGTATATAACGCTATAGTTAACAGTTGGTTTTATATAATTTAAAATTTAGTTGTAAATTTATTATTATGGTTAAAACATTACTTATGCGCGTATTAACTACAATAGTGATAATACTTTTAAGTTCATTATTTGGTAAAGCGCAATCTGCTAAAAGAGATACCTGATAAGTAATAATATTGTGTATTTATATGGTAGTGTAAATTTTCACGTTATATTTGTTTAAAACCAATTAATAAAACAATTAGATCGATCATGAAAAAAACATTTCAAATTAAAGCATTAATGGGCTTTTTAGTAGCCTTTTTCGCTGTAACTGTAGCTTTTGCACAAGCACCTAAAGCAACACCTGCCACCAACGAAAGTGTGGAAGGTAAAATTGGCGAAGCGAACGTTAAAATAACTTATGGCTCACCAACATTACAGGGCCGTACAATACTAGGCAAAATGGAGCCTTATGATCAACCTTGGCGTGCAGGGGCAAACGCTGCCACAGTTATCACTACCGATAAAGATATTATGGTGAATGGCCAGAAATTAGCCGCTGGCAAGTATAGCATTTATATGGTTCCTACCGAAAAGGACTGGAAAGTTGTATTTAATTCTGCAACCGGGCAGTGGGGTATAAATAGAAATGCAAATGACCCACGAGGCTATTCTGCCAATGTTGATGCTACTAAGGATGTTTTATCAACAACAGTAACACCTAAAAAAGCTGGTCCAACTGAAAAATTAAGATATGAAATAAGGCCAAACGGAATTGCCTTAGTTTGGGAAAACGTAGAAGTATTAGTACCGGCTAAATAATCTTCAATTATAAAACTTAAAAGCCTTCCGAATTTCGGAGGGCTTTTTTTATGCAGTTAAAATTATATTTGTATGCTATGCACTATCGCTTCAATAAAAACACGTTACAGGGCCGGGTAATTATTATACTGCTGCTGGCGCTGGCTATTTATTTATTGATGCTTTTTGCCGATCATCCCCAAGCGGTTGAACGTTATTATTCTGATGGCTTATACCCGGCTATAAGTTGGGTAATGCACCCGGTTTTAAATATATTCCCCTTTAGCGTAGGCGATGTGCTGTACATATTGGTTATAGGGTACCTGCTATTTAGTTTTGGCAGGTTTATATACAGGCTTATAAAAGGGCAATTTAAACGTATTGCCTTAGCACTTACAACACTAGTTATTGGAGTGCAAATAGCCATATTAGCTTTCTACCTTTTTTGGGGGATGAACTATTTTCGACCATCGACAGGAGAGCGGCTAAATCTGCGCGATACCAGTTACACCACTGCTCACCTGGTAAATGTAACTTGTATGCTTATTGATAGCGCCAATGCTTCGCGGGCACGTTTAACTATTGCTGATAGTACACAAGATAATGATGCCATATATAAAACGGCTATTAATGCCGTAAAAAAAGCATCAGATGACTTGCCGAATTTCTGTGCATATAGTCCACGTATCAAATCATCCCTGCTTACACCATTGCTTAACTATGTAGGTACATCAGGGTATTTTAACCCTTTTACAAGCGAGGCGCAGTTAAATTACCAAATGCCGTACTTTTCGCGGCCTATGGTTGCCTGCCATGAAATGTCGCACCAAATGGGTTATGGGCCCGAGGATGAGGCAAGTTTTGCGGGATACCTGGTGGCTTTAGGTTCAAAAGACAGGTTATTGCGCTATTCGGCTTTTAGTAACGCTGTTAATGAATGTATGCGTACGCTGCGTCGCAGGGATACCATCGCCTTTAAACAACTACGTAAAACCATATCACCACAAGTAAGGCATGACTTTTACCGCGAACGCTTTTACTGGTTCTCGTTTCATGGTAAAGCAACCATGATAAGCGGTTATATGTACGATGATTTTTTAAAAGCCAATAACCAACCTCAGGGTATAGACACTTATAACCAAATGGTTTTGTTGTTAATGAATTGGTATAAGAATAAAATAATTACAAATACTGCGATATAATTTGTTGTAATGGCCCGGCTTGTACCACTCCGCTTTGCCGCCATTTGGTTTCGCCTTTTTGAAATATCATTAGTGTAGGTACACTTTGAACACGGTAGGCATTGGCCGCCGCAGGATTTTTGTCAATATCAATTTTGATGATAGTAATTTTGTCGCCAAGGCTACTTTTAACCTGCTGTAATATGGGGGCCATCATTTTACAAGGTCCACACCATTCGGCCGAAAAATCAACCAGTACCGGTTTTTCTGATGCTATAATTTCCTGGAAGTTTGCCATAACGTAGTGTTTATATAATAACTACAATTATCAACAATAAATTGTGTTATTAATTTAGCTTAAGAAGTAAGCCTCCTGATCTTGTTCAACAGGTCATTCATTTCAAAGGGTTTGGCCAAAAAATCATCAGCACCTGCAGCCATAGCAGATTCTTTAATATCCTTACTGGCCGATACCATTATGATAGGGATGTTTTTAGTAAGTTCGGTTTGCTTTAGTTTTTTACAGATATCCCTGCCATCTTCTCCCGACATCCATATATCTAAGAGCAATAGATCAGGCAGTTCCAACTTCATATCCAAAACTGTTGATCCGTCAATGGTTGAGGAAACTTCGTATCCTTCAAATTCTAATAGTAATTCAATAGCGTCTACAATACCCGGGTCATCATCTGCTATCATTATTTTTTTAGATGCGTGGCTCATATAATTAGGTAGTATTTTGTTAAATGATTTAGTTTAAATATTGTCGCTTAAACAACAATCTGGTTAATTGGTTTTCACATTAGATTACAATATTATTATATCTACTTCCAAGATATGTACGAAGTGTCCTTGTTTTTAGTTTTAAGATAATTATTATTTTTTTAGGATAAAATTGACCTATTTTAGTGATAAATTGAAATAGTTGATAACTAAATAAATGCGTGTTAAAACAATTTTATTTTATTCGATATTATAGTATTTATTTAAGCCGATACAGAGTTTATTTGCCTTAATTATTTAATAAATGAGTAAATCAGTAAAAAAGGGGACACCCTCACAAACATTAGTATTACCTAAAACACCAACCGGAATAACCGGTTTAGACGAGATTACCTCCGGTGGATTACCAAAAGGAAGGCCCACTTTAATTTGCGGTGAAGCCGGATGTGGAAAAACTTTAATGTCTTTAGAGTTTATTATACGTGGCGCAATGGAATTTAATGAGCCGGGAGTATTTTTAGCTTTTGAAGAGAAAAGCGAAGAGTTAGCGATGAACGTCGCTTCATTAGGTTTTGATCTGAAACAACTGCAAACAGATAAGAAAGTACGCGTTGACCATGTACATATCGATAGGAGTGAAATAGAAGAAACAGGCGAGTATGACCTGGAAGGACTATTTATACGCCTCGGCTTTGCTATTGACAGTATTGGTGCCAAAAGAGTAGTGTTGGATACTTTAGAGAATTTATTTTCAGGACTGGAAAATCAAACCATTCTACGGGCCGAACTACGCAGGCTTTTTGGCTGGTTGAAAGATAGGGGTGTAACCGCCATTATAACCGGCGAGCGAGGTGACAGCAATGCATTAACCCGCCAGGGACTGGAAGAATATGTATCTGACTGTGTTATATTACTTGACCACAGGGTAGAAAATCAAATATCAACACGCAGGCTGCGTATTGTGAAATATCGTGGTTCTATACACGGTACAAATGAATATCCATTTTTAATTGATGAGGAAGGTATATCTGTATTGCCGGTAACGTCATTAAAATTGGCAAAGGATGTGTCATCAGAACGGGTGAGCACAGGCATATCTGCACTGGATAGTATGCTGGATGGAAAAGGCTTTTTTAGGGGCAGCAGTATCTTAGTATCGGGCACAGCCGGAACGGGTAAAACCAGTATAGCCGCATATTTTGCCAATGATGTGTGTGAACGTAAGGAAAGATGCCTGTATTTTGCTTTTGAAGAGTCACCGCAACAGATCATACGGAATATGAAATCCATCAGCGTTGATCTGCAAAGGCATGTAGATAAAGGGCTATTGGAGTTTCATGCTTCGCGGCCAACCTTATATGGGTTGGAGATGCACTTAGTGGCCATGTATAAATTGATAAAAAAATTTAAGCCAGCAGCTGTAGTGCTTGATCCTATAACCAATTTGGTTACTATAGGATCGGTAAGCGAAGTAAAATCAATGCTGATACGCCTGATAGATTTTTTACAGGAAGAGCAAATTACCGTAATGTTTACTGCGCTAAGTTTAAATAATATTGTAAATGAACAAACCGATGAAGGTGTATCATCATTGGTGGATGCCTGGGTGTTAGTGAGGGATATTGAATTTAATGGTGAGCGAAATCGTGGCATGTATATCATGAAATCGCGCGGTATGAAGCACTCTAACCAGGTGCGTGAGTTTATTATCACTGATAAGGGACTTGATCTTGTAGAGGTTTATTTGGGCCCTCAGGGGGTATTAACCGGATCGGCAAGGGAGGCACAGCAAATACATGAAAAAACCGGTAGTGCTTTACGTGATAATGCGATGAGCCGTAAGGATAGGGAAATTTCACGCAAGCGTTCGGTACTGGAAGCGCAAATATCAAGTCTGCGTGCGGAATTTGACTCGGTTGAAGAAGAACTAAATAGAATTTACCAGGAGGAAGAACTGGTCAAACAAATTTCAGATCGTACCCGAGAAGAAATAACTCAAAGGCGTAAATAGATATATACCACAATGACAGCAGAAACAAAAGCATACGAATTGCGATTATATATTGCAGGTAAAACAGCAAAATCTGTAACGGCTTTAAACAACCTGAAAAAGTATTGTGAAGAGCATTTAAAGGGTAGATATAAGATAGAGGTTATAGATTTGTTAGAGAAACCACAATTAGCCGAGGGCGACCAAATATTTGCCGTGCCAACCCTGGTACGTAAGGTACCCGAGCCTATACGAAAAATAATTGGCGACCTATCAAACGAAGAAAAAGTATTAGTGGGATTAAATATAAGGCCTGCCAAATAATATATAAATGAGCGAACAACCAGCAGTGCCCGAAAATAGGGAAAACTTAGATGCCGATACCTATAAACTTCGTTTGTTTATTACCGGCGCGTCAACTAATTCAACGCGTGCAGTAATTAATATGAAGGAGATATGCGAAACTTATTTAAAGCAAAATTATGAGCTGGAAATTATTGATGTACACCAGCAACCGCTATTAGCCGAAAGCGAGGAGATAATTGCGTTGCCACTACTGGTAAAAAAATCGCCGGGACCTGAAAGAAGGTTAATTGGAGATATGTCAAACACAAAGAAAGTTTTAAGGGGGTTAGGAGTAACCGAGGACTGATGGAACAAGCTAAGCCAACATATGATGAACTGGTAAGCCAAAACACCGAGTTGCGCTTTCAACTGGAGGAAGCTAATGATACTATTGAGGCTATCCGTACCGGGCAAGTTGATGCGCTTATAGTACAAGGCGACACTGGTAGTCACCAACTTTATACGTTAAAAACTGCCGACCAAACTTACCGTATGTTCATTGAAAAAATGAACGAAGGCGCCGTTACACTTAACCAGGATGGAATTATACTTTATAGTAATTTCCGTTTTGCCGAAATGGTTAATATGCCATTAGAGAAAGTGATAGGTATAAGGTTCGATACATTTATTCTGCCGGAAGCCCATCCCGAATTTAATAAATTAATAGAGGCAGGTTGGGAAAGGGAATGCAAGGAAGAAGTTTTATTAGTACACAATAAAAGATATACGCCATGTTTGTTATCATGCAACACTTTGGAGTTGGATGAGGGTACGGCGCTAAGTTTGATATTAACTGATCTAACTATTCAAAAAGAAGCAGAGCGTCAGCTAAAAGTTAATAATGAGCAACTAATAATAGCCCAAAACGCCACCGAAAAGCTGAACGACGAATTGGAAGATACGGTTAAAAGTCGTACCGCTGATCTGTTATTAAGCCGCGAACACTTTAAGCTATTAGCTAATAACATTCCTCAAATGACATGGACAAACCTGCCTGATGGTACGGTCAATTTTCATAATCAGCAATGGTTTAATTATTCAGGGCTTACCTATCAAGACACACAGGACCCCGATTGGCGGAATAAGATCATTCATCCCGATGATTACCAGCTTACCCTACAAAAATTTACAGCCGCAATTAAGTCAGGAAGTATATATGAGGTGGAGAATAGGTACCGGAGGTATGATGGTACATACCGCTGGCATTTAAACAGGGCAGTACCTTTGCGTGATGAAAAAGGCGAGATAGCTTTTTGGGTAGGCACGGCAACTGATATTGAAGACCAGAAGCAGGAAATGGAGCGAAAGGATGAGTTTATTGGGGTTGCCAGCCACGAGTTAAAAACGCCGTTAACCAGTTTAAAAGGTTACCTGCAATTAATAAGCTATAAAAAAGGTGAATTGTCCCCATCCGTTAAACAATATATAGATAAAGCTATAGTAGCTTTAAATAAATTGCAAAACCTGGTGAATGACCTGTTAGATGTAAGTAAAATAAATGCCGGGCGTTTGGAGTATAGTATGGAACCGGTTAATTTGACAGAGTTGCTCCGCTCATGTATTGAAAATGCCAGGCACGTTTTCTCATCATTTGAATTTATGGGCGATGTAGAGGGCGAGTTTATGGTGAATGGTAATGCCGAACGTTTGGAGCAGGTAGTAATGAACCTGATAAATAATGCTGTAAAATATTCGCCAACCAGCCGTACTGTTATAGTCAAAGCCAGTCAGAATGGTAATAGCGTACGCGTTTATGTAACCGATTTTGGCATTGGCTTATCTGACAAGCAGCAGGAACGCATTTTTGAACGCTTTTACCGTGTAGAGGATAAAAAATATATGTCAAGCGGCTTAGGCATGGGCCTGTACATATCTCAGGAGATCATCAAGCACCACAATGGCAAAATAGGTGTACAGAGTGAGTTGGGCAACGGCTCGACCTTTTATTTTGATTTGCCGCTGATTAAATAATTAAAAAATGTCATTTCGAGCATAGCGAGAAATCCATTCACACGTCTAATTGCATATGTATAGATTTCTCACTTTGTTTCGAAATGACAGAGAGGATCAATATTACTCCGTAGACTTAGGAATAATGTTACCAAATTTAGTTTCGTAATTTTTGTGTTGTGCTTGCAATTTGGCCAGCATAGCGGTTTGATTATATTGTTTTGCCGTATCTATCATCCAGGAAATTAACTGCATGCCGTACTGAATTTCGCCGGTATCTAACAACCTGCTGTTTTTTTGAAGCAGGTAATAATTATAATCCAAACGCTCAATAATATAATTATCAATGCTGTTAAACATTTTTGTGCCCATTACATTATCATGTAAATTATACGCTGTACGGGCAATAAAGTATTTTTTAGCAGTAACATGAAAATTAATGTCCAGATCGGGCATTACCTCATCATATTTATGCAGCACTTTAAGGGCCATATCATTTTTGCCTTCCTTTATTAACTGTTTTGATAAGCCGTAAAAAGTTGATAATAAAACCGGGTAAAACATGGTTTTTGATTCATGGTCCAAATACCGTGCATTTTTATAATTGCCAAATTTAAACTTGTTCATCACATTGTTATACATTATGGCAGTATTGGTTTTTTCTAACTGCTCTGTCAATACAGTATCAGGCTTTAAAGGAAGTAAGCGGTATGTTAGCCCTTCTTTATATAAATATGGCTGCAATCCCTTCATATTGCTGGGCCCTATAGTAGCAGCAAAGCAAATGGGGCGTTTCCAGTTATTATGTGCTAGTATGTCTAATGTAGCCAAATCATCTTTCATCAAAAAATTTGCTGTAAAGTCCCAGTTAAGGGTATCAGTTATTTTGTCTTTTTGATCGGGAGTTACAACATTGTTTTTAAGTACATCATCTTTGTTAATAGTGATCTTAAACTTTTTGGTAGGTAAAAAGTTAGCGTACTTGCCGCTTTGGTACTGCGTCATTGTACGCTCATCATCAGATGTTATAAAATTAAAAACCTCTTTAAGCTCGGTATATCCGGGCAGGTTAGCGTCTTTGAAAGCCAAAAAGTCGCGTATACCATCTTTATACTTTTTAAAAGGCATAGTAATAGGCAGCGGTTCTGATTGGTTCATTTTCTGCTGCATCTGGCGTATATTCCAATCGCCGGTAAATAAGTTTAGGTTTACCACACGCACATCAGAGCGTACATTCTCTACCTCCTGAAGATACCATAAAGAGTAAGTTTCATTATCGCCATAGGTAAACAAAATAGCATTTGGCGGACATGATACCAGGTAATTGTAGGCCATATCATGCGCGGTCCATTTGGTTGACCGGTCATGTCCCGCCCATTCTTGCCTGGCCATTACTACTGGAGCCGCTAACAAGCAAACCACAGTAGCAACAATAGCAGCTTTTTGGGCGTTTAGCTTTTTCATTAGCATATCGGCTATGGCAATAACACCCATCCCTATCCATATAGCAAAAGCATAAAAGGAGCATACGTACGAGTAATCTCGCTCTCGTGGCTGTACCGATGGCTGGTTAACATATAAAACTATAGCTATCCCGGTAAAGAACCAAAGCAGGGCAATGATAAGCGCATCGCGCCTTTTACGCTTAAAATGGTACACCATTCCTATCAAACCAATAACCAATGGCAAGCCATATAACGGCATATAATTGGTGTCGTTTAAAATATGTTTAGGTACCTGGCGGGCCTTGTCAAAAAAACCGGTGGTCCAGTCGCCATCTGTATAACCATATAAAAATGAACCCAACTCCTGCTGGCCATCCATTTCATTGATACGGCCCGCAAAGTTCCAAAAAAAGTACCTGAAATACATCTGGTAGGTTTGCCAGCTAAAAAAGAAACCCAGGTTAGTTACAAATGTTGGGCTTTCGCCATCGCCAAGCTGCATCCACTGGCGGTAAAATGCGGGGTGCTGCCCATCATCGCTATACATACGCGGAAAAACCGTAGTTCTGTCATATTGCAATTTTTGTTTTTTACCGGCTAACTCATACTTGGTTTCGCCTTTACGGTATATATTACCGCCCTCTTTCTGTCCGGTAATTTCCGAGTCAAAATAAGGGCCGGTGAGTAGTGGGGTAGATCCGTATTGTTCGCGGTTTAAGTAGCTGTTAAGCGTAAAAGCGTTATCAACATGGGTATTATTTATATTGGTATTTGCAGTTGCACGGATGGGGATATACACAAATGAACTATAACCAAAATAAATAAAAGCCACGCATAACAAGGCCAGGTTAAGCAGCGGTTTGTTTTTACGTATGCTGTATACAATACCCGTAACCAATAGGGCAACCAATAAAACAAAAAACACTATTGCGCCTATATTAAAACCAAAGCCCAATGTATTAACAAAAAACAGGTCAAAATAGGCCGCCAATTTAATAGTATACTCCCTTATACCAAATTGAACTGCAGCTAGTATGGCTATGCTTATTAAAAATGCTATAAAAGCGTTTTTCTTATTTATGTTATTGCTGCGCCTAAAGTAGTAAACCAGGGTAATAGCAGGAATAGTTAATAAGTTTAAAAGGTGTATACCTATTGATAAGCCTACAATATATGCTATGAATATCAGCCATTTATCAGCGCCGGGTTCATCAGCGTGGGCATCCCATTTTAAAACGGCCCAAAAAACAATGGCCGTACATAATGCTGATAGGGCAAATACAATGGTCTCAACAGCCGAGAACCAAAAAGTATCTGAAAAGGTAAAGGCCAAAGCCCCCACTAAACCGGCACCCATTATTAAAGTGGTGCGTATATTTTCGGGAAGATCATTACGATTAAGTAATAGTTTTTTGCCAAAGGCGGTAATGGTCCAAAATAAAAACATAATGGCTGCCGCGCTGGCTATTGCCGAACCCATGTTGGTGAAATAAGGTATTTTGGTGTTATCGCCAAATGATAGCAGCGAGAACACTTTACCCAGCATAGCAAATAATGGATAACCCGGCTGATGCGATATTTGTAAACGATAGGCGCAGGATATAAACTCGCCGCAATCCCAAAAACTTACAGTAGGCTCTAAGGTTAAAATATAGGTTATAGCAGCTATTAAAAAGCAAAGCCAGCCCAGCAGATTATTAATTTTTTTGTATTCCATTGTATGCGTAAACAGGATTTGTTAAGCTGCGTAAATATCATTGATTTTTACAACTTATTCGTACCAATCAATACTTAAGGCCAAACTTTAACACAATTTAACGCAGAATGTTAATACAAATTGGTTGTGGAGGATAAGGGTTATCTATTCTTTTTCAAGGTGATCACCGTAATCTCTGGCCATATACCCAACCTGCCCGAGAATGCCAGGAAGCCAAAGCCCCGGTTTACATACAGATAGCGGTTTTTCTCATTAATCAACCCTGCCCAATCCAAATAGCGGTATTGTACCGGGCTCCACCTATAACCGGCAACCTCAACGCCAAACTGTGCACCATGCGTATGGCCCGATAGGGTTAAGTGGATATTTTCCTGATGATAGCGTACTTGTTCCTCCCAATGGGTAGGGTCGTGCGATAAGAGTATTTTAAAAGCGTTACTATCAACTCCACGCAGGGCTTTATTTAGATCACCATGTTGTACAAACCCACGCCCCCAGTTTTCTATACCTAACAAGGTTATTTTTTGGCCGTCTTTTTCTATCTCTACATTTTCATCCAGCAATAACCTCCAGCCCAGTTTACCATGAATGCTTTTTAATTTTTCCAGATTGTCAGCTTTAGCTTTCTTGCTTTCAAATTGGATGTAGTCGCCGTAATCATGGTTGCCTAATATGGAAAACTGCCCGTAAGGCGATCTTAATTGGCTAAAATTTGGAATGTATTGCTCTATTTCTTCGGCTACGTTGTTTACAATATCACCGGTAAAAACAAATAAGTCGCTTTTTTGGGCTTGCGCCAGGTCAATGCCGCGCTGCATGGCATCCGCGTTATCAAAACTACCCGAATGGATATCAGATAATTGGGTTATTGTAAAGCCGTCAAATGCATCGGGAAGGTCATCATAATATATGGTGGTGCGGTGTACTTTATAATCATACTTGCCCCGTACTATGGCATATAAAAATCCGAAGAATGGGAAGGCTGCCAGCAGAATAGCCAATTCACTAATAAACTTACGTCGGCCAGGAAAATAAGGCTGGCTAAGTTCAGCACCCGATTTGCCTGCATTAGTGGCTATACCAACAACAAACCGCCCAAAATCTCCCAGTGATAAAACGATCACAAAGACTAACTTGGTAACAAAGAAGGTTAAAAACAGGCTCAGCATCCATGACTGGAAATTACCCATGCCACGCGGACTGCCAAAGTAGCCAAAGCTTAATAAAAATAAGGCGGTTACACCTATAGAAATAAGCAGGAAGCCGTACAAAACTATTGCCCGTACGCGTTGCCATTGCCAGTCGGCAGTAAAGGTTTTTAGGCCATTATAAACATACCAATCAAGCAGCAGGCTTATTACTGCTATAATTACAAAAAACCTAAAAAAACCACCTCTGTGCATAGTGTTGCATATTATAAGGCCGCAAATTTAGAAAAGGAAAGGTAATTGCACCGTAAAATTTACTGGTTAATTTTGGCGGTTGAAGGGGTAAGCAAACGGCTGATAGACAAAAATATACCACTAAAGCTTAAAAATGCCAATAACACCCAAAAGCAGTTAATAATTACTTTGCTATAGCCAAGTGTGGTAACGTTTATAAAATAATAAGGATAAACATCAAACATTTCTCCACGAATAAGGATGTATATCAAATAAACCAAAGGATATATTAACCAATATATTGTCAGTCGCCATTTTAGGTGTTGCTTCGGCACAAATACAAACCAAAATATTAAAAACAGTATTGGGTTAACAGTATGTAAAAGTATATCAGTCAGTTTCATGAGTCCATCTATGTCCCACCGGTCACGCAAAAGTAGTTCATAAATAAAGCCAATTATACTTATATAAACTGCAATGGCAGTTAGTGTAGATGTTTGCGAAAAGAATTTGCCCGGTTTAGTATTTACGCCTAACAAAATAAATGAATAGGCTAAAGCCACCACAAGGTTAGTAAGAATTGTAAAATAGCTTAGTATCTGTACAATGCTACCAATAGTTGTTTTGCTAAATTCTATATGGCCCGGTACATGTACATAAAACTGTACCCCGACAGCAGACCATGCCAGTATAGCCGCTAATGCTACGTAAGCCAGTTTTATTTTATAATGCATGCACTAAATTTATGATTTTATTTCTTTTTTAACATAATAGTTTGCCAGGCGGTGTGTAATGCGTCTTCTAACATTTCAAGGGGTACTTTATCTAATTCAACAAAGGTACATCCCTGTAGCCCCCATTTATTGGGTACGGGGTAAATGATGTTGGGGTCAAATGCAGAAAATACAGATTGATCAATAAGCGATAGTTTTACCATTACCAGCCGTTCCTTTTCCCAAAGGGTAGCAAATACGCGTTTGTTGGCTTTAAATGCCTGCTTATCAAAATGCGGATGCTCTGTTGTACCCGGCAAAGCCAATGCAATTTGTCGGGCGATTTCAGTACTGATCATTCACTAAATTAATAAAATAGCAAGATAATGAGTATTTAAGTTTGATGGTTCATATTTATAAATTGTAACTTTTTAAATAAATCTTTATCCAAATAGAAACATCTGATCATGAAATTTATAACCGGCATTGTAATTTTGGTAGCCTTTTTAACTTTTGATAGTAAAGCACAAAAAAAAGCGGCCCTTCAGGACACCATTATGCGCATGGACAGCATATTATTTAATGCATTTAATAATTGCGATACGCTTACAGCACATTCAATGTTTACAATGGATTTGGAATTTTACCAAGACAATGGCGGGTTAATTAGGTATGAAGAGAACAATGCGGCAATGCGTTATCGTTGTACACAAGAATATAAAGTGCGCCGTGAGTTAATAGCCGGCTCTACAGAGGTATACCCGATAAAGGATTTTGGTGCTGTGCAATTGGGCTCGCATAAATTTTATTATACCCCAAAAGGCGGCAAGGAAGCTTTAGACGGTACTTTCCGTTTTATGCATTTATGGAAAAACGATAATGGTAACTGGAAAATAACGCGGGTAATCAGCTACGATCATTAAGCATAATTATAATAAAAAAGGCTCCGAATTTCGGAGCCTTTTTTATTATTACCAATGTCTGTAATGGCGGGGTTTTACATGTTTTACTTTATAACGTACAGGTGCATAATGTCTTCTGTAAACTACAGGGCGGGTGTAAACAACCGTACGGGGCGCACTGTATACCACTGGTGCCGGAGCATAAACTACAGGCGCAGGCCTATAGTAAACCGGAGTTCCAATATTGATACCTACACCAACCCTAACCTGGGCATTTGCTACTTGAAACGAGCAAGCTACTATTAACGCGATTATAGATAATTTTATAGTTTTCATAGTCTTAATTTTTATTAAATAACCTAATCGTTATTTGTATTATTATGACAAACGCTAAATAAAATGGTTTAATAAAACCAGCATTTTTATATCACTATTTGGTGTAAGTGGTTATTTATCACTCTCATAAAATTGCAGCTTGTTCTTCATTATGCGGATATCTTCGTTTAACGTTTCAACCCTTTCCAATAAATGGTGAATGGCTTCAATACCCGCAAGGTTAATCTCCAGCTCATGATGCAGTCGTATCATACGTTCCAGTTTTTGCACTTCGGTTTGTGGTATAAAGGTTTTCTGGTCAACCTTAGTTACTTTTACCAAACCCGCCTCATGTAATGAGGTTATAAATGTATGATCAATTTGATGATAGCCACAAAAATCAGTTATTGTTATTAATTGCCTGGTTGCCATAACAGTAGGTTTAATGATTATGATTTTGCTATTTCTTCAAACAGCTTCTTTTGTTTATCGGTAAGGTTGGTTGGTATTTGTATGTCATAGGTAAGGTATAGGTCGCCAAACTGGTCAGCTTTTTTATAAACAGGCAGTCCTTTGCCTTTTAGCTTCACCTTAGTGCCGTTCTGGGTTTCGGGTGATACTTTGACCTTTACTTTGCCGGTTAGGGTTTCGGCCATTATTTCGCCCCCTAAAACTGCCGTGTATAGATCAAGCTTAATAGTTTTATACAAATCGCTTCCCTGCCTTTTAAAGCGGGGATCATCCGTTACCGAAAATTTGATAAACAAATCGCCAGCCGGGCCTCCGTTAACACCCGGCCCGCCATGCCCCGCTATTTTAATAGTTTGTCCGTTCTCAATACCTGCGGGGATGGTGATGCGGATATTTTTACCATTTACCGTGAGCGTTTGTTTATGTGTTTCAAGCGTGTCAATTAAGTTTAGCTGCAGCTGCGCGTTATAATCTTGCCCGCGGTACTTTGATTGCCGACCACCACCGGCTTGTCCGCCAAACATCGACTGAAAGAAATCTGAAAAATCACCACCTCCGCCATAATCTTCAAATCCGCCACCCTGGCCACCATAGTTATACTGTTGCCTGTTTTGTTGCTGGCGTGCCTGTTGCTCATAGGCTTCGCCGTGCTGCCAGTTCTCGCCGTACTTATCATACTTTTTGCGCTTTTCAGGGTCGCTTAATACTTCATTGGCTTCGTTGAGTTCCTGAAACTTTTTATGGGCAGTATCATCATTAGGATTAAGGTCGGGGTGATACTTGCGTGCCAGTTTGCGGTAGGCATTTTTAATGTCTTTATCAGATGCATTTTTATCAATACCTAAGGTTTTATAATAGTCAATAAAGGCCATAATGTTTAGTTGTATATACTAAACTTTAAAGATAGGGGATTGGTTTTTATAAATGTATGACGGTGGTCACACTTCGGCCTATAGGTCGGTCACCCTTGTGCGGCAACGCTTAACGTAGTTGCGGATATCCAATACAATACCTGCAAACAAATATGCTATTAACGGGAAGCCAACAGCTAAAAAAGAAGAATAAATAAAAAACAACCTGATCTTGAAAATGGATACGTTTAAACGTTCGCCTAAGTAGGTGCAAACTCCAAAAGAATATCGTTCAAAAAAGGTAATTATACGCTGTAACATCTCATGCCAATTTTAGTATCTTATTACCAACGCTGCATTGCAGGCATTTCTTATAATTACAATAATAGTTTTTTAATTCCAATAATGCCTGTGTTTCAAATGCAGAACTGGCTTTTATACCCAAATTATCAAAATCAGCTACAATATTGTTCTGTTCGCCGGGCAGGTTTTCTAATAGTTTGAGGCTTCTGTCCATAAAATGTTGTAGCTGATGATGCTTGCCATAACTAAACAAAAATAGTACCAGCGTATTTAACAGCAGGATATCAATGGATGCCGCGCCCAGGTTTTTGGATGATGGTTTAGATGATTTATCAAACCGGTAATGATCTTCCCAATAAGGATTAACTTTTATATCAGCAAATAGGTTACGCAAACCTGCAATATCGCGTGTGTCCAATACTTTCGATAGCAGGTGATTGCTGTTCACTATCAATGCTGCAAATTGCGCCAGCCTGATGGTAGGGAAGTTTTGCGGGCGCATCCGCATAAATTTCCATAAGTGGGTTTCAATAGGGGTAAGGCTATATTTTTTCTGCAAGAACTCATATTCTGTTTTTAACCCTTGCGGATAAACATCTTCAAATTTTTCATTTAGAAACCCGGCTTGCCCAAATACCAGAGCTTCAATTTGCAACGGGTTGTTTTTATGTTTGGCCAGGATGTTTTGGGGCAATGATTTCGCCATCAGCTCAAAAGGCATAGCATTTGTCTTAAAGCCAAAATTTGCCGCTAAACTTTGATAAAAGGTTTCTTCCCAATCGCCACGGTTGGTTTGCAGGGTGGTGTTAACGGCTTCCGACCGCTTTTCTAACCTATCAATTAATATCCGGGTGAACCAGGTACGCAGGGTAAAATCGTCCACCGAACGTATGCTATTTTCGCAAGGAATAATAGTTTGATTGCCATATACTAAATGATGGTAGCGGTTGTACAGGTCAGCGGGGATTCGGTCCTTTAATTCTAAAGTTGGTACACGTCTGCCATCTGCCAAAATTAAGGGCGCATCATCCCGATAAACCACATGTAATATGACATTATCATAAGCGCTATCGGTTGAATGGTTGTGCTTTTGCCAGTCGGACGAGGAGAGGTGCAGTTCCACATTCCCTGCCCAGGTAGTATCGCCAATTTTTAGGCGTGCATTATGAAAATCGGGCCCCGAATCAGTATTATGTAAGCCTGCCGAATATACTTCAATGGCATCACCTGTAGTGGTTTTTAAATCCACCCGGTCAAACAAGCGGAACTTCCACACATAATGCAAAAAATCTTCGGTAAAAAGCATGAAGCAATATAGTGATTAGTTGATTAAGTGAATAGTGATTTGTTAAATCCGTTACACCAATCCTGCCACCACATTAATACTCAACGCCACAATAGCCGTATTAAAAACAAACGATACGATAGCATGAAACAAGGCCAGCCTGCGGATAGGGCGAGACACAATTTCCACATCAGATACCTGGAACGTCATGCCGATAACAAAGGAGAAGTAAACAAAATCAAGGTAGTCGGGTTCTTCTTCGTTTGGAAAATTAAGGCCCTGGTTGGGTTTGGTTTTACCGGCATTTTTGTCGGTTCCATAATACAAATGTGCGTACCGCAGGGTAAATAGGGTATGCACCAGCCACCAGGATGTTACTACCGATGTAAGCGATAATATTACCGGGAATGCTACACCATCACCGGATTGGCCTTTGGTAGATTGCAGCAGCAGTAATATTGCACCTAAACTAATAACAGCCGCTACTATCACGAAGGTAAATATGAGTGTGCGGTTTGAATCTTCAAGGCTGGCTATTTTTCGTACTTCTTTTGGGTGCGAACTTAGGATAATGATCCAGTCCATTATCAAAACAATTACCGCAAAGGCTAACCACGTAAGTAAAATAGTTGCAGGTGTTTCGTTGTGCTGATTTGAAAAATAGCAGGCAACGCCACTGGCAATTGCAGCTATTAACAAGCGGTAGTGTGCATCAAGCCTGAAAAATAACTGTCTTTCTGATTTGGCCATTTGAAGTTGGTTAACTTATGGCAATATAACTAATCCTCTTCAACAATTTCGACAACACGGCCAACTTGTCCGTCCTCTAATCGCACTTTGATCCCGCGCGAGTGAAATGCGGAACTAGTAAGCAGGTCCTTTACAATGCCGCGTGTTAAGTTGCCCGAGCGCTGGTCTTTTTTCAGGATAATATCAACCTCAAGGCCGGGGTATATGTCTTTTCTGTTTTGTCCGTTCATATAATCTTTTCTGTCATTGCGAGGAGGAACGACGTGGCAATCTCCTCGCGTTCATAGCATAGCTACGAGATTGCCGCGCTATGCTCGCAATGACATAGTGTTTTATTTCACCAACTTCGCCACTGCCCAACTTACTTTATCAAAATTGAAGCTGTTTACCAATGTGGTCATAGCAGCAGTAATCTGTTCGTTGCCTAAGTTGCCTATGCTTCCCTCGTGGGTATGATTAACTGTTTTGTCAGGATTAAATTCGCCTTTTTCAATAGCCAATCCAACTTGTTTGTAAGCATCACGGAAAGGGGTGCCGCTTAATACCATACGGTTCACTTCTTCTACGCTAAACAAGTAAGCATATTTAGGGTCGTCCAATATATCTGTTTTTACAGTGATGTTTTGCAACATAAAGTTGGCCATGTGCAGGCAGTTCTTCAAATCTGTAAACGCCGGGAATATTAACTCTTTCAGCAACTGTAGTTCCCTATGATAGCCCGATGGTAGGTTAGTGGTCATCATGGCTACATCATTAGGAAGTGCCTGTAAGCGGTTACATTTACCACGCATAATTTCCCAAACATCAGGGTTCTTTTTATGCGGCATAATGCTGCTGCCGGTGGTTAGGGTATCCGGGTAACTTACAAAAGCAAAATTTTGGCTCAGGTACATGGCCTGGTCCATCGCCATTTTAGCTAATGTGGCGGCTATGGATGATATCGCTTGCGCGATTATTCTTTCGGTTTTACCACGGCCCATTTGGGCATAAACTACATTATAATTTAAACTATCAAAGCCCAGCAATTCGGTGGTCATGGTCCTGTTTAACGGGAACGATGAACCATAGCCCGCTGCCGAACCTAATGGATTTTTATTAGTGATCTTATAAGCCGCCAAAACCATTTCCAGGTCGTCAGTTAAGCTTTCTGCATACGCACCAAACCACAACCCAAATGATGATGGCATAGCCACCTGCAAATGCGTATAGCCCGGCAGTAAAACGTATTTATGTTTATCGCTTAATTCAATTAGTGTTTTAAACAGGGTTTCGGTTTCCTGTACTACCTGTTGCAGTTCGCTTCTAAAAAATAGCTTTAAGTCAACCAGTACCTGGTCGTTACGTGAGCGGCCGCTATGTATTTTTTTACCGGCATCGCCAATGCGTTTGGTCAACAGCATCTCTACCTGCGAGTGTACATCTTCTACACCCGGCTCAATGGTAAAGTCGCCTTTTTCAATATCGGCATAAATGTTCTTCAACTCGCGCTGCACCAGTTGCAGTTCATCGGCACTCATTAAACCAATGCTTTGCAGCATTTGGGTATGCGCCAATGAGCCTAATACATCAAACGCGGCCATTTGATGGTCAAATTCCGTATCGCGCCCAACGGTAAAGTTTTCTACCAGTTCATTTACTGTAATAGATTTCTGCCAGATTTTACTCATAATGCAAATATGGGAATTTTTTATTTAGACACTCTTAATTTGTCATTGCGAGCGTAGCGCGGCAATCTTAAGTTTGGATAGTTCGAGATTGCCACGTCGTTTCACTCCTCGCAATGACATGGCGATAATTACATTAAACAATTTTTTCAAGCATCTCAATATAAGTTTCGATGCCATCCCTGATTTCATTTACATAAACAAACTCATCCGCCATATGTGAGCGTGCCGAATCGCCGGGGCCTACTTTTATGGAGGTGAAATCCATCAGCGCCTGGTCGCTCATGGTAGGGGAGCCATAGGTGGTTTTACCTAATGCCAGGCCTGCCTGTACTATAGGGTGATTTTTATCTATAGATGATGACCGTAATCGGGTAGACCGCGGTGTCACCTCACAGGTTACTTTTTCGCGAATTATTTCTAATATTTCCTCATTACTATAACCATCAGGCACTCTTACATCAACCACAAAACTGCAACTGGCAGGCACCACATTATGCTGCGAACCCGCGTTAATTACCGTAACCGACATTTTAACTGGCCCAAACAGCTCTGACTCTTTGGGGAAACGATATATCCTGAACCATTCAATATCGCGCATGGCTTTATAAATAGCGTTGTCGCCCTCATCGCGCGCGGCGTGGCCTGCTGTGCCGTGGGCAACGCAATCCAAAACCATTAACCCTCGCTCAGCGATGGCTAAATTCATTAGAGTAGGCTCGCCAACAATGGCAAAGTCAATAGCACCCAGCTCAGGAATTATCGATTCAATACCATTCGCACCCGATATTTCTTCTTCGGCGGTAGCAGCCAGGCAGAAGTTGTATTTTAGATTTGGCTGTTGATTAAAATATAAAAAGGTAGCTATTAATGATACTAAACATCCCCCGGCATCATTACTACCTAAACCAAATAATTTGCCGTCCTCAACTTTGGCATCGTAAGGGTCACGCGTATAGCCGCTGTTTGGCTTTACCGTGTCATGGTGCGAGTTAAGCAGGATAGTAGGTTTATTGGAATCAAAATGCGCATTATACATCCATAAGTTATTCCCTTTACGTTTGGGTTGTATGCCATGCGTATGAAAAAACTGTTCCAACAGATCAGCCGTGCGGTTCTCCTCCTTACTAAAAGATGGGGTTGCTATCAATTGCTGAAGCAACGTTATGGCTTGCTGGTATAAGGCGTTAATATCGGTCATGATTGTTGTAAAAATACGGTTTTACTTTTTATTGTATTAACTAAACAATCCTTTACTCTCCTCAATAAAATGAGGACGAGGTAAATTCAATCCTAATTTGATATTAAATTGTTCAGATACATAATCAGCCAGTTTGGGCGAGTAACGCTCATCATGCTGGTGCATAAAAAACCAAACCGACTGAAGGCCCATATCGCGCCATTGTTTAATGCGGTCTATCCATTCATCTACACGTGCATAATCTGATGGGTGCAGGCCATTACCTACGTAGCGGATAAACGCGTGTGGCGTTGGCAGGTGCATATGCACACAATCGCGGCGGCCTGTAGCATCGGTTATTACCGCGCCCAGGTTAAGTTGCTTTAACAGGTTAAACAAACTGTCTCGGTACTCGGATATAGCGTACCAATCCTTATGGCGTACCTCTATATAAACCGGTAGATCAGTAGGTAACTGCTCTAAATATGCTTTTAGCTCCGGGAAGCTTTTAGGCGTAAAGTTATCGCTCAACTGCAAAAACAGTGGCCCCAGCTTATCGCCGAAGGCTAAAATACCTTCATAAAACTTAGTCGTAGCCTCCTCCGCGTTTTTAAGGCGACGGATGTGGCTAATGCTTTGCGAAAACTTAGGACAAAATTTAAAATCGGGGCGCGTATCTGCCTTCTCTTTCCATTTGGCAATAGTTTCGGGCGGATAGGTATTGTAAAACGTAGCATTCAACTCAATACAATCAAAATGCTTTACATACTCATCTAAAAAGTTAGCGTCTTTTGTTTTAGGCGGATATATCTGGCCCACCCATTCTTTACGTCCCCATTTAGCGCAACCGACATGTACTTGCAACGGTTCGGCATTTTTTGCAGCTGTTAATGTTTCAATAGTTAATGCAGGATCAGGCGGCAGCGTAAAATCTACCGACATCAATTCTTCTGGGTTTACCCGGCCAAATTCCATAAAATATAGTTATAACGGCAAGTTAATAATTTGCTGCTATTACAAATGTGCCGATATCTTATTATTCTGTGCAAAGGTTTTTAAAACGCTTATTGCAGCATGAGGGTTTTCTGTTGCCAGAAAATTTTTATCAGCGGGGTTTATATATCCGTTCAGTTCAGCTAATTCTTTTCCGTTAACGGTAGTAAATCCCATGGTCCAATCAGGAAAATTGCGTTTATTTAACGAGCCCGTGGCTAATACGATCAAGTTTTTATGGCGTTTGTCCTTGGTGATTTTATCGTATACATTATCAACATCTTCCGGGTTCCCTTCTAAAACCTGTATAAATGTGCCATCGCCATAAATAAGCATACCGGTAATGTTTTTGGTTTTATTATTATCCCTGCTGTCACTAAGTATTTTTACTAAGTCGGCGTCTGACATTAATTTTACAGCCGTACTAATGTATATTAAATAATTCATTGAAGTATAAACGGGATAATTAATGGGAATGTTTTAAAGGAGGAATTATATTTCCAATTTCAACCCATCATAAGCTAACTCAATGCCCGGCGGAAGATCCTTTGATATATCTTCATGCCTGCCCAAACGATGGCTGATGTGGGTAAAATAAGTCCTTTCTGCACCAATTTCCTGTGCGAAGGCAATAGCTTCTTCCAGTGTAAAATGCGAGATATGCGTTTGTTTTTGCAAGGCATTAATGACCAATATAGACGAGCCTTTTATCAACTCTTTTTCGCTATCGGATATAGTTTTGGCATCCGTTATATAGGTAAAATCATTAATGCGGAAACCTTTTACGGGCAGCTTATAATGCATTACCTCAATTGGGATAAACTTGATATCTCCAATTAAGAAAGGCTGGTCGGTAATGGTATTCAAGTTTACCTGTGGTATACCCGGGTACTTAAACTCGGTAAAAATGTAATGGAATTCTCTTTTTATGGCTGCCTGCACACGCTCTTCCGCCCATACATCAATAGGCGAATTTTGCTTGTAGTTAAACGCACGTATATCATCCATTCCTGCTACATGGTCCTTATGCTCGTGGGTAAAAACCAGTGCATCCAAATGCTGTACGTTTGCGCGTAACATTTGGTACCTGAAATCGGGCCCCGAATCTATAACCACCGTTTTATCACCCTCTACCAAAATAGACGAACGCAGGCGCTTGTCCCGCTTATCGGCAGAGGTGCATACCTCGCAGCCGCAGGCAATTACAGGCACGCCCTGTGATGTTCCGGTTCCTAAAAAAGTAATGGTCACAGTTGTAGTTTGGTTTGTTTAAGCTGCTGTAAAAAGGCTATTTGCTTTTCGTCTAACAGTGCATGGTCTATTTCCAAATCGCGTGCCAATTCGGCTATAGATAGTATCTTACTTTCCAGGTTGGAGAAGCGGTTGATCACGATGATCTTACTATTTTGCAGCAGGCAGGCACCGGTTTTAAAGTTCCCTTTTTCGTAACGCACTTTGTAACCCCCGGTTTTAAGCAGCAGTTCCAGTTTTTCGAGCGTATGGGTGGTTAGGGTGAGCATGAGTCCAAAAATAAGATTTTTTTTGATTAGCGCGTTGTCATGCTGAGCCAGTCGAAGTATCGCGCGAAGGCCAGCCGAACGCACCCTTCAATAAACTCAGGGTGACAGCCAAATACTTCAATCTATCTCAAATCCACCACCTCAACACCCGGGTGTGCTTTGGCATCATAAGTAAATGTTGCTGCCGTTACCGGTGGGTTAGGGGTAAAGTTTTTTATGGTGTAGGTATAGCGGTTGCCATTCTTATCAAATATCTGGGCACTATAAATTTGCTTTTTGGCTTTATCTACCTGTAGTTTTATCTTGAAGAAGTTGGTGTTAGCATTTTCGGCTGTTAACTCTATCTCCTGGTATATTTTACCGCCAATTTTTTTAGTGCCGGTAAACAGGTACTTATATCCTTTCTCATAAATGGTAAATATATCTGCGGGGTTAAAGCCCTCTGTGCTTTTGCCTACGTTATTTACCTGCACTTCTTTATCCGCCTGGTTGTACACCCATTGGGTTTTACCATCACTGATGATCTCCTGTTCCACCTTACCTCCCGGCGCATATAAAGCCATTTTAAATTTGTTTGACTTTGGCTCAGTTATGATGGAACCGGTTTGATTTGATTTACTTCCTTCCTGACCAATGGCAATGGCTAATGTAAAATCGCTTTTAATAGCACTATAGCCGCGGTATTGCTTGCTTATAGGATTGAGTATAGCACGGGCATCTGCATCTTTTTGAGCGAATGCGGTAGTAATGGTGGTAAATAATATTAGCGTATACGTTAAAACATTTTTCATGATTATTAAACAGGTAATGTTACGAAGTGTTTTTCCACTTGTCATCTCGAGCGTAGCGAAAGATCCATACTTGTTTTTTGATTAGCGTGTGTATAGTTTTCTCGCTACGCTCGAAATGACAATGTGTTTATTAGAGTCCTTACCTGGTTAATAGTTTAATCCTTACTATCCAGTGTCTCCATATATTGCAATAGCGAATACTCATCAGGATATAGAACCTCGCGGGCTTTGCTGCCTTCAAACGGGCCAACTATACCTGCGGCTTCCAGTTGGTCAATAATGCGTCCTGCGCGGTTATAACCCAGTTTAAGCTTGCGCTGTATCAATGAGGTTGAGCCCTGCTGGTGCATTACAATCAATCGCGCTGCTTCTTCAAACATCGGGTCGCGATCATCGGGGTCAAAATCTTTCATACCACCGCTTTCGCCTTCGCCCACATATTCAGGCAATAGCATAGCCGTAGGGTAGCCTTTTTGGTTGCCAATGTAATCAGATATCTTTTCAACTTCAGGAGTATCCACAAACGCGCATTGCAGGCGTATCAGGTCGCTGCCGGTTGATAACAACATATCCCCACGACCAATTAACTGATCTGCACCACCTGCATCCAATATGGTACGTGAGTCAATTTTAGACAACACCCTAAATGCCAGCCTTGCCGGGAAGTTGGCTTTAATAGTACCCGTAATAACGTTAACGGATGGCCTTTGCGTAGCAATAACCAGGTGAATACCTACCGCACGAGCCAGCTGTGCTATACGTGCTATAGGTTGTTCTACCTCTTTACCGGCCGTCATCATTAAATCGGCAAACTCATCTATCACCAACACAATAAATGGCAGGTAACGGTGCTTCTCCGGGTCGCTTATTTTGCGGTTAATGTATTTGGTATTGTATTCTTTTAAGTTACGTACCTGTGCATCTTTCAACAAGTCATAACGCTGGTCCATTTCAATACAAAGGGAGTTAAGGGTATTAACCACTTTCTTAGTATCGGTTATAATGGCATCAGCTTCATCAGGCAGTTTGGCTAAAAAGTGACGCTCAATTTTGCGGAAAAGCGTTAACTCTACCTTTTTAGGGTCAACCAGTACAAATTTTAACTCTGCTGGGTGCTTTTTGTAAAGTAATGAAACCAAAATAGCATTAATACCTACCGATTTACCCTGGCCGGTAGCACCTGCAACCAACAAGTGAGGCATCTTAGCCAGATCGGCAATAAATACTTCGTTTGATATGGTTTTACCTAAAGCGATAGGCAGATCCATTGTAGTATTTTGAAACTTCTCTGTAGCCAATATGGAACGCATAGAAACCATCTCAGGATTCTGGTTAGGTACTTCAATGCCTATAGTTCCCTTACCCGGCATAGGGGCAATGATACGAATGCCTAATGCCGCTAAGCTTAAAGCAATATCGTCTTCCAAATTTTTAATTTTGGATATACGTACACCCGGCGCAGGTATAATTTCGTATAAGGTAACCGTTGGGCCTATGGTAGCCTTTATCTTATCAATTTCGATATTATAATGGTTAAGCGTTTCAACAATTTTATTTTTGTTTACTTCCAACTCTTCCGAGCTTACCGAAATTTTATTAGAGCCATGATTTTCTAACAGATCCAACGGCGGGTATTTATAGCCTGCCAGATCCAATTTATGGTCATAAGTGCCAAATTGGTCCACTAACGATTTTGCTTTCTCATCGTCAGACTGCTCAATGCCTAAAACAGGGGTGGGCCTGTCAACCTCAATACTTAAAGGTATCTCTGTGCCTTCGTCTGCATCATAAGCAGGGGTAGGTGTTAATACAACAGCCTGGTGCGCCGCCGGCGGTTCATGAAAAACAGGTTCGGGAACCAGTTCCTCAGCCTTTAATGGTTCAGGTTTTACGGTATTAAAACCTCGTGGCCATTCAACGGGTAATGAAATTTCCTCGTCCACTAATTCAACAGGTTCTCCCGGTATTATCGGTTCGTTATTATCCTCTGCTATTTTTGGTTGACGTTCAGGTAATTTAAAATCGATGTTGTAAGCTATTATTAAAGCAGTTAACCCGGCAAAAACTAATAATCCGCCCGCACCTGCCTGGCCTATTTGCGCATCGAGTAATAAATTGGTCCAGTAGCCAAATTCGCCCTCTAAATAATGAGGGTAATCTATCATAAAACCATGAACAAAACCAATAGCTACAGATAGAAATATGATACCAAATAAACCATAGCCAAATGTTTTATTTAACGAGTATAGCTTTACTTTAAACAACAGGCGATAGCCAATGATAAAAAATATAAATACAAATATGAAGGAAGATATACCGAACCATTGGTAAATAAACTGGTTAGATAGCAGCGCGCCAAACTTGCCCAGCCAGTTGTCAACCATAGGGTTTTTTACGCCGTTGTCAATTAATTCTTGCGGGCCCTTAAATAAATTGTCCCAGCCGCCATTTGCAGGTGATACATAGCTTTGATCCTGTTCCCAGGTAAACAAATAAGAAGTAAAGGCTATCAAGAAATATAACGAAAATATCAGGAAAAACAATCCTATTATTTTTACCAAACGGCCATCGTTCAAATCAAAAACAGGCATTTTTTCTGTTTTTAATTTCGATGGGCGCTCGTTTTCGCCTTTGGTTGATGATTGTCGAGGTAAATTTTCCTCCTTGAAACTATTAGATCTAAACTGGTTTCCTTTGATCGGCATCCCTATATGTACGGTAATAAAGTACAAATATAAAGTTAATAGATTAAACAACTTATTTGACAGTATTTTTTAATTTTTTAGTAATATTGAATTATGAGCATGCAAAAACTGGAAGAATGTATTACCAATGGTGATGCAGATGGTTTGATGGACCTGCTGATAGCGGACCCGGCATTAGCTATGGGTACTACCAGTCACCAAATATCGCCGCTAATGCTTTCCTGTTATTACAAAATGCCGCAGATAACTGATGTGCTATTAAAAGCTATTGATGATATTACCGTTTTTGAAGCTGCTGCTGCGGGTCAATTTGATAAAGTGGTTCATTTGGTTGCTGCCCAACCCAATAAAATTGATGATTATACTGCTGATGGCTTTACCGCTTTGGGCTTAGCTTGTTATTTTGGGCAATATGAAGTAGCTAAACATTTGATTGAGCAGGGTGCAGATGTTAACCTGCCATCGCAAAATGGTTTTAATGTATTCCCCATACACTCGGCAGCGGCGGGTAACTATACTGATATTTTACGTTTGCTGATTGAAAGCGGTGCTCAGGTTAATGTAAAACAGCAGGCAGGCAGTACACCATTACACGCCGCGGCTCAATATGGTAATTTAGATATGCTGATTATCCTATTGGAGCACGGTGCCGATGTAAATGTACGTATGGAAGGCGGCAAGCTACCTGCTGATCTAGCCCGCGAAAAAGGGTTTAGCGAGATTTCAGAAATATTAGCCTAAACAAAAAAGGCCAACCCTGTCCCTAGGTTAGCCTTTCTTCAATAAAACTATTTAGTCAATTATAAATTACCAGTTACCGGCATAAATGTAAGTAGGTGTACCCAGGTTGGCAATTTTTGATGTTGCAACAGCCAGGCTTAACACTTTATTCTCGCCGTATTTTCTATTCAGGTCCTGTACATACAACCATTGTTTGTATTGCTGTGGTACCGCAGTAGCTTTCTTTTGTTTAAAAAATTCAGGGTCAGTAGCGATCATAGCGGCTACATCTTTTTTAAATTCATCACTTTCAGGAGCTGCAGCTGCCAGGCTAGGATAATCTTTACCCCATTTTTGATAAAAATCGCTGAACAGTTTTTCTTTCTGCGGATTAGTATGGTATATCCATGGTCTCGAATTATTGTATAAAAAATCTACATAGTTTTTAAAACTTTGGTATTCGGGATTTTGAGTTAACGCCGTCTTTAAACAATCCGTATTAAACTCTATCATGTTGGCCACGTTCTGGATGTCGCGGGTAGTTAAAATTTCATTAATAGGGCATTGGGCTTTGGTAGTAGCGCTAATACCGAAGGCTAACGCGCATGCAATTAATACTTTTTTCATAGCAAATCTCCTCTGTTGTTAATTGGTTATATAAATATACAACCAATTTATAACAACAATGTTACTTTTTTTACAAATATTTTTTACAGGTACTATGTAATAATGCTATTTTGTTAAATTATGCCGATTTTATTAATATTTAATATCAATATTGTAATTTAAACTAAATTAATTTTCAATAAAGTAGTTGAATAATTGTAAAATATTTAATTTAATTGTAACAATAACTATACAAATAGTTTTTGACATTTGTTGCAGAAGTAAGAGTGCCGCTTAGTTTTTCCGGTATCTTTTTTATGAAAAGGGATATGATCGCGCGGGCAAATATTTTTTTCATAAGCCTCCAGGTGTTTAGTAAGTGCATTAACCTTTCGCCATTTCAAAAAGTCGAAGCTGTACTCAACCGTTTTGTTTATCAGCTCTAACAACTTTTTTTCCGGTATATCACTTATCAAACTTTCTGGATGAAGTTTGGCTCTAAACAAAGCTTCGTTTTTAATGATGTTACCCGATCCTGCAAAGAGCTTTTGATCCAGCAGCGCATCACATATCATCATTGCAGGTTTGGCTTTTAGTTTGGCCAGCGTTTTACCGGCATCCCAGGCTTTGCTCATAATATCAGCACTCCAATCGTAAACTTCATCTAATGGTTGCTCTATTAACTTTATAGCCGCTATATAAAAGTTAACCTCGCCATTGGCAAAACGCATATGCAATGAGGCGTTCTTAGTGGTATGTTCATTAATACGATACGATCCAAAGAGCATCATGTGTACACGAACCGTAAATTTAGGAAAGCACAGTAGCGTATGCTTGCCCCAGGTTTTAATATCCTTTAAGGTTTTACCTATTAATATTTCGGCATCAAAGCCTTTGGCATAGCCGTTGGCATCAACCACCTTTTTGCCTTTAAAGGGCAGTATCTTTTCTTTTAAGATGAGTATGGATGGTCCTTCGGGCATGGTCCTGTTTTTTTAGTAAAACAGGCAAAGATTAAGCCAATATTAACTCACCCCGACTTCGCTATGCTCGTCGACCCTCTCTTTGCCTTTAGCAGAAAAGCGGGTTGTAGCGTTGAGCCCTCTTTAACGCTTGCTGAAGAGAGGGGGGGCTCCGGCGAAGCGTAGGCCGGGTGAGTTAATAGACGAGCGTAATGATAAAAATGCAACAAAAATACCTATTTACTATCAATATGTTGATAGACAGATAGTTATATTATATTTAAGTTCAAAAATCCTGACGAATAATGGGTTTACATTTTTTTGCCCTTTTTTAATTAACTTATTTATTGTCAATAAGATAAGATGAAAAATACTAAAAATGTGTTAATCTATGTTAACCCAATTTAACAATTTTATATCGTTAGGAATTACAGTCCAGTTATTACAAATACGACAACCCCTGGAACCCCGAACCATCATATGGTATAGGTTCAAAAGTTTCGCCTTCGGATAGCTCGCAGCTAACTTTCATGGAGTTAAAAGTAACATCACCAAAAATGTTGGCAATGGCGGTATCGGCAGCATCGCGGCCGGTGGCTATTTTAACCAGGCCATTTAGTGGTACTAGTTTGGTGGCATCAAATAATACCCAATTTCCGCCCAAATAAGCTTCAAAACAGGCATGAAAATCTTGCGGGCGTAAACGGTATGAATAACCGGTAAAGTATCGTGCAGGTATGGTTAATGCGCGGCATAAGGCAATCCCCAAGTGTGCAAAATCGCGGCATACACCGGCTTGCTCGGTAACGGTATCATACGCCGAGGTTTGCGAGTTGGAGAAACCGCTTAAGTATTGTACATTGTTATATATCCAATCTGTAAGTGCCATTACCTGCGAGTACGGGTTTTCAATATGCCCAAACATATTATTAGCCAGGCGGTATAATTTGTCCGACTGGCAATAACGGCTTGGATATAAATAGGGCAGGATTGACGGGTCAAGGTGGGCTACAGGAATATCCTCTTCGCCTTTATGGTTTGACAGCGTGTAGCAGTTATCTACCGTTGCGTTATAGGTTACTTTAATTTTACCCGGTTCGGTAATTTCAAAACGCATTAAACGGTTTTCGGCATAAGGTGATACCAGTTCCTCGGCCTTTAAATAAGGCTCAATGGCAAACGTTTCATTTAAAACTGCCTGGTGCGGTGTTCGTAAGGCGTTGATGTTTAAAATCAATGTACTTGCCTCCCCCGCTGTATATTCCATCTCGGTAAATACATCAAATTTCATAGTGTGTTGTTTCTTAAGTTATTTTATTGAAGGTGGCATCCATCCACTCCTCAGATATGTTTTCTAAAGCTGCCTTTAATTCTTCGGCCCATTGTATAGATATATTTTCCAGATCTTTCTTCTCATATCGCTGCTCCGTGATATGAAAACTATCCTTTTTATAAACAGCCACATCAATAGGGAAGTCCACATTATTTGAGCTTACCCTTGTTGAATCAAACGACAAAAAACCTGCCTTTAATGCCAGTTTTAAGCTGGAGTTTTCATTTAAAATACGGTTTAAAATAGGTTTGCCGTGGCCTGAGTTACCAATTATGATGAAAGGTGCACCTTGCCCTAGTTCAACCCAGTTACCTTCAGGGTATAATAAAAACAATTTATGCTCATTATCATCCTTTAGCTGGCCTCCAATAATAGAATGCAGGTCAAAATTAAAACCGGCTTTCTCTAACGATGCCCTGTCTTCGTTAGCCACACGCTTTATCTGCTCGCCAAATGCATTTACCGCTTTATACAATTTATTAAACTCTGTGGTTTCCAACAATTCATTAAAGTACACAATGGCCTTATCGCGGGTCGACCGCAGGCCGCTGGTCATGATAAAAAGCGAAAAACCGTCCTTTTGTTCTATGGTGATCTTCTTTTTTACAGTCGTGTCGGTGCCTGATGTGATACGGGTATCTGCAATAGCTAATAAACCTTCTTTAACCTTAATTCCTAAACAATAAGTCATACTTTATTAACAAGAGAATTTATGAAAATTTTGAAGCCGCCAAAGTAATTAAATTAAGGGATAAAATAATAAATTTATACGTAATCTAATAGCATTTAACTGCATGTTAAGTTAGTATAATAAATCTGCTACATAAGTGATTTTTAAGGGGATTGATTATATTTACAAATCTCAAATTATTAAAATATAATGAGGGTTCATTTTTTTTCAAGTATAGATCCGCCTTATCGTTTATCTTTCAGAAGTTTTTACACACTTCAAAACCTGCAAACAGTTAAAGCTGTTAGCGCCGTTTATTTTGTTGCCAATTTATTTTTACGAATCATTGCTTACGCTAATAACATAACTCATAGTAATATTACTAATATCGATGAGTATGATGCTGCTAACTGGTTCTCATTAGCCGTGTCACCTATATTTTATTTTATCAGTGTCGTATTAATCAAACGTTTTGATGAGAGCAAAAAAGCGTTATCAATTACACAATTATTTGTACTAGTATTTGCATTGTTTATTATACTAAGTAGCATGCGGTCTACATTTTTTGTGATGCACAACCCCCGTAACACCATGGTATTATATTTTATGGGATTAATTATTACCAGTGTGTTTTTTACTTTTGAGTATTTGCAAACATTGTTTTTAGCATTAATTACAGGTGCCTGCTTTGCTCTTGTACTGCCTTTTTATCAAACTGCTATCAACGAGATAGTGATGAATAATCTGGCTTCTATTGTTTTATTAATAGCGTTTTTTTGTATTTCAAGATTTTGTTTTTCATACCGGGCCGATAACTTTTTAAAACTGAAAGCTATTGAAGAAAAGAACATGGAGATCGAGAATGCCAGCATTATAAAAAACGAAATACTGGGCATTGTAGCTCATGACTTGCGTAACCCGCTTGCCGCTATTAAAACTATTGCCATGGTTATGGAGGATGACGAAACAATTAATGCCGATAATCAGGATAACCTTCAAATGATAAAATCGGCATGTGATAAAGCGGTATCTATTATAAATGACCTATTGGAAACCGCTCAAAATGAGACATTAGAGCTTGACATTGAAGCAACGGAGTTGAACCAATTTTTACAAAAAGTAGTAAATGATTGGAAAAGAAATACCAATGCGCGTGTTAACCTATTATATTATGGCACTGCCGAGCCGGTATTTAGTGGCATAAATGCCGAGAAGATGCAGCGGGTAATGGATAACCTGATAAGCAATGCCATCAAGTTTTCGGGTGATAGTAATGTGGAAGTTTCTTTGCAGGCTTTAAACTCAAAGGTGATTATTCACGTAAAAGATTTTGGAATGGGCATCCCTAATGACCTGCTTCCATTTGTTTTTGATCGTTTTTCAAAAGCCAGCCGTAAGGGTGTCCGCGGCGAAGAATCTATTGGGTTGGGGTTGAGCATAGTACAACAAATTGTTAAAAAGCATGGCGGTGAAATTGAGGTTGACAGTGTTGAAAAACATGGTACTACATTTACTATTACGCTGCCCGCTGCCGCATAAAAAATTAACATGCTTAAAAAGCCTATTGGCAATAAATTAATTATATTGCAATCGGTTACGGTAGCGTAACAGCCAATAAACCAATTTTAGTTAATCGTATTAGCATTACAACTTATACATTATGGAAGAATCTCGTCGTGATTTTATTAAAAAAACTGCCATAGTTGGTGGTGGGCTGGCATTGCCAAATGTAGCCTGGAGCGCTCAAAGTTATAAACGTATAATTGGCGCCAATGATAGGGTGCGTGTTGGTGTTGTGGGCTATTCTGACAGGCATAAGGGCGCGCATATGCCTTGCTTTATGAACCACTATAAAGAGTTGAATTTTGACATTGTAGCCGTATCAGATATATGGAGTAAACGCCGTGACGAAGGTACAGCAGCGTGGAAAGCCAAAATGGGCCATGATATTGTTGCCTGCCGTAATAACGAGGAGTTATACGATAAAAAGCTAACTGATGCCGTATTTATAAGTACTGCCGATTTTCAGCATGCGCGCCATGCCATTGAAGCGGTAAAAGCAGGACAGGATGTATATTGCGAAAAGCCGTTTGCCGAAACTATGGAAGATAACCGTGCGGCTTTAAAAGCTATCAAGGCATCTGACCGTATAGTGCAGATAGGTTCGCAAAGACGGAGTGGAGCCAACTACCACGCAGCTAATGATTTTATACGATCAGGCAAGTTTGGTAATATCACCATGGTTGAGTTGGCCTGGAATGTAAACCAGCCGGGACGCTGGCGCAGGCCGGAGCTGGTTGCACAGCTAAAAGAACAGGATACCGACTGGAAACGTTTTTTAGGCAACCGCCCGTTTGAAAAATTTGACCCAAGGATATATTTAGAGTACCGTTTATTTTGGCCATATTCATCGGGTTTGCCGGGCCAATGGATGAGCCACCAGATAGATACCGTACACTGGTTTACCGGTTTGAGCCATCCGCGCAGCGTAACTGCCAATGGCGGTATTTATCAATGGAAAGACGGCCGCCGCAACTGGGATACTTTAACTGCTGTATTTGATTACGGTCCGGCTAATGACCCTAAAAATGGTTTCCAGGTTTCGTTCCAATCGCGTATGCATAATGGTACCGAAAACCCTACCGAGA
The DNA here is from genome assembly GCA_964611565.1 of uncultured Mucilaginibacter sp. Taxonomy (GTDB): domain Bacteria; phylum Bacteroidota; class Bacteroidia; order Sphingobacteriales; family Sphingobacteriaceae; genus Mucilaginibacter. The sequence goes on along the minus strand of CAZTAU010000009.1, from coordinate 41,204 downwards.
TTTACTATTCTATTGGTGGGGAGCTGAATTTAGATACCAACAAAGTGTCGCCTAAAGGCGGTTTAACGCAACGTTTTGCTGCGGCGATGGGTATGCAGCCATTTTTATTGCCAGAGAGCACCTTAGCATCAACAGAAAAGGTAGTAGCCAGCGCCAATACCGGTGCCGATGCATTAACATCTGCCCACGTACGTAACTGGATGGAATGTATACGCAGCCGTAAAACGCCTAATGCGCCTGTTGAAGCAGGTTACAGCCACTCTATAGCCAATATCATGACTACCGCTGCATCACATACCGGTATGAAAGCAACATTTGATGAAAAAACTCAGGAAGTAATGGTAGGCGGCAAGCCGTTTAAATATTAATATACAAACCCGTTGTCATTTCGAACGAGGTGCGAGGAGAAATCTTAAATGGTTTCTCCTTTTTTATTAAATTATCTTTACCCTGCCGCAGCACAATTATCAGGCTGCATCAAGCAATTATTTACATTGTAAATAATATCCTCCAGCGAGAAAGGCTTGGCAATAAATACATCCGCGCCATAAGTTGTGCCTAATGAATCTAACACCCGTTGATGTCCCGATACCATAATAACCGGGATATGCGAAGTTTTCGGATTGGTTTTTACCTGGTGGCAAAACTCGCCGCCATTAATGCCCGATAGGATATAGTCAACTATCAAAAGGTCGGGTTTTATATGATTGATGGCTTTAAAAATATCATCGGTATTGGTTAAACATTCTACTTCATGTCCTTCGTCTTCGAGGGCTATCTTCATCATTTCAAGGATATCCTCGTTATCGTCAAGGATAAGAATTTTTTTGGCCATTATGATTTACAATTGGTGGTTTAATAACAAACGCAGCTGTATATTTGTTTAGTATGATGAGCGAAAATATTGCTGATATCATATACACGTTTGATATATAAATAATTATGGCAGGACAGGCAGAAATATTAAGTTTAGATGATATAAAATTATTGGTTGATACCTTTTATGACCGTATAAGAGAAGATGTATTGCTGGGGCCCATATTCAATGAACGAATACAGGACAGGTGGCCAGTTCACCTTGAAAAAATGTATAAGTTTTGGCAGACGGTATTACTGCAGGAGCATACTTACTTTGGCAGCCCGTTTCCGCCTCATGCACAGTTACCGGTAGGGCATGAGCACTTCGCTGCCTGGCTGGCACTATTTAGTAAAACCGTTGACGAACTATTTACCGGTGAAAAAGCCACCGAAGCTAAATGGCGCGCCGAAAAAATGGCAGAACTGTTTGAAGCAAAAATCGCGTACGCGAAGAAAAACCCTTTTAATATTCAATAGTTTACCCTCCATGTCATTGCGAGCAGGAAGTGTTGGGTATTGTGCGAGCGAAGCAATCTCGTCGCTTTGCTATTGAACGCGCAGATTGCCACGTCGTTGCACTCCTCGCAATGGCAAGGTTTACAAACAAAAAAAGGGCGAACATCAATGCCCACCCTTTTTTACAAATTAACAAATCAACTTTTAGTTGCCTGGCGCGTCATCAGGTGTGCCTACAACTTTATAAACTTTATCATTATTATTATCACGTGTTTCCTGGTAGTAATAATCATCAGGGCTCACTATATATTTTTGTCCGTTGATGTTTATCCTACGGGTATCATCAGGTAATTGAGACACGATATCACCAATTTGTGGGGCGGGGTCCATATTGTATGAACCAGCATCGCCATAATCACCATTGTAGTCTTGTAACATAGGTTCATCTGTTTCCAGTTTACCATCTTTACCTACAACCTGGTAAACCGTAGTACCATCGTCTTTAACAACCGGTTGGTAATACACACCATTTAGTTCATAGTATTGTATGCCATTGATCATTATAGATTGTGCACCGCTGGGTAGGCTATTTACCGCCGCGCCAATAGGTGGCTCAACTATAGTATATTGGTTGTTGTTGTATTGATAAAAATACCCGTTGCCATAATAAAATTGCATATCTCCCCAATAAAACGGGTAGTAGCCATAAGGCAGGTAACCAAAGCTTAAACCCAAACGAGGGTAATATAAACTGCTATAAAAGCCACGGTTGTAATAATAGCCGTTAACGCTTGCCCACGGGCTATAGGTGTAATAGCCACGGCCATAATTAGCGCGACCGCCATAGTAATAGTTACGGCCATAATAAGAGCGGCCATTGCTGTAATAGGCACGGTTTGCGCCTGTACGGCTTGGGCTTATACGTGTAGTGCCACCAACACTTGGACGCCCACCGGCACTGATCCTGTTACTATTATTATTAAAGCCACGTGTATTGCCCTGTACACCCTGTGTACGGCTTGAGCCTACACGAGACCCCGATTGCATACCATCAATTGATTGACGGCCAGCGCCGGGGTTTGTCCTGGTAACAGATTGACGACCAGCACCCGCGTTATTGCCACCGAATGACTGACGCCCCGGATTTACCGTACCCATTGATTGACGGCTTGCACCGGGGCTTACACCACCGTATGATTGACGACCCGGATTTACGGTACCCATTGATTGACGGTTTGCACCTGGGTTAGCACCTCCAAAAGATTGGCGTCCGCCACCACCCATATTGGCACCGCCAATTGACTGACGAGCAGCACCGCCACCGCCGCCGGAAAAACCGCCTCCTGCGCTACGGCCACCACCGCCAGAGAAGCCACCGCCTCCTCCTCCGCCACCACTTGAACGGCCACCGCCGCCACCCCCGCCACCGGCACCGCCGCGTTGGGCATTAGCAGGTAAGGCCAAAGCCAAACATAGTAGTCCGGTTAAGCCTGTAAATGTTAATTTTTTGATTATACTTCTCATCTTATTAGCTTGAATGTTTTGTCAGCATTTATTGCTGTTATAGTATTATAGACTAAAAAAACGCCAACGGTTTAATGCCGTTATAAATATTATGCAAAAAGCAATCCAACATTACCAAAAGTTGACAAATTATTACACTAGTTACAGCACAAAAAAAGCCGGCCCTTAAATTAAGAGTCGGCTTTTATTAGGTAGATGGTAATTAGTTTACAGCACCCGGAGTAGTATAAGGCATAGTTTGAGGATCAAAATGCGCCCAGCCTGAAGCCCAGTTAGTTGAACCAAATGCACCACGATAAGCTACTTTATCAAAGAAAGTATCATTAGCTACTTTTGCATGAATAAATGAAGCACCTGTTTCAGCAATTGACCCTGCTTTAACAGTAAAGTCAGGAGTGCCGGCGTTAGCAAAATCTGATGAATACTTATATGGGTCAGTAACAACAGCACCTCCATATAAAGTTAAGCTGAAGGTGTTGTTTGCTCTAATAAGAGCATCAAATACAGTGAGGTTCTCACCTTTAGTTTCATTGGTTTTCATACCATAAACTATGTTATTAGCAAAAACTAAACGACCTGCAGTATAGTTTGTTGAAGTGGCTTTAGCAGTTACTACTTTTGAATCATCAATATAAATGCCCTGAGCAAATCCTGCGAAAATAGAATTAAATATGCTCAATGCCGAGTTGCGACGTATTTGTGCCGCATGTTGGTGATTAGCGCTAATGTTTGGAGTAGTGCCGGTAATGTAAGGGCCAATTAAAGTCATGTTTGAAAAAATGGCCGATGTTTGCGGAGCAAGGTCTGAACCTGAACCATCGTTGTCTGATTCAAATGCGTTAGAGCCCGAAACGTCGGCAAGGGTATTGAAACGCTGTGCTACACCATACTGCACTTTACCTGCAAAGCCAAAGTCTGTATCAAAATCGTCATCAAGGGTTCCGATAGCTAATAAGTGTTTTGCGGTTACTGTACCGCCATACCATTCAAAAGCATCGTCACCAGAGCGGTAAACCTCGACATAATCAATAGTAGTACCTGCACCTACGCCACCCATGGTTAAACCATTGATCTCGTTATCCGGTGAAAAAGGAATACCTGCATATTCAATACGCACATATTTTAAGGTACCTGAGTTGTCATTAACATCGGTGCCGCCATACTGAATATATTTAGCAGCATCGCCTTTCGCGTCCAAACCACCTTCAATTTGTACGTTTCCGCTTTGGTTTACCGGTGCTTTACCTAATAAGATTATGCCACCCCAGTCTCCGCTATTACGTGTACCTGCTGCAAATGATGAAGTAAATACAATTGGTTTATCTGCAGTACCAATAGCTGATATTTTAGCACCGCGTGTAATTATTAAGGCTGCTTTGGTAGCTTTATCACCTTTAATGATTGTTCCGGCCTCAATGGTTAAAGTTGCACCGTTGGTTACGTAAACAAAACCTTTTAAAAGATAAATTTTGTCTGCTTTCCAAGTTGTGTTTGTCGAAATATCGCCTGATACTTCGGTAGCGTTGCCACCGTTAAGAGGGGGCTCAACAGGGTCAATAGTTGCTGTCTTTGAGCATGATGTAGCAAAAAGTGTTATACCTAATGCTAATAATAATAGTGATTTTTTCATTGTTTTAATATGTTTTTTATAGTTAAAATGTGTAGTTGAATGATAGTGAATAGGTTGACCCCGGACGGTAAGCTCTGAAAGTATTACCAAATCCTGATGGGGTATAAGGCTTTCCGTCAAGCTCGAAAACGAAATTGTATTTCTCGTTAAATATATCGCTTGCGCTTAATTTAAACTCGCCTTTGTTTTTGAATACTTTGTAGCCTATTTGCGCGTCAATAACGTTACGAGATTGCTCATATATGCTTGAAAATCTTTCGCCACCGGCATAGAATATTCGTTTGCCCAGACGGTTATAAAGTATGTTGATAGATAGCTTATTATCCAGTTCAGAATGTTGTATACCTGCGTTGATAACATAAGGCGACTGGCCAACCAATGGGCGGGTAGTTTCAATAGTTTTAACACCTGCCGGATTGGTAATTCGCGATTTGGTGATAGAAACGTTGGCATACGCGGTAGTAGCTTTAAAAAATGTGCCGCCGTTAACAAAGTCAAGCGATTTACGGATTTCCATTTCCAAACCATACACATAGGCCGATTTTGAATTAAAGTAGCTGATAGTAGTTGATGAATTTATATCGTCAACTTTTGGCTCAATAGCATTTTGAAAGTTTTTGTAAAATGCTGATATCGAAAATATCTGGCCGGCTGATGGGTAAAACTCATAACGAAGATCAGCATTGTCAATTACCGTTCTTTTAAGCGAAGGCTCACCTTGTACAGTGGCTAATAATTCATAATCATAAAAGGCAAAAGGTGCCAACTCCCTAAACTCGGGGCGTGCAACGCTGCGGAAGTATGATGCCCTAAAGTTTGCTTTAGGTGTTACGCTATAGGTAAAGTTTACTGATGGCAGGAAATCGGTATTATTTAAAGTTACACGAGGCTGAGTTACGTTGGTTTCAGCAGTGCTTAGTTTCAGGTCAAATTTTTCAACCCTTAAACCGTAAACTACCCTTAGCTTCTCGCCCAGTTTGCTATCCAACATCGCATATGCTGCATTGGTAAAGCTATTGGCGCTATACCTATCGGTTGGGTTTGATAGTTCTTCCAGGTCATACAAGCCAGCATTAATAGCGTTACGGCCAAACAGCGTTTCAATCGGTCTTTGTGAAACCGCGTTAGCATTAGGATCATTTTGATTTAACACTAAACCCAGGAAACGTGCATTAAAGTTTCTGTCGCGGTATTGCGAGTTTACGCCAACTTTTAAGGTGCTTTGTTTAAACAGGCTTACCGGTAGGTTATAATCAACACGGCCCGAATAAATATTCTCATTAAGTTTAGAGAATACACGGGCATTCTCTCTGCCTAAAGTGCTAACGGTAGCAACATATGGGTCACCCGCGCTATTTTGTTTGTAATTTGTTTTTCTTTGATCGGGCTGATCATTTATCACATTGCTATAGCCCAGGTTCCATTTTAATTTTGACTTTGATGAACCTACCTGGTGCTCGCCCTCAATAGTTGATTTTAACAAGGATTTATAAAGCGGGTCAAACGCGTAAAAGCGATTGTCTGCCGAACTTGTGCTGGTATTTGCACCTGTACGGTAAGTAAACCTATCATCAAAAATGCTGTTGTATAAATTTTTGAAGGTTATTTTGTTTTTACCAAAGCTATAGGCAAAATTAGCCAATGCACCAACGTTTGTTGAGAAGGTATTTACCTGGTTACGATAATCATAGTTATCATATTGTTGTATCAACTCCGGAATAATAGTTTGCGAGTTACGGTAAGTTAAAGCTACCGTGGTACCAAAACGGTTTTTATTTTTACCTATCTCCTGTACGTTACCTAAAGTAAACTGGTAGCTTTGTGTAGGCAGTGCTTTACTGGTGTAGATGTTAAAATCGTTATTTAAACTATTTATAGCTTGCCTGTTTTGCGTTGGGCCCAACTGATTATTTAATATCTGGCTGCTGGTTGGGAAGTTTGTAACCAATGAGCGGCTGCCATCATTAAATGCAAAATAATCGCCGGAAGCGCGGTAGCCCGATTTAAAGTCTTTAAAGGTACTCTGAGTATTATAGCCAAGGCCAATACCAAAGTTTATAAAGTTTTGGTCAGGGATATCTTTAGTTAATACTTGTACATATCCGCCAGAAAAATCGCCGGGCATATCAGGGCTGGCAGTTTTGCTGATGATAATGTTATCAATTAGGTTTGACGGTACTATATCAAATGAGAATGCTTTACGGTTTGGTTCGGTACTTGGCAGGGGCGAGCCATCTAATGATGCGTTATTATAACGATCACTCAAGCCACGCACAACCACAAATTTATTATCCTGTATGGTTGCACCGCTTACCCGCTTTAATACATCACTTGTGCTTCTATCCGGTGATTTTTTGATCAACTCTGATGATATTCCATCAGATATAGATACACTGTTTTTTTGTATGGCATATAAAGCGTTAACCGATTCCTGGCGGAAAGATGATTTAACAACTACTTCGCCAAGTGTTTGCGAAGCAGACTCACTTAAGGCTACATCCATTGTGGTAACTACGCCGGCTTTAACCTCAACATCAGCTATTGATTTGGTTTGGTAACCTATGTAGCGTATTTCAAGGGTGTATTTACCCGGCTTTAGGTTGCTAATTATATAGCTGCCTTCAACATCAGCCGCAGCACCTGTACTTGTGCCCTGTAACATAGCTGATGCACCGGTTAATGGCTCGCTTGTTTTTTGGTCAATAATTTTACCACTTATTTTGCCTGTAGTTTGCGCAAATGATTGGGCACTTATAATTATTATAAGGCTTAGAGGAAGAATAAAATGTATAAGTTTTTTCACGTACTAATTATTTTTTGACAAAGTTATCCCGCCACTTTTTTAAAGCAGATTTTTCGCCGTTATTAAACCATTATATGTTTTTAAATGAAATGTTAACAATGGTTCAGAAATACAACCATTGTTTTGAGCGGAAATTACTCCTCTGTTTCGCCTGCATCGGAAGATATCAGGGTTTTGAATTTATCGTTAACTTTAGTTAACACACGCAGGCAATTATATAGTTCCTGCCAGGTAATATCTTCAACTATGGCCTCTTCAACTCCTGTAAGTGAATGATTGAGTTTATCAACCATATCATTGCCTTTTGCTGTAAGCGATATCAGTTTACTGCGGCGGTCCTTATAGTTAATATCCCTTATTACGTAGCCTTTATCTATAAGTAAATCAATAATAGCCACCATGTTTGATTTTTCTATAAGCAGCTCTGTACCCAATACTTTTTGAGTGCTTTTACCACCCATGCGGTTTAGCAATAGTAAAATATGGTAATGCTGGTAAACCTCAGTTTTTTTCAGTAAGTTGTTTAAATAGGATTGATATGATTTGTGGGCCAGCATTACCTGCAGGCTAAGGTCTTCGCCAAAATTCATATGCTTAAAATGATGGTAACATTAACTTCATATCGCAAAGGTTTTTAAAAAAATCAGCCCCGCCAACGCAAATTAATTTGATGATGAAAGCTTAATAATTACTTAACACATCAAAAGTGTTATACATCATCTATAATTAAACTAAATAAAAATAATTTCTATTCTTATTTAGTTTAATTCTAAATAATAATATATTTGCAGCCTTCATCACACATATCAATATGAAAAAAATCTTATCAACATCATTAATTAGCTTGATTGTAACAGCCATTTTGCTGGTTGCATTTTCGGCACAGGCCCAAAACAACGGGTCAATAAACGGATCGGTAAAAACTGCCGACGGTAAACCTTTAGAAGGTGTTACGGTATCAATAATTGCATTAAAAATTAATACGGTTACTGATGAGCGCGGCGAATTCCGTATTAACCGTGTACCAGTAGCTACGCATACTGTAACTACCAAGTATTTAAGCCTGCAAAGTCAGGATCAGCAAGCTACAGTAGCAGCAGGACAAACTACCAGTATGGTATTTGTAATGACTGAAACTTTAAAGGAATTAGAAGAAGTAAATATATCTTCAGGCAGACAGAATAGGTTAGCCGATAAAAAAAGCGACTATATAGCGCGTATGCCTCTAAAAAATCTGGAGAACCCGCAAGTATATAGCGTGATAAGCAAAGAACTTTTAAAGGAACAGGTTACTGTTGATATTAAAAGTGCCGTTTTAAATACACCCGGTGCTGTTGCTTATAATTATCCTGCCGGAGGGGTAGGTATTGCTTTTAGAGGATTTGTTAGCGGTGTTAACGCCAGAAATGGTATGGAAACAACCGCTGTACGTTCGTCACTTGATGTTTCTAATGTAGAACGTCTTGAAGTTTTAAAAGGCCCATCAGGAACTTTGTTTGGTTCTTCTGTGTCTTCATTTGGCGGCGTTATAAACCTGGTAACCAAAAAGCCTTTAGATACCACCAGGGTAGAAGTGTCTTACACAGCAGGTAGTTATAACTTGAATAGAATTACTGCCGATGTGAATACGCCACTTAATAAGGATAAAACAGTTTTATTTAGGCTTAATACGGCTATAAACAAAGAAGCCAGCTTTTTAAGCTATGGCTATAACAATACGTTTACTATTGCGCCAAGTTTAACCTACAAGGCATCTGATAAATTGATCTTTCATTTCGACGCGGAATTTTTTAGTGCAAACACTACCCGTCGTACTTATAATACTTACACGGCAACCTCCGGGGTAATGACCCCGGCTGATCTTAAATTGGATTATAGAACATCCATGTTCCATGACGATAATACTGGTAAAACATCAGCTACCAAGATATTCGCGCAAGCTGCGTATGAAATATCTGACAACTGGAAATCTACCACCTTGTTTTCATTTGTTGGTGAGGATGTGGAATATAGCTATCAATCATACGCTAACTGGACATCACCAACCCAGGTAACCAGGCAGGTTGGTATGTGGGGGCCAATATCAAACAACTATCTTAACATCCAGCAAAACTTTAACGGTAAATTTTCGACAGGCGGCATCAGGCATAATTTTTTGGGGGGTATAAACTACCGCTATTATGATGGTAGCCGCAGGTCGGGTGGTAGTGTAGTTACCCTTGATAACATTAATGTAACAACACCTTTTGCGCCTATCAGACGAAAAGCGGTTGATGCTATAATGCCTCTTTACACTTCTGTAATTGCTGATCAGGAAACATGGAGTGTGTATGCATCTGATGTAATTAATTTTACGGACAGGTTATCGGCCATGTTGAGCTTACGTGTAGACAAATTTTCGCGTAAAAAAGTTATTGGCGCTGATGGATTTAATCAAACGGCCTTATCGCCTAAATTGGGTTTGGTTTACCAGGTAGTTAAAGATAAAGTTTCCTTATTTGGAAATTACATGAATGGGTTCCAAAACAATGCACCGGTACAACAGCCTGATGGTAGCGTGTTGGTTTTAAAACCGCTATATGCTGTACAATATGAAGGTGGTGTAAAAGCAGAATTAATAGATAAAAAATTAGGTATTACTGCCAGCTACTATGATATATTAATTGATAACGCCACCCGCACAGAAGCCAATTTTACCGTACAGGACGGAAAGCAAAGAAGCAAGGGTATAGATATTGAATTAATTGGGAATCCCGTTGCAGGTTTAAGCATTGTTGCAGGGTATGCGTATAATGATAACCGTATTGTAAAATCAAGCAATCCTGCTATTGAGGGCAACAAAGCAACCGCTTCGCCAGAAAATGTAGTGAACTTTTGGACAACGTATACTTTTCAAAATACATTAAAAGGTTTCGGTTTGGGTTTTGGGGCTAATTATGCCGATAAAAATTTCTTTACTGCCGATAATACCTTCTATATGCCATCATATACCGTTTACAACGCTACGGTATTTTATGACCAAACCAAATGGAGATTGGGCTTAAAACTGAATAACCTGACCGATAAAAAATATTGGGATATCGGCGGTAACTCGCAAACGCCACGTAATGTAATGGCAAGCTTATCATTTAAATTTTAACCAGCAGGGACGGGTAGCCCTCCCTGATTTTTACATTGAATATGCTTACCGCAACAAATAAAAGAGACCCCAAAGCAAAAAAATCCACGTTTCGTAAGGTGTCCGAGTGGCTGCACCTTTGGCTGGGGCTAATATCAGGCATAATAGTATTTGTAGTTTGCTTTACCGGGGGTATATGGGTATGGCGCTACGAGGTTTGGCGTATTACAGAAAAGTATAAGTATGTAGAGGCGCAGCAAAAACCTTACTTAAAGCCATCAGTATTGGCGGCCAAAACAAAAGAATATTTTAAAGTACATAATATTAGTAATGATACGTTAACTGAAATTCGCTATTGGGAACCCGGACGCTCAGTTTCTTTATCTTTTGATTTGCCCGGCGAACAGCATGCGGAGATATCCCTTAACCCTTATACCGGTGAAGTTATAAATGATAAGCGGGAACGAAGTACTGCTGAAAACTTTTTCATATTTGTTAGGGCGGGGCATAGGTTTTTTTGGTTTCCGCCGAAAATTGGCAGCCCAATAGTTGGTTCGGCGTGTATAATTTTTGTTATAACTATTATAACAGGTTTAATATGGTGGTACCCAAGTAAGTGGACAAAAAAATCGGTACAAAACGCATTTACGGTTAAATGGGGTGCTAAGTGGAAGCGTTTAAACATTGACATCCATAACGTAATTGGTTTTTACTCGGCGATGTTTGTTTTGGTGCTAACCCTCACGGGCATATTTTATACGTTTCAATGGTTTGAAAATGGCACCTATAAGATGTTAACCGGTAAAACTTTAAATGAAGAACATATCGATCCAAAATCAGATTCAACCATTATTGCGTCTAAGTTTGTACATCCCGAAGATGTGATATGGAACAAACTGTTGCATAAGTACGATGGCCAATTTGGTAGCATATCCATTAATATACCCAATGAACCATCAGCGGCTTATGAAAGTACGGTTTACTTTGGCGACGGTAATATACTTTATAACCGGGTTGCCAACTTTTTTGACCAAAAAACATTGCGGGAATTGCCACCCGTTATGCAGCACGATACACCGTACGCTAACTTAGCCACCGGCGAAAAGGTATACCGTATGACCTTTGATATACACACAGGGCAAATATTAGGTTTACCCACCAAAATATTAGCCTTTTTTGCCTGTATGATAGGGGCCAGTATGCCCGTAACAGGGTTTATTATATGGTACAACCGTAAATGGGGAAAGAAGAACAGAAAGATTAAAAAGCCAAGGTTAGCTATAACAGCTTAATTAAATAGTCCCGGTTTATCGGGGCTATTTTGTTATTTATCCTCCACAAATTCCTTCAATCCGCTTAAAATTTTATCCCAACCTTTAACCGAACGATTGTAACGTTTTTCAGCACCTTCTCCCTGGCCTACATCATCAGTAATATTTACTGTAGTGACACCATTGTAGTATGTCAATTCATCCGTAACGGTGGAGGTGGTTTTATTACCATCGCTTTTATTGCTAAGGGTATATTGTAATAATTTACCCGGCTCAATTTTGGTGATAGTACCTTTCATTTCAATAGGTATTATCCAAAACATTTTGCCTTTAAATACTATGGCGCTGCCCTCTTTCCAGTTAGAGTAAACGCGGCAGTTAAAAAAGTATTCTTTTGTTTTTTCAGGATCTGTTAATGCATCCCATACCTTTTCAATGGGTGCAGTAATAGCTATGCTCTTTTTTACGATGAACTTGTCCATGTAAAATGAACAGGTACAGTATATTATTGTTTTTGAGAGTTATGCAGCATAAAACTTTAGCCCCATAATACCGCCCATTATCATGGTAATGAAAAGCATTTCGGGTAAGGTAATGGCTTCTTTAAAAAATAGCACATCACAAAGTTTTAATACAATGATGCTGGCACCTGTCCAGGCGGCAAAGGCCATACCGGTTGGGATAATTTTAATAGCCATAGAAAAGAACCAGGCATTTAGTAAACCAAATACCAAATAACCGTTAATAGGGGTGAGTATGGTAATGCCTTGTAGGGTATAAAAGTTGTCCCAGGTAAGCAGTTTAAAATCGCTCAGCTTAAAAAATTTAACGCAGTAGGTCCATGCGGCTTCAAATAACGCGGCAATGATGATGTATATCCAGGCCAAAGGGTTTTATATGTAAATAGCGCAATATAGCAGTACAACATTATGCCTTGATGTATTACAGGTTAACTTATTATAAATCACTTTCGCCGATTGTTTACCCAACCTAACCGCAAAAAGTAAGTGGTTAACCGATAGTCTATGTTTTAAAAGCTGATTCCTTTCAAATTTGCGGCATGATAGACTTGATTTTAATATTACTGCTGCTATTAACCATCACATTAAGTTTAGGTGGAGGTCTTTACGAAACATTGGTTATTTACCCTAATTGGAAACATGATGTCGACCCCAATACCATACGCGCTAAACTGGAATCGTCAGGCCAAATGAATGCCGGGAAAAGGTTTTGGCCATTGATATCGCCTACTCAGGTTTTACTTTCTATAATCAATATAGTAATGGCTTATAAATACACCGGTCCTGCGCATGATTATTGGTTTGCTGCCGCGATTATTATTTTCATCAGTAGGGTTATAACATTTAGCTACTTTATCCCCGTGATGATCAAATACATTATGCAGCCCGAAAAGGTAGAAGCCGCAAAACTTAAGGCCATTGTAAAAACATGGACGGGTTTAAGTCCGTTACGTTTACTGCCCGAATTTATAGCAGGTGCTTTGCTTATTGCTGCTTTGATAAATTACGACATCAGTTAACATTTGATAATGTAAATTATTTAATGGAAATTGGCTTTAAAGCTAATTTCATGAAAAAAGTAACAGGTATAGGGGGAGTATTCTTTAAAAGCAAGAACCCAAAAGCGATGAACGAATGGTACGCGAAAAATTTGGGTTTACCAACAACCGACTACGGAGCAACTTTTGAATGGAATCAGGCCGACGACCTCCAAAAAAAGGGCTCCACTTCATGGTGTACGTTTGGCGAGGATACCAGATATTTTGACCCATCTACCAAGCCGTTTATGATCAATTACCGGGTGGCGGATATTGCTGCATTAGTAGAAGAATTAAAAAAGGAAAACGTAACCATAGTTGATGAGATTGCGGAATATGATTATGGCAAGTTTATCCACATACTTGACCCCGAAGGAAACATTATTGAATTATGGGAGCCAAAAGATGAATAGTTTAAAAAATATATCGCTGATACTATTGCTGTTCATCAGCTGCCAAACCTTTGCCCAAACCACTACCGTTTGGGTAGTGCGCCATGCCGAAAAAGCAACCACACCTGCAAACGACCCGGACCTGACACCCGAGGGCAGGGCAAGAGCCGCGGCTTTGGCCAAACAGCTTAAGCGCCAAAAAATAGCAGCAGTATTTGCTACACCCTATAAACGTACCACACAAACCGGCGAATCCACATTAAAAAAAGCCGGGTTAAGCGAAGTGAAAACCTATAACCCGTCAGATCTGCCCGTATTTGCTAAACAGGTATTGCAGGAATATGCAGGTAAGAATGTATTGGTGGTAGGCCACTCTAACACCATTATACCAACTGTGCAGGCATTTGGCGCAACAAAACCTTTTGATACACTGGATGATGAGGATTACGACCTATTGTTTAAAGTAACCATTGGTCCCGATAAAAAAGCTAAGCTAAGCGTCAAGCGTTATGGTGCACCACACCGTAGTAACAAGGCAGTGCCTCAAAATAAAATGATGATGCAGGCAAATTGATCTAATTGTTTGAGCGTAATTTCATGTATTTATAATTAAAATTATTTCTTTATAGATGAAACATTAGCTATTTCTTTTAGTTGTATTAACAGGCGATATCCCATTCTAACAAGGCTGCTTCCTCAATTAATTCATTTACCAACTAAAAATTACTGTTATGTTTCACCACGTAAAAGAACTACAATTTAATGCCCGGGTATCACGTCCCGATCCGCGTTTTGCTAACTTATTATTAGAACAATTTGGCGGCGAAAACGGCGAACTGGCTGCCGCGATGCAGTATTTTACACAAGCCTTTGGCGCCAAGCAACCACATCCCGATAAGTACGATATGCTGATGGATATCGCTACGGAAGAATTTAGTCACCTGGAAATAGTGGGTGCTACTATTCAAATGTTGTTAAAAGGAGTTAACGGCGAATTAAAGGATGCTGCCGAGCAAAGCGAGATCATGGTTGCCATGAATGGTAAAGCCGAAAAGGAAAGTGTGATACACGCTGCGCTTTCTGCGAACCCGCAATTTCCGATCATTACCGGTGGCGGGCCAACACCACGTAATAGCCAAGGCGTACCGTGGTGTGCCTCGTACGTTAATTCAAATGGCGATTTGACTGTCGATCTGCGCAGCAATTTGGCGTCAGAATCGCGCGCTAAATTGGTGTATGAGCATTTAATGAAGTTTACCGATGACCCTTATATTCATGACACACTATCATTCCTGATGACCAGGGAGGTTACCCACTATAAAATGTTTGAAGCCGCGCTGGATAGCATACAACCCAACTTCCCGCCCGCGGTGTTAGCTGCTGACCCAAGATTTTTGCAGCAAGCTTATAACCTTTCAGACGGAACCGTACGCGGCCCGTGGAACGAAGGTGAAATTAAAGGCATGGGTAAAGACTTTGTTTACATCGAAAACCCAATAGCTTACGTAAGGGAAACCGAGGGCCAAACCATCCAACCAAAAGAGATGGATAAAGCGCTGGCTGAAACAGAAAAGCTAGACAAGGAAATGAGTAAGCTAAAAAGCGAAGAAGTTAAAAAAGCCGAACCAAAGGGTGTGGCGCAATGGAGCACTTATTAAATTAGTATTGTGTGTGTAAAAGCCGCCCCGGTATTCGGGGCGGCTTTTTTTGACACGTTTTAGCGGTTATCCGTTTAGCGAAATAATGATGATGCAGGTAAATTAGCCTGCATTTGAAGATTTTGATCCGGCAATTAGTGTAGCTAAACCTGCCAATAACGAAAATGCCGCCGCCATGGGGAAGAAATAGATGTACTCCAGCACTGCCATAAACAATAGTAATATACCGAGTGATAGAACTATTGATCGGATTGAGTTGGTAGATAATTGCCATAGAAGTATGCTGATGAATAGCAATACGCCTATCATAATATACCCATATCCCGCATAAAAGTTAGCTAAGGTTGATGAACGGCCCATAAAGTCAAAATGGGTAGTTTGCATCCTATCAATAACTTGTTTAACAGCTGCGTTAGGTGCGTCTTTCCACCCCAATGCACCCATGGTGTGCCCTAGTGTATGCAGCAGCATTATACCGCTGGCAATACGTAATAATAGTTTTGGTTTCATATCGTGATAATAGTCGTACTAAAATATAAAAGGTTGCAAATAATTTGAGATATTTCGATTAATCGCTTAAAAAATCATTTTTTTTAAAATCTTTTAGACAGATATTCGTCTAACCCATTATGTACTTAACCTTATTAACCTTACACTCACTCACCCGCTGGCTGGTGCTAACCAGCTTGCTTTATGCCATAATTAATAGTTACCGCGGTTGGCTGTTCAATAAGCCTTGGTTAAAGTCGGACGATATCATTAGGCACACCACCGCTACTATAGCGCATATACAGTTATTGCTGGGTATAGCATTATATTTTGTAAGTCCGATAGTGGATTACTTTCTGCATAATTTTGGCACCGCCGTGCACGAAAGGGTTATCCGCTTTTTTGGGATGGAACATATTACCATGATGCTGATAGGTATAACGGTTATAACCATAGGCTCAATAAAAGCCAAACGCCAAACCACCGACCGTGAAAAGTTTAAAACCATGGCTATTTGGTTTACCGTAGCGCTGCTCATCATCTTAAGCTCTATACCATGGTCGTTTTCGCCATTAATAAGTAGGCCGAATTTTAGGGGTTTTTAAGATAAAAATGCCGATAACTATTGTAGCTATCGGCATTTGTGCTCCCGACGAGATTCGAACTCATATCGATGGTACCGGAAACCATAATTCTATCCATTGAACTACGGGAGCAATAATAGAAGCAAATATATATAAATTGCCCATACCTTAACTTGTCGTTCCAGACATTAAGCAACATCCCCATAAAATATTTTAAAATAAAACTTAATTTTCCTGTAACGTTATCGGGATGTTTACGATAAGGTAGTATAAAGCAGAAAGAAACAGGCGCCCGGCGCTATGGCTCAATGAATAAACAGGAAGAATTAATTCATAGGTGTAAACAAGGCGATCCGGCGGCTTATACCACGCTGTACAATGATAATGCAGCAGCGGTGTATAATACCATAGTACGGTTACTGGTACACACCGGCGAAGCCGAGGATATTCTGCAGGATAGTTTTGTGGCTGCTTTTGATGGTATTAGTAAGTTTAATAATACCGTGGGCTTTAGGCCCTGGGTAAAACGTATAGCTATAAATAAAGCGGTTGACCTGATACGAAAGCGTAAACTAAAGCTGGTAGAGTTGGAACCTGTTTGGATGGATGATACTATTAGCGATGAAGAACCTATTGACGAAACGGAAATTGAATTTACAATAGATAAAATAAGTAAAGCGGTTGAAGCATTGCCCGGAAATTACCGGACGATTTTTAACCTGGTAGCGTTAGAAAATATACCGCAAAAAGAAATTGCAGAAATGCTTGGAATAGAGGAAGGTACCGTACGGGTGCAATACCATAGAGCCAGGCAAAAGATATTACAGATATTAAGCAAGGGAGAAAATCATGATGAACGAATTGGAGAAGTTTATAGGTCATAACCGCGAGGGCTTTGATAAAGAAATGCCTGATCCGGCTGTACTTAACCGTGTGTTGGAGCATATGCAGACAATAAAGCTTGAACCGCAAAAGCCAAAGGGCATTGTCATATCGTTTCGCGTGTTGCGGTTGGTTGCAGCCAGTGTGGTTTTAATTGTAGGAGCTAGTATATGCTGGATATTATTTAACCGCCCAAAACAGCAGAATGAGCAAGTAGTTAAGGTAATTGTTAAACCGAAGCTACAAAATGTTGAAACGGAACCAATGACAGTGCTTAAAGCACCCGCGATATCTAAAGCATATAAAGCAATAGATGCTGATTTGGAAATACGCAAACGGGCCTTAATGGCGAGTGCTAAAGAGAAACAGTTTGTATTAGCTGGATTAAATGATATGCGATCGCCGGCAACCCGTATTAATGCGGTTGCAAAGATAGAGCAGTTAAAAAATACAGGTTCTGATGTAGTTAATGCGTTAGTAAATACCTTAAATTCCGATCCTAACGCTAATGTACGTTTGGCGGCCTTGGATGGCCTTGCCCGCTTTTATCGGGAAGATAATGTACGCAAAACGCTGGTGCGATCACTTAAAAAACAAAAAGAGCCTGTTGTACAAATAGCATTGATAGAACTGTTGACACGTATGCGGGCATCAGGTATTATGACAGAGTTAGAAAAACTTGCAGCAGACGAAAACAATGTAAAAGAGGTTAGAGATTGCGCTTACTCAAATATGTTTCGCCTAAGTTCAACATAAAAAGCTTACACCACCCCAAAGCCGACCGGGCATGCATGACGGAACGCCGCGAGGTTTTTTATAAACCAAATGATCACATAAATTAAAAATTCAAGAAAATGAAAAAATATATCATCTTAACCATTATTAGCCTTGCTGCTATAGTAAGCACCCAGGCACAAGAGTATAAAATAAGCAAGGCAAGTGGCAAACTTAATATTCAAATACCATCGGTAACTATTGAAGGGTACGATGGTAATGAGATAGTCTTTAAGTCAGAAAAGAAAATGCAGGAAGAGGATCCGCGGGCCAAAGGACTACACGCTATTAATGGCGCCGGAAATGTAGACAATACCGGTTTGGGTATTAGTGTACTTGATAAAGGCACCACGATAGATGTGGTACCGGTAACAGCAGGCAATTTGGCGATAAAAATAATGGTGCCCAAAGGCATAACTATTTCATATGCATATAAAAGCTCGATGTATGCCGGCAAGGTGATTTTCAGAAACATTGAGAGCGAGATAGAATCGACGACAGATCACAACAAAGTGGAGTTGGATAATGTTAGCGGACCTGTTACTATTAATGCTTTATATGGCTCGGTTGATGCCAAATTTTCTGACCGGATCAAGGGACCTATATCTATAGCTTCTATCCATTCATCAGTTGATGTGACAATACCTGTAACTACCGCTGCTGATGTTAAATTAAGTGCCAAGCACGGAACCATCCTGGCATCTTCAGATCTAAAGATCGTTGTTGAGAAAAAAGCAGGCGAAGATAATATGATAAGCTATGGCGGTAGCGTGGTTAATGGTAAACTTAACGGCGGGGGCTTTCAGCTAAAGCTCAACGCCGAGTATGGTAAAATATACCTGCGAAAGAAGTAAATAACAGCAAATCAATATTTATTTAAAGCTTTTTAACATGAAAATATTATTCATAGGCATTTGCTTTGCCCTAAGTTTGGGTAGCTATGCGCAAACAGTCACCACAAAAACGTTTGCTGTTGCCCGTGGCCAGCAGGTAAATTTTAAGTTTGATTATCCTAAAGTAAAGGTAAGTACCTGGGATAAAGATGAAGTGTCGGTAACATCACATGTAAACATTAATGATAACGAGAATAACGACGCGTTTGAACTGCTAAGCGATACTAAAGAAGGTGTATTAACCATAAGCAGCCATATTAAAGATATGGATAAACTGCCTCGACACTATACCATAATTCGTAATGGCAAAACAACCATATACCGGTCAAAAGATGAGTATCTTGAAGCCAGGAAAGACAAATCGGGTATAACTGTATTAAACGAAGGAACAGATATTAATGTTATGGTCGAGGTCAAAGTTCCGGTATCTGTTATAAGCAATCTTAAGGCTGTTTATGGTATTGTTGAACTGACCAATTTTAATGCCCCAATAACGGTAGATGCTACTTATGGTGGTATTGATGCTACTATTGCTGCGGTAAACACTGGCAAGTTACAGGCTACCACCAATTATGGGCAGCTATATACCAACCTCGACCTTAACCTTACTGAGCATACCGAGCGAAATTTCTACAATTCAATAACCGCCGAGCCGGGCAAAGGGCCGAGTTATAAATTTACCTCGACCTATGGTAAAATATATTTACGCAAACCCTAAACCTTAGTACCTATAATTTAAAAAGGCCTCGCTGTAAAGCAAGGCCTTTTTTATAAGTATTCGTTTAAAGTTAAACATTGAAACGGAAGTGCATTATATCGCCATCTTCTACAATGTAGGTCTTGCCTTCAACACCTAGCTTGCCTGCTTCTTTACAAGCCGCTTCTGAGCCGTATTTTACAAAATCAGCATATTTAATAACCTCGGCACGTATAAAGCCTTTTTCAAAATCGGTATGGATTACGCCTGCTGCTTGCGGGGCGGTAAAGCCTTGCGTAATGGTCCACGCGCGTACTTCCTGTACACCGGCAGTAAAGTAGGTAGCCAGGTTAAGTAGTTTATAAGCTTCTTTAATTAGCTTATTTACGCCCGATTCGGTTAAACCCATATCATCCAAAAACATTTGGCGCTCTTCAAAGCTTTCCAGTTCGGCAATCTCGGCTTCTATCTGTGCAGATATCACCAATACACCGGCATTTTCCTCTTTAGCTACAGCCTTTACTTTCTCTACATAGGCATTGCCGGTGTTTACCGCGGCTTCGTCTACATTGCAAACATATAGTACGGGCTTTGCAGTCAATAACTGCAAGTCGGCAAAGTACTCTTTATCCTCTTCGGCAACAGGGGCGGTACGTGCAGATTTACCTCCCAGCAAATGCGCTTTTAAAACCGTTAGCACCTCAAAGGTTTTTTTAGCATCCTTATCGCCGCCGGTTTTGGCCATTTTCTCTACCTTCTGTATTTTTTTTTCTATCGAGTCCAGATCCTTTAACTGTAATTCGGTATCAATAATTTCTTTATCGCGTATGGGGTCAACGCTGCCGTCAACGTGTATTACGTTATCATTATCAAAACAGCGCAACACATGCAGTATAGCGTTGGTGGTGCGTATGTTACCCAAAAACTGGTTGCCTAAACCCTCGCCTTTGCTGGCACCTTTTACCAGGCCGGCAATATCCACTATCTCTATTGTATTTGGTACAATTGATTTGGGCTGCACCAGTTCGGTCAGTTTAGCAAGCCGTTCATCCGGAACGGTAATTACACCCACATTGGGTTCAATAGTACAAAACGGAAAGTTTGCCGCCTGTGCCTTGGCGTTTGATAAGCAATTAAAAAGAGTTGATTTACCCACGTTTGGTAAACCTACTATACCACATTGTAAAGCCATGTATTGTATTTAAAAAGTCCATAGTCGATGGTCCATGGGCAATAGTTTAACGGGATATTCACCATTGACCATGGCCTATGGACTATCGACAAAAAGTTCGCAAAGATAACAGAAAATACTGCCTTATAATTTGAAAAAATAAACGACTTTTGCGTGAGGTAACAGAATTGGCAAAATATGTAAACGCGGCGCTTATATGGAAGAAATGGTTGAACAAATAGAATCGTTACTGGAGCAGGAAGATACCACCCAACTACAGGAGTATTTGAACAACCTAAACATATCAGACGTTGAAGAGCTGATAAGTGAACTTCCGGAGCATGGCCCGCTATTTATAAATACTCTTTCCATCAACCGCGCGGTAAATGTTTTCCGCATATTGGATTTTCCTACGCAGGAGCGTATAATCAAAAAACTTCCGGGTAATAAACTTTCTGAGATTGTTAATGAACTGCCGCCCGATGACCGTACCGCGCTATTTGGCGAGTTGCATGGCGACGCGGTAAAGGCATTAATTCTGCACCTTTCGCCAGCCGACCGGAAAGAAGCTTTATCCTTATTGGGTTACAAAGAAGACAGTGTTGGCCGTTTAATGACGCCTGATTACATTGCCGTTAAAAAAAGCTGGGATGTAAACAGGGTACTTACCCACATACGCCAGTTTGGTAAAAACTCCGAAACTATTGATGTAATATATGTTTTGGGGGATAAAGGGGTGTTATTGGATGATATTCGTATCCGCGAGATATTATTGGTTGACCCGGATACCAAAGTAAGCCAGCTGATGGATGGCAGGCTAATATCATTAAAAGCTACCGATCCGCAGGAGGAAGCCATTAACGTGTTCAGGATGAATAACCGGGTGGCTTTACCGGTTACGGATGATGAAAATATATTGCTGGGTATTGTAACCGTAGATGATATTCTTTGGATAGCCAACGAAGAGTACACCGAGGATATTCAAAAAATTGGTGGTACCCAGGCGTTAAACGAGCCTTATTTGGATATTAACCTGCTTACCTTGGTTAAAAAAAGGGTAGGGTGGCTCATCATTTTATTATTAGGCGAAATGCTGACCACCGTTGCTATGGGCTATTTTCAGCACGAACTGGAAAAAGCGGTTATACTGGCATTATTTATCCCGTTGATCATATCGGCAGGTGGTAATACAGGTTCGCAGGCATCAACGCTTATTATACAAGCCATGGCGCTTGGCGAAGTCACTATTGAAGATTGGTGGCGGGTTATGCGCCGCGAAATTATTTCCGGTTTACTTTTGGGGCTAACCCTGGGTATAATAGGGTTTTTGCGTATAGCTGTATCAACCGAATTTACAGATGTATATGGCCCGCATTGGATATATTTAGCACTCACCGTAGGGTTTTCCTTAGTGGGGGTAGTGTTATGGGGATCATTAATGGGTTCCATGCTGCCTTTAATATTAAAAAAACTGGGTGCCGACCCTGCAACCTCATCGGCGCCGTTTGTAGCTACACTGGTTGATGTAACCGGGTTGATCATCTACTTTAGCATAGCTTTAATGCTGATGCAAAATATCCTCTGAAAATAACTTGAATTGTTTAGTTATTAATAGTTTATATATTTATATAAACTATTAATAACAATTTAATGGAATCAACAGAAACTACAGACCCACTTGACAACGGCAAACCAAAAGGAATACTTTTAACAGGCGAGGCACAGCATTATTTACATGAAACCGCCAAATGGGCAAGCTTTTTAAGCATCGTGGGTTTTATTATGTGCGGCTTATTTTTGCTAATGGCCTTTTTTATCGGCTTTATATTTACATTTTTGGGGCGTATATCACCAGTATATAATCAGATGCCGACAGGTGTGGGCACATTTTTAAGTGTAATATTTATATTAGTTGATGTGCTTTACTTTTTCTTCCCGTTTTACCTGTATCACTTTGCCAGAAAAGCAAAAAGGGGCATAGCTTTAGCCGATAAAGAAGAGATTACCGAAGCTTTAGGTAAATTAAAATCATTTTTTAAACTGGCTGGCATAGTAACCATAGTAATGCTTTGTATATATGCATTACAAATAATAGGGATGATCGCCCTGTTTTCAAGCATGCCCGTTATGCCGCAATAATATTTAACAATACCGCATAAAAAAACCCGCTTTAGGCGGGTTTTTAGGTTTATAATAAGTTTTGGGTTTGATTAGTGTTTATATTTCGAAAGAGAAATCTTCGTCGGCGGTTTTAGCTATAGGAGCCGCTTCCTGGCCATCATATTCGTAGCGTTTTTCAACTACTTCTTGATGCTCTTTAATGTAATCAATGGTTCCCATTAATCCTTCCGCAAATTTTTCAAAATCTTCTTTGTATAAAAATATTTTGTGCTTAATAAAAACCCCATCTTCCAAACGTTTTTTGCTCTCGGTAATAGTAACATAATAATCGTTTGATCTGGTGGCCTTTACATCAAAAAAATAAGTGCGTTTTCCCGCTCTTACTTTTTTAGAAAAAACCTCTTCGCGCTCTCTATTGTCAAAATCTCCCATATTTAAATAGTGTTGTAATTTAGTTTGATTGGCATAAATATAAATAAATTTTCAAACTGCAAGTATTAAAACAAATATTATTCATGTTTTTTAACACATTTTAATATTAATTAAGATATTAACCACAGTTTCAGGCATTTTCTTCTTCTTCAAGCAGCTGCTTTTCGTATAATTCAAAATAATTACCTCGTTGCTGCATTAAAAAGTCGTGGTTTCCTTGTTCAACTATCTCTCCATTATCAATCACTAAAATTTTATCGGCATTTTTTATAGTGGATATGCGGTGCGCTATAATAATGCTGGTTTTGCCTTGCATTACCCGGCCCAAATTGTTTAATATTTCTTCCTCGGTACGTGTATCAACTGCCGAGAGGCAATCATCAAAAATTAATATTTGCGGATGTTTAGCAATAGCGCGTGCTATGGACACACGCTGCTTTTGTCCGCCCGATAAAGTCACGCCACGTTCGCCTATTATAGTTTCAAAACCGTTAGGCAGCTCTTTAATATTTTTATATACCGCGGCATCTTTAGCGGCCTGCTCAATGGCAGGCATATCCAGTACATCGGCACTAAAAGCAATATTATGGGCAATGGTATCTGAGAATAAGAAAACCTCCTGTGGAACTACACCTACCTGCGCACGATAGCCTTCTAAATTTAGTTGACTAATAGATTTTCCATCTATCAAAATTTCACCCCCTGTAGTATCATACATCCGCATCAACAAATTGGCCAGGGTTGATTTGCCCGAACCGGTGCGCCCTATAATAGCCACCATTTCGCCCGCTTTTGCTGAAAACGATATGTTCTTTAATGCCTGTATGCCTGTATCGGGATAAATGAAAGATACATTATTAAATTCAATATTGCCGTTGATGGGTTGTATAGGTACATTGGGCGAAATTATCTCCGGCTGCTCATGTAAAAACTCATTGATACGTTTTTGTGATGCCGCCGCACGTTGTATAAGGGAAGTGACCCAACCCAAGGCCATTACCGGGAAGGTTAATTGGCTTAAATAAACCAAAAACTCGGCAATATTGCCCGTAGTAATATTACCTTTCATCACCTCTACACCACCAATGTATATAATGATGATATTACTTAAGCCCACTAACAGTAGCATTAACGGGAAAAACCATGCCTGCACGCGTACCAGGGCCATGGAGTGGGTTTTATAGTTATCGCTTTCGGTGGCAAATTTTTGACGCAGTTGGGCCTCCCTTACATAAGATTTGATGATGCGTATACCTGAAAAATTTTCCTGCACAAAGCTTGACAAGCCCGACAAGCGCTCCTGTATTTTTTCGCTGCGATAATTGATGATATTGTTTACGTAATAAATAAGTAATGATAAAATAGGTAAGGGTAAAATGCAATAAAAGGTCAGCCGTAAATTAATTACCAGCATAAAACTAATTACCAATATAAAACGCGTTACGGTATTAAGGGTATACATAATGCCCGGTCCCAGGTACATACGTACACGGCTCACGTCCTCGGTAGCGCGATTCATCAGGTCGCCGGTGTTATGGCGACGATAAAAGGCCAGCGATAATATTTGGTAATGATTATATATTTCGTTCTTTAGGTCATACTCAATATGCCGCGACATGAGGATGATAGTTTGCCTTGTGAAAAAAGTAAACACGCCGCTTATTAGGGCCAAAACCAATACTAACGATCCAAAAAGCAACAGGCTTGCACCAAAAATATCGTAAATAATTTCCTGCCTGTTAAAGCCGGCAAACTGGTGGTAAAGGGACATATTCTCGGTCACCAAATCAAAAGCTAAGCGGATTACCTGGGCAGGTAATACAGCAAATACGTTGGATATAATTATAAAAAGTATACCAGGTATTAGGTAACGCCTGTATTTAATTAAATATTTATTGAGGTATGCGAGGTCCTTCATTTTGGTTGGAAACAAAAATACAGTAAAAAGCTTTACCGCGATAATCTAAAAAAAGCCAGTTCTACACCGTATATGTTAGAATTTTCCTGCTGTTTAAATCCCGTTTTTAACAACACCCGCTGCGATGCAATGTTGGGTATATCGGTGCAGGCCACAATGTTTTTTACAGATGTATTAGCCAAGCCATAATGGGTAATGGTTTTAACCATTTCTGTAGCAAGGCCTTGTCCCCAAAACTTAGGCTCCAAAGTATAGCCTAGCTCTAATATGGTTGGGTCATTTTCAAATGGGCGCAACAAGCAACTGCCAATAAATTCATTATCATTATTGTTAAACATTCCCCATATACCATAGTTTTTTGTTTCCGAGTATTTAACAATAGCGTTGTTAAATATCACGGCGCGTTCTTCCCTGGTTTTTTTTGATATATAGCGACCAACTTTGTCATCCATGACATGCTCCAAATAAGTTTCCAGTTCTTCAGGTAAAAATTCGCGAATGGTTATTCGGTTGGTTTGGGCAATCAAATGCATAGCCAAATATAAAGCAATTACTACGTGGTATAAGCTAAACGCATTGGTTTTTTAATGTAAATGCTTTGTCGCAATAAAAAAATAGCTACTTTTGGCGTACCTTAAAACACTCCATGCCGATCTCAACCGCCACCGATTCTATATTTAACCAACTGGGCGCATTTGGGCATAAAAAAGTTGTTTATTGCAGCGATCCTGATACCGGGTTAAAAGCCATTATTGCTATACATGATACCACATTGGGCCCAGCTTTAGGCGGTGTACGTATGTGGACCTATAAAACCGAGCAGGATGCTTTGCAGGATGTTTTACGCTTATCGCGAAGTATGACTTACAAAGCGGCTATATCCGGCCTTAATTTGGGTGGTGGCAGCGCGGTTATTATTGGCGATTCGCATAAAAGCAAAACCGAGGCGCTGATGCGCAAATTTGGCCGCTTTGTTAAAAACCTGAACGGCGAGTTTATTGCAGGCGAAGATGTAGGTACTAACCTTAAGGATATGGAATACATCCGCATGGAAACTGAGCATGTAGCCGGTTTACCAGAAACCATAGGCGGCAGCGGCGACCCGGCACCAATTGCAGCAATGGGTGTTTTTATGGGGATAAAAGCATCTGTAAAAGAGCTTTTTGGTACGGATAGCTTAACAGGTAAAGCAGTTATTGTACAAGGTATAGGCCACGTGGGCGAGCACCTGGTAAAATTATTGCGCGATGAGAACGTTAAGGTTTATATAAGCGATATTAACGAGGAACGTACCCGCCAGGTATCAAAAAAGTATGGTGCCGAGGCAGTAACTAATAAAGATATTTTTGATATAGATGCTGACATTTATTCGCCATGCGCGTTAGGTGGTACAATAAATACACAAACTATCAAAAAACTTAAATGCGGTATCATAGCAGGGTCGGCCAATAATCAGTTAGAAGATGAAGCCCTGCATGGACAAATGCTGGCTGATAAAGGCATCTTATTTGCACCAGATTACGTAATAAATGCCGGAGGTGTAATTAATTGCTATTCAGAATTGATGGGCTTCAGCAAAAAGCGTTCGTTGCAGTTGACCGAAAATATTTATGAAGCAACACGCAATATTTTAAAACTTTCTAAGGCCGAAAGCATTTCTACCATAGAGGCGGCAAACAAAATTGCCGAAAAACGTATTGCAGCTATTAATAAAGTAAAATCATCCTATTAACAACAATATCACAAACCCGGGAGTTTATCCCAAAATCGTTCTTACTAATGTTAAACAGAAGGCACTTAAGAGTAAAAGTATTACAATCGTTGTATGCGTACCATCAGTCGGATGTGCGTGATTTAAAAGTACACGAAAAAAATTTATTGCAAAGTATTGATAAGGTATTTGAGATGTATATCTGGATGCTTTCATTAATATCAGAAGTGGTAGGCTATGCCGAAATAGATGCTACCGAAAGGGCCAACAAGCATTTGCCCACAGCCGAGGACCTGAATGCCGACCTTAAAATTTTAACCAACCGCTTTGTTTTATCGCTTAACCAAAACAAAGATTTTTTAGCCGCGCTAAAAAAGTATAAAGTATCATGGACGTTTGAGCCCGAACTGACAAAAACACTGTTCACTATCTTAAAATCATCGCCTGAGTATGCAGATTACCTGCAGAAGAAGGATGACAACATTCACACAGATAAGGATATTATTAAATTCATATTCAAAAAAGTAATATTAAAATCATCATTGGCCGACCAGGTTTTTGAGGATATGTTTATTGTGTGGCCGGTTGATAAGGATGTGCTGCAAGCGCTAATAGCAAAAACTTTTAAAAACTTCGCATCAGATGATGATTACAGCAAGAATGAACTGGCCGAGGTAACCGGAAATTGGGTTGAGGACAGGGAATTTATAATCAGCCTGTTTCAAAATACCATACGGTATGATGAGGAGTTCCAGGAATTAATTGGCGCTAAAACACAAAATTGGGAGCCGGAGCGCATTGCCATGATGGATACATTGCTGATGAAAATGGCTTTGGCCGAGTTTTTAAAGTTCAATTCCATCCCGGTTAAAGTAACTATTAACGAGTACCTGGAGATATCTAAAGAGTTTAGTACCCCAAAAAGTAATTCGTTTATAAACGGTATATTAGACAAGATTTTGATAGAGTTAAAAGCTCAAAACAAAATTGTAAAAATAGGCAGAGGATTAATTGAATAATTAAAATGAAAAAGCTGTTTTTAGGTTTATTATTAGCAGGAACCACCTTAGTGGCTTGCAACCAAACTAAATCAACCGATGGTGCAAGTACTGACGGCACAACTACTGTAAATGCCAATGCCCCGGTAATGAAATTTGAGTTTGAAAGCCATGATTTTGGCAAGGTAAAGGCGGGCGATAAGGTTACATATGAGTTTAAGTTTACTAATACAGGACAATCGCCATTAATAATTACTACAGCTACAGCATCATGCGGTTGTACCGTACCCGAGTGGCCAAAGGCACCGGTACAACCGGGCCAGGGTGGCAAAATAAAGGTTACTTTTGATAGCGCCAACAAGGAAGGTTTACAGGATAAACAAATTACCGTTACCGCAAATACCAGCCCCGCGCAAAATGTAGTGCATTTGGTTGGCGAGGTACTTACAAAATAAATTAAACAAAAATGATAGCAACTATTTTACTGCAAGCCGGTGGCTTTGATAGCCGTATGTTAATTATGTATGGCTTAATTGCACTGGTATTTTATTTCTTTATGATACGCCCGCAATTAAAAAAGCAAAAAGATCAGAAGAAATTTACTGAAGAACTAAAAAAAGGCGACAAAATTATTACCACAGCAGGTATGCACGGCCGTATAGCCGAAGTTGCCGATACTACTTTTTTAATTGAAACAGAGGGTGGTGGTAAAATACGTTTTGATAAATCTGCTATATCGTTAGATGCTTCAAAACCGTTAAATACGCCTCCGGTGGCCGCTAAATAAAGCTTAAGGCTTAAAGCACAAAGCGAAAAGCTGAAAGAGGAAGTTACTATATAGAGCTTTTCGCTTTCAGCTTTCAGCTTTTAACAAAAAAAAATGCCAATAATAAAACTATCAGCGACAGAAAAGAGGCGGGTATCGGTATTTGTTACCTGCCTGGTGCTTGCTGTGGTTGCCTGGCTGGTAGTAACCTTTTCACGTACTTATAATTTTAAGGTGAAACAGGTATTGGCTTATAAAAACGCTCCAAAAAAGCGGGCATTTCATTCTTTACAATCAGATACAGTTGATGTTACGGTTAAAGGTACCGGCTGGCAAATGCTCTCCTCAAAAATGAATAGCATGAACCCCGCTGTTAAGGTTGATCTGCGCGCATTAGAGTACCAGGACTACTTGCTATTAAGCGAACAAATAAGGGCCATTAACAGGAGTAAAGAATATCCGCAAGAAATTGTATCATTTGATCCGGATACCCTTTATTTTGATTTTTCGCACCGCAGGGTAAAACGTGTGCCGGTAAAATTGTCTATGAAATTAAAATATCAGCAACAGTTTGAACAGTCTGATCATATAATTATCACACCAAGGTACGTTACTATAAGCGGGCCCAGTAATGTAATTGACAAGATAACCTCTTGGAAAACAGACTCGCTAAAAGCCGAAGATGTAAACGAAAGTATCAATACAAGAATCAAGTTAGTTCCGGTAAAGGAGGGTAATATTGGCATATACCCAAACAGTGTACAGGTAAAAATACCGGTAAGTGAATTTACCGAGAAAACTATTGAAGTGCCCTTAAAACTGGTTAATAACACCAATTATTATAATGTAAACTTGCTGCCTAAAAAAGTTAAGGTAACCTTTACCACTGCTTTAAATAAATATGTCGGAATGAATGAGGAGTTTTTTGAGGCCGAAGCTGATTTGAGTATGTGGAAAAACTATGGGTATAAAATGTTGCCTGTTAAGATCACGCAATTGCCTGATTTTTGCAGGATAGTAAAAATTGAACCGCAGAACGTTGATTTTATCATCAAAAAATAATGCTTAAAATAGGTATCACCGGTAATATAGGCAGCGGCAAAACTACCGTAAGCAAACTGTTTGAACTGATGGGCATTCCTGTTTTTTATGCAGATGATGCCGCTAAAATTTTAATGGTTACTGATGAAGTGTTGATAGCCGGTATAAAGCAAACCTTTGGTGCCCAAAGTTACTTTGACGACAGAACATTGAACCGTAAGCATATAGCCGATATTGTTTTTCATGACGAAACACAATTGGCTAAATTAAACGCGTTGGTGCATCCTGCTGTATTTAGGGCATTTGATAGTTGGGCCGGGCAAGAAGTAAAAGACGGTGTGCCTTATGTATTAAAAGAGGCTGCTGTTTTGTTTGAAAGCTCATCGTACAAATTTTGCGATAAAACTATAATGGTTACCGCACCTTTAGAGTTGCGTATAAAACGTGTTATGCACCGCGATGACATTACCCGACAGGAAGTATTGAATCGTGAAGCCCGCCAATTTTCCGAAGAGAAAAAAATACAACTGGCCGATTATGTGATCAGGAACGACGAATCGGAACTGGTGATACCGCAGGTTTTGAAGTTGCATCAGGAATTTTTGTCATTAGTCAATGGTCATTAGTCATTGGTATATGAATTCAACCAAATCTAATGACTACTGACCAATGACCAATCCCCCAATTATTGATGACTTTTTAGCCTTTGATGCCAACGGTTTATACTGCAAGTACGGCGATTTTTATATTGACCCCCAGCAGCCGGTAAAAAACGCGGTTATATCTCATGCTCATGCAGACCACGCCGTAAGTGGTAATACTAATGTATATGCTACCCCTGCAACACTGCAGTTTATGCAGCTGCGTTATGCCAAAAGCACGGGCAGGGTTTTAAATAAGATTAACTACAACGAGCCATTTAATATGGGAGGCGTTCAAATCAAATATATATCAGCGGGTCACATACTAGGCTCGGCGCAGGTTTTAATCGAATACGGGGGCGTAAAATACCTTTACACGGGCGATTATAAGCTACAGCCTGATGCCACCTGCGAACCTATTGAATGGGTGAAAGCCGATGTATTGATAACGGAAAGTACCTTTGCTGATCCGGCCATTATACATCCCGATCCAATTGAAGAAATAAAAAAGCTAAACGGTATACAAAGCAATATTCTTTTAGGAGCCTACAGCCTGGGTAAAAGCCAGCGGTTGATACAAATGATAAATGAGCATGCCCCACAAAAAAAAGTATTGGTGCATCATCGTATAATGGCTATTAATGCTATTTATGAACGGATGGGGTATTCGCCGGGCAGCTATCAGGTTTATGGCCGTAAGTTAATGAAAGAGCAAAAGGAATATGTATACATTGTACCCCCATTTACTTTTGATAGCTATTTTAAAGCAGTAGGGGTAAAGCGCCTTTTTGCTTCGGGATGGAAAAATTTGCAGGTGAATAAGGACGATACCCTGTTCATATCAGACCATGTAGACTGGAACGACATACTGCAAGCTATTAAAGAGGTGCAACCTACCCAGGTTTGGACACTGCACGGCAACGGCAATCACCTTAAAAATCATTTTGCCGGTGAGCTTGTAGTAAAGATGTTATGTTGATACCGTTATTGTTATCGATTGAAATTTTTATATTAGCCTAATCAAAAGGAACCAATTACCTTTAACCACATTATAAACATGAAATTAAAATTTACATTAGTTGCTTGTATAGCACTGACTATACTAAGCATGAAGAGTTTTGCACAGGATAAGAACTTTTACATTTTTTTAGCCATTGGCCAGTCAAATATGGAGGGTAATGGCCGTGCTGATGCACAGGATAGTACAGTTGATAGCCGTTTCCAGGTGTTGCAAGCAGTAGATTGCGATAACCTGAACCGTAAAAAAGATAACTGGTACACCGCTAAGCCGCCTATCAGCCGTTGTCGTACTGGTTTAAATCCGGGCGATTACTTTGGCAGAACATTGGTTGCCAACTTACCTAAAAATGTTCGTGTAGGTATTGTTAACGTATCAGTAGCCGGAGCAAAAATTGAAGTTTTTGATAAAGACAACTATCAGGCATACGTAAACACCACTGCCGATTGGTTGAAAAATATTGTAAAAGAGTATAATGGCAACCCGTATGCAAGATTAGTTGAACTGGGCAAATTAGCTCAAAAATCGGGTGTTATAAAAGGCATATTATTGCACCAGGGAGAATCAAACAATGGTGATACCACCTGGACAAAAAAGGTAAAAGTTGTTTATGATAACCTGATGAAGGATCTGAACCTGAACCCTAAAAATGTTCCGCTATTGGCCGGCGAAACGGTAAACGCCGACCAGAATGGCGCTACTGCAGCTATAAACAAAATTATGGCTACGCTACCCCAAACTATACCAAACTCTTATGTGATATCATCAGCGGGTGCCCCTGCAAAAGGTGATAGGCTGCACTTTACCAACGAAGGTTACCGCATATTGGGTACACGCTATGGTGAGAAGATGCTTGACTTGTTAGGCGTTAAGGTTGCGGCTAAGAAATAAGGTCAACAAAAATTATATTAAGCCCGGATAAGTGATTATCCGGGCTTTTTTGGTTAAATTAAGTGCGGCTGTCATCCTGAGCTTTGTCAAAGGATAAGCGCGTGGCCATTGCTCGCTATGGTTCTACAGGCTCACCATTACAGTGATCTTATATAATTTCACAAACCCTTTCCACCCCCAACTGTTTTTAATCCATGGAAGATGTGTTAGAAAAAGTAAGGGAATTTGCCGATAAGGCGCACGGAGAACAGATGCGGAAGTATACACCAGATAGGTACATTGTACACCCTATCAGGGTTATGGAGATATGCCGGGAGTATGATAGCCGCTTAACCGTATTGGCAGCTGCTTTATTGCATGATGTATTGGAAGATACCGATATAACCGAGCAGGAGATGAGCGATTTCCTACAATCGGTAATGGGATATGGCAATGCTGCTGAAACTATGAAATTGGTGAAGAATTTAACAGATGTTTATGTTAAAAGCGCCTACCCGCATTTAAACCGCGACCAGCGCAAAGCAAAAGAGCGCGACCGTATAGCCAAAACCAACGGCGCATCGCAAACTATTAAGTATGCTGATATTATAGATAACAGCAAAGATATCCTGGCAAACGACAGGCAATTTGCCCGAAAGTTTTTACAAGAATGCCGTGATGTATTACAGGTAGCCAACAAAGGCGATCAAAAACTATACTACCTGGCTAAAAATACTATTAACGAAGGCTTAAAACATTTACGCTAGGCTTATTTCCCAGTTTGCATATGCGGTGCATCCACAGGTTTTGATTCGGGCGAGCCTTTTTGGCGCAGGTAAATGGTCAGGAATACGATAGATACTATCGATATAAACTCGCTTTGCCAGTTTTGAAAACTTTGGAACCAAAACGTAGGCTCGCCTAAATAGGCCAATACGCTGTCCATAGGCTTATGTTTTAACAATTGCTGTTCATTATGCTCCATTAAGCTGCCATATAAATGCAGGGCCCAACTGATGATAAACAGCAGGAAAAAACATATAGTTAACGAATGACTATACAACTTTAATATCCAGCCGCCTTTTCGCACCGGCCACGGCGCATCAGGCGAAGCTTTAGGTTCGCGGTCCACTTCTTCCTCTTCAAATGATTTCGACTCGGCCGATCCCTGTTGCCTTAACCCAACAGTTACCAGTACATACAAAGCCATCTGCAAAAACTCGCTCTGAAAGTTCTCAAAAGTGGCAGATATAAAATGCCCGCTGCTTAAATATTTTGCAAATGGTATAGCTTGCCCGCCTTCTTCTATCACCTCCAGGTTGTTGTCTTTCCAGCCGGTTATTGCCTGCGCGACAAGGGTTATAATAAATATTACCAGGAAAAATAGAGTGAGGCCATTACGGCGATAAAAGGGTTTAATTAATTTTGGTTTGCTCATACTATCACCTCATATTTATATCAATTCAAAAATTGGCCTTATCTTCAATTCTACAATATCGGTTCGTTGTGGTTGCGTTAAAATGTAACATACCGACGC
This sequence comes from uncultured Mucilaginibacter sp., assembly GCA_964611565.1. Classification (GTDB taxonomy): domain Bacteria; phylum Bacteroidota; class Bacteroidia; order Sphingobacteriales; family Sphingobacteriaceae; genus Mucilaginibacter. The sequence goes on along the minus strand of CAZTAU010000009.1, from coordinate 7,393 downwards.
GGCAATATCTTCCGCCTTCAGCATTTCCATTTTTTCAATTTTTTCGCGCTGTTCTTCGGGCGATATTTCCTGCATATCTGCCCCGGTTTTCCCGGGTTCTATTAAAGTTATCCTTATGCCCATCTCGTTTGCTTCCTTACGCAGGCTGGACGAAAATCCACGAATACCAGATTTAGTAGCCACATAAACTGAAGCACCTTTGTGTTTGCCTTCGGCACTCATGGAACCTATATTGATAATATGTCCGGCTTTTTGGTCCTTCATCTTATCTAAAGCATAGCGCGTACAAGCGATATAGCTTAATAAATTTGTGTTAATTACATAGGCCCAATCGTCATAGTCGCCCTCCATTACCGAGTCGTGCGAAAGACCCGCGTTATTGATGAAGATATCCAGCTTGCTAAATTGTGTATCTGTTTCGGTAAAAACTTTAGCTACGCCTTCTTTGGTCGCCAGGTTGCTCAACACACCGCTAAACTTGGCCTTGGTTTCCACTTTTTGCATATCGGCAAGTGCATCTTCCATATGCTGCGGATCCTTTCCGGTTATAATTACGTTTACACCGCGCTGTAGTAAAGCTAATGCTATTGCCCGGCCTATACCAGTTGTGCCACCGGTTATTACCGCGTTTTGCCCGGTTAGAGCCACTTCATCAAATGTGCTTGGATTATTCATAGTTAATATATTATTGTATTAGTAAATACAGTTAACTATGTAACAAGTTTTGTTTATTATTTTATATTATAAGTATAACTAAGTGAAGATTTTTAAAACTTTTTGGACTATTTTATATTGTATATATAGGATCAAGTGTATTGCCACTCCTATGCGACATTGTAAGTTATGTGCCGTTGAGTAATAATTTATTACTAATACAGAAAACAATGTCAGGAATTAACAAAGTGATCTTAATAGGGCACTTGGGTGGTGATCCCGAATTGAGAAAATTAGCAGGAGATGTAAGCGTAACCAGTTTCGCGTTAGCTACATCAGAGATGATCAAGAAAAATGGTGTAAAGGTTGAACAAACCGACTGGCACCAAATTATTATGTGGCGCACATTGGCCGATGTGGCAGTCAAATTATTAAAAAAAGGAAAACTTGTTTTTGTAGAGGGGAAGCTCAAAACCCGCAGCTATGAAGATAAAGAAGGGATAGTTCGATACTCCACCGAAGTTGTAGCTGAAACGTTTACCCTGTTGGGCAGGAATAGTGATTTTGAGGAGCGTGTAGAAAACAGCACTTCCCATCACTCGCAGCAGTTTGATGAGGTACATACTTAATTGTGTACTGTTGGCTGTTAATAAGGAGGTACCATAAAAATGCAGGTTAAAATATATAAAGCTGCGTGCAGTTTATTTTAGGTATATTTAAAAAAACCTAATTTTTTATCTATTTCCCATGTCGACAGCAACAGAAGAAGTTTCCAGGCTTCGTATAATACAATTAGAAAAAGAGGTGCTGCAGGCGCGCGTGGATATACGCGTAATATTAGATGAGCAAGATGCCGCTAATGAAAAACTACTGAATGTAAATGACTTATTGGAGGCAGGCAGCGACAAGCTGCAAAGCCTGTACAATGAGTTGGAGAATTCAAGGGAGGAATTACAAAGCACACATGAAGAGATACTTGCGGTAAACAAGCAGTTATTTGAGCGCAACGAACAATTAAATAATACCCGCTTATATGCTGATGGCATTATCAATACCATACGTGACCCTTTAATTATCCTCGACCAGCATTTGAGGGTTAAACGGGCCACCAGCGGCTTTTATCAAAAATTTAAACTTACAGAGGAAGAAGCAGAGGGGAACTATATTTATGAGATCAAAAATAGCCAATGGGATATCCCTGAATTGAGGAAGCTGTTGGAGGATGTATTGCCGGCTAAAAAAGCATTGGCAGATATAGAAATTATACAAATTTTTTCGGGCATTGGCAAAAGAATAATGTGTGTTAACGCACGCGAAATTGATAATATTCATGGCGAGAAGCTGATACTGTTGGCCTTAGAGGATATTACCGATAAGCGCAAAGTTGAAGAAGGTTTAACTGAAGTTGAGCGTTTACTGGCCGAAAATAAAGAGCGTTTAAAATTCGCGGTTGATTCTGCAGGCTTGGGTACGTGGGATTATGAACCGCAAATCAAACAGGTTGTATGGGATAAGCGTTGCAGGGAAATATTTGGCTTAACAGGATCAGATGTTTTTGACATGGAAACGTTCCTGCAAACCATAAATGAGGATGATAGGGTACGCGTAAAAAGTAGCATTCGCGAAACTTTAAATGATAAAGATTCGGGCGAATTTGACCTGGAGTTTCGCACTGCGCCTGTCAATTCAAAAATAAAATGGTTAAAGGCCAAGGGCAGGGCCTATTTTAACGAAAGTGGTGTTGCTGTAAGATTTATAGGGACCTTGCTGGATATAACCGTGCAGCGCTTATTGGACGAAGCTACGCGCGACCTGCTGAATAAAAAAGACGAGTTTGTAAGTATAGCTAGCCATGAACTAAAAACGCCTATAACCAGTCTTAAAGCCGTGCTGCAAATGATTGAGAAAATGGTAGCTGGTAAGGACGAAATGAAAAAGTTACACTTGTTTGTGCAAAAAGGCATTAAACAAGTTGATAAACTGACAGACTTAATTAAGGACCTGTTGGAAGTAACCAAAATACAGGCCGGTAAGCTTGAGTTAAAAAAGACCCATTTTAAATTAGATGAGTTGTTAAAAGATTGTTGTGAGGATTCGCAAATATTATCCGAAAAGCACCATATTACTACAGAGGGCGACAAAGGGGTTACGGTTTATGCCGACAGGAACCGGTTAGAGCAGGTAATAATCAACCTCATATCCAACGCCATTAAATATTCTCCTGATGCTGATAAAGTGGTTATTAATGTCGCTAAAACAAGTGATGATATAAAGGTAGCTGTAACCGACTTTGGTATAGGCATACCCAAAGAAACGCTGCCATTTTTGTTCGACAGGTTTTATAGGGTAGATGAAGTATCGCAGCGTTACTCGGGCCTGGGGTTGGGGTTGTATATATCTGCCGAGATAGTAAAGCGGCACCATGGAGAGGTCGGTATTGCCAGCACCGCCGGCAAAGGCTCAACCTTTTGGTTCACCATCCCCGCAGGGAAATAGTTAATCGCGCAGGCGCATACTACGCTCAATTAATTTATTTAAAACCAGGGTGCGGTTGCTGGCGGGTTCATCCAGGTCAACAGTAATAGCCCCATGATTATTAAATACGTCAACGGCTTCCTGCGCTTCGCGGGCATCCACAGCATGCACAGTAATTACTGTACCACTGCGGCCCAAAGTAGCATAATGTTCAGCCTCGTAATTATCATCAAATATGTGCCCAAAAAAGTTGCCTACGCGGTCGGTTTCGGCTTCGCCCGTCCCTTGTGTGTGTATATCCACATTTTCCCGAGTAAACTCATTGGCCAGTAAGTATTCACTTGCCTGCTCGGCAAGGTTAAGGTCGGCAAAAATTCCTATTACGGTTATCATGCATATATAAATGCATAGGAGGAAGAATTGTTTGGATGATATCAAATATGATTAAGTCGACTCAAATTGGGTCGCTATTATGTGATTTATTCCTATTTATTAAAGCAAGTTATCCAAAGCAGATAAAATCGCCTAAATTTTTTTTATCAATTAAAATATATTTATAGCTTAGCAATAATGTTATCTTGACATTTAAACCCAATATTACAACCAATTTATAGTTGCTTTATGCGTAATTTATTAAAGAGTATTATTGCTACGGTATTTATTGCCGGACTAACTGTTACCACAGTATTAGCACAACAACCAAGAAAACGCCCAGATCCGGTGTATATTGACGCTACGGAGAATACCATAGTGCGCAGTTTTATTGATCTGCCTAACGGAAACGGCAGGGTTACACATAGTGTAAATGTGGGTAGCCCAACTACAGTACATTACACTTACGATATGGATAAAGGTGCCATAGTAGCCTTGTGGAAAGGTGACTTCCTGAACGCTTCAAGCATGTGGATAGAGCGCGGCGACGGTTCATCAAAGGTGCGTGGTAAGGCCACCTATTTTGGCAAAATGGCATTAACGCTGAATAAATTAAGTACCGATCAGGCTGTTTGGGCTGCGGATACTGCGGGTACACGTTACAAACCAACCGGCTATAAACTGGATGATACCGGCCTGCCTACATTTATGTACCAAATTTACGGTACACAAGTGAGCGATGCCAGCAGGGTATTACCTAATGCCGAAGGTATAAAACGCGAAATAACAGCACAAGGTGCAACTACTGGTATGTACGCCCGTTTAGCTTCAGCTAAGCAAATTGTAAAGGTTAGCGAGGCTTTGTATGCTATTGACGATAAAGCTTACCAGATACGTTTAGATGATGGGGTAGTACCCGTAATTCGCTTATCTGCCGAGGGCCAGGAACTGATAGTCCCTTTTAAAGGTAAATTAACTTACTCTATTATTTTTTAAGCTGATAGTTGATGAAAAATATAATATCCAAAACATACAGAAATTTATTACCTGCGCTGGCTGCTGCTTACCTTTTAATAGCAGGCAACCAGGCTTTTGCACAGGCCGAATCACCTAAAGAGGACGATTACTTTAAAATAAAAAATGTTACTGCGCCTGCCGGAAGTATTTTAGAGATAGGCGGTTTATGTACCCTGCCTGATGGTACACTAGCAGCAACTACCCGCCGTGGCGATATCTTTATGATAAAAAACCCGCATACGCTAACCCCGGTATTTACCAAATTTGCATCAGGTTTGCATGAGGTGCTGGGCGCCGAGTGGGTAGGCGGCTCGTTATACGTAGCGCAGCGCGGAGAGTTAACCAAAATTACCGATACCAATAACGATGGCAAAGGCGACCTGTTTGAAACCGTATATGCCTGGCCAATTACCGGTAACTACCACGAATATAGCTTTGGCCCTAAACTAGCCCCTGACGGTACTTTTTTTGTGACGCTTAATCTGGGTTTCCCGGATGAGTGGTGGCACCCAAAAAGTATGGCACCATGGAGAGGCTGGGCATTGAATATTACCAAAGACGGTAAAGTGACACCATGGGCAGCAGGTATGCGCTCGCCAGCAGGAATCAGCATGATTGATGGTGAACTTTGGTACACTGATAACCAGGGCGACTGGGTAGGATCGGGCAGTTTAATGAAGGTGCCTAAAGGCGGCTTTATGGGCCACCCGGCCAGTTTGGTATGGACCAATCAGCCAAACTCACCGGTTAAACTTACGCAAGAGCAGTTCTTTGCTAAAAACAACCCTCGTGTTGAGCGTAATGCCGCTGGCAGGCCCGTTAAACCCGAAAATATTGTAAATGAGGTTTACCAAACCAAGTGGGACGAGAAAAAACTATTTCCCGAATTGGTAATGCCTGCCGTTTGGTTGCCGCATGCTATTTTAGGTATATCAAATACCGAAATTGTAAAAATACCTAAAGGTTCATTTGGTCCGTTTGAGGGGCAATTATTAGTGGGCGACCAGGGACAAAGTATGTTGAGCCGTGTATTTTTAGAGAAAGTTAACGGTGAATACCAGGGAGCGGCTATGGCTTTCCGTAGTGGCTTTAGCTCTGGTGTGATACGTTTGGCTTGGTTAAAAGATGGTTCATTAGCTGTTGGCGAAAGTAACCGCGGTTGGGGTTCAGCAGGCGAAGCTACAATGGGTTTACAACGTTTGGAGTGGAATAACGATATCCCATTTGAAATGAAGGCTATCCGCGCTAAAACTGATGGCTTTGAAATTGAATTTACCAAACCTGTCGACCGTAAATCGGCTGAGGATCTGGCATCGTACGCTATTGAAGGGTGGACCTATAAATATCATGGCGTATATGGCAGTCCGCCGGTAGCTACCGAAAAATGCCCTGTAGTTGGTGTTAAAGTGTCTGACGATGGCTTAAAAGCGCGTTTAATTGTAAACAATATGCGTAAGGAATACATCCACACCATTACCATTGATGGCGTGCGTGAGAAAGAGCATTTTTACAGCCTGGTGCATCCAACAGCCTATTATACTTTGAACAGTATTCCATCAGGTACAAGATTGACAGGGTCAGGTATCAGCAGAAGGAATTCGGCAAACGCGGCACCATCTGCAAATAAAGCGGTAAATGCAGCTATTAGCAAAGAAATAGCTGCGGCTAAAACCGCCGCCACAAAAGCTACAACAGCCGCCAAATCAACCACTGCTAAAAAAGCAGTAGCTGTTAGTGTTGCCAAAGCACCAACTTACGAGGAGGTAAAACCATTATTGCAAAAAAATACCTGTTTAGCCTGCCACGCAGCAACAACCAGGGTGGTTGGTCCGCCATATAGCGAGATAGCTAAACGTAATTACAGTGTAGCAGAGATATTGTCACTGATCAAAAACCCGAAGCCTGAGCATTGGCCGGATTATTCGACACCTATGGCACCTATGCCCCAAGTACCCGTTGCAGAGGCTACCAAAATTGCCCAGTGGATACGGTCGTTAAATAAATAATACAATTCACTTTTTATATAGATCCCGCTTTTACAAGCGGGATTTTTTTGTTTTAGAGTAGTCGTATTTGCAATATCTTGCAAAAACACTACATTTATTACCCAGTTAAACCGCTTATTATGAAACCTTTTCAGCTAATTAGTTGCATTGCTTTGGCTTTGTTAGCAAATGTTAACCTTGTAGTGGCCCAGGCACCTCCAATTCCCATCCGCGACCCGCTTACACCCGGTTACGTAAAAAAAACTGAACTGCCGGATGGTACGCTGCCGCCAACAAATGTGAACGGAAATTTTATAATAGGGCCAACGCATACCCCCGCGCCGCAAAGCATAGTTAATGAAACCGTGCCGCAAGGAACCATATACCGCTTTACCATTAACTCAACCGATAGTAAAATTTACCCCGGCATAGCCAAAGACAGGGGCACTTTTGGTACGCCCGACCCTAACAACCCTGCCAAGCTGGATGTTACTACCAGTCACCCCGCACCCTATATTCGGCAGATGGCGGTATATGTGCCTAAACAATATGTACCCGGTACCGCCGCGCCATTTATTGTGGGTATGGATGGGCCCGATAATTTGCTGTTTACCGTATTGGATAACTTAATTGCCGAGCAAAAGGTGCCGCCAATGATAGCTATATCCATAGGCAACGGCGGCGGCGACGCGCAGGGCAGCCAGCGCGGACTGGAGTATGATACCATGAACGGTGTATTTGCCGAGTTTGTAGAGTACGAGATACTGCCAATGGTAGAAAGTAAGTTTAACGTGAAATTAAGTAAGGACCCGGATGCACGTGCCGCTATGGGTGCCAGTTCGGGCGGATCGGCGGCATTGGCAATGGCCTGGTACCACCCTGAATGGTAT
>CAZTAU010000008.1:0-103337 GCA_964611565.1 uncultured Mucilaginibacter sp. | reverse complement strand
CAGTTGACATGCGCTCACGGAAACCGTGTTTATTTCTTCTTTTTCTTTGAGAAGGTTGGAACGTTCTTTTCATGACTATTTTTTATATCGTTGTTTTAAAAAACAAGAGCGCAAATGTAGCGTAATTTTTAAACTTTGTCAAATTTTTTAGCAAATGGCTGGTTAAGCTTTTTGCCTTGCCAAAATATCACGTATTTCTGTCAATAAAACCTCTTCTTTTGTTGGTACAGGTGGGGCTGGCGGAGCAACTTCTTCTTTCTTTTTGGTAGCATTAATGGCTTTTACAATAACAAATAAAGCTATAGCAACTATAATAAATGATATTACCTGCGATAAGAAATTGCCATATTTAATAGCGGTGCCCGGTATAACCAATTCTGCCAGGTTAGTTAAATGTGCTGCTTTAAGTGCAGGTGTAAGTATAGCCGGTGTTATAATATCATCAACTAATGAGCTTACTATTTTGCTAAATGCACCGCCGATTACAACAGCAACTGCCAGATCAACAACGTTGCCGCGCATGGCAAACTCTTTAAATTCTTTTACAATAGCCATGTTTTATAGGTTTTGATTTAAATAAAGCTAATAAAAATATATGTCCGCCCAAACAAAAATTATCTTTTTGCATTTACAATCAGTAATACATACTCATAACTAAGTTTTTCAATTTAGGTTAATTGGTGTATTTTTGGCCAATCCAACTATGTTAAAACAAAATCTTCAACAAAAGCTATTACAAAAGCTTTCGCCACAGCAAATACAATTTATAAAATTGTTGCAGGTGCCTACTGTTTCTTTAGACACCCGTATAAAAGAGGAGTTGGAAGAAAATCCCGCGCTTGAAGATCTGAGCTTAACTAACCTTAATGAGCCTGAAGAGCAATACCCTGATCGCGACCCGGATGAGGAAACTTTTAACGGTGATGAAGAAAGAGGCGAAGCTGAAGAGTTTAACATAGACGATTATTTACAGGATGATAATGTAAATGATTATGGATCTCGCTATGACCAAAATGGCGATGATGAGGAAGAACGTAAAGAAATGCCAATTGCTGTACAAAGCTCGTTTTTTGAGAGCCTGCAAGCACAGTTAGATATGTTACCCCTATCAGATAAAGATTTCAGGATTGGCAAGCAAATAATAGGCAGCCTTGATGATGATGGCTATTTGCGCCGACCAATAACTTCACTTACTGATGACCTTGCATTTTCGCAAAACGTAATGGCCGAGGATGAAGAAGTGGAAGATATGCTGAAAGTGATACAAGGTTTTGACCCGGCAGGTGTTGGTGCGCGTAGTTTGCAGGAATGTTTATTAATACAATTGCGAAAAAAAGACGCTAATGATCCCATTATAATTAAGGCCATTAACGTGGTAGAACATTATTTGGATGAATTTACCCGTAAGCATTATGATAAGCTTGAAAAATCATTAAACATGACCTCGGCACAATTACGTGCAGTGGTAAATGAAATATTAAAGCTTAACCCTAAACCCGGCGACTCCAACGAGGTAAACACCAAGCAAATGCAGGTAATTCCTGATTTTCATATCAAAAACAGCGATGGTGTATTGATACTTACCTTAAACTCAAAAAATGCCCCCGAGTTACGAGTTAGCCGCTCGTACCAGGAAATGTTTCAACATTATGATAAGGCATCGCAAAAGGATAAGAAACTGAAAGAAGCGGTACAGTTTGTAAAGCAAAAGCTCGACTCGGCCAAGTGGTTTATTGATGCCATTAAACAGCGTCAGCAAACACTTTTAAAAACCATGAATGCTATCATGCAGTACCAGTATGAGTTTTTTTTAACAGGCGATGACAAGAACCTTAAACCCATGATATTAAAAGATATTGCCGATAAAATAGGCATGGATATCTCTACTGTATCAAGGGTGGCTAACTCCAAATATGTACAGACGGAATTTGGTACATTTTTACTAAAATCATTTTTCTCAGAGGCTATTCAAACCGAAAGCGGCGAAGAAGTATCGAATAAAGAAGTTAAAAAAATACTGGAAGAGAATATAAGTAAAGAAGACAAACGCCATCCCCTGGCTGATGAAAAACTGACCGAAATATTAAAAGAAGCCGGTTATAACATTGCCCGCCGTACAGTTGCTAAATATCGCGAACAAATGAACATCCCGGTAGCCAGGCTACGTAAAGAATTGTAATTAAAGTTTAATAGGTAAAACGCGGCGAGCTAACACCATATCTGTTATTCAACAAAATACCAATTACCAACTCATGTGACCCCCTGCTAACGGTATTTAAGGCCGAGGTGGTAATGTCGTAAGAGTAACCCACGTTTAAGAAAGAATTTAAATAAAACCCGGCCAATGCGCCAAACGAGTCTTTATGGCGATATGCCCCGCCTATCCAAAATTTATCCTGAAAAGCCAGTTTTAAATTAAGATCATAAGTTAAAGGCACGGGCTTAATTTGTTTTATTAAAAATGATGGCATTAGTGTAAGGTCATCATATAAAAAGATCTTAACCCCACCGGTGACAAAGTAATGCGGAACGGCTTTGTTTGAACCTACGGCAGCAGCCTGCGATGTAAAATATAATTGCTGTGGCAATAATTGCTGGGCTGAAATACCCAAATAATAGTTAGATGAATATAACCACACACCTGCTCCCAAATCGGGTTTAAACTGGCTGTTGTTACCGTTTGAAATAGCCGGGTCAAGCGCGTTTTCTAGCGTGATTTCAGATGTATTTAAAGCAGTGCGCATAAAGCCTGCTGAAACCCCTACAGATAGATTTAGTTTATCAGTAACACCCAAATGATAAGCATAAGTTGCAGCCACATTGGTTTGAGTAATAGGGCCTGCTTTATCAGTAACTACCATAGCACCAATGCCATGGTGTGGTTCAGAAGCCATATATTCTTGAGTAAACAGCCTACTGTTAGGATTTGTGCCTCCTCCAGGAGCAAATGAATTGGAATTGCTTTCAAGAAACTTACGGCCGATAGGTGCATTTATGGTGATGTAGCTGGTTACCGGTGCTCCGTTCAATCCCGTCCATTGGCTGCGGTGACCAGCTTTTATATCAGTATAGTTTTCAATACCTGTTACAGCCGGATTTAATAGGTAATTATTAAACACATATTGTGTGTACTGCGGCCTTTGCTGCGAATATGCTACGGTTGTTAATACAGCTAGGAGTAATAAGTTAAAAATTCTTTTCATTAAAAGAGTAGCCACCACACTAAGCAATAAAGTTTATAATAACTAAGTAAATAATTTTACGAATATAATTTTATTCGGGATAACATAGCACATATTACCTGATAATTGACACATAACCCGAATAAGTTTTTCGTCCTGCTGTGTTAGGATTAATAATATAGTAATATACCCCTGCTGGTAAATCAGCCCCTTTATACCTTCCATCCCACGCAACAGGATAATCAATTGACTAGTATAATCCTTCCCCTGTACGATAAAACCTCAACAAGCTGGCACCTATTTTTTATGTTTTTTGATACGCTCAATTTCAAGGTTTGCTAACTCTAATTTTTGAGAAAGCTCTTTGTTTTCTTTACGGAGATTGTAAATTTCAATGGCATTCTCAATGTACATTTTCAGCTCCTCATTTTGCCATGGTTTAACCAGGTATTTATAAACCTGCCCGCGGTTTATTGCATCCATAACAGCGTTCATATCAGAAAAACCGGTTAACAATATTCTTATAGTGTCGGGATAAATAGGTATGATAGATTCCAGGAATTCAATACCGGTCATCACGGGCATGCGCTGATCTGTTATAATAACGCCAATTTCGTTATTTTCCAATATTTTTCTTCCTTCTCTGGCTGAACTGGCGGTGTATATCTGAAAATCGCGCCTAAAGGCAGCTTTAAAGCTGTTTAGGTTATTAACTTCATCATCAACATATAACACACCTATTTCCATAATTTATTAATTTTAAATAGCATATTTAAATCTTGGCATTCTCAATACCGCATTGTTTGCCAAAACTATTGTATAAAAATGAAAAAAATAACCCTAATCTTATGCCTTATATTACAATATGCTATAGCTGTTGCAACAAAAACAGATACGCTTGTCATTAATAATTCAGAGTCGAAATATTTAACTAACCAATATTTTACCGAACTGGAGGACCCTAAACAAAGTTTTACATTTGATAAAGTATTTAATAATGATAACTTCTATAGCATTAAATCACATTTGCCTGCTTTAAAATATTCAAAATCGGCAATTTGGTTAAAATTCATTTTAAAAAACAACACCACCAGTTCTGTTATTCCGATAACTACCGGACGAAGCATAATAGATAATTTTGATATTTATTACCATAATCCTGTTAACCACAAAACTATACATATATCGCCAAGTGGTTTAAAAACTAACCCTAATTTTTTATCACAAAACAGCACCATTATTAATTGGTCAATTGCGCCAAACAAAGTTCAAACTATATTCATAAGGTTAAAAAGCAACATGTCGTCTGCTATTCCTATTGAAATACATAGCCAGGACGAATTTTCAGAAACCAGTGCCGTAAATAAGTTAATTGATGGTGCTGTTATAGGAATATTCTTAGTAATGGCATTGTATAATTTAATGCTTTTTGCCATTGTGGGCGATAAAAGCTATTTGTATTATGTAATATATATAGTGTTTTTTGGGCTATCACAAATTTTAGTGTTGGGGTATGGGAATATACTACTCTCAGGTAACAAGTATCTTTTAAACTGCTATTTTATTCCCATCGTTAGGATAGGTTTTGGGTATGCCATGTTGCTGTTTGCTGACGAGTTTTTACAACTCAAGCAAAACTTTAAAAAATATTATAAATGGTATTTGGTTTTATATGTGTTATATGCTTTACCATTTATTGCCATTATTGGCCAATGGATTAGCGGGGCCTACTTGTTAATTACAATTAATGTATTTATTACCTCTATTGCATTGCTTTGCATTGGCTTTTATATGTATTTTAAAGGATTTAAGCCTGCCAAGTTCTTTTTATCGGGCTGGGGGCTATCATTAATTGCTATACTAATAACTTTGGCGCGTAATAAGGGCCTTATACCTTATAATTATGTAACGGCTAACTTTTTAACCTACAGCGCCATTGTTGAGTTAATATTATTTTCAACCGCATTAGCCGATAAAATCAATTTTTATCGCGAGCAAAATACCGAGTCACAAATTTCGGCACTTCAAATTGCTAAAGAAAATGAAAGACTAATCACTGAACAAAATATTATATTAGAAAACAGAGTAAAAGAACGCACACAGGCGTTAATTGAAACCAATCAAAATCTATCAATTACCATAGAGAATTTACAATCCGCCCAGCATCATTTGATCGAAACCGAAAAAATGGCTTCATTAGGGCAGCTTACAGCAGGTGTAGCGCATGAAATAAATAATCCTATAAACTTTGTAAGTGCAAATGTATCGCCGTTGAGGACTGATTTTAAAGAGTTGTTTACCTTGCTGAAACACTATGAAGATGTAGCAACAAATCCCGGCAAACCGGAATTATTAAAAATTGCCGAAAATTTCAAAGAAGAAATTGACCCTGATTTTATAAAAGCCGAAATAATGGGTTTAATTGACGGTATTGAAGATGGCGCAAACCGCACCAAAGAGATCGTATTGAGTTTGCGAACTTTTAGCAGAATGGATCAATTGGTATTAACACCAGCTAATATCAATTCGTCAATACTAAATACGCTGGTACTGCTCAGAAGCTCAATACCCTACTACGTTGAAGTTAAACCGGTATTGAACAAACTGGCACCCTTAAATTGTTATCCCGGTAAGATAGATCAGATGCTTATAAACCTGATTGATAATAGCATACACGCCATTAAAGCCAAGGATACACATATAAATGAAAGCATACTTGTTGTTAGTGAAGATCATCCCGATCATATATCGATTAAAATAACTGATACTGGTATTGGCATGACCGCCGAAGTTAAACAACGGGTATTTGAACCTTTTTATACCACCAAAGAAATTGGCGAAGGCACAGGACTTGGTCTATCTATTGTTTTTGGCATAATTGAAAAACACAAGGGCACAATAGATATACAATCAACTTATGGCGTAGGCACAACCATTATTATTAAACTGCCAAAAAATCTTCAAGAAGATACAGTACCGAAAGAGTCAGTTAGTTAAAAAAACTTTTCGGGGTTGGGCACCAAGTGTAAAAACGATTCAAAATTTTCCTCGTAGTGTGATTTATCTACTTTAAAATAAAATGCTCCCTTGCGAGATGATAATTTGTCCTTTTCATTCAATTTAACTAATAAATTGGTCGACAACAGCTTACGGCTAAAATTACGGTCATCAAACTGGGTTTCATACACCCCCTCATATAAAGTACGCAATTGAGGGATAGTAAATTTTTCGGGCAGTAATTCAAACAATACAGGGTGCAGCGCTGCTTTATAACGCAATTGCTTTTTAGCCTGGTTCACCATTTCGGCATGATCAAATACCAGGTCGGGCATTTCGCTCAATAAAAACCACTCTGCATGATACTTATCGTTTAACTGGTTCTCATATTTATGAATATCAATTAACGCAAAGTAAGCTACCGATAAGGTCCTTTCTACCGGGTCGCGATCTGGTTTGCCAAATACCATGAACTGCTCCATGTAAATGTCTCTTAAGCCGGTACATTCTTCAAGTACACGTATAGCTGCATCATCAGGACTTTCAGATGGCTGTATAAACCCACCCATCAAACTCCATTTGTTTTTAGCAGGATTGAAACCCCTTTTGATCAATAGCAATTTAATATTAACCCCATCAAAGCCAAATATGATACAATCTGTTGCCAACAGAACACGTGTTTGGCCCGAATATTTACGCATAAAGGTTTATATAAATCTCAAAAGAGGATGATAGAATTCCACAATTTTAAGAATAAATATCACAATTCAACAATCACGCTATAAGTTTACATGTAATATTTTTGTGTTAAATAAACAGTTATAATTATTGATTAAGATAGATTCTGAATAGCAACAAATAAGCAAAACCCAATGCTATTGAATTATATTTGTTTGCTAACAAAATAAATTATGTCAACAAAACTTACCATTAACAATAACGGATCAGTAAAAATAGAAGGCGATTTTGAAATTGTAGATATGCAAGGCAATAACTATGGCCTACAGGGGCGCACCGTAGTTTCCATTTGTCGTTGCGGCTTATCTGCCAACAAACCATTTTGCGATGGCGCACATAAAGGCCATTTTGAACATAACGCGGTTGCTTTTGAATTGCCTCCACGCAAGGTTTAAATACTATACCTTATAGCAACTTGAGGTATTTTGTACATGTAGGGTACCACGGCACTAATTATAGTGGCTGGCAAATACATCCGGGAGTTTTAAATGTGCAGGAGGTATTACAAAATGCACTTAGCCAAGTATTAAAAACTTCTGTTGTAATTTTTGGATGTGGAAGAACTGACGCGCAGGTACATGCAAGCCAGTTCTTTTTTCATATGGATGTAAATCAGGAATGGAAGTTTGATCTGCTTTTCAGATTAAATAAACTTTTACCTGATGACATTGCCATATTTGATATTATACCGATGGAAGGCTTGCCACATGCCCGCTTTGATGCTGTACAACGTACTTACGATTATTTCATCCACAACTATAAAGATCCCTTTTTAAGCAGATTCAGCTCGTTTTATACTTGTAAGAATTTGGACATAACTCAAATGAAAGCGGCAGTTGCCTTGCTCCCATTATACAATGATTACCGGGGATTTTGCAAAAGCCCGGATAGGAATGACCACACCATTTGCAATATCACATCTGCTAATTTATATGTGAGTCCGGGTGAAGATAAAATCCGATTTCAGATATCGGCTAATCGATTTTTGAGTAAGATGGTTAGAATAATTGTTGGGCGATTATTGGAGATTGGCCTGGGTAAATTAAGTGTTAATGCGTTTGAACATTATTTGATAAGCAAAACCACTCCGCCTATTATTACCCCCGCTTACCCGCAAGGCCTGTATCTATCAAAAGTAACCTATCCCTATTTAGATATACCTGCTCGTACAGATTTTACAAAAATGCTGCAGGATAGCATTAATTACTAAAAGTTTCCAGGTATAAATCCTCTACCTTTTTTCGTGCCCATGGTGTTTTACGCAAAAACTTTAAACTTGATTTCACACTAGGATCAGACAGAAAACAATTGATACGTATGCGATACCCTAATTCGGGCCAACCATATTTAACTACAAGGTCGGTTAGTACCATCTCAAGTGTTTTACCATGAAGCGGATTATTTTTTTGCTGCATATGCTTACCCAAAAATAAGCTTTTAACCACACTTATCAATCAATAATATTACCCCCCTTCTTAGATATTAGTTGTTTACATAGTAACTAAAATTTTAATTTATCCTAGGGTAAGTTAAAATTTTGGTATCCTATTAATAAGTAAATCGTATACTGTATTTAGTAGGTAATAGCTACATACAAAACCTGAATTATTTTAAAACCTACATTTCATACTTTCCCTATCAGAATGATTTATAGGCTATTAACCAACCTTATTATAAAACCAAATGAAAAGACCAGCTGTCTGGATATTTATTACGGTACTTATGTACGTAATACTTCCCGGTAAAATTAACGCACAAAACACAGATACCAATTTAGTTACCAAGCAGTTAAAAAGTGTCGAAAAATTTTATTCCAACAATGTTGCCGACCAATCAAGGTTATTTAATGGCATAAAGTATTTACCATACAGAAACCAGGACCATGTTGGCAATGGGTATTACAATACTACTGAACTTCAAAAGGCATATATAAGATATGATGATGTTGATTTTTATGATATACCTGTTTTATATGATCTGCACAAAGACCTGTTAATTCTTAGAAGGGACAACGACCAGGGTTACATGAGTTTGCTTAACACCAAACTGGATAAGTTTATTGTTAATAATCACACCTTTATAAAGATAATTGCCGATAGTGCCGAAAAAAAAATAAAAACCGGCTTTTATGACTTGCTACATGACGGGCGTTTGCAATTATTAGCAAAACACACTAAAGCAATTGAAGTAGAGAAATCTGGTATAACCATCCGTAATGTGTTTGTGCCATACACCAAGTACTTTTTGCGTAAAGAAAACGCTTACTACGATATTTCGGGCAAAAACGATATGCTTAAAGTTTTAAAGGATAAGAAACAAGAATTGGAGCAATATATTAAGGCTAACAATCTTTCATTTAAAAATGAAAATCTGGAACCTTCCATAATAAAATTAACCAATTACTACAACCAATTAACACGCTAAAAATGAAGAAACTATACATTTTTACTATACTACTTTTAATTGGTTATAAAATTAGTTATGCGCAATCCCCCCGATTGGTAAGTATAAATTACCAGGGGGTAACTATTGATAAAGTAGTTACTGATTTGCAAGCACAAACCAATTATCGTTTTTACTATGATGACTCAAAACCCGATACTGTAAAAATACACGGCCAGGGTAGCGATATTACCTTAGAAACAGCGTTAAACATAGCATTTAAAAATACCGACTATCATTACACCATAGTTAGCCAGCAAGTATTTATAACTAAGGGCAACCGTTTGATAGAAACAGGGCTTATAACCCGCGATAATACTGTTAATTCAACAAACCCTGCAAGGGCTAATGCACCTGCAGATTTTACTGACGATAAAGCACAGCCCGTACCCTCTGCAACACTTGAAAATAAGGTGTATGACATTGGTATTAAAACCAACACTATAACACCAGGGCGATCTGTACTTACCGGTTATTTACATAATGCCAAAACAGGCGAACCAGTAACAGGCATATACATTGGTCGCGAAGATATTAATACAGGTGTAGCTACTGACAGATTTGGATACTATACGCTATCATTACCACGCGGTTTAAATGTTTTAACTATGCGTGGCGTTGGCATGAAAACTACCAGGCGCCAAATTATGCTTTATAGCGATGGTAAATTGAACATTGAAATGCAAGAGCAGGTTATGTCATTAAATGAGGTTAATATAAATGCAAAGGCTATTGCCAATGTAAAACGTGTTGAAATGGGAATTGAAAAGCTTGATATTAAAAGCATAAAACAAGTACCCACTGCTTTTGGCGAATCAGATATATTAAGGGTTGTATTAACCCTACCGGGCGTACAATCTGTTGGCGAAGCAAGCACAGGGCTTAACGTACGTGGTGGGTCGGTTGATCAAAATTTGATTTTATTAAATGACGCCACTATTTATAATCCTGCACACTTTTTTGGGTTTTTCTCTGCCTTTAACCCAGATATTGTTAAAGATATTGAGTTATATAAAAGTAGTATACCTGAAAGATTTGGGGGCCGCTTATCATCTGTGTTAAGTGTAACCAACCGCGAAGGAAATAAGAAGAACTTCACCGGATCTGCCGGTATTGGTTTAATTACAAGCCGCTTAAATATTGAAGGCCCCATAATTAAAGATAAAACGTCATTTATTTTTGGCGGACGTACTACTTATGCAAACTGGCTTTTAAACTTATTGCCAAATGAGTATAAAAACAGCAGGGCCACATTTTACGATATCAACCTTGATATTAGCCACAAAATAAACGAGAAGAACAATTTGTATCTAACTACTTATTTAAGCAATGATAATTTTAAGCTAAATAGCGATACTACCTATGGATATAGCAATAAAAACATATCGTTAAAATGGAAACATACCTTTAACAACAAGTTATTTAGTTTAATAACTGCGGGGTTTGACCGCTATGATTATAATATACAAAGCAGTGCGGTGCCGGTTAATGCTTATAAATTAAAATTTGACATTAACCAGCTTTACTTAAAAACAGATTTCACTTATTACCTATCGCCTAAACATACACTAAACTTTGGAGCCAGTTCACTACGGTATACTTTACATCCCGGATCGTTTGGAGCAAATAGTAAAGAGTCGCTGGTAAAAACAAATATTGTACCCCCAGAACAAGCCTTAGAAAGTGCCGTTTACGCGGGCGATCATTTTGATTTATCAAATGACCTATCTATAAATTTTGGTGTACGTTATTCTATGTATAACTACCTGGGCCCCACAACTGTTCGTAATTATCCTGCCGGTTTGCCAAAAACAACTATCAATATGTTAGATAGCACCATGTACGGTGCCGGTAAAAACGTAAAAACTTATCATGGGCCCGAGTATAGGGTATCTGCACGTTATGCTGTAACAGATGATTTTTCGGTTAAAGCCGGCTATAACACATTAAGGCAATACATTCACTTACTATCAAATACGGCAGCTATAGCGCCAACTGATGTATGGAAATTGAGCGATCCAAATATAAAACCGCAATATGGCGACCAGGTATCACTAGGTTTATATAAAAACTTAAGATCAAATACCATTGAAACTTCGGTAGAAGTTTACTATAAACGTTTACGTGATTTTCTGGACTTTAAAAGCGGAGCCAATATAATCCTAAATCCACATATTGAAACAGATGTACTTCAAACAAAGGGTAAGGCATACGGTATTGAGCTGATGATAAAGAAAACATCAGGCAAGTTAAATGGCTGGGCAAGTTATACTTACTCGCGCACTTACTTGATAGCTAATGATGCTACACAGGGCGATATTATTAATAGCGGCAATTATTACCCGGCAAATTTTGACAAGCCACATGCATTTAACCTTATAGGAAACTACAGGGTATCGCACCGCTTTAATGCTTCATTAAACTTTACTTACAGCACGGGCAGGCCTATTACCTTACCTATTGCTAAATATTATGCCAGCGGGGCCGAAAGGGTAATATATTCAGACAGAAACGCCTACCGTATACCCGACTATTTAAGAGTGGATATTGCGATGAATATTGATGGCAACCATAAGGTGAACCAACGTTTCCATAATTCATGGAGCATAGGTATTTATAACTTAACCGGCAGACAAAACCCTTACTCGGTTTACTATGTTACCAAAGGGGGCACCATTGGCGGTTACCAGCTGTCTATTTTTGCCACTGCTATACCATATATTAATTACAATGTTAGGTTTTAAGGTATGAAAAAAGCTTTTGTATTCTTCATGGCAGCAGGCATTTCTTTGATTGCAATATCATGCAAGAAGGTATATACCCCGCAATTAGTTAGTGTAGCCACCAACTTTTTGGCGGTTGATGGAGATATAATTAGCGGCGACACAACCTTTATACGTTTAAGCCGCACCACCAAATTAACAGATACTACCCAAATTAAGGCAGAATTAAAAGCAATTGTATCAGTTGAAAGTGACCAAAATGCGTTATACCCACTTACCGAAAAAGGTAAAGGGCTTTACATTTTAGGTGTTACCAATTTTGATAAGAACCGTAAATACCGCCTTAATATAAAAACCATTGATGGCAAAATTTACCAGTCGGATTTCGTGCCCATGAAAGTTACTCCTGCAATTGACAGTATTTACATTAAGCAAACCCAGGCTAACGAGATCACATTTTACGCTGATGCTCATGATGGCACCAATAGCACACGCTATTACCGGTATGATTACATCGACACCTGGTCATACAACACCTTTTATCATATCATATATCAATATAAAAATGACAAACTAAGCCATGTACCACCCGGTAGCGTTAATGATATATCTACTTGTTACAGAACTTCAAAATCAAACATGATTATTATTGGTTCAACAGTAAAACTTTCAGAAGATGTAATGAAACAGCAGCAGGTGTTTAGTATTACTAATTCTTCTGAAAAATTAGCACATACCTATGTCATACAGCTGCGCCAATATGCATTAACTAAAGAAGGTTTTGAGTATTACGAAAGGTTAAAAAAGAACACAGAACAAATAGGCTCCATATTTGATCCGCAACCGTCGGCATTATCAGGCAACATTCATTGTATAACAACACCGTCTGAATTAGTTCTGGGTTTTATAAGTGCATCAACAATAGCGCGTAAGCAATTTACTTTGTTCACCAAGGATAACCTGATAGGTGCACCAGAAGTATATCCAAATATTGTTGGTATTGAACGTTATGCATACCCATTACCGTATTATGAAACATGCTCATCGGTAAAAATAGATGCTAGCGGTCAAGGGGATAGTTGGAAATTTACTTTTCCTGGAACGCTTTTTTTAGATGAACCTCAGTCTCCCGCTTTTTATATCCGTGCAAACAAGTCGTGGGGAAGCGGCGATAGTTTATTATACGATATTAAATGGAGTAAACTTAATGACGGAACTTATATAACCAACAATACATATTACTATGCACCTGCAGCTTGTGTGGATTGTCGTTTAAAAGGTTATACCAATATAAAACCGGCATATTACCCTTATTGATATGGAGAGGAAAAGTATAATATATTTATTAGTGATGTTAGTATTTATGGGCATTTACTCCTGTAAAAAAGTCTATACTCCTCAGTTGGTTAGTGTATCTACCAATTTTTTAGCGGTTGATGGAGATATTTTTAGTGGCGACTCAACTTTGATACGTTTAAGCCGTACTACCAAATTAACAGACACTACTCAAATTAAAGCCGAATTAAAAGCAATTGTATCGGTAGAAAGTGACCAAAACGTGTTATACCCACTTACCGAAAAAGGCAAAGGGCTGTATGTACTGGGCGTTACTAATTTTGATAAGAACCGCAAATACCGCCTTAATATTAAAACTATTGACGGTAAAATTTATCAATCGGATTTTGTACCGATGAAGGTTACCCCGCCTATTGATAGTATATATATTAAACAAACACAGCCTAACGAAATTACTTTTTATGCCGATAGCCATAATGGCGCAAATGATACCCGTTATTACCGTTTTGATTATAAGGACACCTGGATGTATGTACCAATTTATCCAACAACTTTTAATTATAAAAATGGTTTTTTCAATTACGTATTACAATATAGCGCTGATGATGTTGGCCATTGTTTTAAATTTTCAAATTCAACAGAATTGGTTGTTGGATCAACAGTTAAGCTATCGCAAGATGTTTTAAAGCAGCAACCCATTTTTAGTTTAACTACGGCATCTGAAAAATTAGCACAAACCTATGTTATTCACTTGCGTGAGTATGCAATAACTAAAGAAGGGTTTGAATATTACGAAAAGTTGAAAAAGAATACTGAGCAAATAGGTACTGTATTTGATCCGCAGCCAACTTTTTTAACCGGAAATATTCGTTGTATTAGTTCGCCTAATGATGTGGTGATAGGATTTATTAGTGCTTCAACAATTTCTACCAGGCAATTTACTTTATACAGAAAAGATAACCCTATTGACCCACCGGAAGTTAACATTAATATAGAGGGTATAAATCGTTTTGCTTACCCTAAACCATTATATGAACCATGTAGGTCAAGGTTGGTTACAGGGGCTGCATCGAAAGATCAGGGTGTTTCCTGGTCTTTTGGAGGACCGCCTATGGGGCTTCAGCCTATGCCAGGCTTTCCAAAAGCAGATAAAATTTTGGCCACAGGTGATAGTTTATTATATGCTATTGAGTCTGGCCCGGTGAATTACACATATTTCTATGCACCTAAAGCATGCGTGGATTGCCGTTTAAGAGGTGGGACAAATATAAAACCCGCTTATTATCCAATCAATTAATATATATGAAAAGGATATATATCTTATTTACATTTATTGTATTTACCGGAATTTATTCTTGTAAAAAGGTATATACTCCGCAATTAGTTAGTGTAGCCACTAACTTTTTAGCGGTTGACGGGGATATTATTAGTGGCGACTCGACCATTATACGTCTAAGCCGTACTACCAAACTTACAGATACCACGCAAATAAAGGCAGAATTAAAAGCAATAGTGTCGGTTGAGAGTGACCAAAAAGTGCTATACCCGCTTATTGAAAAAGGTAAAGGGAATTATGTTTTAGGGGTAACCAATTTTGACAAAAACCGCACCTACCGCCTCAATATTAAAACCAGCGATGGAAAGATTTACCAATCGGATTTTGTACCAATGAAGGTTACGCCGGCAATTGACAGCATATATATTAAGCAGACCCAGGCTGATGAGATCACTTTTTATGTTGATAGTCATGACCCTGAAAATAATACCCGTTATTACCGATGGGATTATAAGGAAACCTCGGCCTATGTATCTTTATACCGATCAATTTATCATTACATAAATGGCAAGGTGCAAGTTGTTGTGAAAGATGATCCTGATGATGTTAATACTTGCTACCGATTTAGGAATTCATCACAGTTAATAATTGGTTCAAGTGCTAAGCTGGCACAAGATGTAATTACGCGACAATATTTTACTAGTATAACAGACAAGTCTGAAAAAATAGCACAAAATTACGTTTTACAATTGCGCCAATACGCGTTGACTAAAGAAGGTTTTGAATACTATGAAAACTTGAAAAAAAATACAGAACAACTGGGTTCCATATTTGATGCCCAACCAACTTTATTAACCGGAAACATACATTGTATTACCTCACCTACAGATGTGGTGATTGGTTTTATCAGCGCATCAACAGTTACACATAAACAATATAATTTGCTTAGAGCTAACAACCCTTTAACACCTCCAAGAATAAATTTTGGCCTGGAGGGTATACAACCCTATGCATATCCACCGCCTAATTATGAATCATGCGTGGCTACAGTTGATACTAAAAGCCCGGTTTATCAGGGTGATTCATGGGGTTTTTCGGGTGTAGGTCCGTTCTCACCTATACCACCTATTCTTCAGAATACGATAAACAGAACCCTGGGTAATGGGGACAGTTTGCTATATATGATAGATTTTAATCCCCCGCCGAGCGCTACCTGGAAATATGCACCTAAGAAATGTGTGGATTGCAGGGTGCAGGGTGGTACTAACATAAGGCCTGCCTATTACCCTATAAATTAATTAGTGATACAAAAGCATTGAAAAAGATATGATGACCAAAAAGATTTTACTTATCCCCGCGATTATGTGCATGATAGCTACCTGTGCAGTTGCACAGGTTTTGGATGATATACAAAGCAAGTTTGCTACATATAATCAAAACACCTATAAGGAAAAGCTATTTGCACATACCGATAAAAGCTTCTACCTGGCCGGCGAGATGTTATGGTTTAAACTATATAACATTAGTGAAGCGCATAACAAGCTGGTAAGTGCCTCAAAAGTTGCTTACGTAGAAATTTTAGACAAGGATAATAACCCTATTGTACAGGCTAAAATTGAGTTGAACGAGGCCACCGGGAACGGATCTTTCTATATTCCGGTTTCGGCAAATTCGGGCAATTATAAATTAAGGGCCTACACCAATTGGATGAAAAATTTTGGCGCGGAAAAATACTTTGAAAAAGCAATAACTATTGTAAACTCATTAAAAGAAATTACGCTGCAAAATACGCAACCTATTGCGGCTGATCTTGATGTACAGTTTTTTCCCGAAGGGGGCAACCTGGTTAATAAATTGACCAACAAAATAGCTTATAGGATTGTGGGTACCAATGGCAAGGGTGTTGATTTTACCGGGGCTATTATTAACCAGCGTAATGATACCATAACCCGTTTTAAGCCTTATAAATTTGGTATAGGCACATTTACTTTAAAGCCCGATGATGGTAATACATACACTGCCGTATTAAAAATAAATGGCAAAACTATTACCAAACCCCTGCCCCAACCCGCAGCATCAGGCTATGCAATGCAGCTAACTGACGATGGGTCGCAAATAAAGATCACTGTAAACTC
This sequence comes from uncultured Mucilaginibacter sp., assembly GCA_964611565.1. Classification (GTDB taxonomy): domain Bacteria; phylum Bacteroidota; class Bacteroidia; order Sphingobacteriales; family Sphingobacteriaceae; genus Mucilaginibacter. The sequence continues at coordinate 86,548 of CAZTAU010000008.1, read as the reverse complement.
CACTACTAATACTACGGGGGCAATTTACCTGGTAACACATAACAGGCAAATTTTAACCGGTGCCAAAACAATAAATTTGGTTAATGGCGAGGGCAGCTTTTTAGTAGATAAAACAAGCCTGCATGAAGGTGTATCACACTTTACCGTATTTAATAGCGATAAACAACCGGTTTGCGAGCGGCTTTACATGGTGCGCCCTACGCAAAAGCTTGCTATTGAAGCAACTGCCGATATGCCTGTATACGCATCAAGAAAAAATGTATCTGTAGCCATACAAACCAAAGATAACAGTAAGCCAGAGGTTGCTGATCTGTCAATGTCGGTATATAGACTTGATTCGTTAGAAACAGCTAGTCCCGAAAGCATATACACTTATATCTGGCTAACGTCTGAACTGAAAGGAAATATTGAATCTCCTGAGTATTATTTAAATGCCACTGATAATGAAGCGTTAGATAATTTGATGCTTACCCATGGTTGGAGTAAATATAAGTGGAATGATGTTTTGCAAAACAACGCACCTGCATTTAAATATATGCCCGAATTTGATGGTCATATTATTACAGGGAAAATCATGGATCCAGTATCAAATTCAGGAGTTAAAAATCGCCTGGTAAATTTAAGTGTACCAGGCAGGCGTGTTCAGCTGTATTATTCACGATCAAATGCTGAAGGAAATTTTGCTATGAGCACAAAAAACTTTATAGGCCCAAATGAAATTGTTGTTCAGACCCGGTTAGAGCAGGATAGCTTGTTTAAAATTCAAATTTTCAGTCCATTTTCTGAGCAGTTTTCCAGTACCCGACTGCCTGAATTAAGTGTACACAAAAGCTTATACAACTCATTGGCAACACATAGCTTAGGTATGCAGCTGCAAAATATGTATAACGGCAGTAAGTTAAAGCAGCAATACGCCCCATTAATGGATACTACAGCTTTTTATAATGGCGCCCAAAAAGAATACCTGTTAGATAATTATACTCGTTTTACAACAATGGAGGAGGTTTTGCGCGAATATATACATGAGGTATGGGTATCTCGCCCTGATCGTTTTAAGTTTAAAATGATAAATAATGATTATTTAATAGATAATCAGCCTCTTTTGATATTTGATGGTGTGCCTATATACAACCCAAATGTAGTTGTTGCTGCTGACCCTTTAAAAGTTAAAAAAATTGATGTTGTAGCACATGAATTTTATAAAGGCAATGCTACCGAATACGGAATCATTAGTTTTACTACCTACAAAGGCGATTTTGGAGGTGTTGAGATCAGTCCAAAAGCATTGGTTATGGATTACGAAGGTCTGCAATTAAAAAGAGATTTCTTTTCACCAGTTTATGAAACTCAACAACAGGTCACAAGTCATACGCCTGATTTTAGAACCTTGTTATATTGGTCGCCTAATACCTATACAGATAGTACAGGAAAAACCAGTGCAAGCTTTTACACTTCAGACCAAACCGGTAAATATATTGGTGTAATACAGGGTATATCAGCAAGCGGTAAAGCAGGCTTACAAACATTTACTTTTGAGGTAAAGTAGATATCACCTATTCATAAATTAAAAAAGCCGGACATATATCCGGCTTTTTTAATGGAATCTTAAATTGATCTATATCAACGATACTTGTTTGGTAATAGTTTTTTTGCTGGCTGCAGTTTGTGCATCAGGCTGGCTTCCGCCAACTGTGATGGAAACTTTACCTTTTATAATTTTTGGATTACCATCTGCAGTAATTAAAGATAGGTCCTGAGGGGTTAACTGGAACTTAATAACCTTTGTCTCGCCTGCTTTAATAAAAGTACGCTCAAAGCCTTTTAACGCACGTATAGGCTTACGTACACCTGTAGCAGCATGCGACAAATAAAGTTGGCTAACCTCTTCGCCGTCTCTTTTACCGGCATTGGTAACTTTTACGCTTACAGTGACCGGCTTACTGCCTTGAATAGTAGCAGGAACTGTTAAGCCATCATACTTAAAAGTAGTGTAGCTTAACCCATAACCAAAGCTATATAAAGGCTTGCCGGTAAAGTAGCGGTAAGTACGGTTTTTCATAGAGTAATCGCTTAATGAAACCGGCAGGTCGTTATCGCTTTTATAAAAGGTTACCGGTAAACGTCCACCCGGGTTATAATCTCCAAATAAAACATCAGCAAGCGCTGTGCCTGCTGCCTGGCCACCATACCATGCGTTTACAATAGCTGGCAGGTTTTCTGATTCCCAGGGCGTAGCAACTGCCGAACCTGACATTAAAACAAATACAACAGGTTTGCCAGTAGCTTTAAGGTCTTTTAATAAATTGGTTTGGTTTTTAGGTAACATGATAGATGTACGGTCACCGCCTCTAAAACCATCTTTATTTGTCAGCATTTCCTCCCCTTCCAGATCAGGAGTAATACCGCCTATGAACAAAATTACATCAGCATCCTTAACGCTATCTATCAATTTGCTGTTATCTGCCTTAGCATTACCGTTTACCACATAATCGGTACCTAAATGATACTCAACTACAGTAGCAGGGCCTAATTTTGCTTTAATACCATTCAACGGGGTAACTGAACGTGATGCAGTACCAAAATAGTTACCGCGTATACTTCTTTGATTATCAGCATTTGGGCCAATTATGGCTACTTTTTTAAGGCTTTTGCTTAATGGTAATAGATTGCCTTGGTTTTTTAATAAGACTATTGACTGACGAGCCATTTTTAAAGCGTGTGCCTGGTGCTCCGGGCTTTCTAAAACGCTCAATGGTATTTGCGAGTATTTGTTAGCCGGGTCAGCAGCATCAAATAAACCTAAACGGAAACGGGTGGTAAACAATCTTCTTAAAGATACATCCAGGTCTTTTTCTGTTAATTTACCATCGGCAACCGCTTTGGTTAAAGCTTTATAAGCTGCATTTGGTAAGCTGCCTACAATACATTCCACATCAGTACCGTGCAATACAGCTTCAGCAGCAGCGGTTGCGGCATCAGGGTAAGTTTGATGGGCAGTAGTTTTATATAAGTCATCAATACCACCGCAATCAGAAGTTAAGTAACCTGTAAATTTCCATTGAGTACGTAAAATGTTGTTTAACAACAAATCGCTGCCGCAGCAAGGCTGGCCTCTAAAGGCGTTGTAGGCACACATTACACCTTCTACTTTAGCATCAACTACCAAAGTTTTAAATGCAGGTAAATAAGTGTCCCAAAGGTCATAATCGGTTACATCAGTATTAAATTTATGGCGGGTTGATTCCGGTCCGCTGTGTACTGCATAGTGCTTGGCACAGGCAGCCGCTTTTAGGTATTTAGGATCATTACCCTGTAAACCAATCACAAAGCTTTTCCCCATTGCCGCGGTTAAATACGGATCCTCGCCATAAGTTTCCTGTCCGCGGCCCCATCTTGGGTCTCTGAATATATTAATGTTTGGCGTCCAATAAGTTAAATTAACATAGCGTGTAGCCGTTTTTTTATCCTTAATACTTTGGTTGTTGATAGCACGCCCTTCTTCGGCAGTAAAATCGGCCATAGTATGTAATGACGCTTTATCAAATGTTGCAGCCATTCCTATAGCTTGCGGATATACAGTTGTTCTATATCCGTTAGCACGGGCAACGCCATGCAAGGCCTCGTTCCACCAGTTAAAAGCCGGTACACCCAAACGCTCAATAGCAGGTGCCTGGTTTATCATCTGGTTAACTTTTTCATCCAGCGTCATTTGCGATATCAGGTCATTCACACGTTGATCAATGGGCAAGGTCGGGTCTTGAAATTTATATTGATACTTATCTCGTTTTACCAATGCCAGCATAGGCAATAACAAGACCAACAGAAATAATAGATTGAGTTTGTTTTTGAAAAACTTTTTCATTTATAGGTATAATTTGATTGATTTATATATTTCCGGTTGTATAGATTAATCCAAACTGCAATACTCACGTCAAATGATAAATAAACTATGAATTTGAGGCTATTGAGTTAATTTTTTAAAATTAGCAAATTATATAAAAAGTATGTAATTGATAAACCATATATATTATTTTAATTACATAAGACATATTTATAACGATTTACTTTTATTTACATAAAAAGCTTTTTACCTTACGTATTATTATAAACTAACTAAAATTATGAAACATTTATCAGCCCTTAAAGGCCTGACGCTTGCTACCGCCCTGTTATTTGCAGGTTGTGCAGTAGTTGCACAAACTCCATCAAAAAAAGATGCCGACAAATGGGTTAAGAGCAAAGCTTATGCTCCAAACTTTAAAGCTACGGTTGATCCGTCTGTAAACAGTGTGGAATTTGCCAAACAATACAACGCTAATAAAGCAGTTTGGGATAAAGTATTTGCATTTTTAGCAAACCCCGAGCTGGCTACCATGCGTGGCAGCCGCGTTCCCATTGATGGCGAAAACGGCGAAAATGCTTACGCTATATTTGTAAATGATATCCCTAAAGATTTTGCCGCGTCAAACTGGGAGGTACATAAAAAATATATTGATGTGCACTATGTAATTGAGGGCAAAGAGAAAATTGCAGGCGTACCTTTCTCTAAAGAAATTGAAGCAGCCGTTGTAACACCTTTTAATGACAATAGCGATATTGGTTACTACAAGCATGATGCTTTTGATGCTACTAAATATGGAATTGCCACACCTGAAAACTTTTTTGTGTATTTCCCAAGTGAATTTCACCGTCCACACTTAAAGGTTGACCCTGCAGTTGCAGAGCGAATGAAAAAGGTGGTTATCAAAGTTAAATCGGTAAACTAAGATAAACCCGGTAAACAAAAAAGGGATTGCTAAATAATAGCGATCCCTTTTTTGTTGCTTGAAATTTTTTATCTGCTTGCGTTAACTATGGCGATAGCTTCTTTGGTAGCTGCAGTTAACTCGGCATATTTTTTACCTTCCATAACATCTTTGCTAACCAATTTACTGCCCATACCCACTGCACAAACACCGGCTTTAAACCAACCGCCAATGTTCTCTTTAGTCAGCTCAACACCACCCGTAGGCATAAATAGCGTATTAGGGAACAATTCTTTAATTCCTGACACAAATGACGGGCCTAATAAATTGCCTGGGAATAGTTTAATAAATTTGGCACCTAATGCTTCCGCTTTTATAATTTCGGTAGGTGTCATACAACCCGGCACCCAAAGCATGTCATATTTATTGGCAACAGGTATTACTTCTTCAACCAATCCCGGGCTTATAATATAATCGGCACCTGCATCAACAAATGCTTGCGCGCTTGCACCATCTTTAATAGTACCAACACCCAGGTACATACCTCCTAATTCTTTATCACACACCTCGCGCAACTTAGCAAAGTTTTTTAATGCAGCTTCGCCACGGTTTGTATATTCAACTGTGCGGATACCGGCGTTGTATAAAGCATGCAAAATGTTTACACTAACTTCTGCATCCTTATTAAAGTATAAGGGTAATATACCTTGCTCTGGTATTAATTTTAAAATATCAGCTTTCTTACTCATGTTATTTCAATATAATTATGGGGTAAAGCTAAAAAGAAACATTTAATAACTTGTTTAAAATCATCACAAAATTGACAATTGTAATCGATTACGATTTTTCAACTAAATCTTCTTTATTAATTTGGAATATGTAATTTTGGGCACTACAGTAGTAGTGCTGTACTAAAGCCTAATTTTCAATCTAAAAAAACAATATCAATGTCAAAAAAAGTAGTAACACTTGGAGAAATAATGTTGAGGTTATCAACTCCTGATTATAAGAGATTTGTACAAAGCGACACCTTTGAAGTTACCTACGGTGGCGGTGAAGCAAACGTTGCAGCGGCGCTTTGCAACTATGGCTTAAACGGAACTTTTGTATCAAAAGTTCCCGCAAATGCTATTGGCCAGGCAGCAATTAACCACCTGCGCCGTTATGGTGTTGATACACAGTTTGTAGCACGTGGCGGTAAGCGTTTAGGTATTTATTTCTTAGAAACAGGCGCATCAATGCGTGCTTCGCAAGTAATATATGATCGTGCAGATGCTTCCATATCAGAAGTTGAAGCCAGCGAATTTGACTTTGATAAAATATTAGACGGTGCAGATTGGTTTCATACAACAGGTATCACCCCTGCCCTAAGCGATAAAGCTGCTGCTTTAACCTTAGCTGCATTAAAGGCTGCCAAAGCAAAAGGTATTACTACCAGTATTGATTTGAACTACCGTAAAAAATTATGGAGCAAAGAAAAAGCGCGCGAAGTAATGACCGAACTTTGTAAGTATGTTGACGTTTGCATTGGTAACGAGGAAGATGCTGATACTACCTTAGGCTTTACAAGCGCAGGTACTGATGTAACCAAAGGCGAACTGAACCTTGATGGTTACAAAGATGTATTTAAGCAAATGAAAGAGAAATTTGGCTTCAAATATATTGCATCAACTTTAAGAGAGAGCCATAGCGCATCAGATAATGGGTGGAGTGCTTTGGTTTATGATGGTACCGAGTTTTATCATACCAAAGAATATAGCGTGCGTATTATTGACCGTGTTGGTAGTGGTGATTCATTTGCAAGCGGATTTATTTTTGGTTTGGTTACCGGCTTAAAAATGAGCGATGCTGCTGAGTTTGGTGTAGCTGCATCAGCTATTAAACACACTATACCTGGCGATTTGAACCACGCTACCCTAAGCGAAGTACAAGAATTGGTAAAAGGTGACGGTTCTGGCCGCGTACAACGATAGTAGTCAATGGTTGATGTTCCATGGTCGATAGAAATTAATCTATGGACTATGGACCATCGACTATAAACCCAAAAAAAATGATTATAGATACATTAGCCAGCGCCCAAAAGTATTACGGCCTGCATAAAAACTTTAAGGTTGCTTTTGATTATTTAACCTCAACAGATCTGAATGCCGTTGAGGTTGGTAAATTTGATATTGCCGATGGTGTAATGATCATCGCATCAGATAATGAAGGTAAAACTGCTGAGGTTGCCACCGAAAAATTTGAATGTCACAATAAAAACATCGATATACAGGTTTGTATACGCGGCAATGAAACCATTGGCTGGAAACCACGTACCGATTGCACCCGGCCTAAGGGTGACTATAATGACGAAAAGGATGTATTATTTTTTGCTGATGCCCCGGATATGTACTTTAGCTTAAAAGGTGGTCAGTTTGTTATATTTTATCCTGAGGATGTACATGCACCTATGATTGGCGAAGGACTAATTAAAAAAATGGTGGTGAAGGTAAGGATTGATTAATCCTATTATTAAAACATCCACTTTAAACAAAAAGAGCCGCAAAAATGCGGCTCTTTTTGTTTAAGAAGAACTGTAAAGCTATAATCCAAAATACTCTTTAGCATTATTATAACAGATGTCCTGTATAACCTTACCTGTCCATGCTATATCATTGGGCAGTTCACCATTTTCTATATCATTACCAAAAAGATTACATAATATCCTGCGGAAATACTCATGGCGCGGGAACGACATAAAGCTGCGCGAGTCAGTTAACATACCTACCATACGGCTTATCAGGCCTATGTTTGATAATGAAGTGAGTTGTGCTATCATACCATCCTTTTGGTCGTTAAACCACCAGCCAGATCCAAACTGAATTTTACCCGCTACCGAGCCATCATTAAAATTACCTGTCATAGCTGCAAAAACATCATTGTCAGCCGCATTAAGGTTATATAATATAGTTTTGGTTAGCTTGTTATCTTTCTCCAGTTTATTCAAGAACGTTGACAACGCCCTGCCCTGCTTAAAATCTCCTATAGAGTCCCACCCTGTATCAGGGCCAAGTTCGGCCAGTGCCCGGGTGTTATTGTTACGCAAACCACCTAAATGATATTGCTGTACCCACCCTTTTTCATGGTCCCACTCGGCAAAAGTGATTAACATAAAAGTTTTAAACTTCGCGCTTTCCTGCGGGGTAATGATCTGTTTAGTTCTTATTTTCTGGAAAATAAATTTAATTTCCTGCTCAGAGTAATCCTCGGCAAACATATGCTCCAAGCCATGATCGGATATGGTACAACCATTGGCCGCAAAATAATCATGGCGGCTTTTGAGCGCACTTAAATAGCTATCCAGATCATTAATATCGGTAGTGGTAATCGATTGCAATTGATCAATATAAAAATTCAAGGCAATTGTATCTTCCGAATACATGGCCTTATCAGGCCTGAAAGATGGTTGAACCTTGGTAGCAAATCCATCCTTAACTAATTGTTGATGATGCTCCAGATTATCCAGTGGATCATCAGTAGTACCAATCATTTTTACATTATTTTGTGCAATCAAACTGCGTACGCTAAACTCAGGCGACTGCAGTTTCTCGGTACATTCATCGTATATCCGACGGGCGCTAGCTGGCGATAAAATTTCCTTTATCCCAAAATAGCGCTGTAGTTCTAAATGTGTCCAATGGTAAAGCGGGTTGCGCAGTGTATAGGGTGTGGTAGCGGCCCACATTTCAAACTTTTCCCAATCACTTTTATTACCTGTTATATAAGCTTCGCTTACGCCATTTGCACGCATAGCACGCCATTTATAATGGTCGCCGTAAAGCCAAATATGAGTAAGATTATTAAAGTTTATATCATCAGCAATTTGATCTGGTGGCAAATGGCAATGATAGTCAATAATAGGCATCTCACTGGCATAATCATGGTATAGCTTCTTAGCGGTTTCTGTCTGTAATAAAAAGTCTTGGTCGAGAAAATTTTTCATTGAATAACATTGTGATTGCAGGTAACAATATTACCTATAAATCACGGTTTATCAAGGGCAAAATCATCTTTTTTAACTTATTTAACATCAAAAACCGTTAAATACTAACTTATTTAAGCTGTCTTTTTAGCCGTCATAATAATAACTAATCCCCCTACTAACAATACGCCACCTATATATGGTGGCCAGTTTACTGATTCTTGCTTATCGGCAGATATCTCAATAGGGCCGGCATCAACAACTTTTTCCTTTTTAGTATAGGTAAAGCCGGTCCATATTAACATTACGGCTCCTATTATTACCAATACAATTCCAACTGTTCTGCTCATAACTGTATGTTTTAATGTTATGATATAACACTCCTTAATAGCAATTGTTCAATTGGCACAAAAAAAACCGCCCGTTAAAACGAACGGCTTAGTGTTTTAGCTAGATAATTGCGTCTTAAACGCAGGTAAACTCTTATTTTTTGCCTTTGTATTTTTTACCCATAGTATATTGTAATGCTCCACGCAAGTGATCTAAAACTAACGGATCTGAGAAAGTTTCATTAGTGTGACCCAATGCGGTGTAGAATGCACGACCGCCGTCATAATCATGATACCAGGCTATAGGGTGGTTAGCACCCATTTTCAATCTTTCTTCATTAGTTGCATAAGCTAATGTGCTTTCATCAAGTGTTATCAATACGTGCAGATCAGCAGGGTTACTTCCCGGTTTGAAGCTATAATACTCATCCGATCTTTTCCATGTAGTTGGTAAAGTTTTGGTAGATGCATTTTTTGTATCAACAACTGTTAAAACTGCCTCTTGCACATTTTTACGAGGATGGCCTAAAAAATAACCCCCAACTAACTTGCCGTACCAAGCCCAGTCGTACTCAAAATCTGTTGCAGAGTGAACACCTATAAAGCCGCCACCATTATTTATATAATTCTTAAAAGCTTCTCTATTAACAGAATCCTTAAATGCTTTTCCGGTTGGGCTCATAAAAACTATAGTGGCATATTGCTTTAAGTTCTCTTTAGTAAATTTTGATACATCAGTAGTTGTATCTACATCAAACTTATTTTCGGCACCTAATTTTTGTATAGCAGCAATACCTGATGGTATTGAGCCATGCTTATACCCGGCAGTTTTATAAAAAACAAGTACTTTGGCATTTTGCGCCCATGCCAGGCTGGTGCTACATACAAATAGCATCATCATAACCCCAAGTGCGGCTACGCTTATTGGGCAGTTAGTTCTTCTTTGATTTTTCATTTTTATTATTGGTTAGTAATTGGTTTAAAATTTAGCACTTAAAGATACACCATAAATTGCCGGATTTCCTAAATGTGCTGCTCCAAAATTATAAGCGTAAGCTATATATCGTTTGTTAAATATATTATTAGCCCATAAATACACATCAAAACACTTGCTGGTAACACCTGCCCTTGCATTAAATAAATGGTAAGCGTTTTGCTTAATGGTGTTGCCTAAGTCAAAATATTGGTCGCCCAAATATTTCCACTCACCACGGCCAACTAGTTTAAAATCCTGCTTTCCACCCAAGTCATGGGTATATTGTAGGGCCAGCATTGATGTAACATCAGGTGTAAATATTTGGCGGTTACCGTTTGTAACACCTTGAGTGTACCTTGCGTGGGTATATCCAAAATTATAGTCAACTTCCAAACCTTTAACCGGCGTAACAGCAAACTCTAATTCAACACCTTTGCTGTTTAGTTTACCTGCGTTTTGAATATAAGTCAACCCCGTTGCAGGATTCAGAAAAAGCACCTGCGCGTCAGTTAATAAGGTATAAAATGCAGTCAAATTCAATCGTGCCTTTTTATCCCAAAAAGTATTTTTGGTACCCAACTCGTAATTATTACTGTATTCTGGCTTGTAAGCAATCAATGGTGGTGATGGTGAGTCTTCTAACTGTGTTAACCCCCCAGAACGGAAGCCACGGCTATATGTAGCAAATAAGGTATTATTTTCAGCTGGATGATAAGCTACACTAACTTTAGGCGAAAAAGCTCTGAAAGATGCAGTAGCCGATTGATCAGCAGTTGTTGTAATTACCGGTGGATTGGGTGTCGTAATTGATGGATCATCCTGGTAAGTGCCGTTTACAAAACCTTTTCTATGTTCAAAATCATAACGCAAACCACCTGTAATATCAAATTGTGGTGATATAGTATAGGTAGCCTGTCCAAATACTGCAGTACCGTAATTATTGGCTATGTTGGTGTTTGTGGTAGTGGCATTAGCAGGTACAAAAGGGTCATTAAAAGCAATTGGCGCGAAAGCACTATAATGCGTACTGGTTTTTGTTGGTTGTCTATTTATAAAACCATATACACCTGCGGTCCATTTTAAAGGCGATACAGATGAAATTGGCGAACTAAAGCGAAACTCTTGTATGCCTACTTTTGAGGTGTTCCAAGCTTTACCAAAGTTGTTATTTAAGGTTAAAATGTCGTACTCAGAAAAGTCGCTATCTATCGGTTTATCGTAGTAGCGGTAATTTTGCTGATATGAAGTTTGTGAGGTAAAGTTAAATCCCCTACCTACATAATTTGCAGTTAACGACGCGTTGAAGATATCATCAAATAAAGTAGTTGTAGCATTTTGATTTACTTTAAATGGCTGGCTCAACGCTGTAGTTGGGTCGCCTGCTAAAGCAAAAGGCCCGTTGTTGCGGTTTGAAGTGTGCTTAACATTCAGCGTAAATGATAACCGTGAAGTGGCCAAATATTTAAGGTAATAGTTACCTAAATAGTAATGCTGCTTATCAAACTTGGTATTGTTAAAAGTATTAGTATAGTATCCATCAAATCCAGAATACTGTCCGGCTACACCTAAGAACAGTTTATCTTTAATTAAAGGTGCACGGAAACCAATCGTATAGCGCTGTAAGTTATAATTGCCAAAATCAACGTTAACAAAACCACGTACCTGGTTGGTAGGTTGTTTGGTGATGATGTTAATTACACCACCTGTTGCATTACGACCATACAAAGTTCCTTGTGGGCCACGTAAAACTTCAATACGGTCAACATCCAATAACTGTGCAATGTAAGTATCTAACCCAAACTGATTTACACCATCAATATAGGTTGCTACCGCTGGGTCATAAGATGTGGTAGTAATACCACGTATAGAAGTTACGTTACGGTTATCACCCGGATCTGACGAAAATAAGTTAGGTACAATGCCGGTTATATCCCTGGCATTCCATACACGGTAATCCTGTATTTGTTTTGTTGATAAGGCCGATACACTCATAGATAACCTTTGTGCGGCTTCATCTCTTTTTTGTGCAGAAACTACTACTTCGCTTAACTGGCTTCCTGATGCAGCCAATACTATATTAACCACTGAACTTGATGAAGTTAGGTTAATGTTTTGGCTTGCAGAAGCATAGCCTACGGCAGTTGTTTCAATAGTGTACGTTCCTGCCGGTACATTTGGTAAAATAAATGCACCCTGGTTGTTGGCTGAAGTAGCTACATCGGTATTTAATAAACGTACAGATGCAGCCGGTATAGCTGCACCTTTACTGTCTTTAATAGTTCCTTTTATTGTCAATAGGCTTTGGGCATTAACAACAATTGTAATGATTGTTAACAACCAAACCAATATGATTTTTTTATTCATGATTGGTTAGGCAATACAGTCAATATTAGTTAAGTGATAAAATATACTGTACCATTTTTTTCGCGTCGGCTGGTGCCAATGTTGGGTGCGGCGACATAGCCATAGTACCCCAATTACCACTACCACCTGCAATTATTTTTTTAGCTAACATGTCATAATTGGCTTCTGATGCAGGATATTTTTTAGCAACATCATTGTAAGCCGGACCAACAACTTTGGTATCAACTTTATGGCAGGCTAAACAGTCAGATTTTGCTAATAAAGCTTTTCCCTCTTCAAGCTCAGCAGCACTTGGCTTTTTTGCTGTTGTAGTTGTTTTTTTAACTGTAGTGGTTGTTTTTTTGATAGTCACTTTTTTTGTTTGTGCAAACGAATAAGTGGTTGCCAGCATTAAAATCATTATCCCTGCTGTAATTACGGCTCTCTTCATGGCTTTTTTTATATATGGTATTTTATTTAGTTTATTACTTGTAAGACGAATACTATTAGAAATAGCTTAATCAATGAAAAAATTTAATAATTGGTTAACTGTGTACTTACGACACTTATAGGCAACAAACTTAATAAATATGATGCTAAAATCAATAGCTGTAAACTCAAATCAGGAATATCATTTGCCTGCTTGAAACTTGTTTTTTTTACTTACACCATAATATGAATTTTAAAAAGCTATAAATCAATACAATATAAGTGGTTTATTACTACCTTAACAAGCACTTGTGGTTATATTTAGAATGTTTATAATGTAGGTTTTGTCTTGCAATTGTTACTTTAGAAATATGCGAAGCTATATCTAATTACAAGGATTTATTAGGTTTGCGCAATTATTAGTTATTATTTGTGACCAACTTTTTAATAATCGGCGTCTGCCTTATTGCAGGGATGCTTTTCAGGCGATCAAACCTTGTACCTGCTGACGCACATAAGGGTATTAATGCCTGGCTATTGTATATGGCCATGCCTGCGGTTTCCTTCAAATATCTACCGCATATACAATGGAGTATGGATCTGTTATTCCCGATATTAGCCCCTATATTGGTTTGGTTAGGCGCGTGGATCTATATACGTATTTATTCTGCCCGGGCAAAAATATCCAGGTCAACAGCGGCAGGTTTAACCTTATCGGGCGGAATGTGTAATGCCTCATTTCTGGGCTTCCCTATGGTTGCCGCTTTTTTTTCTGAAAAAGAAATAGCCATAGCCGTAATATGCGATCAGATGGGTTTCATCCTACTATCAACAGTTGGTGTGGGCTTGGCCATAAATGCCTCACAGGCTCAACAGCCATCACCAAAAATATTTTTAAAAAAAATACTTTCCTTTCCAGCCTTTTGGGGTTGTACATTGGCGTTGATTTTACCGCGCTATATTGACATCTCTGGGCTCAATCCATTTTTTGATAAAATGGCAGGTACAATTGCGCCATTAGCTTTATTTTCTATCGGCTTACAATTAAAATTTAAGGGTTATAAAGACGAACTAAAACGGATAACGGTAACTTTGCTATATAAATTAATGATAGCTCCGGCCATAGTTACCTTGATTGCTTTAGCATTCCACTTGCGTGGCGTAATAACCCAGGTAACCATATTTGAAATGGCTATGCCTCCCCTAATGTCTGCAAGCATTATAGCCAGCGAGTATAAACTTAACTCCAATTTAGCCAATCTGGTTATTGGTATTGGCTTGATACTAGGTTTTGTTACCGTGAGTATCTGGTGGTTTATATTACAGGTATTGATATAGTTACTTTTTAAGCAGCTGCAAAGCCTGGCTTATGTATTGCAAGCCCTGTTCAGAATAGTTTAAGCCCAATGCAAATTGATGCCCGTGAGCATCCATTTTTAATAGTGATTTTCGTAAAATATTCACTACTTTTTCGGGTGAGTGCTTATGCAAAAAATCCTCGTATTGAAATTGAAGAAAAACCAGACATAAAGCATTCTCCATAGTTTGCACCTCGTTATCAACTTTAATTTTCTGTTTTAAAATTATCTGCCGCGTACGATCAATAATAGCATCTCCATAACCTGCGCGACTTATAATTGCTGTAGCTTTATCTGCATGAAAATGAGCCAGGTCTTTTCGCCATTTTAAGTAACCTTCCCTATCCATAGGATACGTTTCGCGCGGACTTTCCCAGCGCCCGATATGCTGGCTGCGTGATGCTAATAAAAGTTCTTCACTTGCATTCGGATCAAGTTTTAAAACCCACTCGTGGAGTTTCAGAGCTAAAAAATATTCCTGCGGATAGCTTACGCCCTCCCAGGTAAAAACAAAAGGATCCTGTTTGTTATAATTGTCAAATGCATCAAAAGCAATATGTAGTTTGTCCATTTGGTTGCAATTTAGTTTAATCACACCAAATATGAAAAATTTGGGCTAATTTCAAGCCTTCAATTCCTGTAGATGGAATTGAAATATTATTTATGAATATCAACCCACAATTACGCACTGTTAACGTAATACGCTATGTAACCCCACTGCGTGAAGGCGGCTCTTTGCCTGCCATCGCCGAAGCTGATGATGAGTTTTTATATGTACTAAAGTTTAAAGGAGCCGGGCAAGGTGTAAAAGCTTTAATTGCCGAAATAATTGGCGGCGAACTGGCGCGTGCAATAGGTTTAAAAGTACCCGAAATAGTTTTTGCCAACCTTGACGAGGCCTTTGGCCGTACCGAACCCGACGAAGAGATTCAGGACCTGCTTAAAGCAAGTGTTGGGCTTAACCTGGCGCTGCATTATTTATCAGGAGCTATAACTTTTGATGCTACTGTTACCCAGTTAGATGCGGTAACCGCTTCAAAAATTGTATGGCTGGATTGCTTGTTGACCAATGTTGACCGCACCCCACGCAATACCAATATGCTGGTATGGCATAAGGAGTTATGGTTAATAGATCATGGCGCGGCATTATATTTTCATCATTCCTGGCATAACTGGGAAGAAGCAGCCAAGCGACCATTTGTACAGGTTAAGGATCATGTATTATTACCACGAGCCAGCGAATTGGATACAGTTAATGCTGAATTAAGTACTATAATTACCTCGGAATTGATACAAAATATTGTTGCTTTAATTCCGGATGAATGGTTAACGGGCGAAAGCTCATTTACCTCGCCACAGCAATATCGCGATGCTTATACACAATTTTTAATAACCCGTATTGCCCACTCGGCAGTATTTGTAAATGAAGCTAAAAATGCCAGAAAAACACTTATTTGAGTACGCCGTAATACGCGTTGTACCCAGGGTGGAACGTGAGGAATTTTTAAACATAGGCATTGTGCTATTTTGTGCTAAGCAAAAGTTTTTACAAGCTAAATACTTCGTTAATGAAAGTAGATTAACCTCCTTTTGCAACGATATAGATATTGATGAACTTAAACAACACTTATACTCATTTGAGCGTATTTGCCTGGGCGAAAAAGAAGCCGGGCCAATAGGGCAGTTAGATATGGCATCGCGTTTTAGGTGGCTTACGGCTACCCGCAGCACCGTTGTGCAGGCATCAAAAGTGCACCCGGGTTTTTGTATAGATGCGGGTGAAACTTTGGATAAATTATTTGAACAATTGGTGGGATAATGTTAATTATCACTTTTCATTTCTTTTTTTAATCATATATAAAATTTTACTCTTACATTAGCATTATTATTAATGTCAATCTCACATTAATAAATACCACCAATTAACTTAAATTAAATAAAAAACATTTTAAAAATTGCGCAATTTTTAAAATTTAAAGACATAAGGCATAGCAAATTTTATACTCAATTAAAGTAAATATAGCTACAGCCGCTGTTAAATAATAGATAATTGGTTTATTTTATTATTGGATAACCCTGCTTCTACTTAGGTAGAACAGGGTTTATTTTTACAAGTATTATTTTAACTCGTAATCGATTACACTATGTTAAAAAAAACGTCCCTATTCATTTTATTGGTTACGTGCTTTTTTTATAAAGCTCATTCGCAAAAAACTAATTTTCATCAATGGGCATCAACCCCGCCTATGGGATGGAATAGCTGGGACTGTTTTGGGCCCACCGTGGTTGAAAGCGAAGTAAAAGCTAATGCCGATTATATGGCCAAAAACCTGAAAAAATCGGGCTGGGAATATGTGGTGGTTGATATCAGGTGGTATGTGGGTAATGATAAAGCACATGGTTATAATGAAACCAACCCTGATTATGTGCTTGACGAATATGGCCGTTTTCAACCAGCTGTAAACCGTTTCCCATCTGCAGCAGGTGGTAAAGGGTTTAAACCTTTGGCTGATTATATACATGGTAAAGGCCTAAAGTTTGGCATTCATATTATGCGTGGCGTGCCCGTTGAAGCTGTAAAGCGTAATTTGCTAATAATGGGCAGCAAAGCAACTGCTAAAGACATTTACAGTACTGAATTGCAGTGCAAATGGTTAAAAGATATGTATACCGTTGTGGCGGGCCGTGAAGGTGCGCAGGAATACTATAATTCGCTTTTTAAATTATATGCAGGTTGGGGCATTGATTTTATTAAGATAGATGACCTATCGCGCCCGTACCATACCGGCGAAGTAGAAATGATACGCAAGGCTATTGACGGCTGCGGCAGAAAGATAGTTTTAAGCACATCACCAGGGGAAACCCCTATTGCATCGGCACCACACGTGCAACAACATGCCAATATGTGGCGCACTGTTGATGATTTTTGGGATAACTGGCCAATGCTGAAAGAGCATTTTGATGTTTTTGAACGCTGGAACCCTTACCGCATTGCCGGTGGCTGGCCCGATGGTGATATGTTACCGCTTGGCCACATAGGCATACGTGCCGAGCGCGGCGACAACAGAATGGCTCAATTTACCAAAGATGAACAGTATACTTTAATGACTTTATGGACCATGTTCCGCTCGCCATTAATGTTTGGCGGCCACTTGCCAGACAATGATGCTTTCACTTTATCGTTATTAACTAATAACGAGGTATTGGCTATTCTAAAAAATAGCGCAAACAATAAACAACTGTTTAGAAATGGAAATGCTGTATGCTGGGTTGCCGACGACCCAAAAACAGGCGATAAATATGTTGCCTTATTTAATGCGGGTGATGAGGCTGGTGCAAAACCAATAAGTGTATCATTAAAAGACCTTGGGCTTAACGGCACCCACAAAATACGCGACCTATGGGAAAAAACTGATATAGGAACAGTGACCGGAACACTTACAAAAAACATTAACAAACACGGAACCGGCTTATACCGGATCTCATCTAAATAAATTAAAACCAATGAACAAATATTCATTAGCCGCTATACTTTTAAGCGCATCATTATCGGTTACCGCCCAGGTAGCTACCCAAACCAAACTGGAAGGATTTAAATTACAGGATGTAAAACTACTGCCCGGTGTATTTAAAAATGCTGAGAACGTGGATCTACGCTACATCATGGAAATGAAGCCCGACAGGTTACTAGCCCCTTACCTGCGTGAGGCTGGCCTGAAACCTAAGGCAGAAAGCTACGGCAATTGGGAAAATACCGGCCTTGACGGGCACATTGGCGGGCATTATTTAACTGCGCTGGCATTAATGTATGCATCAAACGGTAACCAGGAGGCTTTGAAACGCTTAAACTATATGATAGATGAGCTTAAAAAGTGCCAGGATGCTAACGGCGATGGCTATGTAGGCGGTGTACCCGGAAGTAAAGCTTTATGGGCAGCCGTAAATAAAGGCGAGGTTGACGCTATCAAGAAAAAGTGGGTGCCATTTTATAATATCCATAAAACTTTTGCAGGGCTGCGCGATGCTTATCTATACACCGGTAACCAAACTGCTAAAGCCATGTTCATCAAGTTTGGCGATTGGTTTGTTGATATGTCAACCAAACTGAACGGCCAACAGATCCAGCAAATGCTACAAACCGAACATGGCGGCATTAATGAAACTTTGGCTGATGTTTACGCATTGACCGGCGACAAGAAATATTTAACTGCTGCTTATGCTTTTTCGCACGAGGCTATTGTTAAGCCATTAATAGCGGGCGAAGACAAACTTACCGGATTGCATGCAAACACCCAAATACCTAAAATAATTGGCTTCAAACGCATAGCCGATCTTAGTGGTGATAACAACTACAATAAAGCTGCTGAGGTCTTCTGGGACAATGTAGTGAAACATCGTACGGTAGCCATAGGTGGCAATAGCGTTGGCGAACACTTTAACCCGGTTAATAATTTCTCGTCACTGATTACTAGTGTTGAAGGTCCTGAAACCTGTAACACTAACAACATGTTAAAACTAACCACTGCCCTATTCTTGTCAGATCCGAAAGTGAGCTACATGGATTATTACGAACGTGCTTTATACAACCATATTTTGGGTTCACAGCACCCGGAACGCGGAGGCTTTGTGTATTTCACACCTATGCGCCCCGGTCATTACCGGGTGTATTCGCAACCGCAGGAAGGTATGTGGTGCTGTGTAGGTACAGGTATTGAAAATCATGCTAAGTATGGTGAATTAATTTACGCACATGATAAAAACGATTTGTTTGTAAACCTTTTCATCCCATCAAAGATTAGCTGGAAACAAAAAGGGCTTGCCGTTACCCAACAAACTAATTTCCCCGAGCAGGAAAAAACATCATTAACCGTAAACGACGTTAAAGCAGGAAGCAACTTTGCTATAAATGTACGTTATCCATCATGGGTAAAAACAGGAGGATTTAAGGTTTTGGTAAATGGCAAAGAATTTAAAACCACCGCACAGCCATCAACTTACGTTTCTATAAAAAGAGCATGGAAAAAAGGCGATTTAGTGACCATACAATTACCGATGAAAACCACGGTAGAAAAACTACCTGACGGGTCGAACTATGAGGCAGTTGTGCACGGGCCTATAGTTTTGGCCGCAAAATTGAATCAGAATGACCTGACCAGGTTATTGGCTGATGATAGCCGCATGGGCCATTCGGCACCCGGAAAGCAATATCCTTTACAGGAAATGCCCATGTTTGTAAGTAATGCAACTGATGATGCATCATTTATAAAACCTGTGCCGGGCCAACCATTAACTTATAGTGCTGCCGGATTGGTTTATCCTGCTAAATACAATGATTTAAAACTAATCCCTTTTTATAAGCTGCATGATTCGCGTTACGTACTTTACTTTGAAAAAGAAACACCGCAAAGCGTTATTCCAATTCAGCAAAAACTTGCCGAAAGTGAAGCGGCTGCTGCTAAATTAAGAGCGATGACGGTGGACCTGGTAATGGCAGGCGAACAACAACCCGAATCGGACCACTTTATTGAAAGTGATAATTCGGCAACAGGATTAAATCGTGGTATGCATAACCGCAACGCTAAAGGCTGGTTTAGTTATAACCTGATAGACAAAAACAAAGAAGCAGGTGCATTACGCGTAACCTATTTTGGACGCGACAGGAACAAAAACTTTACTATATCAATCAATGAAAAAACATTAGCCAAAGTATCACTTGATGGCAGTAAGGGTAATGACTTTTATACGGTAGATTACCCTTTAACTGAAGATATCATGAAGTCATCAAACGGCACACTAAAAGTTAAATTTTTAGCTGATGCCGGTTCAACCACGGGTGATGTTTATGAGGTTAGGTTGATAAAGAAATAGTTTTACTTAGGTGCTACGGTCTTTATTAATCTTCATTGATAAATGATCGTAGCATCCAGGTATTTTTTTCCTTAAACTGCATAAACTTATTGATCATATCATTAGTACCGTCATCTCCGGCTTCTTCGCTTATTTCCATAATGTCGCGCTCTAATGAAATCAGCGTAGCCATATCATCTATTAAGGCTTTAACCATGGCAGTATCTTTTAAACCGATTGTATTTATCTCTTTAATCTTTGATACTTTAATATAATCGGCAAAAGTGCTTATAGGTGGTTTACCTAGTGTAAGTATACGCTCGGCCAGTTCGTCAATAGTAATTACCGCGTTATTATATAACTCCTCAAATTTAATGTGCAGGGTAAAAAAGTTTTGCCCTTTAACATTCCAATGACAGCCTCTTAGTTTTTGATAGTGTATGTGGTAGTTAGCTAACAGATCATTTAAATGATCTACTACAGGCTTTATTTCTTTTTCGTTTAAGCTTATTTTTTTCGCGTCCATGATTGTGATATTTTGGTTATAACACGCCTTTACAGGTATTGTTTATTAAAAGTAAACTGTTTTTAATTTTAATACCATATTTGCACTGCTTATGACAAAGGTATTACCATTTATAGATGAAAAGCTAAACGGAATAATCTGGCGAATAGAAATTGATGGCCTAAGCGACACCTTGTTTTTAGAGGTGAGGAATACAGAAGACAAAGAAGTGTCGTTCGCATCTTTTGATATGGTAACCGGAAATATCAATTTTAAGCAATTTATCTCATCCGAAAGATGGCTTACCGGGATTGAAGCGGCATATGATGGTGTATTACTATTACATCACTATCAATCGGCAACAAGCCCTGTACATAAAGCTATTGTAGCTATTAACGGGCTTGATGCTCAAACATTATGGAGTAACTACACTTATGCGTTCGACAGCTTATCAGTTAATGGACCAATAGCATATAGTACCCAGGTTCAACCCAAAAAGTTTTTTTTGGTCGATATAAAAACAGGTACCATGTTACGGCCTTTTCAGCCGACAATTGATAATATATTATCCAATCATATTATCGCGCCCAATGTAGCTCCTTCATCAGTATTATCGCCACTTATAAAAATTGAACCACACGGAAATAGTATACATTACCTGGATCACAATAATTTCAGAATTGTATCTTTGCACTCCTTTAAAGATGGCTTGCTAAAGCAGCATTTGTATATTATGGATGATGCACACATTATTTATGAAGATATATTGAATGATGATATACAAAAACTGCAACCAGAGGCGTT
This sequence comes from uncultured Mucilaginibacter sp., assembly GCA_964611565.1. Classification (GTDB taxonomy): domain Bacteria; phylum Bacteroidota; class Bacteroidia; order Sphingobacteriales; family Sphingobacteriaceae; genus Mucilaginibacter. Next base: position 65,251 of record CAZTAU010000008.1, on the reverse strand, counting down.
TATACTACATAAAAATTGTTTAATATATATTAAAAACAGGTCACAAATAAAGGCTTTAAACTTACAGTAACCTGTATAATAAACCATTATGAAATTTAAAACTTTATTATCTGCTACATTTCTGCTAATTTCTGCCAATGTGTTTGCAGGATCATTTAGGGATTCAATTGGGATTGAAAATTTAAATGGTAAAAAATTGATATTGCATAAATTGGATGCAAAAGACAATTATTATTCAATAGGCCGGCGCTATAATGTTGCGCCAAAGGCCATCATAGATTATAATAACAATGCACCGTTAGTAATAGGTAACATTGTGAAAGTACCAACCGAGCAATCGTTTACGCAATCAACTACCCGCACGGCCCAACAAAATAAAACTGTTGCACAACCAACCCCTCAAGCTGCTAATACCGCACCCAAAACGGTTGCACCTGCTGATAACCCGGGTGTTGTTACTCAACAGTACAGAGTATCAGCAGGCGAGACACTTTATTCTATTGCAAAGCGATTTGAGTCTACCGTTGAAGATATTACAACAATAAATTCTTTAACTTCCACCAGCCTTATTCCCGGGCAGATATTAAAAGTACGTTCCGGCCTGCCCGAACCTTCCTCAGTACGCCCGGTTGCAGCCCGAGATGCTACTACAGTAGCACCAGATAGTGGTGTTATTGATAAACGGTTGGGCGCAAATAAATTTGGGCTTTTTGAAAAAAACGAGAAGGGTGTTGCCACCTGGATAGATGACCCCAGCATTGATTCAGATAAGAAATTGGCGTTACATCGTACAGCCCCTATTAACACAGTGGTTAAAATCACTAACCCTATGACCAATCGTACAACATACGCAAAGGTAGTGGGCCGTATTAATGATAATGAAGAAACAAAGGATGCCATAATTGTGATGACAAAAAACGTTGCCGAGGCAATCGGTGCACTGGATAAACGAACACGCGTAAACATTAGCTACGGCAGCCCTAATGAATAAACCTTATATAGTTGGCATTGCCGGCGGTAGCGGATCGGGCAAAACATTTTTTTTAAAACGCTTTTTGGATCACTTTACTGCCGATGAGGTTTGCTTGGTATCGCAGGACGATTATTATATACCTGTGGCTCATACCATGACGGCAGAAGAAAATAAACTATATAACTTTGATTTACCGCACACCATAGATCACGAACATTTTGAGAATGATATCAATAACCTGCTAAACAAACAAACTATCTATAAAAACGAGTACACATTTAACAACCCTAATGCAGTACCCCAGGTTCTTGAAATAAAACCAGCACCAATACTAATAGTTGAAGGTTTATTTATACTTCATTTTAAAGGAATTTCTGATTTGCTTGACATGAAAATATTTGTTGACGCTGATGAAGATATTGCCTTACAGCGCCGTTTAAAGCGCGATTTAATTGAGCGTGGATATTCAAATGATGATGTATTATATAAGTGGATAAATCACGTTGTACCCGCTTATAAAGATTTTTTACTTCCTTATAAAAATGAGTGCGACAGGGTTATTCTCAACAACACCCATACTGCCGAAAATATATTAAGCGTTACTGAAGATATCTCAAAAGAGCTTAGAAAAAAAGTGCTGCAATAATGATCCAAAAATTGCCTTTAGTTTAACTAGCAGTTTAACGCTATAAATCATCTGCTTCATAACAAAAAAGTTACTTAAGACTATATATAGAATACTTGTTTCTATAATTTTTTACACTAACTATCATTAAACAACTGACTATTAGCTGCTTAATATTATGTTTTAAAATATATTATTTGTTAATAATATCTATATATTTAGCAACATAAATTATTAAACCAACCAAGTAATAAAGTTTTCATGTTAGTAATACTCCTATAAACCATTATGGTATGGGGTATTTCATAATATTTTTATGATGAGGATAGAGGATTTACAAAATGCTATATATAAAATTTCATTTAATGATGATCAATCGTCATTTGAAAAAATTTATACAGCTTTTTACAATAAACTATTCAGATTATCCCTATCAATAGTTAAATGCGAGGAAATTGCCGAAGAAGTATATGATGACGTAATGTTGAACATTTGGGAGAAAAGGCAACAACTAACTCACATTAATAATTTTACAGTTTACTTGTATGTATCGGTTAAAAATGCTTCGTTAAGACATCTAAGCCGTAATAAAAAACTAGCATATGTTAATATTGATGATATTAATATCGAAATAGAAGATTTTAGTCCTACAATTCAGGATCAAATGATATCACAAGAATTTTTGAAAAAAATAAATTATGCAGTAGCTCAGCTTACCCCCCAATGTAAATTGGTATTCAAATTAGTAAAAGAAGATGGTTTAAAATACAAAGAGGTGGCCGAAATACTAAATATATCTGTAAAAAACGTTGAGTATCATATGGGTAATGCTTTAAAAAAAATAGCCCATACCATTTCTGTAGATAAAAAGACATTTATTAGGGGTAGTTTTAAAACTATTTTGTCTAATTAATAACACTCATTATTAATTATTTTCTTTATCCATACCATCTGCCTTAATTGCTAATTTGCTAAAAACTAGCATTAAAATTTCATTCCATTTACATTTTGTAAAACTGGTGGTCATCCCTTTTAAAAAATGTCAAAAAAATACTAGGGTAAATTTTAAATAATGTATCCTAATAATAATGGACGTAAATCGTATATGGGTATTAATAGGTAAAAAACTTACCGGCAATGCAACTCCGGAAGATATTGCCGAACTGGATAGCTTAATGGCTGGCCGTATAGACACCATGTACCCAGTTCGCGAATTGGAGAAGACATGGCGTGCTATTAAAGGCCAATCCGATATTAAATCGCCATTAGAAGTTGATAAGAAGTGGGAAAACTTTAAAAGCAAACTACCTGCAGAATCTTCAATTATTCCTATTAGATCACAAAAAAGAAACGCCTGGTTATGGCTTGCAGCATCGGTGTTTGTTATAATAGTTGCTGCCTTTGGATTAACAATCAGTGATAATAATTATAAAACAAACTTACTTACAACTATAATAGAAGCACCCGCGGGATCAACCAGCCAGGTTATACTTCCAGACGGTTCAAAGGTTTGGCTTAATGCTAAAAGCAAGTTGGTCTATAAAAAACACTTTGGTGAAAAATTTAGAGAAGTAACCTTAATTGGCGAAGCCTTTTTTGATGTTGTTAAAGACCCTCAACATCCATTTATTGTTAATACGGCCTCACTACATTTAAGAGTATTAGGAACAGCTTTTAATGTACGCTCATTTGCTAATGACAAAACATCGGAAGCAGCCTTAGTAAGAGGTTCTATTGAAGTTACCTTAGTTAATAACCCTGACACCAAAATTACACTAAAGCCTTCACAAAAAATTATAGTCCGTAATGTTATTGATGACGTCGTTGTTAAGCCTGTGGTACCAATTGCGTCTCCTAATAGCGCAACAGTTAAGGAAATCCCTTTAATAACATTAAGCAATATTCATTATAAAGAAGCTGATCCATTGCCTGAGGAAGTACAATGGATTGAGAAAAAGCTGGTATTTACATCAGAAAATTTTGATGACCTAGCCATGCGAATGGAACGTTATTATAATGTTACTATTGAATTTGAGGATGAAACTGCAAAAGATATTGTTTTATCGGGAAGCTTTAAGGAAGAAAACATTAATGAAGCCATGAAAGCCTTGCAGTTAACGAGCAATTTCAAATATAAAACCGCCAATAATAAAATAACCATTTATAAATAACAGAATTTTTAACCTAACGTAGGAGAAACCATATGAAATAAAAAAGCTACACTCCCTTAAAAGATAGCTTTAAAGTAAAAGCGGAAAGTGGTCGAGTACTTCCCGCTTTAAGGTATGCTGTCTTAACTAGTTACAATTGAAAAAATCATAGTTAAAACTAACCAATTACAAAATTATGGAAAAAAATGTTTACAATACCCATAGGGTACGTAACAAACGCACATTAAAATTTCTTATTATGTCAAAATGTATATTGCTGCTTGTCATAATTTCATTTCAAAGCTTCTCAAAAGGCTATAGCCAAGATAAAATAAACATCAAATTAAACGATGTATCCCTGAGAACAGCCTTCAAAGAAATTGAAAAAAAAACCGGCTATCGTTATTTATATAATGACGCTTTGATTAAAGGATTAAATACCAAAGTAACTGCACAATTTATAGATGCAACAATTAACCAAATTACATCTAATTTATTATCTGATACTAAATTAACTTACCAGATCACCTCAAACAACCTGGTAATATTAAAACCAACAGGTGCAATAGCAATTCCTATCAGAGGTAAAGTAACCGACAGTAAAGGTTCGCCATTAGTAGGTGTTACAATTGCTGAGAAAAATGCCAATAACAATACAGTATCAGATATTGATGGTAATTTCAGATTATCAGTAACTGATGGCAATGCTGTTTTGGTTCTTTCATACATTGGTTATGCAACCGAAGAGGTAACGGTAGGTACACAAACAAACCTTAGTATTACTTTAACAGAAACTGCTTCAAACCTAAATGAGGTTGTAATTGTAGGTTACGGTACACAAAAGAAAGTAGCAGTAACAGGTGCAATCAGCAGTGTAAAAGGTGAGGAATTATTACAAGCACCTGTACCTAACATTAGTAACTCTATTTTAGGTAGGGTAAGTGGTGTTACTGGTCGTCAGTCAAACGGAGGACAACCGGGTAGTAATGGTAATACCCAATTTTCAATTCGTGGTGTTAATACACAAGGCAGTAACAATCCTCTAATTATTGTTGATAACATTCGTCGTGACAACATTAACCAGATTGATCCTAATGCAATTGAAAGTGTGAGTATATTAAAAGATGCGGCTGCTACTGCTCCTTACGGTTTAGGTGGTGCAAATGGTGTAATTTTAATTACCACTAAACAAGGTAAAACAGGTGCGCCTACTATTTCATTGAATTCATATTATGGCATTCAAAATAGTACTTATCTGCCTAAAGTTTTAAGTGCAGAAGATTATATGCGTTTAATTAACGAAGCATATATTAATGGCGGTGGTAACCCTGCAACCCCAATACATTCTCAAGCTAAAATAGACAACTGGGACGCGAACAGTAAGACAGATCCAGACCGGTATCCACGTAACAACCCTACGGACATTATTAAAAAGAATGTACCGATGCAAAGTCACAACGTGCAGGTAGCTGGTGGTACCGATAGATTAAAATATTATACTAACCTGGGTTTCTTTTTCCAGGACGGGGCATTTCCGCAAATTAATTATACCCGTTACACTTATAATATGAATTTGGAAGCTAAGGTTACTAACACTACAACCTTCCAGCTATCAATAAACGGTTCAAGCGAGATAGACCGTGGTCTTGACCCTGGTCATAATCCCACTAACTTATTGCGCTCAACCTTCAAATATATCCCAACAGATCCTTATAAGTTCAGTAATGGTCTATGGGGTGCATCTAACGGTTTAAGCCCATATGCTACATTAATGTCTGGCGGATATAGAAGAAGCAATTATGACCAACAATTAATGTCTTTTAGTGTTAATCAAAAATTACCAATAAAAGGTTTAAGTATCAAAGGAGTTGTAAGTTATGACCCAAATACTCAATATCAAAAATTGTATCATAAGCCATTTTACTACTATACTGTAAATTATAATACTACGCCTTATACTTATGGAAAAGCAGCATCTACATCAGAAGGTTTGGTGAATTATATCTATCTGGAAGAAAGATTTGACAGAGCCAAAAACTTCACCTACCAGGGATATTTAAATTATGCCGGTAGTTTTGGCAAGCACGAAATAAGTGGTTTGATTGTAGCCGAAGCGAGAAACAGGAAAAGCAATAACTTTAACGCCCGCATTAACAACTATGCGTTAGATATTGATGAGTTACAATTTGGTAGCTCTAACAGAAATGATTATACTATTGGTGGCAACTCAAGCACTGAGAGCCAATTAGGTTATGTTTACCGTGTTAGCGATACTTATGATAATAAGTATACGTTGGAGGCTACCGGCCGATATGACGGACACTTCGCATTTGCGCCGGGCAAACGCTATGCCTATTTCCCTGCATTTTCTGCGAGTTGGGTTATGAGTAATGAAAATTTCATGAAAAAATTCACCTGGATAAACGTATTAAAACTAAGAGGATCATGGGGCCAAACAGGTAACCTGGTACCGGGTGGAAATTTCCAATGGCAAGAATCTTTTGGTTTAGGTAATAATGCTTACGCTTTTGGTAATGGTAATCTTGTACAAGGCTCATTTCCAAATACGCAGGCAAACCCACTACTTACCTGGGAGGTTGCTACCAAAACAGATATAGGTATAGACGCAAGTTTATTTAACGGTAAACTAAATTTAGAAGTTGGCGTTTACAAACAAAGACGCTCAAACATGCTTGTTGACCCTCAAACTGTTGTTTCTAGAGAATACGGTATTGGTTTATCAAGGGTGAACGGTGGTGACATGGAATCATCTGGTATTGAAATTACAGCAGGTACACAACATAGATTTAGTAATGGTTTGCAGTTAACCTTAAATGGTAATTTTACTTATGCAAACAACAAATTATTACAGGTTTATGAGACTGCTGCCACTTTTAATAACCCTAATCGCCGCAGAACAGGCCGTCAAAACAATGCTCAGTTTGGTTACAAATCTGAAGGCTTGTTCCACTTGTCTGATGACAAAAATGGTGACGGTTTAATTAATACTGCTGATGGTTATAATGTAGCTACTACTTGGGGTGATATTAAACCGGGTAACATTAAATATGCTGACCTTTCAGGCCCTAATGGTGTACCGGATGGTAAAATAGATATTAATGACGAAACCTTTATTGGTTATAACCCACAACCTTTAATTACCTATGGTTTTACATTAGGCGCTAACTGGAAAGGTTTTGATGCAAGCGTCTTCTTCCAGGGAGCAGCAAAATCAACAATCGGTATTCGCAATTTCTTAACCGAACCATTTAACAATAATAGCAGTAATACGAGTTATGAGTACTTCAACAACCGTTGGACCCCTCAAACTGATATGACCGCTGTTTACCCACGTGCATCTGCAGCACCTTATACCAATGATACACAATTCTCTGATTTTTGGTTGAGAGATGCAAGCTATTTAAGGTTAAGAACAGCTACTTTAGGCTATACTATTCCTTCATCAGTAGTTAGGGCTTTAAAGATAAAATCGGTTAGGCTTTATGTAACAGGTCAAAACTTATTGACTTTCAGTAAAATTAAATTTACCGATCCTGAGTTAGCCGGTGGAGGTAACGGAACCGGTATTAACCAAGGCCAGGATACCGCATGGCCGATACAAAGAACCTGGACCTTTGGTTTAAATGCAACTTTTTAATCATTTAATTAATATAAAAAAAAATGAGAAGTACAAGATTTTTAGTAAAAGTGGCCCTGGTTGCGGCACTTACTACAACATTTTCATGTAAGAAATATCTTAATGAAAATGTCAACAAGTCAACTATAGACGACAGTGTTCAGTGGAGCTCTGAAGCAAATGCTGACATTTTTCTGAATGGCCTTTATGGAACATTGGCATCCATGCACAACACACCAGATTACCTGGATAGTTTTACTGACGATAATGACGGGGGTATTTACTGGCGCTCATGGCAGTGGAGACAAGGTGTTGTTGACCCAACTACAGCTGGTGGTTCGCCACAAGGTGATGGCCAGGGTGGATCCAATGGTATAACAAGCGGCTCATACGCTGTATGGGATCTTACCTATCAACGTATAAGAAGATGTAACTTGTTTATTGAACAAGTTACAGCAAATAAAGCCGGAGCGTTCACACCTGCATGGGCTGCAAAACGTTTAGATGAAGTTAAGTTTTTAAGAGCCTACTGGTACGCTATGTTATGGCAGCATGTTGGTGGTTTACCAATTATCACAAAGCCTCTTAATAATCAAGATGGGTCTGAGATATTCTACGAACGTAGTACGTTTGAAGCTACCTTTAATTTTATTGTAGCCGAATTGGATGCTATTATAGCTAACAACAAATTGGCTGTAAAGTATAACAATGGTCAAAATGATGCAGGCCGTGCTACTTTAGGTGCAGCGCTTATGGTTAAAGGATGGGTACAGCTTTATGCTGCAAGCCCGTTATTTAACTCACCAGGTGGTTATGTATTGGCAGATCCAGGTAACTTTGTACATTTTGCTACAGCAGATAATACACGTTGGGCCACAGCTGCAGCTACCTTTAAAAAGTTCATGGATACATACACGCAATACAGCCTATATCCAAAAATGAGCGAATTTTGGTATGTAGCTAATGAGTATAACTCTGAGGTTATTTGGGATAAACAACAAGTTTCTGGTGCCGGTGGCGCAATGCAAAACAATGTTGACCAGTACGGAGGCCCTGTTTATGTTTTGGGTGTATACCATACTTGGGGTAACTACAACCCTACTCAAGAGTTGGTGAATACTTACAGAATGGCTAACGGTAAACGTATTACTGATCCAACTTCTGGTTATGACCCACAAAAACCTTATGTTGGTCGTGAGCAGCGTTTTTATGACTTTATAGTGTATGACGGCGCGCCGTACAAACAAGATCATATGCCTGTAGGTGATATCATTTATACACGTATTGATAAAGTTAATCCTTCTAAAAACGAGATCGATTTTGGATCAACCGATAATACTAACACAGGTTATTTCTTCAGAAAGAAATTAAACAACCTGGCATTTGAAGGTGGTAACCAAAGCGGTCAAAACTATGTTTACTATCGTTTTGCCGAGGTTTTATTAGGATATGCTGAAGCTTTAAATGAATCGTTAGCTGCACCTAATTCTGAGGTTTATAGGGCACTAAACCTTATCAGGAACCGTCCTTCTACAAACATTGGCAATGCACCAGCTGGTATGACTAAGGAAGAAATGCGCCAGGAGATCAGAGACCAGCGTCGTATCGAGTTTGCTTTCGAGGCAAAACGTTTTTATGACCTTATGCGTTGGAAAGAAGCTAAAGATAGATTGAGCGTTAATTTACACGCTATGAAAATCACCAATACTGTACCTTCTAACAACAGTGGGGTATGGTTATATGAGGAAATAGTTCTTGGAGGACGTAACTACAAATTTACTGACAAAATGTACATGAACCCTGTACCTCAATCAGTAATAGATGTGAATCCAAAATTAAAAACCCAACAAAACCCAGGTTATTAACTGATCTGATTATTTGCAAAGGCTGCTTTATTTCTAAAGCAGCCTTTTTTATTAAATTCTTTTTTTGCAAACAAATATTGCGGCACGATATTATATATATACAAGCAGTAAGACCTATGGCGCTAACAGAAAACGAATTTGTGAATCACCTGGAAGATAATTCACAATCTACCGACAGTAACAAATCTCAAACCAAACCGGTACGCGAGGGCGAACCTATGGGCGGGCAAAAATTTGGCGAAAGTGGCAACACCTATGCCGGGGACGATAAAAACAATCCATCGCAAAATGCAGGTTATACGAATGAGTATTTCAGGCGTACAGAGCCATCTGACGAGAATACTGAAGACATTAATTTCAAAGTAAAAGATCAGGAAGGATCACCCGATTATGATAAGGCACAAGCACGTATGACACCAGCTGACCTGAACCAGAACAATATTGACAATCCCGCATCACAATCAACCATTCAAAAAGGAATTGATAACGTTGACGGTAGCGAAAATGACCATCGTAATATTTTATAAAACAAAGCGCTTTTTAAGTGCTTTTATTTAAAATATACATAGGTGATCCCGTCTCCGCCCCTATCTGCATGTTCGTCTTCCATGCGGTCAACCTGATCGTATTTCTTAAGGTATTGGCGTATCATTTTGCGTAATATACCATCGCCTTTTCCATGCAATATTTTCAAGTTACCAAAACCCATCATCAATGCACGGTCAAATAATCGCTCAATAGCTGCCAATGCATCTTCGGTACGCATGCCACGCACATCAATCTCCGGGCTGAAGGTCGACATATCGCCAACATGGCTATTAGCATTTTTTCTTACCTCTTTAGGTACCGAACTTTTGGAAACTTTTTGAACTTTTTTCTTTTTAGCAACAGTACGCAGATCGCCAATAGCTATAATTATATTATCACGGGCAATCTCCATTACCTGCCCGGTAGTGTCTGAATCAATTAGCTTTACCCAATCGCCCGGTTTTAGGTCATCATCAGCTTCAACTTTTTTAGTCTGCTCCGGTTTAATGGTGTTTTTTTCTAATTCGCGATTTAAATTTTCACGCAGATTGCGGGTTTTCTCCTTATCGGCGTTATTGCTTTTAATTTCGGCAATGGTATTTTCAACCAGCTTATTGGCATTTAATATGATATTCTTGGCCTGGTCTTTAGCTTCGCGGATAAGCACTTTCCTATTCTCTTCCAAGTAACTTTTCAGCTTTTCGTTTTCGGCTAAAAGGGTATCAACTTGTTTTTGCTGTTTATCCAACTTCATGCGGGTATCCAGTATCTCTTTCTTTTCGCGCTCCAACCCTACCAATAACGTGTCTACATTTTTTTGCCCGGCACTTACCTTGTTTTTAGCCAGGTTAAGCACATTTTGCGGCAAACCTATTTTTTGAGCTATCTCAAACGCATATGAACTGCCGGGTTTGCCCACCTCTAGTATATAAAGCGGCTTCATCTCCACGTTATTAAACAACATAGAAGCATTTTCTATACCTTCGGTATTCCCCGCAAAAATTTTAAGGTTAGAGTAATGGGTGGTAACCATCCCCTTTACCTTTTTATGATTCAGGGATTCTAACACTGCTTCGGCTATAGGGCCGCCAAATTGAGGGTCGGTACCTGTACCAAACTCATCTATTAGTATTAATGATTTACCGTTAGCCTGCTCCACAAACGTCTTCATTTTGGATAAATGGGCACTATAGGTACTCAAATCACTTTCAATAGATTGGTCATCGCCTATATCCACAAAAAACTGCTTAAACACCCCTACTACACTGGCATCTGCAACAGGTATTAATAAACCCGCCTGCACCATCATTTGCAAAAGGCCCACCGTTTTCATACAAACAGATTTACCACCTGCATTTGGACCGGAAACCACAATTATGCGTGTACCTTCATCAATCTGCACATTTAGCGGCACTACCGTTTTTTGCTCTCTTTTGAAATTTAAAAACAACAGCGGATGGCGGGCATTTATCAATTTAAACCTGGCCTCATTTACTACCTCGGGCATTTGGGCTTCAATATCAATAGCAAACAAGGCTTTAGCCCGCACAAAGTCCAATTTGGTTAACAGACTATGATATGATAATAACAAAGGCACATACGGCCTTAATTCGTCTGTAAGCTGGGTTAATATTTTAACTATCTCCCTGCGACGTTCAAATTCAAGGTCACGTATAGTATTGTTTAAAGTGAATACCTCCTCGGGCTCCATATATACTGTTTGGCCCGATGCCGACTCATCATGTATAAAACCTTTTAGCTTACGTTTATTTTCGGCTAACAATGGTATACACAAACGCCCATCGCGTACAGTTAATGATCCATCTGCTGTCCAGCCACTTGATGAAGCATTTTTAAATATTTGGTCTATTTTTTTTCGTGCCTCCTGCTCTGCTTTGGCAATGCCCGATGTTATTTCGGCCAGCTCGCGCGAGGCATTGGGTTTTATCTTGCCCTTAGCATCAATTACCTGTTCAATTTTACGGATAATAGCCTTCTCGATAGGCAAATGCTCAAACAAAGCTTCAAGGTTAGGGTATTGCCCTTCGCGCTCATTAAAATAAGCTATAACTGCAAATACGGTTGATAGTGATGCCTGTACCTGGAAAAACTCTTCCTCGCTTAAAAAAGCACCTTCAACACGCGCTTTATTAGCTAATGATTTGATATCAAAAAAATGATGAATTGGTAGGGCATCATCATTCTCTAATATATTCTTAAACTCGTTGGCTTGGCTCAAAAACTTGTGTATCTGGCCATAATCGCTCATTACCTGTATCCTGTCAACCATTTGCTGACCCATCTCGCTAAGGCAATGTGCTTTTATTAATTCCTTAACCTCGGTAAACCCTAATTTATCAATACTATTTTTTGGATACAGCATTTCGTCCGGGCCTCATTGGAATTTTCTTCATTCTATCTATTGAATCAATTTTATGTATCGAGTCACTTTTAGCTTGAAGTATTTCTGCAATTTCTGCATACATTTCTTCTAACTGTTCGGTATGTAAACTATAGTAGTTCAGACTTTTTTTAAATTGTATTGAATCTGTATGGTGTTGCTTAAATACTTTATCATATCGTTTAATCCCATGCTTATATAAACTATCCGGTTGTGAATCAATATCAAATATACTACCATCAACCAAATGCACATCAACCATCAGGTTGGTCATACCATCGGGCTTAATAATACCATCAGGCACATTACTGCCCATACAGGCACCTAAAAAAAGTAAAGCCAAAAAAAACAAGATATTATGTTTGCGCATTCTGTAATTTAGCAGATTAATTCGCAAAATTACGCATAAATGAGCATTGCTGATAATATAACATCCCTAAAAAAAGAAACCGACCCGATTAACGTTAAGTTGATAGCTGTATCAAAAACTAAAACTGCAACGGATATACAGCAGGCCTATGATGTCGGTCAGCGCCTTTTTGGTGAAAACACCGTGCAGGAACTGGTTGACAAACAAGAACATTTGCCTAAGGACATACAATGGCACTTGATAGGCCACCTGCAAAGCAACAAGGTTAAATACATTGCCCCTTTTATTAGCCTGATACAATCTGTTGATAGCCTAAAACTATTGCAGGAAATAAATAAACAAGCCGAAAAAAATAACCGCATTATTGATTGCCTGTTACAAATTTATATTGCCGATGAGGACACGAAATTTGGTTTGGGATTTGACGAAGCGATAGAATTACTGCGGTCTAACGAGTACACAGCTTTAAAAAACATTCGCATTTGCGGGTTGATGGGTATTGCCACCAATACAGATAACGAAAAGCAGATAAAAGAAGAATATTATGAGTTGAAAATGTTTTTTGATGGTATAAAAGCCAGCTTTTTCCGCAAGGAGCCATCATTTAGCGTGTTGTCAATGGGTATGTCCGGCGATTATAAACTGGCTATTGAGCAAGGCAGCAATATGATACGTGTAGGCAGTACCATATTTGGCGGACGGGTGATAAAACATTGGAAAAATAACTGATTTCGGATGTCGGATTTTCGATTTCGGATTTAACTACCCCATCACCATAAATGAATCAATAAACTAATGATTAATTTAAGAGTAGCTACAAAACAAGATTGCCCGCGCCTGTTAAAATTGGTTAATGAGTTAGCCTTGTTTGAACGTGCTCCCGAAGAGGTTACCGTTACACTGCAAGAATTTGAGGATGCAGGCTTTGGTACTAAACCGGTATGGAAAGCTTTTGTAGCCGAAGTTGATGGTGTAATTGTAGCCATGGCGTTATATTATGTACGCTACTCTACATGGAAAGGATGCCGTTTGTTTTTGGAAGATCTGATAGTTACCGAAGAATATCGCGGACAAGGGATTGGCAAATCACTTTTTGACCGCATAATTGTTGAAGCAAAAGAATTAGGCTTTAGCGGAATGGTTTGGCAAGTATTAGATTGGAACGAGCCCGCATTGAACTTTTATAAAAAATATGAAGCCAATCTAGATCCCGGATGGTTAAATGCTTCGTTATCAAAAGAACAACTATCAAAATATTAAACAATGAGGGTAGCGTATATTTTAGTGTTTTTTGTTTTAACAGGACTAATGTCCTGTAAGTTTGAGACGCAGGAAAAACAACAACCGGATATTGAAAAAGATACCTTAAGCTACACCTACGAGGTATTAAAACTACGTGCTGATGATTGTGGCGATAAACCAGATAGCAGTTGCACGGTTGTAAATATCAAATACCCGGTATTTACAGACCATGATATACTTAACGACACGGTAACCAAGAAGCTAACCGGGTTATTTGGTTTTTTTCAGGATAGTATTAGTTTGGAAGAAATGGGTGAGCATTTTTTAACCACCTATGAAAACTTTAAAAGAAGAAATAAAAAGTCAGCTATATTTTTCACTCTAAACAGCAATGCCCAAGTATTAAGACAAGACTCTAACCTAACGATTTTAGAGACCAATAGCTATACTTTTCAGGGTGGTGCGCATGGCGGCAGCTATACTTTTTTTATTAACTGGGATAGCAAAGCAGATAAAAATTTGGCCTTAGAGGATATACTGGTTAATGGTTATAAAGCAAAACTAACCCAGGTTGCTGATACTATTTTCAGGCAGCAGGAAAAGCTATCAGACACCTCATCATTAGCTAAGGACTACTTTTTTAAGGGAGATAAATTTAAGCTGAACCGTAATTTTTCGATAACGCCGTTAGGGCTTCGGTTTGTGTATAATATTTATGAAATAAAACCTTATGCTGCGGGGCGTACAGAAATAGTTATTCCCTACAATAAAATTAAAAATCTATTAAAACCTAATACGGTTATAACCCAATATCTAAAATAAATGCTTGTTTTTAAATTTGGAGGTGCATCAGTAAAAGATGCGGAAGGTATTGCCAACCTGTCAAGGGTGGTTAAATTATATGCAGATCAGCAATTATTGATAGTCGTATCTGCAATGGGTAAAACGACCAACGCACTCGAAAAACTGGCCCGTGCATATGCCGATCAAACTGATGAAATAGCTTCGTTATATGAAGATATTAAGCAATACCATTTCAGGATAATAAATGAACTGTTTGAATCATCGCACCCGGTACATGACGAGGTTGCCAATACGTTTGTAGAGATAGACTGGATGTTGGAGGATGACCCGCAGGATGAGTTTGATTTTATATATGACCAGCTGGTATCGGTTGGCGAACTGGTATCAACACGTATTGTTGCCGCTTACTTAAATAAAGAAGGCTTAAAAACGAAATGGATTGATGTACGTGGTTACATCCATACCGATAATACCTACCGCGAGGGCGTAGTACAATGGGACAAAACTACTGAAAGCATACAACAGGGTATCCCGCCTATTTTAGAAAATAATATTGTGGTAACCCAAGGCTTTTTAGGAGGCACTTCAGAGAACTTTACTACCACCTTAGGTCGTGAGGGATCCGATTACACAGCTTCTATATTCGCGGCTTGTTTGGGTGCAGAATCGGTTACGATATGGAAGGATGTGCCGGGAGTTTTAAATGCCGATCCCAAACACTTTGGCGATACCGTGAAGTTTGATGAATTGACTTATACCGAAGCCATTGAAATGACGTATTATGGTGCTACAGTTATCCACCCAAAAACAATTAAACCACTACAAAACAAGCATATACCACTGCTGGTTAAACCATTTAATGACCCGCAGGCACCAGGGACGGTTATAAATGAGAATGCAGCCATGAGCTTTGCAAAGCCGGTTATTATTGTAAAGCAAAACCAGGTATTGCTTTCGCTATCGGCCAAAAATTACTCGTTTATTTCAGAAGATCATTTAAGCGATATTTTCAGCCGCTTCGCTAAAAACCACATCAAGATCAACATCATGCAAACATCGGCTTTGAGCTTTACGGTTTGCTTTGACCTGGACGAGCAACGTTTTGAGATACTATTACAGGATCTGGCAGATTTTAACACCAAATACAATACCGGCCTAACATTGCTTACTACCCGTCATTATAAGGAAGATACCTTAAAAGAATTGACGCTTAATAAAACTATATTATTAGAGCAGTTGAGCAGGAATACAGCACAGTTTGTGGTGAAGTAAATTACAATCCTTCTCTCAAAGTCCTATACGGTGTCTCAGGTGATTCACTGCTGTACATGGTAAGGATACTATCTTTCAAGGTCATATAATCACCCTGTTGGGTAACTATCATTTTATCAATACCATTATGCTTAACAACCTTGGGCACAACCGGCGACACTACATTCCCTTCAGTATCTAATTCCAGAATATATTTTTGATTATCCTTATCGTTGTATATCAATGTCACTGTAGCTAAATTATCGTCAATAAATCGGCCCAATAAAGTTTTATCTTTCATTTCGGGCAATTCAATAGCTAATAGCTTTTTGGCTTTATCTGGCGCGATGCCAACAAACTCAAAACCTAAAAGGTTGTTGCTATCATCCCTTATAGTATCAGCATCGGTGTATTTAGCGGCAGGGCGGTAATGAGTACTGGCATAAACGCTTACGCCACCCAGGTTATCATAATTATAGCCGGGTAATATATAATCTAAACGCAGGTTATCGTAATGCGAGCTATCGCTTTTTATTTTGGCAGCTATGTCCAGCAATTGCTGTTTGTCTAACCGTGCAGGTATAGAAACATCCATCCAGGTTAGGCCATCTTTAGTTTCAACCTTTACAATTTTATACGGAGCGGTGGGTTTATTACTATTACAGGCAGCAAGTGCTACCAATAGTATTAAAGCTATTTTTTTCATTTTACTTCCAATCAGCATCATTAACGCGCAAATATGGCAATAAAATATAAACGCCCCGTTATTGTCGGGGCGTTTTGACTTATTAATGTTTTTTCTTTTGCGGGTCATGCATACTATCGCGGCTGGACGTTTGGAAAGATTTTTGCCCGCCGGCATTACTGATGCCCTTTTGTTTCATATTTTCCTTTTGATTATTAAATGCGCGGTCTGATGTGGTATCGCCCTGCATATTGTTGTTGTTTTTAAAATCCTGCGTTTTCATAATTCAGTAAATTAAGTTAACATGATGGCGTTAATCGCCTGTCTAATCAATTGCAATAACCATACCGTAATACATTTAAATTCCCTAATACAAATTATAAAGGTAATTTTGCGGTTCAAATAGTTAGTAATGGGTTTTGATAAATTAAAGTTAAATAAGCAGTTGGTGCGCTCGGCAAATGAAGCAGGTTATGCCCAACCCAAAGAGATACAATTAAAAACCCTTAACCGTATAATAGGTGGCCAGGATGTGATTGCCATTGGCCCCGAAGGATGCGGAAAAACCACGACTTACATTTTAGGCACCCTTAACCGCTTTAATTATGCGCCCGATGGTGTACCTAAAGTATTGATATTAGTACCCGATAAGGAACAAGTACTTGCCGTAATGGAGCAGTTTAAATTACTGAACAAAAACAAATCCATCAGCATAGTTGGCTTGTATGTTACACCCGGCACAGAGGCACAAATGGACGCACTGGCTGACGGTGCCGACATTGTAGTAGCCACTGCCGACAGGGCGCGATCCATTTATCTTAAACTGGGCTTGAACCTCAATAAAATGGAGTTGCTTATTATTGATGATGCCGATCAGCAAATAAAAAAGGGCCTGCAATTGCCCATAGCCGAACTGGCCAATAGCATTGTAAAATGCCAACATTTGGTATTTAGCGATGTATGGCACAGCCGTATTGAAAAGATGATAGAGCCTTTTATGAAACTGCCAGCTATGATAGAGGTAGATGAATTGGAGGAGACACCGCTTATTACCCATCCGCAGATATTGTACCATGTACCCAATTTTGGCACTAAACTGAATCTGCTAAATATGTTTTTGCAGGACGAAGAACTGTTTACCCAAACCGCGGTAATTGTAAACTCGTGCAGTACGGCCGAAAAGCTTTACAAAAATATGCCCCGTAGTTTACAGCAGGTAACTGCTTACTTAAGCGAACAAAGTGTTGAAGATTTTAAAAACGATACGGCTAAACGTGCGTTAATTATCATCAATGAAAATAATGATGCGGGCGATATAAGCGGCATTCCGTTTATCATTCATTTTGATTTGCCTGCCGAAAAGGAAACGTTTATTGAGCGCATTACCAACCGCCAGCCGGATAGCGATGAAGAAACATTGGCTATTAGCTTTGCTACCGACATGGAGCTAAGCGCCATCAAAAAAATTGAGCAGGCCATCGGTAATAAAATACCTACTGCCGATTTACCCCAAGGCTTAATAATAGCCAAAGATGCAGCCGTAAAAAAGACTAAAATTAAAACTGAGGCAGAACCTGCCCCAACGGGCGGCGCTGCCTTTCATGAGAAAAAAGCATCCAACGCTAAAACCTATAATTTTAGCTCAAGCAAAAAGGCTAAAATGAATAAGAAGAAGAATCACTAAAATCTCGTAAGCCGTTAGCAAACGCGACGAGATTGCCACGCTAGCTCTTGAGCCCGGCACATTCCCGCTCGCAATGACATGGTGGTTAAATATTACACCACGTGGTCAGCAACCTTTTTAACCAGCTTTTTAGATATACCCAACTTCTTACTTACCGCACTTGCAGCCATCTCTTTTCCTTTTTCTTTCAGCGTTTTTTTGAATTTACTGCGCTGACTTTTACCGCTATCAGTTAAATATAAGTAAGCTACCGCACCTAATGCTACGCCGCCTATTAACACAGCGGCTATCGCGCCCCTGTTGTCTTCTTTTGCAAATGGATTTTTCATACTGGTATAACCTTTATTACCGCGTATTGTTTACAATTTATCCAGCCTGAAATAGCCTAAATGAATCTCATCGTCGGGCAGGTTGGCTAATGGGGTTAATTGTATATGGTATTTGGCCCGCTGATCGGGAATCAGTATATCATCAATCTGGTAAATGTCATCCACATCAATACCATATTTATCATCAATATGCGAGTTAGCACCCTTCATCCCGGCAATGGTATTGGTTTTAAAAAATACAGTACGTTTTGCTGCCTGTATAGCTAAAGCTCTGTTTTGCTGAACGGTTAGTACGGTATAATGCTGTTCTTCCAGTTTGCCTTCCTGGTATCCGCCCAGGTTAACAAAGAATAGCTTTTCGGCTGTTTCGTCAAACCCGTCCGATTTCAAAATAATTTTAACCTCATAACCATCTACGGCATTTACTTCGCGCCAGCCATCAATGTGCAGGTTGCCTGATGTGCCGCGCCAAAATGCTTTTATTACAGGCACCAGTTCTTTTAAGTTAGTACCAATGGCGAAGAAGTAATCGTGCTGCTCTACATGGCGGCCCGGTGCACGCGACCCTAACAGTATCATATAAAGCTTTAACTCGCCCGTCATGGCAATAATCTTTCTATAATGATGGATGATGCTTCCTCGCAAAAATCCAGCCCTGAATAATCAGGATTATAACCACCAATATACGGCACTGCCATCATATATATGCGCTCATTTAAAGCGCCAAATGAATCTACCACCTGGAAATGATCGTTTATACCAATGCCGGGTACTTTAAGGTAATAATGTCCAAACTCATCCTTGGTTACTTCCTTACCTTCATTTAATGCCTTTTCTCCTTCTTCGGCCGATTTGAATCTGATCCGTGCGGGACTTACCGTCCTGTTTTCTAACAGGCTTTTAAATGGCAGGTCCTCAAATTTTAAATGTGGCTGGCCAACACAGTCTACATAGGTATTATAATAAACGGCCTGTTCCCCGTTCACATCTGTGTAATGATAAATTGCTCCGCCTTCGGGCACAGGTTCAACTTCGCTATCTTCGCCTACCGAGATCAGGTCCAGTACTCCTGCTTCATGCAACGCCAGCATCTCGGATGTTGAACTTTGCGGCATATAAGCTATTACTATAGATATAAGCGGCATTAACGTTTTTTGCAAACGCTGCATATCCTCGGCAGACAAATACTTGGCAGGATAGTTCAGCGCGAAACTTAGTGCACCCAGCATCTCTTTCCAGTAAACCGACTCTCTTCGTCTAATTGATTTCTCTGCCTGTGCACATTCTGCTTTTAATAACTGAAAAGGATCGCTATCTTCCCTTATTTTCATCATTTCGGCTACAAACTCCTCCATAAGCATATTTTTTATCTGCTCATAAAACTGTGGATGCATCTCACGAATGGGCTCCTTAAAGTTCTTTTCAAAAATATAATCTAACGACAGGAAACCGCCATTGGCATCAATATGCGCAGCTATCTCTTCTTTAGTAAGTAACGAATCATTTTCCAGGTGAGAATCCTCCAAATGGAACCTTACGGCCGGTAACATACCATTGCGGGTATGCATCACCACTTTAAAGTTGGGGTGGTTGCTTTTATAAATCAACTTGCCTTTGTTGTCCATATCATAGGTCCCATTATACCGCGAGAGGGTACTTATAGCATCTACAGCTGTTAATGACGACCCTTTAAGCGCCACCGGGTGATCTAACTCCAACGCCAGCTTAACCGGCGGGTATGGCGAATCAAAATAGTGCGGTACCTTATCTTCATACCGGCAGGGCCAATTATGCCCGGTACAAATGATTACGTGGTCAAATTCAAATTGCTCCTTGCCGTTCACTTCCACCAACACCACTTCCTTTTCGGGTTGGTCAATAATATCGGTAATAGGGCTATTGTAAAACACTTCGTAGTTTATTCCTGCCTCTTTGGCCTGCTTTTGCAGTAAACCAAACTGCGCGGTTAAATACTGGCCAAACAATAACCGTGGCAACACTTTGTACTCGTTAAATTTTTCGCGGTCGATGTGGAACTTATCCAGCGTATCTTTCGGCACAGTTTTTATCCAGTCGGCTAACGGGTTAACCAGTTCCGGTATCTCGTTGCCCGATACATTGGTAACATGCTCGTCATTTGCGCCCTCGCAGCCATAGGGCATCCCCTCGCCCAGTTTTTTTTTGCGCTCAAAAATGGTGATGTGTATATCCGTCCGCCCCGACTCCACAAGCCGTTTGAACATAAATAAACCGCTGGGGCCTCCGCCTAATAGGGCTATGCGTGTAATAGTGTCCAAGTTGAAAAGTTAAATTATATGTTTCAACAATAATTTGGACACAGTGTTTTACTGTTAAAGGGATAAGCAAACCATGTAGGTTGTAATATGTTAAACTATAACATAAACCAGTTACCAATGGACGAAGACTTAAAAGGATTAAACCATGAACAGCTGATAGCCGAAGTGATCAAACTACGCAACGGCATACGCGAACATCGCGACAGTACCGGCCACGAACTTTGCTGGCACCATCCCAAACTTTGGGATTTACTACCCGAAAAAACAGACCCTAAAATTGCCGTACCCGAATGGCCACTGTTTATGCAAGGCTGTATACATTACCGCCGATCATTAGATGAGCAACAGCCGGATGCTACTAGGATTAATGAGACCTTTAAGAAATAGAAACTTTCGATTTACACCTTCCCCTTCTTCTCTTCCGCTTCTTCAATATCATCAGCATCTACCTCTAAGGTTTCCTGTTCGTTAGCCGCATTGGGCTCTAATTGCACGTTCAAATAGATAGGGAAATGATCCGAACCGCAATTATGCAGGCGCTTAATGGCATTGAGTTTAAAATCGGCAGAGATAAAGGCATGGTCAAGCGGGAAACGCACAAAAAAGTAATGAGCGTTAAACGAGTTAAAGAAACCCCTGCCACGGCGCGGGTCTAGCAGTTCGCTCATTTTTAAAAACAGTTCGGTAGTATGGCTCCAGGCCACATCGTTCAGGTCTCCGGCTACAATAACCGGCAACGGGCTCTGTTTGGCCAGGTCGGCAACCAATAACAATTCCTTATCCCGCTCTGCAGAACTTTCATTTTCGCCCGGCACCGGCGGCGTTGGGTGAACGGCATATAATTGCACTTGCTGCCCGTTACGCAACGTAATTTGGGTATGTATAGATGGAATATCCACCTCAACCAAATATTTAACATCCGTATGAGACAGTACCAATTTGGAATAAAGCAATAAGCCGTAAGTATTCTCCAACGGTACCCTGCAATGGTGTGGGTAGTTTTTCTCTAACTCGCGCGTTTGTTTATCCCAACGCTCGTTAGTTTCCAGCAAAATCACCACATCGGGATCTACTTCGGCTATCTGTGCCAGACAGCCTTTGTAATCGATATTATCCTGGTAAACATTGGCTATGATGATACTTATTTTATTGCTTTCATTGTAGACAGTGGCTTTTACTACCTGCTTGGCACCCAAAATAGTAAATGGCCATATCAGCCAAAGCAAGTGACAGATATTGCCGAGCAATACCGCCGGTAAAATATAACGCAGGGCAGTATCATCGTCATAAAATAAAACGATTAGCACCAGCGCAACCACATTCAAAACAAGCTTTTGCAACCTGGGATAATCAAACACCCGGAATATCCAGTACTCATGCCTGATCAGCGGAAGTACAGTAAAAATAAGCAGTACGCAGGTAAGGATTATAAGGATAGTGTTCATTAATGATATGGTGCAAGATATACCATTAAATGGGTATTAAACGAAATTGTTTTACCAGTTAGATGGGTTAAATTGCCGAAAACAACAAAACTTCCCGAATTCAGGAGGTTTTGGACACTAATATTAATCGCAATAATTACTTAATTATTTAACAGACTTATCTATATATTTATTTAAGATTAGCGGAACCGTAAGACAGTTTCCTTACTCCAAATACCTATATTCTTTTAAGCCTGCTTTATGAAAAACATCTTACGCGCGCCTGATAAAGAGACCGACTATCAAAGTTATATGGTTTATGCTTTGACCATAGTTTGGTTTTTAACAACGCTGATAGTTATTGTTATAGAGCTATTTTACTTTCCGCACTTGTGGTACCGTTGGCTGTTGTTGTTGGGTATAATGTTTTTCATTGCCGCATTTAATCTTAGCCTCAACTATTTTCGGCACACACAAACGGCCAGCTGGTCATTTACCATAATGCTTTGGCTGTATGTTACCATTCACTGTTACACGGCAGGTGGAATTTTTGCACCCGGCATTCTATCACAAACCAGTGTTATACTCACCGCCGGATTTTTACTGGGCCGCAGAGGAGGGTTGGCCATTGGTTTATTAACCATCGCCGCCGACTTTGGGCTGGCTTACCTCGAAATAAACGGTAGTTTGCCTGACGCCGCTGTTATACATGACCCTATCAGCCGATGGTTTAGCAGTATTATCCCTTTTGGTACCATACTGGTATTGCAGTATTATGCCATCAATCACCTGCGAAACAGTTTACAAAACTTACAAAGAGAGATCATTAGGCGAAAAGACGCTGAAGTTATAAAGGATAAAACGGTTTATGACCTTAGCGAGCGGGAAAAGGAACTAAGAGATTATAAGTACGCGTTAGATATTTCTTCTATTGTAAGTATTACTGATGTGGATGGCCACTTCACCTTTGTAAACGAGAACTTCTGTAAGATCAGTAAATACAGCACTGATGAACTATTGGGCCAATCGCATAGCATCCTATGGTCGGGCGAGCATCCGCCAGAGTATTTTACCGGGCTGGCGGCAGCAATGCAGGAAGGAAAGTCTTATAGAGGAGAATTTTGCAACAAGGCCAGGGATGGCTCGTTCTATTGGGTAGACACTACTATTGTTCCGTTTTTGAATGATGAAGGACAGGTGTATCAATACATGTCCATTAACAGTGATATCACATTAAAAAAGGAGGCTCAGGAACGGCTGCGGGCCAGCGAGGAGCGTTACAAGGCTATAATTGCTGTTGCCAATACAGGCGCTTGGGAATATAATATTGATACCCACCAGGTTTGGTACAGCGCACAATATTTTGCGATGCTGGGTATTGACAAACCCGATGGAGTTTGGGAAGATACAGAAGTATGTCATGGGTTGACCGCCTTCACCCTGATGACCGCGACCGCGCTGTTGAAATTTTTGATAAGTTTTTATTGGAGGGTACAACGGAATTATATGAAAACTTTTTCCGTATGCAGCATACAAACGGAGACTGGGTTTGGATATGGTCGCGCGCCAGACGGTTGAATGATAAGGATGGCAACATCACCAATATTAGCCTGGGCACCCATACTGATATCTCCGAACGTGTAAAGGCTGAGGAAAAGGTAAGAGAAAGTGAACGCCTGATCAAAAAGATCACCAGCCAGGTGCCGGGTAATACCTATATGTTTGAAATAGACGAAAATGGCAAGCCGAACATACTTTTCCTTAACCGTGGAACAGATGAGTATAATTATACCCCTGATCCGAACGGCGTAGAAGGTGACGCGGAAAGAATACTTGAAGTTTTGCATGATGACGACCGGGAATTTTTCAACCAAAAAATGAAGGAAGCCTATCACTCAGGCGGATTATTGAGCTTTCAATACCGCATAGTCATCAAAGATATGATACGCTGGCGCTGGATGCAGGCTGTTTCAGAAAAAGACAAGGATGGTAAAGTGATATGGTACGGGGCAACACGTGACGTTACAGCGCTGGTAGATTACATAGCTTCTGTTGAGCAGATCCTTTTCGATATCTCGCACGTAATGCGCAGGCCTGTTTCTTCCATGCTGGGCATTACAACGGTCATTAACGAAGCAGATCTTAATGATGAAGAATTAATGGATTTCACGCGCCAATTGCATTTGGTTGCTAAAGAAATGGATGAGTTTATGATCGAATTAAACCGGGTGTATGAGCAAAAACGGCAAATTAATTCGCTCAATATTGATTTTTCTTCGCTGGTAGATAAGCGTAATTCATTATTTAAGCAGCCGGAATAAGGCATTGATTGTGCAACTTAAAAAAGAAAAAGCCCTTTAAGATATCTTAAAGGGCTTTTGGGGTAAATGATGGGGCTCGAACCCACGACCCTCGGTACCACAAACCGATGCTCTAACCAACTGAGCTACATCTACCGTTTAGTGAGTGCAAATGTAAAAATCTCCCGCCTAATTGCAAAGCCTTTTTTAATATTACATTAGGCTTACCCTTTTACCTGACAGGTATGGTTAAATTTGTATTATGGCAGAGCAACTTATAGAATTGAACGTGACCGGGATGCATTGCAATAACTGCGCGCTGTCTATCCATAAGCTTTTAGAAAAAAAGGGGCTGAACAATATTTTGGTTGATTTTGCGGGCGAGGAAGTCAAATTCTCCACTCAAAATGAAGCTGATCTGCCCAACATTATTAAAGATATTGAGGGGCTGGGCTTTAAGGTTGTTGAAGATGCCGCCCTGCACCAACCCAAGTTTTATGAAAAGGTAGAGAATAAATTTATCTTCTGCGCCATATTTACTGCTCCCCTACTGCTGCATATGGTATTCCCGTGGCACTTTTTACATAACCCTATAGTGCAATTATTACTGTGCCTGCCTGTTTTTATAGTAGGCTGCCTGCATTTTGGTAAAAGTGCTATTAATTCCATCCGTGGTGGCGTACCTAATATGGATGTGTTGATCTTCATCGGTTCAACATCGGCATTTGTATATAGCCTGATAGGCACCATCCAAAATTTAGGCGAGAACTACCTGTTTTATGAAACTGCCGCAACCATTATTACTTTGGTACTGTTAGGTAATGTTTTTGAAAAGCGCTCGGTTACGCAAACTACATCTGCGGTAAAAGATCTGATCAAATTTCAACAGGTGAATGCCAACCGTATTATTGATGGTTCGGTAGAAGTGATCAGCGCGCAAGAAGTAAAACCCGGTGACACCCTTATAGTGAACCAGGGCGATAAAATCCCTGTTGACGGTGAGATATTATCCGGAAGTGCATCAGTGAATGAAGCCATGCTTACCGGTGAAAGTGTACCTGTTGACAAAGAAAAATACGATAAAGTAATTGGCGGTACCCTAGTACAAAATGGCACCTTTCATATGCTGGCTACCAAAGTTGGATCTAACACCATCCTATCCCAAATTATCGACCTGATGAAGAAGGCACAGGCCGCCAAACCTCCCGTACAGAAGCTGGGCGATAAGGTAGCGGGAATATTTGTGCCGGTTGTACTATTGATATCATTGATAACTTTCCTGGTAACGTATTTTGGTGGCTTTGAGGGTCTGCAAACTTCACTAATGAATGCTATTGCCGTATTGGTTATATCGTGCCCCTGTGCCATGGGTTTGGCTACGCCTACAGCTGTAATGGTGGGTTTGGGTCGCGCCGCGAAGAACGGTATATTAATTAAAGGCGGCGACACCATTGAAGCCGTTGCCAATACTAAATATGTTGTATTTGATAAAACGGGAACATTAACTACCGGCAAGTTCCATATTCATAACTTAAAGGTTGAGGACGGCGCGGATATGGAAATAGTAAGAGGAATTATTACAGCTATTGAAGAACGCTCCAACCACCCTATTGCACGGTCGTTAGTAAACGAGCTTAAAACATTACCTCAAATCAAAGTGATACTGCGCACAGTTCAGGAAGAAAAAGGCCTGGGCATGCGTGCCGAGGATGTGGAAGGCAATAATTACTTTTTGGGTACGGGTAAATCAACCCTAGAAAGTGATTTTAACATTGCCTTATATAAAAACCAGGTTTTGCTTGCGCAGATAGCCATTGAAGATACGATTAAGCCGGAAGCAGCGGGATTGATAGCCAAGCTAAAAGCTATGGATATTGTACCTGTACTATTAAGCGGCGATAAAGCAAATCGTTGTAAAAAAGTAGCGGATATACTGGGAATTAATGAGGTCCACTCTGAAAAACTACCTGATGAAAAACTGACAGTCATCGATATCTACAAACAAAAAGGTAAAACCGTAATGATTGGCGATGGCATTAACGATGCCCCTGCCCTTACCAGGGCCGATGTTGGCGTATCCATGAATGATGCCAGCCAAATAGCTATCCAGTCGGCTAAAGTGGTTTTATTAAATACCGACCTGCAATCGGTTATCCAATTTTTACAGATCAGCAAGCATACGCTCATGACCATTAAACAAAACCTGTTTTGGGCGTTTGCCTATAACGTGGTGGCTATACCGGTAGCAGCATTAGGCTTTTTAAACCCCATGATGGGCGCATTTACCATGGCATTCTCTGATGTGGTGGTGATAGGGAATTCGTTGAGGTTAAAGTCTAAGAATGTTCATGGTTCATAGATCATGGTTCATAGTATTTAGATTGCTCATAGCTTAAAGTTTTCTATTTTTGCATTGATGGCTATGAACTATGAACCATCAACTACAAGCCAATAGAATGATCGAAATTTACACAGACGGTGCATCAAGTGGTAACCCGGGGCCGGGTGGTTATGGGGTGATACTGCGTTCGGGCAGTCATTATAAAGAACTGTCTGAAGGTTTCCGTAAAACCACCAATAACCGTATGGAACTATTGGCAGTTATAAAAGGACTGGAAGCGCTGAATAAACCCAATCAAAACGTTACTGTATTCTCTGATTCCAAATATGTCATTGATGCCATCGAAAAACGCTGGGTTGATGGCTGGCTTAAAAAGGGCTTTGCCGGCAAAAAAAATAAGGACCTTTGGCTGCGTTATTTAGATATAGCCAAACTGCATAACGTAAAATTTAGCTGGGTACGCGGGCACAACGGACACCCGGAAAATGAACGCTGCGATGAACTGGCTGTTGCTGCCTGCAAAAATAAAGAGCTATTGATCGACTCGGTTTTTGAGGTGGAGAACGCGAAGGGTAATTTGTTTTAGAAGATGGCTGTCATGCTGAGGAACGAAGCATCTATCCAGCTGTAATAAGCGGATAGATTTTTCGCTACGCTCAAAATGACAAAGGTGTTTATCACTTCGCCAACTCTATCACCTGCAGATCCTGTATCTTATCACCATCTACATTAAACCGCATTAACGTACGCACCTTTTGCCAGCCCTGCTTGCCTGCCGCGCCGGGGTTTAAGTGCAAACAACTGATCTTTTTATCATAGATCACCTTTAAAATATGCGAGTGGCCGGATATAAATAGCTTAGGCGGATTGGCATATATCTCCTCACGTATACGCAGGTCATACCTATCCGGATAACCACCAATATGCGTTATCCAAACATCCAATTCCTCGCATTTAAATCGCAGGTTTTCCGGGTAGGCCTGTCGTATCTCTTTGCCATCAATATTGCCGTATACGCCGCGTAATGGCTTAAAAGCCGCGAGCTTATCTACCAGGGACATATTACCAAAATCGCCGGCGTGCCATATCTCGTCAACATTTTCAAAATGCTTAAATACGGCATCGTCCAAAAAGCTGTGGGTGTCGGAGAGTAAGCCTATTTTGGTCATTCTTTATTTCGGATTTCGGATGTTAGATTTCGGATTTATTTATTTGAAGATAGTAAAGAAATCCCTTAACGTGTTTTGATAATGATTTGAATATACCTTCTCTTCCTTATAAATCACAAACTCTTCATCAGTCGCTTTAGTTTCATTCAAACTAAAAACCAAAATTTCCCGGTGCGGGTTTGAATCGGGGTATGATTTAATAGTAATCACTTTTTGCAAATACAGCTTATTTTGCTGCGCGATGCTTTTCACCAGTTCGGCGGTATCTATAGACAGTATCAGCCAAAATGCACCTGCATTAGTCAAGTGTTCACTTACTGCTTTTACCAGATTCTCAAAAAAATCAGCATCCGAATGTTTGGCGGTATTTTTATTTGCTTCCGGCGACTCCAGCGAATTAATATAAAACGGCGGATTGGAAACTATCAAGTCATACCTTTTTTGCGCATGATTTGAAAAATAGCTTTCAAAGCTATGGGCATATAAGGCTAAGCGGTTGTTAAACTTTGAGTTTTGAAAGTTTATCCTGGCGGTATGCGAGGCAGCCTTGTCTATTTCAACCGCATCAACTATCGTGTTAGCAAATCGTTGCGCCAGCATGAGGGCTATTACGCCTGTGCCTGTGCCAATATCCAGTATGTGTTCCGGTTCATCCGCGGCAGCTAAGGCACCCAGCAATACCCCATCCGTATTGATCTTCATGGCGCAGCCGGTTTGGTCAATACTGAATTGTTTGAAATGGAACATGGGGTAAAGTTAGTTATAAACAAATTGTCATTTCGAACGAGGAACGAGGAGAAATCTTAAACGCTTTTGTAAGCCGCTTGTATAAGATATCTCACTGCGTTTCGAGATGACAAGTGATTTATTTCTCATACAACTCTATCGGCAACCCATCCGGGTCGGCGAAAAACGTAAAACGTTTGCCGGTAAACTCATCTACTCGGATATCCTCTACAACAATTTCATGGTTCTCTATTTGCTGTTTGGCTATTTCCACATCATCAACCTCAAAAGCTAAATGACGCAGCCCTACAGCCTCGGGCCTTGATGGTCTTGCAGGCGGGCTAGGAAACGAAAAAAGCTCGATCTGGTATTGGTTGCCCACTTCCAGGTCAAGCTTGTATGATTGACGTTCTTCGCGGTAAACCTCGCGCACCGCTTTAAAACCCAGCACCACCGTATAAAAATGTTTGGACCGTTGATAATCAGAACAGATAATAGCGATATGGTGTACCCGGTTTATTTTTAGCATAGAATAAATTTTTTTCTATGTCATTTCGAACGAGGTACGAGGAGAAATCTTCTACAAGCGATAATCATCGGATGTTATCGTATAAGATTTCTCGCTACGCTTCGAAATGACATTTATTATTGGGCTTACTCCCCTAATATCGCATGCAATACATTATCATATACCAATTTCACATCGGTAATATGGCCGAATGATTGCTCATCTACATGCATATAACCGTTGCTAACGGTACCTAACAGGCTAAATTCAACCTCGCTGGTAGCCATCATTTCAATAAAGCGCTCCTGGTCGGCAGGGGCAACACTTACCACTACCCTGCCCTGTGCCTCGCCGAATAAGAAAGCATCCTTACGTATACTGTTATCCGACGCAATATCAAAGCCTAAACCATTTGGCATGGCCGACTCCACCAACGTAATAAACAAACCACCATCAGCTACATCATGGGCCGATTGTACTATTTTATGTTTGATCAGCTCTTTTAACACCTGGTGCATGGCATATTCCTTATCCAGGTCAAAATAAGGTGCCGGGGCAGCCAATATTTTATGGTACGAAGCTAAATACTGTGACGAAGCAATATCATTAACCGACTCGCCTATCAGGTAAACCAAATCATCCGGCTGTTTAAAGTCTGATGTCATGATGTTGCTCACATCATCCATTACACCCAGCATCCCAATAGTTGGCGTCGGGAAAACCGGGCCATCATCCGTGCTTTGGTTGTAAAAACTTACGTTACCGCCGGTAACCGGGGTTTCAAACTTGCGGCAGGCTTCGCCCATACCTTTAATGGCACCTACAAACTGCCAATAAACCTCAGGTTTATAAGGGTTACCAAAGTTTAAGCAGTTGGTTATAGCTACCGGCTCGCCGCCTGCGCAGGTAATATTACGTGCTGCTTCGGCCACCGCTATAGCCGTACCCTTTTGCGGATCGGCATATACGTAGCGCGAATTACAGTCAACCGTTAGTACAATCGCTTTATCGGTACCAATAACGTTTACTACAGCCGCGTCGCTTGGGCGGTTGGTGGTCATGGTAGCCACACCCACCATCGAGTCGTACTGGTCGGTTACCCAACGTTTGCTGGCGATGTTTACATGGCCTATTAAATGTTCTGCCACATCAATTAAGTTGGCGGGCTCTTTTACATCTTCAATTTTAAATTTCTGGTTCTCGGCGTAATAAGCAGGCTCGCGGTATTCGCGCTCATAAACCGGCGCGCCGCCACCTAATACCAAATCATCAGCAGGCACATCGGCTACCAATTCATCGTTTACATAATATTCCAAGCGTTTGGTATCAGTAACCTCGCCTATAATAGCGCAGTTCAGGTCCCATTTATCAAACACAGCTTCTACTTCTTTTTCGCGGCCCTTATGTACCACAATCAACATACGCTCTTGTGATTCGGACAGCAATATCTCGTAAGGCTTCATGTTAGCCTGGCGGGTTGGTACCCTGTCCAGCCAAATCTTCATCCCATGCTCGCCTTTGGCCGACATCTCGGAATTAGAGCAGATAATCCCTGCCGCACCCATATCCTGCATACCTACAACGGCACCGGTTTTTATCACTTCTAAGGTGGCTTCTAATAATAGCTTTTCCTGGAACGGGTCGCCTACCTGTACTGCGGGTAAGTCGTTAACCGAATCCTTGGTAATATCTTTCGACGCGAAAGCCGCGCCATGTATACCATCTTTACCCGTTGCCGAACCCACAATATAAACCGGGTTACCCACACCGTATGAAGTTGCCGAAACCGTTTCGCCGGCTTTTACAATACCTGCCGACATGGCGTTAACCAGCGGGTTAACATTGTAGCAATCGTCAAAAAACAACTCGCCGCCCACGGTAGCAATACCAAAAGCATTACCATAATGGCTTATGCCTTTTACCACCCCTTTAATTAACCATTTGGTACGGTCCAAATTAGGATCGCCAAAGCGCAGGGAATTTAGTTGCGCTATAGGGCGTGCGCCCATGGTAAATATATCGCGGTTAATACCGCCCACGCCTGTAGCCGCGCCCTGGTAAGGCTCCAATGCCGACGGGTGGTTATGTGATTCTATTTTAAAGGCGCAGCCAATACCATCGCCTAAATCTACCAAACCCGCGTTTTCTTCGCCCGCTTTGGCCAGCATGCGCGGGCCGTCTTTAGGCAGGGTTTTTAACCAGGTGATTGAGTTTTTGTACGAGCAATGCTCGCTCCACATTACCGAGAAGATAGACAATTCGGTAAAGTTGGGTACGCGGCCCAATATCTCTATGATACGTTCAAATTCATCTGCAGTTAAACCTAAGTCTTTAGCGGTTTGTACGGTGGTTAATTCCTGGTGCTCCAATTTTATGTGGTGTTTTATTAAAGATGCCCAAAATTAGAAAAAAGGCTTGAAAGCCGAAAGGTTTTTAGCAGTTGTGAGTAATGAGTTTGGGGATGTTAATAAGGGCGTTGCCTGCGGCCCAGGCTTTACGCTTATACGCCTGCAGGCCTTAAGCACACGGCCGGTATCCGCTGCAATCCTTAACGCAGCGGTGGTACGGTGATAAAACCGACCAAAGCTGAATAGGAGGAATAAACATTTACTGTTTACGTTTATCTCTTTGCCTGATAATATGTGTTGGAATCGGTCTCATTTGTGACATCGTAGATGATAGTTTTTTTTCTTTACCAAATGGAGAAAATCTTACTCCTTCAATTTTTAACTTTATTTGCAATTCTGTATTCCCACTGATAATTAAATTTTCCTTTTTAGGTTGAAATTCAATTTTACCATCTGCTAAGTAATGTAAAGTTGCGTGCATTTCATTTGCCCTAATATATTTTGAAGCCGTACTTGATAATTCTTTAATGTAATTTTCAGTTATCTTTTCATTAAAATATACATGTTCAAAACAATTAAGTAATTGCAACATATTTAATTGGTTAACATCCGCATCTCTAATAATTCCCAAATACTCTTTATTTTTACCTCCAATGTTGTATACATCACTATCATACAGGATTATTGCCAACTCTTCGTTTAACGGAATTATGATTTGCAGCCCTGTGTTTCCATAACCACATTTTCCAAATTCCCATTTTCTATGCTCTAAATATTGGTTATACTTCGCGATGGGAAAATCGGACGTTATAAATGGTATTGTTGTTCTATTAACTAGTAATTTGTAGTCTAGATCTGCCATGATTTTTATAATTTCAGATACTTGACTCAATGCCATTAATACCACTTCTTCATGTTTCATTTCTGGAAATTGGCTGGCAACATCAAAGTCAGGATCCAGTTCTTTAGCGCGCGCTTCGATACCTTTAGATAGATCTTTCATGTTTTGTAGACTTACTGGATTTCTTAAGTCTGTTAACCCAACGAATGTTAGCAGATTAATATGCTCTTTAGAAAATGGTTTCGGAATTTTTCTTTCTTCAATTACAATTTTAAGAGTTTGAGCTAACTTGCCCTCAATCGATGATAATCCGTCTTCGATTATTCCATCTGCTCCATAAAAAAAGTCTTTAGACCCTTGATGCTTTAATGTGGCTGTTGGAAAGAAAAATTCATTATTGATATTGAACAATCCAATTTGCTTTTCATTGTTATTGTATGAAAATTTTTTTAAATAAAACTTAGGTATGTAGTGTTGATTCTTTTTGTCAGTCATAACTTGGCCTTCAATATATCAAAGCTAATCTTTTGTTTCTCAAAAACTTGTACGTCTCAGGATTTCCGTATTATAAACTTTCAATACCGCAACTCAAGATTCTTTAACATTAGAAATTATCTATTTTAATAGTCTTCTTTTCATATCTTAGTTAAAAAACACAATATGATTGATGCCCAACCTATTCACGATACTGTTCAAGTTACTAAAGTAATTATTGACACCGTAAGAGCTTCTTCCAAAGATTCTATGGAACTACTTACCACTGTCAATTCGTTTTATAATGACGCTTGGGATAAATTATTATATATAATTACTGGCTCTTTTACAATTATTGGTGTGATTGTCCCTATAGCAATACAATGGTATCAAAGGAGAGAATTAAAACTAAATGAAGAAAAATTAAAGAAGGAAATTAAAGAAGAAATAGAAGCTGCGGTGACATCAATGCAGGATTCTTTTTTAGAAAAAATAGAACAAACACAAATTGAAATTAAAGAATATGCTGACAATCAACTACAATTTACTTCTGACAGAATTGAGGCTGAATCATTTTATCTACACGCGATTAAATCCTCTGGCGGAAAAAATGATATTTTTGTTGTAATGCATGCTTTAGATTCAATAGAATCATTTTTAAAAATTGGTAATTATAGGCATAGCAAATCGCTAATAAAACTTATAAAGGATCACCTTCCTAAATGTTCTAAAAATATTGTAGACGAAATTTATAGCGTGTCTGGCGGTTTTCAAAAGCAAATTTTGACTCTAAAATTATTGGACTCTAAATTAGAAAATAGCTTAGGGGCGGAGTTAGATGAAATACAAAATCTTTATGACGGCCTGTCTGTAGACGACTAATTGTTATAACACTCCCCGATACCGCAAGCGTCCCGCTTGTGGAATAAATTGTAATTAATATTTCAAAGAACTGCATCACGCCAATTGCTCCCGATACCTATCGGGACCGCGAATAAATCAAATATTGGGTTTTGTGCAAAAAGATATGGTGACAGTAGTGTGTCAGTGTTCCAAAGTGTTCCACTTACTCAAAATGGAACACCTTACACATGCGCAATTAAAAGAGCGCAAAGGCCTGCCGCACCCTTCCACAAGCTTAGGGTGTTTGATTTGTAATATTCACTATATCTTGTATTTTCGTATCAACTATATGAAGTTTACTTTAATTATCTCAATCATCTTTATCACGATTGGTTCTGTTGATTACTCATTCGGTCAAACCGAAACAAGGCTTTATTGGCACCAGGATAGTCTTTTGAGGTGGTCAGACTTTAAAGGTCCAATAGACACAACCAGCCAACACTCAGCAGCAGTAACTTGGAGCACTGAGTATAATTGGAAAGCGAAATGGAAGAATAACATATATACGCTTAGCTTCACAACCAAAGCGTTTGCAATACCATCCAAATCATGGAGTAAAGTAGCACAGCAAACACCTAAGTTGCTTAAGCATGAGCAAGTACATTTTGACATTGTTGAATTTTTTTCAAGAAAGGAATTAGCCGCTTTGACCAACCATGTTTATAATGCTTCTTACAAATCGGACATGACCTCAATAGTCCAACGTATAGATAAGAAGATAAAAGAGATGCAGGAACTCTACGATAATCAGACCGACCACTCTAAAAATGAAGATATGCAAGTAAAGTGGGAAGCGTTCGTAGCCGATATATTAAAGAAAAACTATAGTATTGATCAAGCTTTTTCAATGGCACCAATAGGTGTAACTACTGCGGCAGTTCCCAATCCAAGCCAATAGTAGTTCTCCTATCCATGTCAGCAGAATCAAACTCACCCGGTCTTCACTAAGCCGCTCGACCACCCTCTCTTCCGCAAGCGGTAAAGAGGGGTTTGTTAAATAACATTTTTTGTCCGCGTTTAATTCATTCCGTCCAGATCCTGGGTCAGCGCGGTAATCTGGCGGATCATGCCATCCAGTCGTTTGGCCTCCTGCGAAAACAATGGGATCAATTCATCCTTCGCTTCATGATCAAGCTGGCAAAGTTCAGCCAGTCCTAATATATTCGCTACGGGTACGCGCAGCTGGTGCGATTGTATCCAGGCGATCTCGCGCAGCTTTTCATTTTGTTTTTCTATCTGCCCTACATGTTCCCGCTGCTGAGTGATGTCCCTTAAAAAGCAGTTCACACCGGTAACTTCCCATTGCTCGTCCAGGATCGGGTTGAAACTTAACTCCTCAAAGCACTTGCGCCCATCGCGTTCCCGTTCACGGACGATCAGTAATGCTTTACCCTCAAACGCGCGGCGGTAATTGGCCAGGTACGGAAACAATATCTCCTCACCAAAATCGGCATTGGTAACCGTTTCGGGCGTTTTACCCGTGAGGCTTTTTACACGTTCCCAGAATGGATCGTTGCCAGTAATGATGTTGAAATTACGGTCCACCGACCAGATCAGGTCGCGGGTATTATTGATAATGGCGCGCAGGCTCTGCTGGTCGTGGGCAATTGTTTCCCGCATGGTTTTCTCTTCCGTGATATCACGAAAATAAATGGCCAACCCATTTTTGATGGGGTAAGCACTGGCAGATACCCACATACCATTAAAAGTATTGAACTCCTCGAAATGTACGCTGACCTGTTCGCGCAATGCCCGGTCATATTCCCTAAAATAACGCTGTTCCTTGCCATAGGGAAACAACTCCCAAACGTTTTTGCCCAACAGGGCTGCGCGGTCACGGTGCTGGACCTCCTCATATTTTTTATTGATATAGGTAAAATTCCAGTCGCGGTCCACAGTATAGAATGCATCTGTCATACTCTCCAGAACGTTTTCCAATTCAGCCTTTTTTTCTTCCAGTTCGGTTTCTGCACGTACCTTCTCATCGATGTCAATAACGATACTTTGTTTAACCGGGACGCCTTCAAAAAGGGTATGGTGCGAAAATACCTGGACATAAAAGGTTTCCCCGTTCTTTTTGCAATGCCGCCAGCATCCGGCATTTGAATAGCGCCTTGGGACCTCGCCAACAGCGGCTAAAAATGCAGGTACCTCCTCCGGTGGCCGGATATCGGTTATCTTTAATTTTAAAAATTCTTCACGGCTGTAACCATACAAACAGGTGGCGGCGGTATTAACGGCAAGGAAACCAAAGTTCCGGCTGTCGAAAATAAACATCGGAACGGGTATATCTTCAAACAGGCGGCGGTAATCGTCGCGGGTCTTGCGGACCTCGCGGGCGTAGCGCCTGATGCGGCGATAGAGGAACAGACCAACCAGCAACACCACGGTAAAAGTGTTCACGCTCCGGAAAAGGTCAGCTTGCGCCGGTGCCAGGTGTAAGGCCAGCCTGCTGATCAGTGGGTCGGCAATAAGTGCCCAACCCAACGCTACCGCAGCAATTATGATCGGTATCTTTAAATGTAATAAACGCTTCATCCCTTTATCCCTTTTATCCGTATACGAAATTTACACCTTTAAGTTGTATAAATTTCTGTAATGATACCAAGCGGACTAAACACACCCCTACACCCCTCTCAAGAGGGGAATCGCACGGTCTGCCGCTCCAATACCCTATTTATTTTTATTTTATTTCACAACTACGAACTTTTCGTATATTCGTATTAACATATTACTAACTTTATAGTTATGCGAACAATAAAAACCATCCTTTTCACTTTACTGCTATTTGCCTTTAACACAGCCATAGCGCAACAAACGTTTACCATTAGCGGTGTGGTAACGGATAAAAACAATAAAACACTGCCGGGCGCAACGGTATTTGTGGCCGACTCGCGCAAGGTTACCATAAGTGATGGCAATGGCGCATTTGTTTTGAATAATATGAAGCCGGGCAGTTACAAGCTGGTGGTTAAAATGATAGGGTTTGAAATTATTGAGCATGAGTTTACCTTACAAAACAAGGGTGCAAGGTTTAGGTTCAAGTTGGTTGAAGACAATACTTTGCTGGGCGAAGTAAATATATCAGGAATGACTGACGCGGAGAGAAAGGGTTACCTGGCTCGTTTTATAAAGGGTTTTTTGGGTAACTCGGCCAACGCGGCGCAATGTAAAATATTAAACACCGATATTATTAAGTTTAAGTTTGACAGAAAAGCAAATACACTAACCGCTTATACTAAAGATTTTTTGGAGATAGAGAACAAGGCGCTTGGCTATCACCTTAAATTTTTGCTGAGCAACTTTACCGGTAAATCTGAATGGGGCAATTATGAAATTAGCTTTTACGGTACCTTGTATTTTGAAGATATGAAAGGGAGCGAAAGACAGCAGAAAAAATGGGAACAGGCAAGGGCCGATGCATACCTGGGTTCGTTGCCGCATTTTTTCCGTTCGGCTTTTAATAATACCCTCACCGAAAATGGTTTTGAGGCCTACCAGATGTTAAACAGCGAGGCGCTTAAGGTATATAAAAAAAAACTACAACTTCCGCCGTTCAAATACTACCTCCCCCTGGGTAGTTTGAATAAATTTTTAATTCCTGTGGATAGCACCTTTAAAAAGCTTGATCTGCATGCACTAACCAAAGACTCGACGGTACTATACGTAGTTTACACGCCTAAAAATGAGCCTGACGATTTTAAACAGAAAGGAGATCTGATACCACGCTTTTTCCCGATGCCTGCGGGGCAAACTTCCGTTTTACACCCCATGCTGGATAGTGTATTGGTTGACAGGTCGGGTTATTTATCACCTACCAATGGCTTACTATTGATGGGTTACTGGAGTTGGGGGCAAATGTCGACCTTTTTGCCAACGGATTACGAGGTACCGTCAGGAAAGATGCCTGTTATAAAAAAAATTAACAGAAAGCCATTAGGTGGCCTTATTAATAATAACCCGCCCGGTATAACTATCAGGCCAGGCTCCAGGCCGTAGCGGGGAATCGCACAGTCCGCCGCTTAGCCCAAATGCAACAATACAATTACAACAACCTCATTACACGCCGTTTGCGCAACATTCAAGATACATAGCTTGTACCTAAAGTTGGTTTATGTTTATCTTTCATTTAATAACCTGGATCGATATGAAAACAAAACGCAACCATAGCCTTATTAAAGCTTTAGCACTCAATTTCATTTTACTTTTAAGCACGCAGTATGCATTTGCGCAGGAATTGATAAAGGGCGATACCAGTCGTACTAAATGGCAAAAATCAATTATAAATGTTGAAAGTGTTCATCCCCGAAAAGACGAAAACACTATAAAAGACACTTTAACCGGAACCGCTATTTTTTTAAATGATAAAGGAAAATTATACCTGGTGACTACAAAAAAGCTTTTGCAGGCAAATATTTACGGCACTGATCAGGCAATGGCCAATGATGGTGTGTATTTAAAAATCGATTTTAGAAAATTTTTAAACCTGAATGGCTTGTCTGACCAAAACAGCCAAAAAAGCGCGGTATTATTTAGCAATGATCAACAAGATATTGCCGTGATATCTTTACAAAAAAAGGCTTATAAAGAACTGACCAATAAGTTACTAACCCGCTACACACCCATCAGCACAGCACTTATTGATACTAACACAACTATGCATGCAGACGACTGGTTAATAACTTATCAGGTTGGTGATTTTGTTTGGCCGATAGGTACAAACATTGCAGGTATGAGATCTACCTTAGCGGGAGGTGCTTCAGTAGCACAGATACAGTATTATGACAATTCGCCCTATTTTACAGTAAAATATCCAATTGCCGCCTTTTACAGACCCGGTTATAATGGTGGTGCTATTACAGCCAATGATAAACTAATAGGTATATTACGAAATGCAACAGGGTATGAAACAAACTTTGCTATCATAAACCATCCCTACTATGAAACACATGAAGCCCGGGCTGTAAAAGCGGCTTATATTATACGAATGCTACGCAAATTACAGGCTATGGAAGCTAATCCGGGTTTTGATAATTAAACGTTAGACTACCTATCTCAGGAGATCGCGACGCTACGCTCGCGATGACGTGGTGATTGAGAGCTCGTTCTGCTTTAAAATAACCCTGCGTAACCGTTCCTGGTGCTCATCACCCCAAAGGCCAATAGACTGTATTAACGGAATGAGTGATTGGCCAAATTCGGTAAGGTGATATTCAACCTTAGGCGGCATAACCGGGTATATGGTTCGGGTAACCAACTCATGATCTTCCAGCTCTTTTAACTGCACATTAAGTACCCGCCGGGTAGCATCGGGTATTTTGCGCTGCAACTCGCTGGGGCGCAGGTTACCCTGGTGAATGAACCACAAGATACGGATCTTCCATTTTCCGTACAGCACCTCGCCTACCAGGTCGAGCCCGCAGTTAAGCGATGGGGCAATCTTTTTCACATACATACTACAAATATACAATAGCCTGCAGCCATGAGCAATACGGACAAATTTATCCCTATTTGATTCGTAACCCCGTAATTGTATGGTATAGTTGTACTGCTGAGATTTGCATCAAACAAAAAACAATGACACAACAGATCAACTACAGCAATGAATTGTCGGGCAAAATTGCCCTGGTAACAGGTGGAACCAAAGGTGCCGGAAGGGCAATAGCCGAAAGGCTTTTACAAGCAGGCGCAACAGTAATTATAACCGCAAGAAATGCTCCCGAAGATGAGAATAGCAGCCTGCATTTTATTGCTGCCGACCTAAGCAAAGCAGATGACGCGCAAAAAGTTATCAGCCAGGTGCTAACAACCTACGGCAGGCTGGATATACTGGTAAATAACCTTGGTGCCTCATCAACACCGGCAGGTGGTTTTGCCGCGCTGAATGATGAGGACTGGACATCAACCCTGCAAGCTAATTTATTGGCGCCGGTAAGGCTGGACAGGGGATTTTTACCGCAAATGATAGAACGGAAAAGTGGTGTTATTATCCACATTGCTTCCATACAGGGTATATTGCCGCTGTACGACTCTACCCTGCCCTATGCCGCTGCCAAAGCAGGCTTGATCAACTACAGTAAAAGTTTATCTAACGAGGTTACGCCAAAGGGTGTACGTGTGCTCACGGTGTCGCCCGGATGGATAAATACATCCGCATCAATAGCCTGGTTGGGCGAGATTGCCAGGAACTCGAACAGTACGGTAGAAGAGGCACAGCAAGGTGTAATGAACGCTTTAGGCGGAATACCTTACGGCAGGCCTGCCGAACCTGCAGAAGTAGCCGAATTAGTGGGCTTTTTGGTTTCGCCACGTGCCAATTACTTAACAGGAACAAACTTCGTGATTGACGGCGGAACAGTACCCACAATTTAACAACTAAAAAACACACAACTATGCAACTACCAAAATTAATAGAACGCTTTGTAGCGACGCAAAACAATTATAACAGTGAAGCCTATACGGAGTGCTTTACGGAAACCGCCATTGTACATGACGAGGGCAAAACCCATACCGGCAAAGCAGCAATTCGGCAATGGATTGAAGAAGCCAACGATAAATACCGATCACAAATGAAACCGCTTAACTATGAGCAGTCCGGACCTAACGGAACACTGACTGCAGAGGTATCGGGTACGTTTCCTGGAAGTCCTATAGTACTCCAGTTTCATTTGAGATTGAAAGATGATCTGATCGATTCATTAAAAGTAACCGGGTAATTGCATTAAACATCACAATTTATTGATTATCAGTTGATTAATAGTTCTCAAAACATGGTTAACATATTTTGAGAGCTATTTTTTATAATTAATTGATAATTAATATTTTAACAACATAGTTAACACGAAATGTGTTAAGTTGTGTTAACCATGTTAACTCAACTTAGGTGTAGACAAAAAAGGGGAAAGATAGCCGATGCTTACCTTTCCCCTTTAGCTTTCTGCTTTCGCCTTTAAGCTTTATTCTGTCAGCACAAAATTAAGTGGCAGCGTATATTTAACGCGTACAGGTTGCCCGTTTTGAATACCTGGTTTCCATTTTTTGGATAGTTTTAAAACTCGCAGTGCTTCTTCGTCCATTCCGTAACCCGCGCCTTTGTCAACTACAACATTTGATATCTGTCCATCCTTCTCTACTACAAAACTTACCCAAACCTTACCGCTTTTATTCGCATCAGATGCTGCACCCGGGTAACGCAGGTTCTTTTCTAAAAATTTCCTCCAACCGTCAGCACCACCATCAGGCTCTGGCATCACGTCTACCCCTGCTTTACTATATACAGTGTTATCAACTTTTGGAGCTACCTCAGCCTCGCCTTTTCCTGTACCTGCAGGCTCCGGTATATTATCTAAAATAATAGATCCCGGGTCGTCATTGGTCACCGGGCCAATCGCACCTTCAATTTTGGTAACGTCGGGCGGCGTTTCAACATCCGGCCCCGCGGTAACCACTGGCACCAAAAACCTGGTTGTTTTGATTGGCTTAGCCCCTTCAGGTTGCTTGGTCTCTTCCTTTTTTGGCGGCGTAACAGGTGTAATAACTTCTGTTAGTTTAAAAAGTTCCGGCGTCGAAGATGGCACCGTATTGCTTGATTTGAGTAGAATGCTGCCTGCAATAAAGGCGGCGGTAATGCTTAAAAAGGTAATCCCCATGGCCTTGACGGTGTGATCGGCAGAGTGCTGCCTTAACTCGTAAGCGCCATATTCTTTGTTGCGGTTAGCAAACACAAGCTCGAGCCACTCGGACCTGTGCAAATCAAATTTTGAGATAAGCATAGCGTTGAAGTTTTGGTTTATGTAGTTAAAACGCTTGCTTTATAACAAATGTTGCGTCTATACCTAAATATTTAGGTAACAAATATATCACATAAAAAAGCCGCCTATTAGGGCGGCTTTTTTAAACAAGTTCAGTTAATTTATTTATTAACTTTTATTAGAAAGCGTATACCGCAGCTAATACAAATTGTGAAGCAGTTCTGGCTGGCATACCGTTTTTCATGAATGCTGATGTAGCCAGGTCTTTGTTGGTATCAAACCTAACTTCTGGTATGAAAGTTAAAGGGCCTGATTTGATGTTAGCAGTTGCAGTTAATGCAGTTACTGATTGACCAGGAGCCGGGCCAAATGTTGCCACAGTACCGGTTTTAGTTTTAAAGTATTCGCCGCGTAAACCTAAAGTAACCGCGCTTGATACCGCTAATTGAGGGTATAAAGCAATACCTTGGTAACCACCTGTACCGGCACCTTTTGATGCAGCGTAATCAGCAGCGTTTAAGCCTAATTTAAAGGCATCAGTTATTTGGTAAGAAGTTGTTACATCAATTACAGTACCTGAAGTAGCAGTTGAGTTGCTACCGGTTAATAAGTTAATGTAAGCAGTCCATCCTTTAACCGGAGAAACCATTAATTGTGCACCAAATAAGCCCATGTTGTTAACGGCTTTATACACATTCCACTGATCATTAAATGCACCTACCATTAAGCTCGCTTTATCAGAGAACATGTAAGTTGCTTTAACACCCGCGTTTTGGAACGGACCGTTAGTGAACAGGTATGAAGTTGAGTAGTTAAAGTTACCCGCAGCGTTAATTACTTCGTATCCAACAAATGTACCCATGTAACCACCTGTTAAGTTAAAGTTGTCGGTAACATCATAAGATACATATAGGTTTTGAATGTGGTTGGTAGGTACAGGTATTGACTGATCATTACGAGGACCGAAAGATACTTCACCTACAAATGATGCCTTTCCTACTTTTTTCTTTAAAGCAAGGTCAACCATACCTATTGATAATGAGTTATGATCGCTTGCAAAGCTGGTTGGAATATTGCTTGCACCAGAAAAGTCATACTTATAATAAGCATCAACCGAACCAGTGATAGTTAAAGGCGGATCTGTTTGTGCATTGGCTTTAAAAGTAAATGCACTTACTGCGATTAGGGATAATAGTAAGAATTTTTTCATGAGTTTGGATTTGATTGATATGGTTAATTATTTATTGTTTACGTTTTTAATTATTCGATTAGTGTTTTAAATGGTAATTAGCGCGCTTTTCAATTAATCAGTTAAATTTTTGCAATATATTGATAAATATTTATCATTGTTATCACACAAATGATGTATTTGTTATAACTTTCGTAAAATTAGATATGATTTTTAACAAAACAAAATATTTATTGAATTTTTTTCAACAATATTTCATTTTTTTTCAAAAAACATTAATAAAAGTAGAAAATAAAGCTTTTTAAATTCTATAAAAATTAATAAAACTCAATAATATTTACGTTTTTTAGTCAAAAACGAATAA
This sequence comes from uncultured Mucilaginibacter sp., assembly GCA_964611565.1. Lineage (GTDB taxonomy): Bacteria > Bacteroidota > Bacteroidia > Sphingobacteriales > Sphingobacteriaceae > Mucilaginibacter. The sequence continues at coordinate 22,072 of CAZTAU010000008.1, read as the reverse complement.
AAACATTATATTAATTATACTATTTTATAATAAAATGAGATTTTAATGTAAAAATCAATCAAAAAATAGAGAACAAACTGATTTTGAACAACAATAGACCTGACACAAAAACAATTGACAGTAAATAATAAATTAGCCGGCTTTAAGATTTAATGGGTGATTGTGCTTTTACTTTAAAATATTGCTGGATTTTAAAGTATAATCCTATTTTTGAAGTAAATCCCTTAAAATATTATATAAATCATGCCTAATATTAGATTTCAAGCTCTTCAGGCGGTACAAAACCGAACAATTCCTGATATAAAGTTTCCTTCTGCAAAAATTTCTGATTATTTCAACGCTAATGTTTTCGATAACAAGAAAATGAAGGAGTACCTTTCAAAAGAGGCACACCAGGGTATTATCAACTCTATAGAAAAAGGCGAACCTATACCGCGCGATATGGCTGAGCAAGTTGCATCAGCTATGAAAGCCTGGGCCATGGGCAAAGGCGCAACGCATTATACACACTGGTTTCAACCATTAACAGGCACTACTGCCGAGAAGCACGACTCGTTTTTTGAGCCTACTGCTGACGGTGGCGCAATTGAAGTTTTTTCTGGTGACGCACTGGCACAACAAGAGCCGGATGCGTCAAGCTTCCCTAACGGGGGTATACGTAATACCTTTGAAGCACGTGGTTATACCGCCTGGGATCCGTCGTCTCCGGCATTTATAATGGGCCGTACTTTATGTATACCTACCGTGTTTGTATCGTACACAGGCGAAGCATTAGATTATAAAGTACCGTTATTAAAGGCTGTAAACGCTTTAGATAAAGCCGCGGTTGACGTTTGCCATTATTTTGATAAAAGCATTGAAAAGGTAAATGCCTCATTAGGTATTGAGCAGGAATACTTTTTGGTTGACCTGGCACTATTTAACGCACGCCCAGATCTGCACTTAACCGGGCGCACCCTTTTTGGCCATATGTCTGCCAAAAACCAACAATTAGAGGATCATTACTTTGGTTCGATACCTGCGCGTGCTTATGCCTTTATGCAGGATATGGAGACCGAAGCATTACAGTTAGGCATTCCATTAAAAACACGTCATAACGAGGTTGCGCCATCGCAGTTTGAGTGTGCCCCTATTTATGAAGAAATAAACCTAGCCATTGACCATAACCAGTTATTAATGGATTTGATGGACAGGGTTGCCAAGCGCCATAACTTTAAAGTGTTATTGCATGAAAAACCTTATGCGGGCATCAACGGATCAGGCAAGCACAACAACTGGTCTATGATCACTAACACCGGTAAAAATTTATTATCACCGGGTAAAACGCCTAAAAATAATCTGATGTTCTTAACCTTCTTTGTCAATACCATCAAAGCGGTTTATGAGCATGCCGACTTACTAAGGGCATCAATTGCATCTGTAAATAATGACCACCGTTTGGGTGCCAACGAAGCCCCTCCGGCTATTATATCTATATTTTTAGGCAGCCAACTAAGTGAGGTGTTAGATGAGATAGAAACATCGCGTATCAGTAAAAAAATAAAAGACGATGCGTTGTTATGGCAGGGCATACCTAAAATACCACAAATATTAAAGGACAATACCGATCGTAACCGTACATCGCCATTTGCTTTTACAGGTAATAAGTTTGAGCTGAGGGCAGTAGGATCGTCAGCCAACTCGGCCAGTCCCATGACTATTTTGAACCTGATAGTGGCTGACCAGTTAAAGAAATTTAAAACTGATGTAGATAAACTGATCAGGAAAGGCGAAAAGAAAGACGTTGCTTTATTGATAGTTATTAAAAAATACATCAAAGAAACTAAAGCTATCCGTTTTGAAGGCAATGGTTATAGCGAAGAGTGGGAAAAGGAAGCGGAAGCAAGAGGTTTGGCTAATATCAAAACCACACCAAAAGCTCTTGATGCCTTTACATCAGAAAAAAGTGATACACTATTTGCTGACACTTCTGTTTTCACTAAACGCGAAATACATGCCCGTCATGAAATATTGCTGGATGCTTTTTATAAAAAACTACAAATTGAATCACGTGTAATTGGCGAAATGGCAACCAATTTAGTATTACCTGCTGCAATTGAGTATCAAAGCAATTTGGTGAATAGCGTTAAGGGTTTAAAAGAAATTGGTTTTTCTGAAACTGCTTACAAGGCCCAAATTGCTATCATCACTAAAATATCTGAGCACATTAATGCTATTAAAGAAAACGTGGAATCTATGATACAGGAGCGTAAAAAATCAAATGTAATTGAAGATTTGCGCGAGAAAGCTATCAGCTATGATGAAAATGTTAAACCATTCTTTCAACCTATACGCTACCATGCTGATAAGTTGGAACAACTGGTTGATGATTCGCTTTGGCCGCTGCCAAAATTCCGTGAATTGTTATTTATATAAATACAGAAAAGCCCCAATTCGGGGCTTTTTTATGTATTCAAAAATAGGTCGGCCTCCTGCCGTTGCTTAATCAACCCTTCGCGGTACTTAGCTAATAATGCTGATTTTGAAACAAACCCTATAAACCGTTTATTTTTCACTACTGGCAACTGCCAAACATCCAATTCATCAAATACATCCATTACACTGTTTACAGATTGTGTATAATCAATAATAGCCGGTGGAGCTGCCATAATATCGGCAATGGTATTGTCGTCTGTTAAATCACTATCAAACAATTCATTTCGCACCTGATCAAGCCATATTACACCATCCAGCTCTCCAACCGCATTAACAACAGCAAAAATATTAGCATTGCTTGTTGCCAGCAGTTTATAAAAATCCTTTATGCGCATTTCTGTATTAAGCACTGTAAATTTTTTATTAACTAAACTATCCAGCGTTATGGTACTTAGCATATGATAATCCTGGCCGGGATGTATATTTTTTTCGTGTATCAGGTCGTGCCAGTAAACATTGTGCGGGTTAAATAAACGGGCTATGATGTATGAAATTGAGGTAACTATCATTAATGGAATAAATAATATATAGCCGCCGGTTATTTCGGCTATTAAAAATATTGCTGTTAAGGGAGCATGCAAAACACCGCTTAATGCACCTGCCATGCCTACCGCTACAAAATTACTAATGCTTAAATGCACCAAGCCTGTTTGATTTACACTGTATGCTACAAATAACCCTAAAAACGCTCCTGTAAACATAGTAGGTGCAAATGAGCCGCCGTTACCACCGCTACCAATAGTTATACCCGCAGCAATTATCTTTATAAAAACCAAGGCAGCTATAAACAGCATAACTACTCCGGGATATTCAAACCACGAGGCATATAATGATTCATCTTTAAGCACGTCAACATTACCGTTTAAAATGGCCTGTAAATAATGATATCCTTCGCCGAACAATGGCGGAAATGCCATTATTAATAACCCTAAAAGCAATCCACCCGCTAATGCGCGCACGTAACGGTTGTATTTTTTTAGTATACCTTTTTCTAATACTCCGCCTATTTTTGATATGTAAACAGATATCCAACCGCTAAATAAACCTAATAGTATATAAAATGGCAAAGCGCTCACCTTCCACCCTTCTGTAACTAAATAAAATAATTGATTAGAATATAATAATTTAGATACCACCACACCTGTTGCTGATGCAATTAATAAAGGGATAAAAGTTGGTATGGTAATTTCGCCGATCAATATTTCTAACGAAAATAACACACCTGCTATTGGGCTATTAAATACCGCAGCAATACCTGCCGATGCACCTGCCGCTATCAGAACCGTTTTTTCATATGGGCTTAAATTGAAAAATTTGCCGGTATTTGAACCAATGGATGCACCCGTGCTAACAATAGGTGCTTCCAAACCAGACGAACCACCAAAACCTACCGTTAATGAACTGGTAATTAAATGCGAGTATATATTATTATAACGGATGTTTGACCTGTTTTTTTTGATATTAGCTAAAATGCTGCCTATCCCCTTTTGTATGGTATCTTTATTTATTAAATGCTGGTAGGCTACTGTTAAAAATATTCCCAGGGCGGGTAAAAAAACGTATATAATATGAAATGGCAAATGAGAGGATATATTATGGCTTACATTTTCCATAGTGTGTACCAAAAACTTTAATGCTACAGCAGCCAATCCCCCAAAAAAACCTACAAAAACGCTGCAATAAATTAAAAAATTACGTTGGCTATTTTGCCGTAAGCGCCATTTGGCTATTTTGTAGGCTATTGCTTTTAACATAGATGAGTGGTAGATTTTACAAAGTAACTATTTTTACTGTCTATTAGCATTATATTTGCCCATGATTTCTTCGCAAAGATATGATCAACGAGGCGTTTCGGCCTCTAAAGATGATGTACACAACGCTATAAAAAATATTGATAAAGGTATTTTCCCGAAGGCCTTTTGTAAGATAGTGCCTGATATATTAACTAACGATGCCCAGTATTGTAATATTATGCATGCTGATGGCGCGGGCACTAAATCGTCATTAGCATATACCTACTGGAAAGAAACCGGCGACCTATCTGTTTGGCGCGGAATTGCACAGGACGCTATTATTATGAACCTGGATGACCTGCTTTGTGTAGGAGCAACTGATAACATATTACTTTCATCAACCATAGGCCGCAACAAAAACCTGGTATCGGGCGAAGTTATTGCAGCCATAATAAACGGCACCGAAGAAATTTTAAGCGAATTGCGCGATGCCGGAATAGGCATCTACTCAACCGGCGGCGAAACTGCTGATGTAGGCGACCTTGTACGAACTATTATAGTTGATTCGACAGTTACCTGCCGAATGAAACGAAGTGACGTTATATCAAACGACAGGATAGTATCGGGCGATGTTATTGTGGGCCTATCATCATACGGACAGGCTACTTATGAAAAAGAATACAATGGCGGTATGGGGTCAAACGGGTTGACATCTGCCCGCCATGATGTTTTTAATAAAACCATTGCCGATAAATATCCTGAAAGCTACGATGCAGGCATCCCGTATGATCTGGTGTTTTCGGGTTCAAAAAAATTGACCGACCAAATTGATATTGGCGACGGTAAAAACGTTACAGCAGGTAAACTGGTGTTATCGGCCACACGTACCTACGCTCCTATTATTAAAACTATATTAGACAATTACCGCAGCCAGGTGCATGGCATGGTACATTGCAGCGGCGGCGCGCAAACCAAAGTTTTGCATTTTGTAGAGAATCTGCATATCATCAAAAACAACCTATTCCCTATTCCACCACTATTTAAGCTGATACAGGAAGAATCAAATACCAGCTGGCAGGAAATGTACAAAGTGTTTAATATGGGGCACCGTATGGAGCTTTACGTACCCCAACATATTGCTGATGATATTATAAAAATATCACAAAGCTTTGGAGTTGATGCCCAGATAATAGGCCATGTAGAAGTTGCTGATAAAAAGCAGGTTACTATTACCTCACCGTACGGCGAGTTTATTTACAATTAATATTTTAATATTTATTTCAAACAAAAAAGCCTTCCGAAATTCGGGAGGCTTTTTTGTTATTTGTATCAGATATTAGTTAAACAAATACCTTAGGCCCAATTGCATTGACCATGCAGATGCAAATGGAGCCGGGGTATAAGCTCTACCTGTTGATGGCGGACGGAATGTATATCCACCGGTTGTAACATTTGTAGGGTTAGATACAGATACTAATGAATAAGCTTGATTAGCTATAGAATACGTACGTCCCCAGCTTTGATTAAGCAAGTTACCTACGTTAAATATATCTAACGATAACTGTATCTTATTTTTAGTTTTACCTATCATGCCACCCAGATCCTGAGTGATGCGAAGATCAAATTTATGTTCCCAAGGTGTTGTTGCACCGTTACGCTCTGTATACTGACCTCGACGCGTACGTAGGTAAGAATCATTTTCAATATATGCGTCAAGCAACGACCATTGCTCTGCCGGAGTTAAAGCAGGATTTGAACCGCTTGCTGCTAAAGCATTCAATTTGATCTCTGACTGATTACGCGGAACATAGAATAAGTCATTACCAGAGGCAGTAATACCGGCATCACTATTTAAGTTACCATTAACAAGGTAAGTATAAGGCAGACCAGAAAAACCTTGGTAAAATAATGCTATAGCAGTACCAAAAGATTTATTTGGGCCGTAAGTAAACTGGTAACCTGCTGATCCAACTACGCGATGACGAGTCTCAAAAGTTGAAGTAGCCAAAGGCGGGTTATTAGGGTCCTGTGATATCTGCACAAACTCCCAATTTGACATAGCTGTACTGCTGGTACCATCATTAACCGATTTAGCACGGCCATAAGTATACGCTAAGCTAGCATTGAAGCCATTATCAAATGTTTTTTGCACTTGTCCGGTTAAGGTATATGTATACCCCTTATTTGTATTGCTCAATAAAATTACGTTAGTAAAGTTAGTAGCATCAACACGGCCAGGGTAAGTTGGACGATTGTCAGCAGGCGCAGATGTAGTTGTACCACCAGACAACGCCGGGTTTAACCTTGTTGTTGAAGGAGTCATATTGATATCCTGGTAAAACACATTGTTAAGCGTTTTTGAATATATACCTTCAACAGTTGCTATAATACCATATGGCAATTTAAAGTCACCCGCTATATTTGTTCTCCAAACCTGTGATATTTTAAAGTTATCAGATACCAGATTAACCTCTGCACGATTTGAACCTGCACCGGCTGCTGCCTGGTTGTTTGGGTCAGCAATAAATATTGCGCCCGGAGGGTTGTTAACACTAACCGTGCTAAACAACATACCACTACTACCATATTGGTTAGACATCCAAACAAAAGGAACACGGCCTGTAAACAAACCGGTACCACCACGCAACTGAACGGTACGATCACCATTTACGTCATAATTGAAACCAATACGAGGAGAAACCAATATAGCAGTGCTTGGTGTTCTGTCGGTACGATAACCAGGGAATGCAGCAGCAACAAGGGGGTTAGCTAAAGGTTTATCACCAAACACCGGTTTATCCAAACGTATACCATAAGTTAATTTCAAATCTTTAGTTGCTTGCCACTCATCCTGTGCATAGATACTCAACTGTGCAGCATTAAATTTAGCAGCAGGGGTTGGATCGCCCGGGATACGTGAATAAGTTGCCTGTACCTGAGCTGGTGCATTATTTTGGAAATCAGCAAGATTGTTGTAAGTCCACCGGCCTGCAAAGTTGTTTATGAACAAATTTCTGAATTTAAAGAACTCATTATGGGTACCAAAAGTTAATAAGTGTTTACCTAAGTTAACTTTAAAGTTATCCGTGATCTCAACTATATCCTGGTCTAACTGGTTAGCAACTGAACTTCTTTCTGCTCCAAAAATAGCGCTGTTACCGGATATTCCATCAATGTTATTGATCTGCACAGATGGGAATACTGCACCAACGTTTTTGCGTTCATCCCTAACCCGGGTATAACCTACTAAAAAGTTATTTGAATATTTTGAATTAAAGTTGGTTCTTAACTCTATAATGGCAACATTTTGCTTATTGTTGAATTTATATAAATTGTTACCGAAGTTAAAATTCTGTCCGTTACGTGTTAAGTTATCATCAAAAGCTTTAATGTAGTTATAACGTGCGGTTAATTGGTTTTTAGCGTTTATGTTCCAATCTAATTTAAAGAACACTTTGTCATTCTCACGTGCCAAGTTCATAGGACCGTATGAGCCTACATCATAACCATAAGCAGATTGTGCACGGGCGGCGATAGCCTGAGCAGTAGCCAATGATATAGCCGCGCCTGGTTCGCCTGCATTATTAGCAATAGGGGCAGTTCTGCGACCTAACTCAACGTTAGCAAAGAAGAATAATTTATTTTTAATGATCGGGCCGCCTACACGTACACCATATTGCTGGTCAGAAAAGTTTGACGATCTAAGATTAGTTACAACGTTTTTGCCTGATAGGTCCTGGTTTTTTAAATAATAATAGGCAGAACCTTCAAATTTGTTTGTACCTGAACGGGTAATAGCGTTAACTCCGGCACCTGTAAAGTTACCTAAAGTTACATCATAAGGCGCTAATACCACTTGCACCTCCTGTATCGCATCTAAGGATATAGGTTGAGTACTTGCCTGTCCACCCGGTGTGCCACTTGCGGCTAAACCAAATACGTCATTATTTACTGCACCATCAATAGTTATATTATTAAACTTACTGCTGTTACCTCCAAACGCTACACCACCTGCCGGGGTTGGACTTGCTTGTGGGGTTAAGCGTAAGAAATCATTTAACGAACGAGAAGATGTAGGTAAATTCTCTAACTGGTTACGGTTAATGTTTGTTGAAGCACCGGTACGGCGGCTGTTCATTACCGCGTCTTTACGTCCGGTAATTGATACTTCAGAAAGTACAACACCACCGGTTTGTGTAAGAGTTTGGTTTAATACAAACGGCTCACCTAAACGTAAATAAACATCATTAAAAGTTGCCGGCTCATAACCAATGTAGCTTACCGTAACTTTGTAAGGTCCGCCAACACGCATGTTGGGGATGTTGAAACGGCCTTCCTCATTACTGGCCGATGAAAAAACGGTTCCTGTAGGTTCGTGGGTTGCTGTAATAGTTGCACCCGGTAATCCTTCCTTAGAATCTCTGATTGTACCTGTTATACTACTGGTAGTAACCTGGGCAAAGGTTATAGTAGCCATAAACAGGGGGATTAGTAGTAGTAAATACTTCCTCATACTTGCTTGTGCTTTAGTGAAATAATAAAATCAATTAATGGCACAAAGATAATGGTACTTATAATAGGTAATATTAAATTTATGTTAATATTTTTTATGTATTTATCAACATTTTATACTATTTATAAAAATGTGTTAAATATTATATGCCATTTAATAAAAAAATTGCATTTAATAAATGTAATCAAGACACTTTTAAATGTTAATTATTTGTATCGGGTCAAAAAATCATTACCTGCTAATCATTTTTTCTGCATTTGAGCCCTTTTACTTAGCTTTGCCATTCAAAAAATAAATAGCTATATCTATATGAACTACGATGTAATTGTTATAGGGTCGGGCCCGGGTGGTTATGTGGCTGCAATCCGCGCTTCGCAGCTCGGTTTAAAAACTGCAGTAGTTGAAAAAGAATCATTAGGCGGTATATGCCTTAACTGGGGTTGCATACCAACCAAAGCGTTGTTAAAAAGCGCACAGGTATTTGAATACATCAACCATGCTGCCGATTATGGCATTAAAGTGCCCGCCGCTGGTGAAGTTGACTTTGACGCGGTAATTAAAAGAAGCCGTGGTGTGGCTGACGGCATGAGCAAAGGCGTTCAGTTTTTAATGAAGAAAAACAAGATCGATGTAATAATGGGTTTTGGCAAGCTAAAAAGCAAAGGTGTAGTTGAAGTAAAAAGCGACGAAGGCACAAAAGATATTACTGCTAAACATATTATATTAGCTACAGGTGGCCGCTCGCGCGAGTTACCTAATCTGAAACAAGACGGTAAAAAAGTAATTGGTTACCGCCAGGCTATGTCATTACCTAAACAGCCAAAATCAATGATCGTAGTTGGTTCAGGCGCTATAGGTATTGAGTTTGCTTACTTTTATAACTCCATAGGCACACAAGTTACCGTAGTTGAATATTTAGATAATATTGTACCATTAGAGGACGAAGAAATATCAAAACAGTTAGTCAGGATACTTAAAAAACAAGGCATCAATATTATGACAGGCTCAAATGTTGAGGCTGTTGATAGCACTGGTGATGTTTGTAAAGTAACTGTAAAAACCGCTACCGGAACCGAGACTTTAGAGGCTGAGATAGTTTTATCTGCCGTAGGTATATCTACCAATTTAGAAGGTTTAGGGTTAGAAGAAAACGGCGTTAAAACTGATAAAGGAAAAGTACTGGTTGATGACTTTTACAAAACCAATATTGAGGGCGTTTACGCCATTGGCGATATAGTTAAAGGACAAGCTTTGGCCCACGTGGCTTCGGCAGAAGGTATTATTTGCGTTGAAAAAATTGCAGGCCACTTACCAGAGCCGTTAGATTATAATAACATACCGGGTTGCACCTATTGCAGTCCCGAAATTGCATCAGTAGGTTATACCGAAAAAGCTGCCCGCGAAGCTGGTTACGAATTAAAAATTGGCAAGTTCCCATTCTCTGCATCAGGTAAGGCAAGTGCTGCAGGTGCTAAAGATGGTTTTGTTAAGGTGATATTTGACGCCAAATACGGCGAGTTTTTAGGCGCACACATGATAGGCCTAAACGTTACCGAAATGATTGCTGAAGTAGTAACCGCCCGCAAGCTGGAAGCTACCGGCCATGAGATCATCAAATCGGTACACCCGCACCCAACCATGAGCGAGGCTGTTATGGAAGCTGCAGCTGATGCGTATGGCGAGGTAATACATCTTTAATTAAAAATTTAAAAGTCAAAATTCAAAAGGTCGTTGGTAGGTTCCATCGACCTTTTATATTATACTGCCGATTTTTGACTTTTTAATTTTTACTTTTGACTTCAATGAAATTACACACCATCAACACCGGCTTATTCAAGTTAGATGGCGGTGCTATGTTTGGCGTAGTGCCCAAAACCATTTGGAGCAAGACAAATCCGGCTGATGAGCATAATCTGTGTACACTGGCTATGCGTTGCCTGTTAATTGAAGATGGCGATCGGCTAATATTAATTGACACCGGCATAGGCAACAAACAGGACGCTAAATTTTTAAGCTACTATTATTTGCATGGTGATAATAGCTTAGAAAACTCATTAAAATCATTAGGTTTTACTACTGATGATATTACCGATGTTATTTTAACTCACCTACATTTGGACCATGTTGGCGGTGCAGTAAAGCGCAATGGCGAGACCCTTACCCCTACCTTTAAAAACGCGACCTATTGGACCAATCAGCAACATTGGGATTGGGCCATTAACCCTAACGAGCGCGAAAAAGCATCCTTTTTAAAAGAGAATATATTGCCGCTACAGGAAAGTGGCCAATTGAGGTTTATTGAAGTGCAGGATAATGTTCGGTTTACAAATAATATACACATACGTTTTGTATCCGGCCATACCGAAGCTATGATGCTGCCACTTATTAATTACAAAGGAAAAACCATATTGTATGTAGCCGATTTGGTGCCTACTGCCGGGCACATTCCGCTGTCGTATATACCCGCTTATGATATGTTTCCGCTGAAAACACTAGCAGAAAAAAAAATATTTTTAAATGAGGCTGCAGAAAAAGAAATTATTTTATTTTTAGAACATGATGCCGTAAATGAGTGCTGTAAGGTGCATCAAACCGAGAAAGGGGTGCGTTTAAAGCAGGTATTTAAGTTATCCGATATATAATTTATCTAATTGGAAATACCTCAAAAACCGTGCTATTTTTTTTTAAAAATTACCAAAATGTAAACTTTTTATTATGTAGTATTATAGTGAAAAATTTTCATAACAATTTCATACTTTTGCACGTTCAATTCTAAAATAAAAGAATTCGAGGTTTATACAAATAAATGAGACAACTCAAAATAACCCAATCCATTACCAATCGTGAGTCACAATCTCTTGATAAGTATTTGCACGAAATTGGTAAAGTTGACCTGATCACAGCCGAAGAAGAAGTAATTTTAGCGCAAAAGATTAGAGAGGGTGACCAGGCAGCATTAGAACGTTTAACAAAAACCAACCTGCGTTTCGTGGTATCAGTTGCTAAGCAATACCAAAATCAGGGCTTAACGCTGGGTGATCTAATAAACGAAGGAAACTTAGGTTTGATTAAGGCGGCTAAGCGTTTTGACGAAACCAAAGGATTTAAATTTATATCATACGCCGTTTGGTGGATCCGTCAATCTATTTTGCAGGCAATTGCCGAGCAATCTCGTATTGTACGTTTACCGTTGAACCAGGTAGGCTCATTAAGCAAAATAAGCAAAGCATTCTCCAAACTGGAGCAAGAGTACGAGCGCGAGCCTTCACCCGAAGAGTTGGCCGATATACTGGAGACTACTGTTGACAAAATATCTGATACGCTAAGCAACTCTGGCCGCCACGTATCTATGGATGCACCGTTTGTACAAGGTGAAGAAAATACATTGTTAGATGTATTGGAAAATTCAGAACCTAATACCGATTCGATTTTAATTAACGAATCATTATCTGAAGAGATCAAACGCTCACTTTCAACATTAACTGAGCGCGAACGAGAAATTATAGTATTATTCTTCGGTTTAGGTAGCAACCATCCGCTTTCGTTAGAAGAGATAGGCGAGAAATTTAACCTTACCCGCGAGCGTGTTCGCCAGATAAAAGATAAAGCATTACAACGCTTACGTCATACTTCAAGAAGCAAGATCCTGAAATCATATTTAGGATAATTCGGAAGTAATAGTCAAGAATTAGTGAGAGCCGGGTTTCGTAAGAAGTCCGGCTTTTTTGTTTTTGTTAGAATAATCTATACCTTAACTATTATTACATCGCATTAGTTGAAACGCCTGACTACACTCACTTTTCATTATTACCAATTATTGCTGCTTTATAACATAGCATTTACCCTTTGTGGTGCTTTTATATTTGCCTTTGAGGCACATGGATTTAGGGTAGCAATATTTTTGCCTGCCAAACTAGTCGGATTCGCAGCAGCAGCAGCTTTACATTACTTCTCATCCAAACAAACTTATTTTTATTTCCGCAACGCGGGATATAATATTGGCCGCGTAATTATAAGTGCATTTATGCTGGATATCTCCATATATTTTATTCTAATGACCTTAGTTGTATGTCTATTTTAAAAGCTGATAGCATACAACTGGAATTTGATGGCCGCAAAATATTGCAGGACGTTTATTTGAGTTGCACCAAGGGGCAAATTGTAGGGTTGCTTGGCCGTAACGGCTCGGGCAAATCATCATTATTAAAAATCATATTCGGTACACTTACACCAGGTTTTAAATATGTAGCTATTGATGATACCTATATCAAAAAGGGATATATTGATAATCGCATTGCCTATTTACCACAACATAACTACTTACCAAAAGGTATAAAGATAAGTGTGCTGGCTAAAATGCTGGTAGATGAATTTTATTGGGATGAATTTACCGAACAACCTATTTACAAAAACCATTATCAAAAAACGGTAAGCGAACTATCAGGTGGCGAATTAAGAAAACTGGAAACCTTACTGGTAGTTTACAATAAGGCAGATTTTATTTTACTGGATGAACCCTTCACACATATCTCTCCCATCCAAACTGAAGAATTTAAGCCCATTTTAAAGCGCTGTGCCGAGCGTAAAGGTATTATTGTTACCGACCATCAATATTATAATGTTTTAGACATTAGCGACCATATCATCCTACTCAATAATGGCTGCACCAAACATATTAAAGATGTTGATGAATTGGTTACTTACGGTTATATTAGTACTGTAAATCAATAACTCCTATGAAACTTCCTATTTACCAGGCCGATGCATTTACCGACCAATTATTTGGTGGCAATCCGGCGGCTATTTGTCCGTTAAGCGAGTGGCTGCCCGATGAGGTGATGCAGCAAATAGCAAAGGAAAATAATTTAGCCGAGACCGCTTTTTTTGTAAAAACCGCTAAAGGATTTGCATTGCGCTGGTTTACGCCTGAGTATGAAATAGACCTATGCGGACATGCTACTTTGGCATCCGCCCACATCTTATTTACCGAGTTAGCTTATAATGGCGATACCATCCATTTTGAAACGGTTAAAGCAGGAGTGCTTACGGTTAAAAAAGATGGTGATAAATACACTATGGATTTTCCATCAAGGCCAGCTATACCTATTGAAATACCTAACGGATTAACCGAGGCGTTAGGTAAACAGCCCCTGGCAATACTACGCTCAAGAGATTATTTTGTGGTCTATGAAACCGAGGATGATATATTGAACATTACCCCAGATTTTTTTGCCCTATCAAAAATGGATACTGTAGGTGTAATCATAACCGCTCCCGGTAAAAAATCAGATTTTGTATCACGGTTCTTCGCACCCGGGGCAGGCATACCCGAGGACCCGGTAACCGGCTCGGCACATTGTAACCTGATCCCTTACTGGGCCAAAAAACTGGGTAAAAATAAACTACACGCCTACCAGCTATCTGCCCGCAAAGGCGAACTTTGGTGCGAGTTGAAAGGCGACCGTGTATTAATGAGTGGCAAAGCAGTTACTTATTTAAAGGGAGAGATTTTTATTTAGAAAAATCCTTGTCATGCTGAGGAACGAAGCATTTATCGAGCGGTTTATCCTTTGTTCATAGATTCTTCGCTATGCTCAGAATGACAATTAATTTTATAGCGTCGCCGACGGCAATGCACTTTAAAATATCAATAATTTATGATTAATTTGAAGACCTCAAATTTTTAGAAGGAACAGCAGGTTTAAATGCAGCTTACACAATTAGAAATTAAGGGTTTCAAGAGCTTTGGCGATAAGATCACCATCAATTTTAATGAAGGTGTTACCGCTATTGTGGGTCCTAATGGCTGCGGAAAATCAAACGTGGTGGATGCTATACGCTGGGTGCTGGGCGAGCAAAGCACACGTATGCTACGGTCAGAGAAGATGGACAATGTTATCTTCAATGGATCAAAAAGCCGCAAGCCTGCTAACCTGGCTGAAGTATCCTTAACTTTTGATAATACCAAAAATATCCTCCCTACCGATTATTCGCAAGTTACATTAACCCGTAAGCTTTATCGCACCGGCGATAGCGAGTATCGCTTAAATGATGTACAATGCCGTTTAAAGGATATTACCGACCTGTTTTTAGATACCGGTGTGGGGTCTGATTCGTATGCCATCATCGAGTTAAGGATGATCGAGGAGATCATATCCAATAAAGAGGGGTCTCGACGTAATTTGTTTGAGGAAGCATCGGGTATATCTAAATATAAGCTCCGTAAAAAACAGACCTTTAACAAGTTAAAAGATACTGAGGCTGATTTGGAGCGTGTAGAAGACCTGCTTTTCGAGATAGAGAAGAACTTGAAAATGCTGGAGAACCAGGCCAAAAAAGCCGAGCGCTATTATCGCCTTAAAGAACAATATAAAACTTTGAGTGTGATGCTGGCTTCGTTCCGCATTGTATCTTTTAGCGAATCGTTAAGTAAAATCGAAGAGCAGGAACAAAAGCAACGAGAAGAAAAAACCAGCATAGTTACCCAAATAGACACTTTAGAGGCCGCTTTACAGCAACAAAAGCTGGACAGCATTACCAAAGAGAAGAACCTGGCAGCACAGCAAAAAGCCACCAATGAGTATGTAGCCAAAATACGCGCTTATGAAAGTGATAAAAAGATAAAGAACGAACAGCTTAAATTTCAGCAGGATAAGGAAGCACGGTTAAGTGCCGACCTGGAGCGCGACCGTAACCAGTTGAACCACGTTTTATATAATATCAAGCGCTTATCCGAAGAAAAAGCACAGGAAGAAGAAAGCCTGCAAACACTTACTGATAAGGTTGCAGACCTGAAAATGGCAGTTGATGAATTAAAACTCACCCAAACTGCTGCCCGTAATGAACTTAACGAACTAACTCAAAGCAACAATAACCTGCAAAATCAGGCTTATAAAGCCGAAAAGGATATTGACATCCTGCAAATACAACAACAAGCTTTGGAGCAAGAAAGCCAGCGTAATATGGAAGACGCGGCTGATAAAAAAACCGAGCTATCACATTTTACGGAGGTGGTAGCTGGCCTGCAACAGCGTGCAGAATTAGCCGAAAAAGATTATCAACAGGAAGTTGAGCAGGAAAACAAACTACAGGAGCAAATAACCGCTTTAGATAGCGAATTGAATACGGTTAAAGAAACCATTATTGTTGAGAGCCGAAAGCTTGACGCTAAGCAAAACGAATACAACCTGACCAAGAGTTTGGTGGATAATTTGGAAGGCTTCCCGGAATCTATCCGTTTCTTGAAAAACAACGCGGCGTGGGTAAAAAACGTGCCCTTATTTAGCGATGTATTGTTTTGTAAAGAAGAATACCGCATAGCTATTGAAAACTACCTGGAGCCGTTGATGAACTACTATGTGGTAGAGAATTATGACGAGTCTATCCGGGCCATTAACTTGCTAAGCAATTCGTCAAAGGGACGCGCACAGTTTTTTGTATTGGATAACTATAGCCATGTAACCAATGCCCCAACAGCACCAGCCAATACCAATTGGACTCCCGCTTTAAGCGTTATTGAAGTAGATAAGCGCTACCTGCCTTTATGTAACCATTTACTAAGAAACGTTTATTTGGTTAACGATGATCTGGGACATGAACTAAACAACTCCCCTATTGAGGAAGGTTTAGTGCTGATAGGTAAAAGCGGCAAGTTCAATAAAACCAAATATACGATGGCCGGTGGGTCGGTGGGTTTATTTGAAGGTAAGCGTATTGGT
Organism: uncultured Mucilaginibacter sp.; assembly: GCA_964611565.1. Classification (GTDB taxonomy): domain Bacteria; phylum Bacteroidota; class Bacteroidia; order Sphingobacteriales; family Sphingobacteriaceae; genus Mucilaginibacter. The sequence goes on along the minus strand of CAZTAU010000008.1, from coordinate 5,633 downwards.
CGCGCCAAAAATTTAGAGAATTTAGCTAAAGAGATCAAACAAACTGATGAGCGTGTGTTTGATTTAAAAACCCGGCTGGAAGAGTTGAAAAGCCAGTTAGAAGGTTTAAAAGCATCTGGCAAATCGGCACAAATAAAACAAAAACAGGAAGAGCTAAATAAATTAAATACTGAACTAATTACGGTTAAAACAAGGCAAGAGCAATATCAAACTTTCATTGAGAACAGCTTGAACCGTAAGGACGATATCGCGCAAAAAATAGCTACCATAAAAGCAGATATGGAACGCTTACAGCCATTGGTTATTGAACTTAAAGAGCAAAGACAAATTAAAAGCGACCTGCTGGCTGAAAAGCAGGGCGAGTATAACGAGTTGAACGAAATGGTTACCGTGCAGTCAAATGCCTATAACCAGGAAAACATACGCTTCCATCAGCAGCAAAATAAGGTTTCGGGGTTAGAGAAAGACCTAGATTATCGTTATACACAGCAGGAAACGCTGGAGAAACAGATCAAACTAAACGGCGCCGAACTGGAAATAGTAAAAGCAGCTATACAGGAGCATCTGCAAAATTCAGATACATCAGACGATAGCCTGCTGGAAATGTATAGCCAAAAGGAAGAACTGGAAAAAGCTACCCAAGAAGCCGAGCAGGAATATTATACCTGGCGTGGTAATGTTACCGAAAGTGAGAATGAGATTACTTTATTAAGGCGCAAAAAAGATAATGCCGAGGTTATTGAGAATGAACTTAAAGATGAACGCAATAACCTTAAACTGGAGCTGAACGCTTTAAAAGAACGCTTATCTGTTGAATTTAATATTGATATAGAAGAGCTATTGGATACTCAAGTACCTGAGGACGAAAACGAGCATGACCTGCGCGAAAAAACCGATAAGCTAAAAAGGCAATTAGATGAATTTGGCGCCATTAACCCTATGGCGATGGAAGCTTATGCCGAAATGAATGAGCGTTACGAGTTTATCCAAACACAAAAGAAAGACCTGGGTGAGGCTAAAGCATCATTATTAGCCACTATACAGGAGATAGATGATACCGCTAAAGAGAAATTTATGGCGGCATTCACCGGTATCCGCGAAAACTTTATAAAAGTATTCCGATCATTGTTTAATGATGAGGATTCTTGTGATCTGATACTGACCGATCCACAGCACCCATTAGAATCAGATATTGATATTATAGCGAAGCCAAAAGGAAAACGGCCATTATCTATTAACCAACTTTCTGGTGGCGAAAAAACGCTGACAGCTACGGCTATCCTATTCTCGCTTTACTTATTAAAACCTGCCCCTTTCTGTATTTTTGATGAGGTGGATGCCCCGCTTGACGACACCAACATTGATAAGTTCAACAACATCATCCGCGAGTTTTCAAAAGATTCGCAGTTCATTATCGTATCGCATAATAAGCGCACCATTGCCAGCACCGATGTTATTTACGGTGTAACCATGGTTGAGCAGGGAATATCGCGCGTAGTGCCTGTTGATATGCGTGAATTGGCTTAAGCCCAACTGTCATTTCGATTCGCCTAATGACGGAGAGAAATCCATACACGTGCTATATGAACGGATGTATAGATTTCTCACTGCGTTTCGAAATGACAAGATTTTTTTACTTCTTTATCCTCAACAGCTTATCATGTACCATACCGTTAAACTTATGGTCATCCAAATCAGCCGCTACTTTGGGTTGTATTGCCGAGAATGATCTTAAACCAACATCTGTAGATTGGCTAGCTACTGACGTATAATTACCTGTTGTAACAAAACTTAAAGCATGAGCTAACAGTACTTCTGTAGGGTCGCCAAACTCTTTTGTAACATCATCGTAGTCCATTTTACCCGGATAATTACTACTTCCGGGTAACATACCGTCAAAATAATCGCCCTGCCCAGCCGAGTTTTTGGTTACAAATTGAGGCACATATAGCTCATATTTGTTTATCTTAATATCAAAAAACCCAACCGGCTTGCCGTAGGTTTTAGTACCTATAAGCTGTACATTCATGTGCGGACGCAGGTTGTTAATAAGTAATTCACTTGATGATGCAGTGTTTCCCGAAACAATAAAAAATACTTTGCCGCTAATATTAAGCGATCCCTCTTTTGCAAAATTTACAGTATATGGGGTGTAATCAAACTGAGCATAATTATATGTTCTGCCGGTTGTGGGATCTTTACGTATTTGGTTAGCCAAAATACTGGCTTTTCCTGCTGCCAGTTTATCATTAAAGTACGTAGTATACATTGAGCTTCCTGTTTTTCCCGCGGGTACTATCAAATTACTTATATATTCGGCAGTTGATACATAACCGCCGCCGTTATAACGCAGATCAACTACCAGGTCTGTTATATTATTACTAGTAAAATCATTGAATGCCGCATCTATTTTAGGCTTGGCAACATCAGGGCTTACAAAAGTGTTAAATACAATATAGCCTACCTTTTTACCGGAAACCGAGAGTATTTTATAAGTTATAACCGGGTTAACATTATAATTAGTAACCACAAGATCCACATCAAGAGTGCTTCCATCCGGCTTTTTTAAGGTCATGCTAACATTACCGCTATTAAAAATAGCATTAACTACAAATTGAACATTTGGGCCACCACCACTAAGGTTTCTTTCATAGTTTAGACTTGTACGACCATTGATTTTAGTGACCTGGTAACCACGTTTGATTCCCGCTAATCCAGCAGGTGAGCCTTCATATACATATTTTACACGCAGGTCATTATCATTATTATAAAACGGTGCAAAACCAAAATCGCCGTTCACACCACCTAATTGAGTTGATGTACCGCCCTCATCAATAAAAGAATATTTAGCTTCGCCGGGCGAAGGTTCATAATACTCGTAAGGCTTCCCGGTTATTGGGTTAATTTTATATTGCGATATTTTATCTACAACTTTAGCTAATGCCGAAAGATCATTAGTACCTGAGATACTCCGTGGATTAAATGTAGCATAATCAGGCAATCCATCATACCATAAATATGACTCTTGTGAGTATAAATAGATGGAATCCCTTATCAAATCAAGCGTTGAGCCAACTTTTGATGGCTCTATCGTAGTATTATCAGGTTTATTATCTTTTTTGCAGGATACTGCAAACCCGGCTATTACCACCAGGGTTAGGTATATAAATTTCTTCATTGATATTAGTTTCAAGAATTTAACGAAGGTTAACTGTTTATATTTTAAAAGCACTACCCGATAAACTCGCTTACAGCCAAATAATCCACTCCACAAGCCTCAGCAAAAAGCACGTCGGTATCTGAGTTTCCTATCACAACAACATCCCTGCGTTGTAAATTATGGTCATTCAATAACAACTCAAAGCTATCAGTCTCTGGTTTGGGTTTAGTTTCCTCTGCAAAATAACAGGTTAAATATGGCTCCAAACCGTGCCACTCTGTTTGCTTAATTTTATTTAACTGCTGTACAGGGTTCCCGTTAGTAACTATAAATATCTTCTTACGGTCAATCACAATTTCCTGCATTAAGTCAAGCACATTCTTATAGACCAATAATTTTAACGGAAGTTTAATCGTATGTAGTAAATGATGCAGGTTAAGGCGATACTTCTTGTTAACGCCCAACTTCTCTTTTATCACATCAAAAACCTTTTCCTTGTTGCCTGCATTATACGTTTCAACCATCAAGTCGGTTATGATTTTGGCATCTATCAGGTCGGTATATTCAATAGCACCGGCAAACAGGTAATACACCTGGAACAAATAATCCTTTTCGGGATATATCACATTATCCAACTCAAATATAAACGCCTGCTTGCTTTTATCTATATCAGTATATTTCATTACCATTTAAAATTTGGATGCCATACTCATCAAATAATTGAGTAGCTAAGGCTAAAACCTGGTATTCTGGTTCTTCTAAAGCATACAGTTGGCTGATATTATTATCCAGGCAAAGCGAAAGCATTTGATGGGTGTATGAATCAGATGTAGGATTAGGCAGCTTGATCAATTTGCCCGGCTGCAGCATAAATGCCGGGATATCTGCATAATCGCCCAGCATAATTTTTTCGGTACTTAGTATGGTTTTAAGCCGATGTGCGTTTGCCGACATAGCGGAGGTTATCAGTATACTCACAGCTGATCTACTATTAATCCATCCTTCATCAACACCTTACGGTTACCTATATCTGCCAAATCCTTATTATGGGTTACTATTACAAAAGCCTGGTTAAACTCATCACGAAGCTGTACAAACAATTGATGCAACTCCTGCGCATTGGCCGAATCCAAATTTCCTGAAGGTTCATCAGCAAAAATTAATGCCGGACTGTTGATCAACGCCCTTGCTACTGCCACACGTTGTTGCTCGCCGCCGGATAGCTGGCTTGGCTTGTGCGTTAGCCTATCCCCTAAACCTAATAACTGCAATAATTCGGTGGCCCTTTTTTCAGCTGCGGCACGGGATGTACCTGCAATAAACGCCGGGATGCATACATTCTCTAAAGCGTTAAACTCCACCAATAAATGATGGAATTGAAATATAAAACCAATCTCCTTATTTCTGAACGCGCTTAGATTTTTATTACTTAGCTTATTTAGCTCAACATCATTAATAAATAGTTGGCCCGAGTCTGGCATATCCAGCGTGCCCAAAATATTAAGCAGCGTGCTTTTACCCGCGCCCGATGCGCCAACAATGGTGACAATTTCGCCAGGTTCAACGGTAAAATCAACGCCTTTTAATATCTGTAATTGTCCGTAAGACTTATGGATGGATTGTGCTTTTAGCATTTTACAAAGTTAGTTTTTTCGGCACAGAAGTTATAAAAGATGCCGTTGGTTATTAAATTAAAAATTACAACGGGTTTTATACCTAAAATTTTAACATTTTCATAATAATGGTCATATTTTAAAACTTCTTTGCAACAATTTTAACTTACTGCTAAACTAAAATCAAAAAAAATGTAGATTTACCGCAAATACTTCAAAAAGCATGAATATTCACGAATATCAGGGTAAAGCCATTTTAAAAAGTTTTGGTGTTAGAGTTCAGGAAGGCATAGTTGCCGATACTGTTGAGCAAGCTGTAGAAGCTGCTAAAAAACTAAAAGAAGATTACGACTCAAGCTGGGTTGTTGTGAAAGCACAAATACACGCAGGTGGCCGCGGTAAAGGCGGTGGTGTTAAATTGGCTAAAAACCTGGATGAGGTTAAGGAAAAAGCAGGTGCAATACTTGGTATGCAACTGGTAACCCCACAAACCGGTGCCGAAGGTAAGCTGGTACGTAAAGTATTAGTAGCCCAAGATGTTTACTACCCGGGCGAAAGCGAAACCAAAGAGTTTTACATCAGTGTTTTGTTAGATCGTGCTAAGGGCCGTAACATCATCATGTACAGTACCGAAGGCGGTATGGATATTGAAGAAGTTGCTGAGCATACCCCGCACCTGATATTTAAAGAAGAAATTGACCCTAAAGTTGGCTTACAAGGTTTCCAAACCCGTAAAATAGCTTTCAACTTAGGCTTATCAGGCGAGGCATTTAAAGATATGACCAAATTTATTGCCGCGCTATACAAAGCATATGATTCTACCGATTCATCAATGTTTGAAATTAACCCGGTATTAAAAA
>CAZTAU010000007.1:0-104435 GCA_964611565.1 uncultured Mucilaginibacter sp. | reverse complement strand
CGGGTAAACTCTGTCAGCAATATTTATTTTTATTGAGATTTCTCCCATTTGAGCTTGTTCACTTTATGTATTATTTTTTTAATAATACAATGCACTTATCTATTTCTTGCACAAAGTCGTTAATTTTTTGCTTTATGTCAAGACTTTTTTCATTTGTTTCTGAAAACGACTTAGCCAGCTTCAACACATTCATCTTTTCGTCCAGCTCTTTGTTCTTATTTTTACTGGCATCCAACGCTGCCATTAACGACTGATTTTCGAGTTTTAATAAATCGTTTTCTTCTTGCAAAGCACTGCACAGCTCTATAAGCCGCCCGGCTTTGTCTATGATGTTGGTTAATTGTGCTGCAGTTGACATTTGATTATTTACGGATCTCCGCTCCCGCTTCTTTGCCTAAGTTATAAATTAATTTTTGCATGATCGCATCAATCGCTTTATCTGTTAAAGTTTTTTCGGTATCCTGTAAGATGAAGCTTAGCGCGTATGATTTTTTACCGGCAGGCAGTTTATCACCTTCGTACACATCAAACACATCTACATCCTGCAATAATTTACGCTCGGTTTTTTGGGCTATCTGCTTTAGCTGGCTAAATGATACCGATTTATCAATCAGCATAGAAAGATCGCGCCTTACTGCCGGGAACTTGGAAACTTCCTGGTAAACTATTTTATTTTTCTTAGCGATAGTGATTAACTGGTCGAAGCTAAAATCGGCATAAAAAACCTCTTTATCTACATCTGCCTTTTTCAAAGCAACCGGGGCTACTTTACCAAACTTAACCAGCGTTTTGTTATTGCGATTATAGTTTAAGCCATAAGCCATTTTTTTGCAGGTGCAGTCTTCAATTACCACATCAGTAATATTTAATCGCTGCAAAATATTGTCGACAATAGCTTTTAAGTTATAGAACGATGCCGATTGTGCCTTTTGGTTCCATTGCGCGGTAACTGATGCACCACTCATGAAAATAGCAAAGCGTTGGCTCTCCACATATTTATCATCCTGCATCTTGTAAACCTTACCAAACTCATAAAATTTAATATCCGCGTTCTGACGGTTCTGATTGTAAGCAATAGCTTCTAAACCCGAATACAGCATAGTTTGACGCATTACATCCAGGTCAGAACTTAGCGGATTTAATATCTTAACCGCGGTATCTAAATTATCTGAATATGCCGATTTGGTTAACGAGTTTGATAATATCTCATTAAAACCATTAGCGGTTAACAAGTCCGACAGCATATTTTGCACCGTATCCTTCTCCGGCCTTGGCGATGCGCTTAGCGATGCCCTTACCTGCGTTGGAATATGAATATTGTTGTAACCATAAATACGCAGGATATCCTCTATCACATCCACCTCGCGGGTAACATCCACACGGTATGGGGGAACTTTCAAGGTCAAACCTTCGGCAGTTTCGTTAACTACCTGTATATCTAAAGCTTTAACAATGCTTTTTATTTCTTCGTGAGGAATATCCTGGCCAATTAAACGCAAGGTATTGCTGTAGGATAACTCCACATCAAACGGCGCAACCGGGTTAGGGTACAGATCAACAATATTTGATGATATGGAACCACCTGCAACCTGTTGAATTAACAAGGCAGCACGTTTTAAAGCAAACACCGTCATATCCGGATCCGTACCGCGCTCAAAGCGGAACGAAGCATCGGTTTTTAAACCGTGGCGTTTGGATGTTTTGCGTACCGAGACCGAGTTGAAGTAAGCACTCTCTAAGAAAATGTTTTTAGTAGATGTTTTAACGCCAGACTCAGCTCCACCAAATACACCGGCAATACACATTGGCTCGCTGGCGTTGCAAATCATTAGGTCATCGGCAGATAGCTTGCGTTCTACATCATCCAGTGTTTTAAATACCGTGCCTTCGGCGCAGTTTTTTACAATGACTTTGTTGCCCTTAATAGCATCCGCATCAAAAGCGTGTAATGGCTGGCCCAACTCGTGCAATACATAGTTAGTTACATCCACAATATTGTTAATAGCGCGTACACCAATAACCGCTAAACGCTCTTTTAACCATTGCGGCGATTCTTTAACTTCAACACCTGATATGGTCACGCCTGAATATCTTGGGCTTGCCGCCTCGTTCTCTACCACTACCTCTATTGGCAAATTGATGTTGTCTACTTTAAAAGCAGAAACATCAGGCTTAGTAATACCAATCTTCAGGAAAGCGGCAATATCCCTTGCTGTACCTAAATGCGATGTGGCATCGGCACGGTTGGGGGTTAAGCCAATTTCGTATTGATAATCGTCATTCAGTTTAAAATATTCTTTTGCAGGAGTACCCACAACAGCGTCGGCATCCAACACCATAATACCATCATGGCCCGTGCCTAAACCTATTTCATCTTCGGCGCATATCATCCCTTCAGATACCTCCCCGCGTATTTTTGATTTATTAATCTGGAATGGCTCGCCCTTTGTAGGGTGTACCATAGTGCCAACCGTAGCTACCACAACCTTTTGGCCTGCGGCAACATTGGCTGCGCCGCAAACTACCTGCAGGTCCTCGGTACCGCCTACATCAACTTTGGTAATACGTAACCTATCGGCATTGGGATGCTGGGCAATTTCTTTAACATAGCCAATCACCAAACCCTCTAACCCACCGGGAACGGCTTGTACTTTCTCCAGGCTCTCTACCTCTAAACCGGTACCGGTTAATATGGTTGATAGTTCCTGCGGAGTTTTATCAGTCTGTATAAATTCTTTAAGCCAATTGTATGATATCTTCATCAGATCGAAATGATAATCGGCAAAGATAGGATTTGGCGCGGAAAGCGGAAAGAATTGGTTACATAGGTGACAATAAGAATAGCAGTAATTAATTTCGCTATATTTAGTTGCTGTTTAAAATGACGGCAACCTTCGCACAAATGAGAATATTAATTTTAGGCGCTACAGGACGCACCGGAAAGCACCTGGTTTCAGAAGCCTTGACAAAAGGGTATATTGTTCATGTATTAGTGAGGGATAAAAGTAAAATACACAATGACTCTGAACAGTTAAAAATATTTGAAGGCCTGCCAACTGACCCAACAGCATTAAAAAATGCAATGACTGGCTGCGAGGCAATATTAAGCGTGCTCAACATTTCCAGAACTTCTGATTTTCCATGGGCGAAGCTACGAACGCCTAAAACTTTCTTATCAGACACCATGAAAGTAGTAGTGAAGGCTGCTGAAGAAGAAAAAATTAAACGGATAGTTGTTTGCTCGGCATGGGGCGCCAACGAAACTAAAAACGATATACCATGGTGGTTCAGATGGTTCATTGATAATAGCAATATCGGTGTTGCCTATCATGATCATGAACTCCAGGAATCGATCTTACAAAAAACCACATTCAACTATACCATTGTAAGGCCGGTGGGTTTAACCAATTTTAATAAGACAGAAAATATACGCGTAACAATAAATAACGATCCGAAACCCAAACTGACAATTAGCAGGAAAAGTGTTGCTGGTTTCATGTTGAAAGTATTAGATGAAGATTTGTTTTTCAAACAAATCGTAACAATTTCAGCGTGATAAGTCATTTAAAAGTGGAGAGCATAACTCTCCACTTGTTAGATAGATTATTTTATTAGAGGTAATGATTTACCAAACGTGGTAATTTTGGCATCATCGGCAATAGTATAGTTCAACTTCCCGACGGTAGGATTTTCCAGCTTTAGCTCACTTTTACCGGGTACGCTTATATTGGCCACTTTAAAAATATTGGTATGATTAATATCTAAATATGCCTTACCAATTATTTCATCGCCTGCAATTGCTTGTAAATCATCAATACTATTGGATTCAAGTTCAAGCGCAGTTAACTTATTTAATTTAATGAACATTTTAGGCTGATTAAAATTCGAAATAAGGTTATATACATTGTAGCCCGAATTCTCATCAATTGGTTTATTGTTCGCTTCAAAATCCGAAGTAATAGTTAAGCTGTCAATTTGCGGGCAAATGATAACTATACCGCTATTATAACTCCTTGGCTTAGTATTTTTAGCAATATTAATTACCAAAGTTTGGCCTATTTGCTTAATATCAATTTCCTCTTTAATAAAAGATTTTACCCAAACCTGGAATTTATCGCCTTTTTCAATTTTCACACCAAACATATCCCCTGCATTATGCTTTATATTGCTGAAATTTTTAAAAGACAATTGCTCCATCTGGTAAAAACGGGTTTTAAAATCACCTTTTAAATACTCGGCTTTTAAACCCGCATTAAACACTATAAGAAAGCCAATAACTACAATTGTTATTAGTATTAAAAATTTATTACTTGTTTTCATTTTGATAAGGTTTAGGCTTTATAATTTTTTGATCTGTATTCTTCGTAGCGTTTCTGCATTTCTTCAAAGCTGATGTCTAACAGGTAAATACTCCTGAAAAAATCAGGCAGTTCCTGTTGCAAAAAGCGCTCTTTACGTATACTCTTTATTTTTTTGATGGCATCAATAGCCACATAATGTCCCATACCACGTTTGTTAAATATGATCTCCTGGTTTTGTAAATGTTCATAGGTGCGCATAACGGTATTTGGATTTACCTGTAGCTCGCCCGCCATTTCGCGTACCGATGGTATCTTTTCATCGGGTTTCCACTTATCCAGCATAATATGCTCACTTATGTAATCGGCAATTTGCAGGTAGATGGCGTCTTTGTCTTTAAAATTCATAGGCTATGCTTCCTTTTCCTTTAATTTGAAATAGGTGGTCGTCCAAAATAATAAAACTATTATCACAAAAATTACTTTGCTATATAGCTCAAATTGCTCTGTAGGTTGTAAGTAGGTCATAAAATTATCTGGCTGCACAATAGATATGCCGCTGAAAGGCGAACCCGCATCAAACCTTGTGTGTGCAGCGAAAAACATATTTAAAACTAACCCATTAATTAATGTCAATAAGCCCACACTTAAAAAGAATACGATAGTTGTTTTAACAAAATGCAGCTTTTTAAAAAATACCGACCCCCAAAAAACAAAGGCATGGAATAAGGTAAAGACCACAAATGCCATTGCCGGCTGTCTGCCTGTTGTATCAAAAACATTGATCATTTGGTTTTGCTTCAGATCATGATCTCCTATATTGACTACAATAAAATCGGCCAAACAAAACGAAGCTACGAATACGATCAGGAAAATAAAGTAGGAATAAAGTAAGCCCACCAAAAACTTTTCAAAATGGGATGACGGAAGCATTAACGCGGGTATAACTTTACTTCTATCGCCCAGGTCGGCAAACACCATACTACCAAATATGCTTCCAAACCCGCTCATGGTAAATATCAATACCATTATCTGCTCCTGTTCGGATAAATGCCAATTATTTATCATAGAAAAGAACAACAGTACTAAAAATATCACGCCAAATAACACAGCTGTTCCCAAAGCATAAGTTTTACTATGCTCAACCGTATGCTTTTTAAAAAGCATACCAAAACGTTTTATATCAAATGTATTATTCATATTTATTGGTTTAAGGTTTGTATCAATTGTTGGTTATTGCTGATTACGGCATTAAATAAAATTTCCATATCAACTTTAGTATAACTGTTATCGGTATTTAAAGTGATGGCCTGTAAACCGGCGAACGTTGGCTCGGCATATATATAGTCGGTACTATCTGCAGGTATCACCCCAAAAGTTAGTTTTTCGGCTATATCGTCCATGCCGGTATTTACTACAATTTTTTGATCATGCAGTACTAATATACTATCAATCAAGTTGTCCAGGTCGCGCACCTGATGGGTTGATATAATGATGCATCTATCTTCGGTTAAGCCACCAGCCATGATCTTTCTGAACTGAGCCTTTGAGGGGATGTCCAATCCGTTAGTGGGCTCGTCCATTATTAATAAGGATGTATTGGTGGATATACCAAAAGCGATCATCACCTTTTTTTGCTGGCCAAATGATAATTGCGTTAACGGCTTGTTATCCGGAACATCAAATTCGGCCAGTATCTTGTTAAACTGCATATTATCAAAGTTTGGATAAAAATGGCCCGTGCTATCAGCAAATTGCCTGGCGCTCACCGAGGGCATAAAAATATCCTCGGGGACAAAAAACAGTTCCTGTAAAAAGTCAGGCAAACGGTTTTTTGAAGTGTAGCCGTTTACTTTACAAGTACCGTCAGTTGGGAAAACCAATCCGGCTATGTTTTTAAGTAAGGTGGATTTACCAGCGCCGTTTTTACCCAGCAGGCCATAAATATGCCCGGCTTTAAGTGAAAGATTTAAATTGTGGAACAGCGCTTTTTTGCCGTATCCGAAGGTTAGGTTGGTTATTTCTATCATAACAGTGTATTAGTTAAATAGTACACTACAAATATAAACAGAGAAATTAGAAATCAAAATTTATTTGAAAAATATATTCACTACCAGCATATTAGGCCCCGACTTGTGTATGGATCTTCGCTACGATCGAGATGATAAGGTAATATTAGACTACAAAATCATGGTTAACATATTTTCGCATAGTTAACCTATTAAATATTTGAATATCAGTAATTTATATACAATTTAACATTGAAATGTGTTAACCTTTGTTAACCCACTTTTAGTTACGCCCAAAAGGAAGTGGTGTATTTTTATGATCGGGCTTTTTGAGTTGGGCACGCAAATTTTTAAGGCTTTGCGTTGGGCCCTCGGATGCGAACAGGTTAACCAACCACGCAGGTGCACCTCCACCCGGGTCAACCTGCAGGCTATATTCCACTTTAGTTTCTCTATCATTAATGGGAGTAAGCACCCACTTTCCTACAGATTTTTCGATGCGTACCAAGTCCTTCTTTTTAGGGACATAGTCGGGAACTACCGGGCCATCAATAGTAACTATTTTAGTGCTGGGGTTTTGAGTAGCTATAAGATGTCCCACAAAATCGCGGTTGACAACGGGCCAGGGCATGCTCAATTCGGTATAATAATATACTTCGGTTGGCGAAACTTGTTTAAGTATAATAGCCGATTTGGTTTTGTATGCCCATTCGGGCGAGCTTTTGATATCCAGTAATACAGCCACCAATTGATTCAATGGTGCCTGGAAAATCGTCTCTAATTTTATAGCCTTTATCTTTGAATTAGAAACATCCGCTTTATAGGTTTTTATACCTTCCTTTTCACCCTGAAATTTCCAAATGGTTTGTGCCTTTACAGATGAACAGAAAACTATCGCCAATAACAAAATGCTATTAACTAACCGAAATTTGAAATGTGTTGCTGCCTTCATAATGCGTTACTAATATACACTAATAAGGCACGAAGGTTTAATCAGGTAAAATTTTAAAGCTGCGATTATAGTATTGTTGTTCACGTTTTGCTTGCCTGGTTACATCGCGGTCAAAAACTTTATTCAGGTTATTACCTGCCAGATCCTCTAACCGCGCATCAACTCGCAATATATAGTTACCGGCCAACCAAGGTTGTGTTGGTGTAAACTCCCAGGTACCATCATTATTACTAACGCTGCATGTTCCCTGTACCGGAACACCGCGAGAGTTTAATACGGTTACTGACTCTTGTAATAAATAATGATCTAATGGCTCATTTAATTTTATAACCATTGGGTCTTTAGTGCCTGATAATGGCAAATTAAGTTGCCATTTATTAATATCAGGCTGTTGATCATCCCATGGGCCGGCTACAAAATTTTTACTGTATTCCTGTAAATTTAAACCCCGGCTATCTTTCCATTTGGATGAAATGATCAATTGATAATTATCTCCCCTTTTAAGCGGGTTTCCCCTCTCGCGGTTAAGTACAAGCCCGCGCTTTATACGCCCTGGGTCGAGCCATAAGGTTAATACTTTGCCGGTAGTATCCCAAAGTTCGGGTTGCAGATCAAGGAAAACGTCTTGTAATGTATCCTTACCATGAAGCAACGTAATATGATCTATAGCGTTACCGGTAAGCATAGCATGTGAAAATTGCAGGTAAAGTTTTAAGTTGTTTTCAGGTAACGTATCCCCCTGCGGATAAACGGCTATAATATGTGGTGCCTCATTGCTATTACTTACCGGCACTTTAATCTCGCCTATAAATTTACCTGCCTGCATAATTTTATAAGTCAATCCCGGGGTTAATGGTATAAGTGGTGTAAACAATATCGCGTCGCCATCCTCGCTTAAATTGCCTAATATGTTTTGGTTGCTATTGGCCAATGTCACTTTTAAGGAAGATTCGATAGAGGTACCCGCTTCTACGTGCAACAAATAGGATGGTATAAGTATGCCGATGGCATGATCATTCTTATCATACGTCAGCGCTATTTTTTCATGGTGACTATCGCAGGCAGATAAAATCGCCAATAAAAAAAACACCAGGCTACACTTTATGTATAACCTGGTGCTTATGAAAAAATTAAAATTATATGTTTTTGCCATCAGATGTCCAAAGGTCCAGATCGCCGTTAGCTTTACGTTGTATAACTACAGCACGGCCATCATCCAGTTTGTCTAACTGTGTTACTTTTTCGTAAGGTAATTTTACAAAATTAGTACCCGCTGTGTTAGCCACGCGCTCGGTTAAAGTACCCTGGAAGCTTTTGATATCATCGTAACTTACTTTAACAGCAGGGCGGGCACTGTTAGCCATTACCAAATAGCTTTTATCTGATTTTAACCAGATCATGTCTGACGGTGTATTTCCGTTACCCATTTCGGCAATAGTACGGCCCTTAACGTGTGCACCTTGCTTTAACTCGTCCATAGGGAAAAGTACTAATGGTGTACAAGTGTAGCTGGCCACCATATAGTTTTTACCGTCAATGGTAGTGGTGCTAAAGGTGCGTATAGGCGAAGTAGTTTCAAACCTTCCATGTGCGCCATGATACATTTCTAACGAGGCCATATCTCCTGCTTTACCTGTAAAAGGGAACGCAACGGTACGGAATGATGAGCTAAACTCTTTATTGCTTAAGCCGCTTAGCATTAATTTACCATCAGCGTAAGCCATATCAGATATTGACGATACACGATTTCTGTCAACAGCCGCATCGTTTAATGCTAAAGATGAAAACTCAACGTCTTTTAATGAAACCGCTTTTATTGCGCTGTTATTATCTACAGTTAACAATACCGGCGTACCATCAGCACCTTTTACAGCGATGTATAATTTTTTTGAAACCGGGTTAACCGCCATATCAGTAATGGTGATGGTTTCTTTAGTGGTGCCCAAAGCCGTAGCTATTTTAACATCTATACCTTGTATATCATAAGCTTTTGCGGTTCCTTTTGCCGCGTCTTTAGTGTCAACAGCATATACTGCCGCGCTTTGCGAATCGCCTATAAATAATACACCGTTTGGCCCAAAAGTTAACGCGGTAATTGATTTTACTTCGGGGCTGCCTTTTACAAAACCGTAAGGCCCTGCCGGTTTAAGGCTAATACCTGCAAACAATAGCACACCGGCCATTGCTGCAGTAATAAAAACATAAGCTTTTTTCATTGTTTTATGATTTAATAGAATGTAATTGGTTTCTTACTATACAAACAAATATACCTTATGGTTGCCCGGAATAATCAATTTAATGTATTGACAACAAGAATGTTACAGTAGCCTTTATAAGCAAATCATTTCGCCAGACTTTTTACAAACTCTGTCAGCAATTTAAATACGCCGCTATAGCCATTTAAAGGTAAGGTTTGGCTGAGGTCAAAAACATCATGATAAGCTTTTATGCCGCCCATGGTATACATATAAAATGCAGGCACACCTTTTTCGGTAAACCAATAATGATCGCTATTGGCGGCCTTACCGCGCAAGTTGAGTTTAGGCAGGTATCTTCCTGATGCGTTAATGTCCTTTAATAAATTGAATTCTTTAGGATGTATCGTAGCGTTAACTACCATTATACCCTCATCTCCCGTACCTAAAATATCCATATTAACCAGGAAACGGATATTTCCTAAGTTAATTAAGGGGTGTTCTGAAAAATACTTCGACCCCAGCAAACCTGCCTCCTCACCCGAAAATCCTATAAAAACCATACTATACGGCTGCGGGTTAGCCGCGTAATATTTGGCCAGGCTCAACAGCTGACTTACCCCACTGGCATTATCATTAGCACCGGGGAAATAGGTATTGGCACCCATACCGCCTAAGTGATCATAATGTGCAGAGAATACTATAAACGAATCTGGTTTGGTTGTGCCTCTTACTACTCCGCAGATGTTGGCGGTTTTAAAGTTGGTGATGAGTTGGTTTTCTATATCGACGGCTATCGTAGCGGGCAATTGTTTAATTGCTTTAGCTTCTACCTGTATAGTTGTAAAATCAGCCACCTGCTGGGATACGGACCACGTAAGCTTTTTTTCGAGTGATAGTACAATACGATTTACCTCATCTACAAAATGAGTGCTATCCTTTTGCACCAAAGTACCCTTACCTTGTACACCCCGACTTGGCGGACCAACAATAAATTCCTTGCCAGGTAGTAAAGCTACCCCGTTAATACTCACCTCCATTTTGCCCGGAAAGCTATTAGCATTAAAACTGAACTCCTGCATATAGCTATCACCTGATAAAGGTTGCAAGCCATAGCTTTTAAATTGGTCGGCAATAAAGCGGCCCGCTTTGCCCATACCATCATTCGTATAACCCCGGCCCCAAAAGTAAGGCGAGGTAAGGGTGTCCACCATGCGCCGGGCAAACAATGAATCTTGTGCATTTGTTACCAAAGCAACAAACAATAAAAGCAGGGTAAGTTTAAATTTCATAACTATCAATTGCAAATTACTAATTTGGCTATAAATGGTGGTATTAATAAATACAGGTATTGTTTTAATTACCCTGGCGGGGATGGAGGCTTTCTCTTGGGCTATCCATAAATACCTTTTCCATGGACCATTGTGGTTTATCCATAAAACACACCATCAGCAACGTCATAGCTGGCTGGAGTTAAATGATATCTTTAGCTTACTCTTCGCTTCGATAGCCTTATATCTGATGTGGCTGGGCAATTATAATTTAGATTATCGCTTTTGGATAGGTACTGGCATTAGCCTGTACGGCAGCATATATTTTATTTTTCATGATTGGTTTATACATAACCGCATCAAAGCTTTTAAAAGCGATAATCGTTATTTGGCAGGTATTCGTCGTGCACATAAAATTCACCATAAATCAACTGAGAAAAATCCGTCGGAGGAGTTTGGGTTGTTGGTGGCGAGTTGGAAGTGGTTTAAAAAAACGTAGACACACAGTACTCTGCGTCTTCCATATGTTTAGAGACACAAAGTATTGTATCTCTACAGGTGTATATTGTAAATAAATTCCGAAATTCGCCCTCACCATGCTGCAAATACAACAAAACGTATCCCTTAAAAATTTTAACACTTTTGGTGTTGAGGCCAGTGCCAAATATTTTGTGGAGATAAACCACGAGGATGAACTGGTAGAGTTGTTTATGGATCCGCAGTGGAAACACATGAGCTTACTGGTTATGGGCGGCGGCAGTAATATGCTACTCATTAATGATTTTGATGGGGTAGTTATCCATATGAACATTCGTGGCTTTGAGCACCGCATAAACCATAACGAAGTTTATGTGGAGGCCGGCGGTGGCGAAGTATGGAACGACCTTGTAAACTTTTGTGTGGCGCGTGAATATGCAGGTTTAGAAAATTTAAGCTTAATACCCGGCTCTGTTGGCGCATCCCCAATACAAAACATTGGCGCTTATGGTGTAGAACTGCAGGATGTATTTCATAGCTGCAAGGCTTTTGAAATAGCATCGGGTACTTTTAAAACCTTTACCAAAGTCGATTGCAAGTTTGGCTACCGCGAAAGCATATTTAAAAGTGAAGTTAAAGGGCAGTATATTATCACTTCGGTAAAATTCCAGCTATCACTTATTCCAAATGTTAATTTACGTTATGGTGCCATTGAACAGGAACTTACAGTAAGAGGCATAACCTCTCCTACTATTAAAGATGTATCACAAGTAGTATCACATATAAGGGTATCTAAACTACCCGACCCATCCACCATTGGTAACGCGGGCAGCTTTTTTAAAAATCCGGTAATTGCCCAAACCGATTTTGAGCCGATAAAAGCAAAGTTTCCCGAGATAGTAAATTACCCTGCCGGGGATGGTTATGTAAAACTGGCTGCAGGCTGGTTGATTGAACAATGCGGCTGGAAAGGCAAAGTAGTGGGCAACACAGGTACCTGGAAAAACCAGGCCCTGGTTTTAGTGAACCATGGCGGCGCAACCGGACAAGAGATTTTTAATTTTTCGTCGCAAATCATAGACAGTGTGTACACTAAATTTGGCGTTACCCTACAACGCGAGGTGAATATTATTAATTAAATTTCTTTCCGATAAGTTTATTTTTTCATTACCCCTTAAGGCCAATTATTCCTTTTCAGGATTTGTTTTAATTATATTTTATTTATTTATTTAACTAAAATACAGTATGTTATGTATTTATTGGTGTATTTTTTACACTTTATAAATAATTCATTTAAACTTTGACTTATTGCGTTTTTTGGCGTTGTATGTTTTTGCGGATGGTATCATGTTTGAATAAAGGACTGTACATAAATAAAAACAACATGACAAAGATTGAGTTTAACACCCTGGTATTACGTCAAGCAAGTTCATTAAGGTCATACGCCTTACATTTTACACACGACGCTGATGATGCAAACGACCTTGTACAGGATACAATGTTGAAAGCGATAACGTATTATAATAAATTTAAAGAAGGCACCAATTTAAAAGGATGGTTATACACTATCATGAAAAACACCTTCATTAATAACTATCGCCGTTTTGTTAAGATGAGCACTTTTGTAACTAAGTCTGATGAAATTTCATCTCCGAACCTGGTGTACAGCTCAACCAAAAATCAAGGCGAGGCAAAATTTATAATGGATGATATAAAAAGAGCCATGGATAAACTGCCTGCAGATTACCACATACCATTTACCATGTATTTTGAAGGACATAAATACCATGAAATTGCCGACCATTTAACTATTCCTATTGGTACCGTTAAAACCCGCATACACGTTGCACGCAAACTGTTAAAGAAAAACCTTAAAGCGTATGATAATGGTATTAAAAAACCAATCTACGCAGAAAACTAAGTTCCATAATTAAACTCGATTATATAAAAAAGCCCACCCTTTAACAAGGCGGGCTTTTTTGTTGCTCAATTCTCTTCAATTGTCATTCTGAGCATAGCGAAGAATCTTATACCGAATGCATAATTTGATAAGATGTTTCGATGCTCAGCATGACAAAGTGCTTTTTCAGCCTAAACTTTTTATAGCTTCACTAGCCGCTATTTGCCCGGATATCAACGCAGGCGGCACACCCGGCCCTGGTACAGTTAGTTGGCCGGTATACAGCAAATTTTTAATGTGCCTATTACGCATAGCTGGTTTAAAAAACGCGGTTTGCGCTAATGTATTTGCCAACCCATAAGCATTACCTTTAAACGAATGGTAATCAGCTTTAAAGTCATTCATGGCATAACTACGCTTTACAACAATATTATTCCTGATACTTTCTCCGGTGATGCTTTCAAAACGGTCAAGTATCAAATCAAAATACTTTTCACGGGTAGTATCATCGTCGTTAAGTCCCGGTGCTACAGGTATTAAAAAGAAGAGGTTCTCTCCATCTGCAGGTGCAACAGTATCATCCGTTTTTGAGGTACAGGCTACATAAAACAATGGTTTTGATGGCCATTGTGGGCTTGCATATATCTCTTTGGCATGTTGCTCAAAATCCTCATCAAAAAATAAATTATGGTGCTTAATGTTGTTTAACTTCTTATTTATCCCCACAAAAAACAATAAACTGGATGGCGACATAGTGCGACTATCCCAATATTTATCCGTGTAGTTTCGGTAAGGTTTATCTAATAGCTTTTGATCAACGTGCTGGTAATCTGCCCCGGCAATTACAAAATCGGCTTGTAAGGTTTCATTGTTTGTGATGATGTTACTCACTTTACTATCATCAATTTCAATTTTAATTACCTCGCTATCCAGTTTAATTATAACACCCAATTCCTTTGCTAGCTTCACCATAGCCTTCACTATTTCGTTCATGCCACCCATTGGGTACCAGGTACCCAATGCCAGGTCAGCATAGTTCATCATACTATACATGGCGGGCGTATCCTGCGGGGTAGCTCCTAAAAACAACACCGGGAACTCCAAAAGCTTAATCAGCTTAGGATTTTTAAAATGCTGCCGCACGTGCTTACGTAAACTGGTAAACAATTGCATACTAAAACTTTTTTTGATCAAATTCCAGTCTATAAATTCAGTAATAGAATGCGACGGGCGGAAAACATACTCACCCATTCCAACTTTATACTTGTACTCGGCTTGCGCTAAAAATTCGCGTAAATGCGCGCTGCTTCCGGGTTCAATGCTTTCAAACATGGCTTCCAGTTTATCCATAGCAGCAGGCACATCCATCAGGTCATCCTTGCCGTAATAAATGCGGTAGCCGGGGTCAAGCCGTTTTAGGTCATAGTAGTCGGCAGGTTTTTTACCAAACAGGGCAAAAAAGTTTTCAAACACATCAGGCATCCAATACCAGCTGGGGCCCATATCAAACTTAAAACCATCAGTTTCCCAAACACTGGCACGGCCACCCGGCTGGCTGTTTTTTTCTAATACAGTAACCTTATAACCCTCTTTAGCCAACACACAGGCGGATGATAATCCGGCAAAACCACTCCCAATTACAACTATATGTTTTAAATTAACCATTACCAGCTTTAAATGCCCAAAATAAGCAATTTGTAAGCGGCTTCATCAAAAACAATAGGGTTTAATTTTTGTACTTTTGATACAATAAACCCATTAAAATGAACCTGTACGACGAGACCTGTTTTGAATGCAGTAAGGTGATAACCGAAAAGTACAGCACTTCATTTAGCAGCGGCATTAAGGCGTTTCATCCACATCTTCGCTATCCGGTGTTTGCCATTTATGGCTTTGTGCGCTACGCGGATGAGATAGTAGATACCTTTCATGACCGGGACAAGGCACAACTAATTGCCGATTTTAAAACAGAGACCTATAAAGCCATCGACCAAAAAATAAGTTTGAACCCGGTGCTTCATTCCTTTCAAATGGTAGTGAATCAATATCATATAGAGCAGGAACTGATAGCAGCCTTTTTACGCTCGATGGAGATGGACCTGGACAAAAAAGCTTATGACGAGGCTAATTATAAAACCTATATCTACGGCTCGGCAGAGGTTATTGGATTGATGTGCCTGCGTGTGTTTTGTGAGAATGATAATAAGCTTTACCAGCTATTACTGCCTATGGCCCGCAGTTTGGGTGCCGCATTTCAAAAAATTAACTTTTTACGGGATGTAAAATCCGACCTGGAAGAGCGTGGCCGCACCTATTTTCCCGATGTTGATTTTACAAACTTTACCCAGCAGGATAAACGGGATATAGAACAGGATATACAAAATGATATGGACGATGCCTATAAGGGCATTGTACTTTTGCCTGAAAGCGCGCGTTTGGGGGTGTACATTGCCTATAAATATTACGCACAGCTATTCAAAAAAATTGTGAATACGCCTGCAAGTATTATATTGCAACAACGTATAAGAGTATCAGACAATCATAAACGTGCATTGTATTGCAAGGCTTTGCTTAAACGTAAACTGAGGATAATTTAATCATGAAGCGGATATTCATTTTAGCAGGTATTTATTTGATGTGCCTGGTTCAAATAGCCTCCGCACAAACACCCGATAAAAACAAATTGCTTCGCAGGCAGCTTATGCTAGCTGTAAATAGTAGTAAAACCAACGATTCATTGTATAATGCTTTGGCTGCTTTGTCTAATAAATCGCCATTAATTACGGGCTATATAGGCACCCTGCAAGCATTAAAAGCCAAACACCACTGGAACCCCTATTATAAAGTAAAGTATGTAAAGGATGCCCAAAAAACGTTTGCCAAAGCCGTAGCTGCCGATCCGCATAACATGGAGATAAGGTTTCTACGCTTTTCCGTAGATTATAAACTGCCCAAGCTTTTAGGCTATACTAAAAATATGGAAGCGGATAAGAATGAGATACTGGCACAACTAGATAAAAAAAATTATCCGCCAGGCGACAGGGATATGGTAATTACTATTATTAATTTTCTGCTGGAGGCCAATAAACACGCCGCGTCAGAGCACACGTATTTAACCAAACAATTAGCATTGATCAAATGAAATACACCTACCTAATCATCAATTTTTTAACCATACTTTTCCCGGTATTACTATCATTTGATAAAAATGTGCGGTTTTATCAAAGCTTGAAGTTTATTTGGCCGGGCATGGCTATTACGGGTGTTATATTTTTGTTTTGGGATATGCTTTTTACCGTTAGTGGGGTTTGGAGTTTTAATGTAGAACGCATCATAGGCTTAAACTTAATAGAGTTACCGCTTGAAGAAATACTGTTCTTTTTAACCGTACCATTTGCCTGCCTGTTTATTTACGCCTGCTTAAACTATTATATCAAATGGCAGATATCAGATAAATGGACACGCATTATTACTAACCTGCTGATGGCATTTTCGTTAATTACGGCGGTTTTTTATCATGATAGGTTATATACCTTGGTAACCTTTAGTTTATTATTGGTATTGCTTGCAGGTTTGCAATATGGCTTTAAAGCAAAGTGGTTAAACAGGTTTTATTTAACTTATGTGGTGGCTTTAATTCCGTTTTATATAGTAAATGGTTTACTAACTGCTATTCCGGTTGTATTGTATAACAATTTGGAAAATGTAGCCTTGCGGATAGGCACCATACCTTTGGAAGACCACTTTTACTGTATGGCCATGTTGTTAATGAACGTAGGTTTTTTTGAATATTTTAAACAAAGATCAATTGCATGAGCGAGCTGCCTGTATATACCAAATCGCAACTGGCCCTGCGTAATGGGCAGGATAAGCCCGAAGTATGGATAGCCTACAAAGGCCTGATATACGACGTAACCGACAGCCGCCTATGGCGCAACGGCAAACACTACGAGCATTGGGCCGGGCAGGACCTCACCTCTGAATTGGCCGATGCACCGCATGATGATTGGGTATTTAAAAATTTCGATCCAATAGGAAAACTCCAATAAAAGCCCCACATTTCTGCAGGGCTTATCTATAATTCAAAAAACTAAACTATCTCAAATGCCGACAGGCTTACAAACTCTTGTATACGGCTGGCGATTTCTTTTTCTGTTAGATTTTTAATTTTTTCGGTACCAAATTTCTCTACGCAGAAAGATGCCAGTGCCGATCCGTAGATCAAGGCATTTTTCATATTGTTAAAGTTGATAGTGCCCACTTTAGCTAAATAACCAATAAATCCCCCGGCGAAAGTATCGCCTGCCCCGGTTGGGTCAAATACATCGGCCAATGGCAATGCCGGTGCCGAAAATATCCTCTCTTCATTAAACAATAACGCGCCATGCTCTCCTTTTTTAATGATCAGGTATTTTGGGCCCATGGTTAATATTTTACGGGCAGCTTTAACCAAGCTATACTCGCCTGATAGTTGACGCGCCTCGGCATCATTAATAGTCAATACATCAACCAGTTTAATGGTTTCCTTCAAGTCGTCCATAGCAATGTCCATCCAAAAGTTCATGGTATCCATTACTATCAGCTTAGGGCGCTTAGCAAGGCGTTTTATGACCGTTTGCTGTACCTGCGGGGTTAAGTTACCCAGCATCAGGTATTCGCAATCCTGGTAGCTTTCAGGAATAACCGGGTCAAAATCAGCCAAAACGTTCAGTTCGGTTATTAAAGTATCACGGCTGTTCATATCGTTATGGTACTTGCCGCTCCAAAAAAACGATTTTTCGCCTTTTTTTATTTGAAGCCCCTCGGTATCAATTCCGTGTTTTTCAAAGTCTTTTATCTCTTCTTGCGGAAAATCATCACCTACTACGGCTACAATTTTAACCTTATCATAAAAGTAAGTCGCGGCCAAACCTGCATAGGTAGCAGCACCGCCAACAATTTTATCTGTTTTACCAAAAGGGGTTTCAATAGCGTCAAACGCCACAGTACCAATAACTAATAAACTCATGTAAAAATATTTATATTTTTTTTTGCCAAATATTGTGAAAATTGCTCAGAAATCATACTTTTGCACACTCCAAACCGGAAAATGATTCCTGAGTAGCTCAGCCGGTTAGAGCATCTGACTGTTAATCAGAGGGTCGCTGGTTCGAGCCCAGCCTCAGGAGCAAAGCCCCGCATGTCTGCGGGGCTTTTTTTATGCAGCAATTTTCAAATCATTTTAATTAACTTTATAAAGACACACAAGTTTAGTATCGGCTATTAGTATCCATTGATTAGCGTCAGATGAATTATAAAATCATAAAACCTCCGCACCACCTTGCTGATTACGTTCGGTTCTTTTGGTTTTTAGAGGGTAACATTGCCGCAGGGAATCCCTTCACCCATCATGCGTTTGCTTATCCTTGCCCCGAGATCGTTTTTTGCTATAAGGGTCAGTTTAAATACCAGATGGAGCACGGTGTTGAAAGTAATTTATCTTCAGGCATCTACGGCCAAACACAAACTTTTAGCAAGGTAAGCGCCCAATCTTATTTCGGCGTTTTTGGCTTTTACTTATACCCTCATGCGCTCCCTCAATTATTTTGCTTACCGGCAAATGAACTGACAAACCAATCGGCAGATATAAAAACATTTTGCGGAAAAGAGGGCGAGATATTGGAGGAAAAAATAATGCTGGCTATAGATAATGACGAAAGGCTTAAAATTATATGCAATTTTTTGGAACAGCGGTTAAAAAATGTAAAAACAGGATATGCGCAAATTCACTCATCCATCAGGTCTATTGCAAACTTTGGTAAAGTAGCGAGTGCAAAAACATTGTTAGACGAGAGCTTTTTATCAACAAGGCAGTTTGAGAGAAAATTCAAAGAATTTTCGGGTTTTAACCCTAAATTATTTTTACGTATTACACGATTTAATTCGTTGCTGAACAAAGATTTTGCAGGCCAGCCATTGGCGAATATTGCTTACGAACACGGGTATTATGACCAATCTCATTTTATACATGACTTTCAGAAATTTTCGGGCTCAAATCCAAAAGAATATTTTAAGCTAGAAACCCTGGCGGCAAGCAACAGGGGCACTTATGAGTTGTAAATTTAAAAATGTCGTTTTTTTACAATTTTGCTGTGTTAGCATATTGTTGATTTGTAATAAAAAATATCTTTTATGAAAAACCATTTTTTATACATTTTCTCAGCCTGCTTAATCATTACCTGTATTTTTTTATTGGACGAAACCACATTTGCACAGGCAAATAATGCAGATGCTGCAAATCCGGCTTATGTATCCGGCATTACTAACGGGCGTGCAAGAGCCCTTATAGCGGGTGCCGTCGGATTGATCAGCCTCATCGTAGGTTGGCGGGCCAAAGCCCGTTCGGCACGTACGGGTGCCATGATATCTATCGTTTTGGGGTTAATGGGTATTGCACTTAGTGTGGTTCACTTAAGCACTTCGGCCGGTGCAGTTTTTGGGTCGGGCAGCGGCAAGGCTGGCGCAATTGTTGCGCTTATTTTGAGCTTAATAGGTATGACCTTTGCGTGGTTGGTCCTAAAAAAAGGAAATGAAAGGAATTAAAATGGAAACTAATGATAAGGTAAATTTGCGCTACATGGTAAAAGATGTTGAAGTGTCCATACAGTTTTACACCCGGCATCTTGGTTTTACACTTTTAAATAACTTTGCCCCCGCATTTGCTGATGTAGTAAAAGGCAATCTACGTTTATTATTAAGCGGAAGCACGAGTTCGGCTGGCAGAAGCATGCCTGACGGAGCGACTCCTGCTCCCGGTGGCTGGACTCGGTTCCAAATTATTGTATCAGACATTAATAAAGAAGTAGCAAAACTTAAAGCTCAAGGATTGCAATTTAGAAATGAAATTGTTAAAGGGCCGGGAGGTTCACAAATTTTACTTATTGACCCATCGGGTAATCTGGTTGAAATATTTGAGCCTGCTCAACACTAGGTAGCAATGAACGCAATGACAGCATAGTGTACCCCACAAGCGTTCCGCTTGTGGTAGTGAGGATATAATTAAAACAAAGCGGTAGGTAAACCATCCATGCTCACCCTGTTTTTTTCCTGCTTATAGGTTTCCAATCCTTCGGCACCTTTACTTTCGGCCCATGGTTGCATGTAATCACGTTCGCCCAGGTATTCATAATAAGGTACGCTAAAGCCGCATGAGGTTTGCACCTTATATACATCGGCAACAATAATTTGCCGGGTAGCCAGCTGCAGTGTAAAATGAGGGGCCAACTGCTGCCATTCGTCATCGCCGGGCAATACGGTATATCCATGCCCGTATAAACGCAGTATATTGGGCGGCCCGTCAAAAGCGCAAAACATGATGGTAAGGCGACCGTTCTCTAAAATATGCGCCGATGTTTCATTACCGCTGCCAATAGTATCCATATAAGCAACACGAGTAGGTGTTAATACCCTAAAACTATCCGTTCCTTTTGGTGAAAGATTAATATGGCCGTCTATACTAATAGGTGCCGAAGCAGTAAAAAATATTTTTTGCTTTTGTATGAAAGCGCTATGCTTATCATTTATGCTATCGAAAAATTTTCCCATGATTGTTGCAGCTATAATCAAATTTAAAAAAAGCGATACAAAAATCAACAACCATTGGCCTGTATTAAGTCTGCGGAAAGTAAAACTATACACGGGGGAAACAAACATCAAACCTCCAGCGTTTTTATAGGATGAAAAGTAATTTTTGGGTTTGGGTAGCTGTACTGTTACTCGCAACTTTAACAGGCTGCGGTGTATGGAAATCAATGGGCGAAAACCCAAATGGTGAATACCTTGCACATATAGACACTTTACCCAATTACAAAAATGGCGCTTTTCAAAATTTAACTGCAAAATTAGATTCAGCCGTTAAGCGTACAAAGTGGCTTTTTCTAAAAAAGCGTCCCGCAACTATCAAACCTTCTAAACCACTGCCATGGGTAAAAACCGATCTGAAGAAGTTAGAGGCTATAGCCCCTACCATTGTTTGGTTCGGACATTCGTCTCTACTTATTAAAACCGTGCAGGGTAATATTCTTATTGATCCTATTTTTAGCAATCATGCCGGACCGGTCCCGGGTTTGATGAAAGCCTTCCCGGGCACAATGAATTATAACACAGCAGATATGCCGCCAATTGATGTGCTCATCATTTCGCATGACCATTACGATCATTTGGACTTCCGCACCCTGAAAAGATTAAGGCCCCATATCAAAATGGCTGTAGTACCGGTAGGTGTTGGTGCTGATTTAAGGTACTGGGGATTTGATCCTAAAAAGATAATCGAATTAAACTGGAATCAATCAACCTCCCTACCCAATGGTTTACAAATTACAGCTACGCCGGCCCAACACAAAAGTAACCGCACCTACTCTACTGCAAACAAAACACTTTGGGCATCCTACGTGATACAAGCAGGCAGCTACCGCTTATTTTATGGGGGCGATGGCGGATACGGTGATCACTTTAAACAAATAGGTCAACAATACGGCCCGTTTGACCTGGCCCTGCTTGAATGTGGGCAATATAGCCCAAACTGGCCATGGACACATTTATTATTAGAGAAGCCTGCCCAGGCTGCCGCAGACTTACGGGCCAAAATATTACAGCCTATTCACTGGGCTAAATTCCCGGCTGCTGATCATCCGTGGACCGAACCTATAAACAAACTTATTCCTGCTGCTAAAAAGGCAAATATTCCTTTAAATGTGCCCCGTATAGGCGAGCCTTATGTGTTGGGTAACCCACCCAGGCAAGGTAACTGGTGGGATTTTGAACAAAAGAGTGAATGACTAAGACCTTTGTGCTTAATATTTCTCATATTGGCTTAAATATCAAAGTCTATGCAAACAGATCTGCAATACAACTTAACAGAATCTAATGTGTTTAATTACAGAGTTTCCTGTTTACTTAATGTAGATGGCTTTGTACTGCTGCATAAATTGGGAGATGATGATTTTTATACATTACCCGGCGGCCGATGTAAGTTTGGTGAAGAATCGCGCAATACTATAGCACGCGAATTTCGGGAGGAAATTAACGAGAAGATTATAGTAGGACCGATTTTATGGCTTATCGAAAATTTTTTTGAGTTTCAACAAGATCATTACCATGAGCTTAACTTAGTTTACCGGGTAAACTGTGAAACATTGCGATCAGGCAATAATTTCACTAAAAACATAAACGGCAAAACTTATAGTTATGAATGGTTTGATAAATTTGCCTTAGAGAGTATTAAATTCAATCCCCATATTATAAAAAATCAACTTTTTAACCCTCCTAAAAGTCCATCCCATCTTATACAGCGATGATATGAAGAAAAACATGCCTTTTGATTTTCTGCTGGATTACCTACCGGCCAATGTGGTGATAAAACCAGCGATCGGCATGTACTATATTTACTGGGAGAAAAAAATCGTTTTGATATTCCGCAAAGTCAGCAAAAACAGCCAGCATAATGGGCTATGGATCTCCACAAAAAGAGAATTTCACGACAGTCTTAAAACAGATATACCCGCCATCACTGACTTCGTGTTTGATAAAGGAGAAACATTTGAAACTGCATGGTTACTGCTTAGTGACGGCCATGATGATTTTGAAACTGCCGCCATCCAAGTTTGTGAACTTGTCACCAAACGAGACAAAAGGGTAGGAAAAGCAACTCCAAAAGCTGCAGAACTTACGCGGTAAACCTAAGTAAATTTGAAGGCCCCAAGGTTATCAGGCAGGTAAACTAAAATAAAATATAGAGCCTTTACCCGGTTCGCTTTCTACCCAAATCCGGCCATCATGGCGCTTTACTATTTCGGCACTTAAATATAAGCCGATGCCAAATCCCGAAATATGATGTGTGTTGCTGCTCTCTACGCGGTAATAACGGTCAAATATTTTTTCCGCGTCGGCAGGGTTTATACCTACACCCTCGTCTCCTACACTTACTATTACTTCATTTTTGCCAAGTATACATGAAACCTTAACAACTGTATCCCTGGCTGAATATTTCACCGCGTTACTAATAAGGTTTGAGATAACGGAGTTTATTTTATCCCGATCAGCATCAATTTCTACCGCTACGCATTTATCAAGATCAATGTAATGGCCTATTGAACTTAACTTTGTCTCTTCAATAACTTCACGTATCAACTCCTCTATATTAAATCGGCTTTTATCTATTGTTATCTTGCCTGACTCTAATCTTGATACGTTTAAGAAACCGTTGATCATGGCACTCATGCGTTTTACTTGCGTATTGGCTTTTTTCATAGCTGTAGCCAAAAAATGGTCTTCACTATTTTTTAGTTTGGCATCGGCAACTTGTAAAATAGCGCTTAACGAGGTTAGTGGTGTTTTTAATTCATGGCTCACCATACCAATAAAATCGTTTTTCCTTTGATCATCCTGGTAGCGCTCGGTAACATCGCGGGTTGTGCCTGCTACCGCCTCTACTTCTCCATGCTCATTCAGCACCGGGATTAATATATAATCATATACACGCTTACCCAAAATAGCATGCGGAAAAGATACTTCGCCCCTTACCGGCTTTTTGGTAGCTATAATACTGTCAATTTCTCGCTCATGCATTTCTGCATGCCATGGCTCATATCCGTTCTCAAGCAATGTCTTACCAATAGCGGTATTCCAGGTTTTACCCCACATGGTTAGCAATGCGCTATTGGCATAAGTAAATTTGTAATTCAAATCCCATACATACATCAAATCCGGAGTATTTGAGGTTATAGCTTCGTATAATCTTTTTTGTTGTTCAGATTGTTCTTTTGCTTCTTGTAAAGCAAACTCCGCTTTCTTTTTATCAGTTATATCACTTGCAGCACCAAACCATTCAATTATTTCACCATTATTATCTAAAATAGGTACAGCCCGAGAAAACGTCCAGCCTATACTACCATCCGCCCGGTTTACCCGGTGCTCCATCTCAAATATCTTCTTACCACGTATAGCTCTACTGATAGCCGCGTTTACTTTCTCCAGATCCTCATGATAAACGTTAATCGACTTCCAATCAGCAGTGGGTTCAGGGGCATCTTTTAAAAAGCCCCGGCCATCCAGTTCCCGCATAATGCTCCAATCAGCACTCAAGCTATAAATAACATCAGAAGTAGTAGTAACCAGGGCACGGTAACGCTCTTCATTTGCTGCAATGGCCTGATTGCTTAGTGTTTGATTATTGGATGGTTTAGTCATATAGTTGATTAACGGCAAAACAAAAAACATGAAAAAATAATGATTTGTTTTATTAGAGTTAAAACCATTGTGTTTAAGCCTTTATAACTCACTCCCTTAACAAACTATGCTCCTTTTTAAATTCCAGCGGGGTTTTATTCATTAGCTTTTTAAAGTATCGGTTAAAGTTTGATAGATTATTAAAGCCGCTATCGTAACATACCTCGTTAATGCTCATGTCTTTTTCAAGTATCAGGTTACAGGCATGCGCCACCTTTACCTCCAGCAAAAAATTATAAAAGGTTTTGCGGGTTTTTGATTTAAAGTAGCGGCAAAACGCTTTAGCACTCAAATTAGCTACTGAAGCAATTTCTTCAAGTGTAATTTTTCGTTGAAAATTGTCAGATATATATTGAAACACACTATTCAAACGGTCGGCTTCTGATTTTTCAATTTTTTCGGGATTATATATAGTGTTAATATATTCTTTCTCTTTAGAGAAAGCGATCTTCTCTAATATGCTTAACAACGTGGTTATACGCTCCAATCCTGTTGCATTTGATAATTTTCTTACCAGTTCCTTTACCTGCAACTTGGTACTCCCTGTTATCCGTATACCTTGCTTTGCCTTCTCTAATAACGAGTCTATGTTTTTAAGCTCTGGGATATTGAAAAATTTATCGCCCAAAAAATCATGATGAAAATAAATTACAGTCACATCCAGCTTTAGTTTTGATCCTTCAACAAAATACTCCGGGTCGCAGCGCCACATGTGGGGCATATTAGAGCCTACCAGGCAAAGCTCATCGCGTTCAAAACGGTGTACATCGTTACCTATAAAGCGTGTCCCTCGTCCCTTATGTATATAAATCAATTCTATCTCCGGATGAAAATGCCATTGATTATAAAATTTATCCACTTTGGATATAGTAATGGATGATTCAGGCTTGGCAGGAACTTTTAATAAATGTGGCTTCATATATAACAAAAGATATAAAATCTACCTCAAAAAGGAAAATTAATTCAAATATATGTTACTATAGTATTAATTGTTGTGAATTGGTTATAAATAATTTATAAATGGAGCAAGTATATTTGAAATAAGATATGGCAACCAGCGTTTAATAGCGTGGCCGATCATATAAACCAAACAGTGCTTATTTTTTGTGAATAAAAGGTCGCCCGAATTATACCCGGGTAACTTAGAGAATAAATTATTGGTGTACCAATTATTAACTAACCTTATATAACCACTAAACAAAAAATTATGAAAATTTATTTGATCGCTCTAATGTTAATTATCGGGTTTGTTTTAACCCTGCATCTGGCCATGAACGCGCAAGTAGGCGCTATCCTAAAAAACCCAAGAATGGGTAATGCCATTTTTTGGGCCATTGGTGCTTTTACAGCTATAATAATAGGCGCTACAGATTGGGACCCTACCGTATTTACGCGTTTAAAGGAAGTACCAATTTGGTTATTGACCGCGGGTGCAATGGGTGGTGCACTGGTATTTGGTATTGCCTGGACCATGCCACAGATAGGAGCAGGAAATGCCGTTATATTAATGATAGCCGGACAAATAATTTCAGGTATGATATTTTCACATTTTGGCTGGCTGGGTTCGCCTGTTGAGCCAATTTCAATAACTAAACTAGGTGGCGCGTTATTATTAATTGCAGGTGCAGCTACTGTAACATTTGCTAAATAAGAATATTAATTAAAAATACTATGGAAGATTTAAATTCATACAATCGCAGAGACTTTATGCGCATGGCCGGTATAGCCGGTGCTGCAGCATTGGTTACTCCTAACCTTCTTTTTGCAGAAGCTGCAAAAAGAAAATTTAACATAGGTGCAACGTTTATTCTTTGGGGATATGGCTCAAACGTTTTGGAGCCGGCACTACAGGATATAGCATCGTTAGGCTACCACTCTTTTGAAACTTTTGGCAATGTGTTAGACGACTTTGAAAAGAAACCAGGAGGCGTGAAAGAAGTGATACAAAAATATAAAGTACCGATTGTATCGGCATTTTGTACTCACGATGTGTTGGACCCTGCAAAAACAACTGCCGAAGTTGAAAAACTAAGAAGATGGTCAAAACTACTTAAAGCCAACGGCGGTAAAGTAATTGAGTTTTGCGCTGGTGGAAGAAGAGGTCCCGGTTTTGATTACAAACCCTATAAAAAGGCCATGGTTGATTCTATGAACCTATATGGCAAAGTTGCACAGGAAGAAGGTTTAGTTTGCGCCTTACACCCGCATACAGGTACGCCAATTGAAACTCAAGAGGAAATATACTTTATAATGGAAAATGTGGATTCCCGCTACATGAAATTTGGGCCAGATGTAGGCCAAATACAAAAAGGTGGCGGCGATCCGGTAAAAATTGTAAAAGATTTTATGCCACTGATTGAGCACGTTCACCTAAAAGATTTTGCCGGTGGCGATAATGGCTATTTAGGATATTCTCCGCTTGGTCAGGGAAAAGTAGATATGAAGCAAATTTTAGAAATGTTGGAGAAGCGCAAAAAAGAAATGGCCGGTATGATCATGTTTGAGCTGGATTACGACCAAAGAACAAAAGCACCTTATACCCCATTAGAAGCAGCTAAAATTTCAAGAGACTTTTTGGCCAATTTGGATTATAAATTCGATAAAAAAACACTGTAATTAACACCAAAATACAATAATAACAACAATGCACTTGCTGCATTGTAATGCCGCGGTTTATTCTTTTTACAGAGGGGCTCGGATAGACAAAAAACGAATATGGAAATTCTTAGTAATTATATTAATGCCAAATGGGTAACCAGTAAAGAAACCAGTACTACCGATGTGCTGAACCCGGCCACACAAGATGTATTGGCAAAAGTGCCATACGGTAACGTTACAGCAACTGACGTTGACCAGGCAGTTGCAGTAGCCGCACAAGCCTATAAAGAATGGAGCCAGGTACCGGTGATGAAAAGG
Source organism: uncultured Mucilaginibacter sp. (assembly GCA_964611565.1). Lineage (GTDB taxonomy): Bacteria > Bacteroidota > Bacteroidia > Sphingobacteriales > Sphingobacteriaceae > Mucilaginibacter. The sequence goes on along the minus strand of CAZTAU010000007.1, from coordinate 77,152 downwards.
GTACAACCACTTTACAAGCTAAAACAATTATTGGATGAAAATGCCGAAGACATTGCCCGCACCATTTCACTGGAAAGTGGTAAAACATTAGTTGAGGCACGCGGCGAGGTACAACGCGCTATTGAAAACGTAGAGGTAGCATGTGGTACACCAATGTTGATACAAAGCGAGTTTTCTGAAAATATTGCCGGTGGTGTGGATGAATTTATGATACGCCAGCCTTTAGGGGTTTGTGCTTGTATAGCACCGTTTAACTTCCCGGGGATGATACCTTTTTGGTTTTTGCCTTATGCTATTGCCTGCGGTAATACTTATATTCTTAAGCCATCAGAAAAAGTACCATTGACCATGATGAAGGTATTTAAGTTGATTGAACAAATTGACTTACCTGCCGGTGTTATTAACCTGGTACATGGTGGTAAGGAAACGGTTGATGCCTTATTAGATCATCCTGAAGTAAGGGCGATCAGCTTTGTGGGGTCATCAAAAATTGCCAAATACGTTTATGCTCGCGGCGCAGCCAATGGCAAGCGTGTACAAGCACAAGGTGGTGCAAAAAACCCGGTAGTTGTATTGCCTGATGCAGATATTGACATGTCTGTACAGATCATTACCGACAGTGTTTACGGTTGTGCAGGCCAGCGTTGTTTGGCGGCATCAAACATTATAACTGTTGGTGATAGTGGAAACATTAAAGAAGCTTTATATGAATCGGCCAAAAAACGTACTACAGGCTACGGCTTAGACGAAAAAAACGAAATGGGCCCGGTTATCAGCCGCGAAAGCAAATCACGTGTTGAGAGTCTGATAGCACAAGCCGAAAGCGAAGGCGCAAAAGTTTTATTAGATGGCCGAAAAGCCAGCATTACCGGTTTTGAAAACGGAAACTTTATAAGGCCTACAATATTAGAGGGCTTGCCATTAGATGGTGAAGTCATCAAAACAGAGATATTCGGCCCGGTAATGAGTCTGATACAACTGAGTACTGTAGATGAAGCTTTAGATTTTATCAATAACGGCCACTATGGTAATATGGCTTGCTTATTTACCAACAGCGGTGCCAATGCACGTAAATTCAGGAGTTTGGCCAATGCCGGTAATATCGGTATCAATATAGGTGTAGCAGCCCCTATGGCACAGTTCCCATTCAGTGGTTGGAAAGAGAGCTTTTTTGGCGACCTGCACGGTCAGGGCCGTCATGCCATTGAGTTTTTTACCCAAACAAAAATTGTAATTGAGAGATGGCCTAAAGAGTGGTCTCGTAAATTTTAATAACCTATAACCATAATATACATGTTTAAGAAAGCCTTTTGTCCTGAGTTTAAACTACAGACAAAAATGAACTTTATGGGTATCGACTGTGTGGTTACCGACCTTAGTCATACTATTACTACTGAGGACCCTACATTTATCGGACACCAGCGTACGCTGATATGGAACCACCTTTCGCACGAAGAAACGCAAAAGATGGGTTTAACCAAACCGCCCTACTCCTACAAAGTGGTAGGCTTTACCATGTGTGATCATTCAAATACCCACGTTGATGCTATTAATCACGTAGTAAATGAGCCTGATGCACGTGCCGTGAATGAACTGCCATTAGAGTGGTTTATGGCACCCGGAGTTTGGTTTGATTTTTCGCATAAAGAACCAAGCAGCTACATTACCAAAGCCGACATTGAAGAAGCCATTGCTAAAACAGGTGTTACCATTAAGCCTCAATCGGTAGTATTATATCATACCGGCTGGTACAAAAAATGGAAAGACAATTTTGGCTATATCCGCGATTATCCGGGTGTTGACAGGAGCGCTATTGAATACCTGAACGATTTGGGTGCAATAAGCATTGGTGCCGATGCGCCGAGCATTGATAGCTATAATGAGGTAGCGGTGGTTAAAGAACAGCCTGCACACATTGTATGCCGCGAAAGAGAGATATTAAATATTGAAAATTTAGCACAGGTAGATATGATACCTGCCCATGAATTTTGGTTTGTTGGTTTACCGCTTAAAATAAAAGGCGGTTCAGGCTCGCCATTCAGAGGGGTAGCCATTGTTCCTGAAAATACTATCAAAAAATAATATGGCTTTACCTAAAGAAATGGATGCCGTTGTGTTAAATGGCGTTCGCGATTTTTCTATACAAACTGTACCTGTTCCACAACCGGATGCCGATGAGGTTATTTGTGAAGTGGATACCACCTATATATGCGGCACCGATCCTCACATCATCAATGGCGATTTTCCGGGTTTCTGGCCAACGGGCTATCCTTTTATTCCGGGGCATGAATGGTCTGGTACCATTGTACAATCAGGACCAAAAGCACTTTCATTAGGTTGGAAAGAAGGCGACCGTGTATGTGGTATTTCGCATTGCGGCTGCGGCTATTGTGCCAACTGTATGAAGGGTCGTTTTAATAATTGCTTAAACTATGGCCACGAAGAACGCGGTCACCGCCAATACGGACACTATACACCGGGTGCTTACGCGCAATACATGCGTACATCGGTAAAAAGCATTTATAAAGTGCCTGATTCTATGTCGTTAGAATATGCTGCCTGTGTTGATCCATTATCTATCGCGTTATATACTGTTAAACGCTCACGTATGCAGCCGGGCGATGATATCCTGATATTAGGAACTGGCCCTCAAGGTTTAATGGCCATACTTTGTGCCAAAGCATTAGGTGCTGGCAGAATATTAGCAGTAGGCAATGGTGATCGTTTGAAAAAGGCCGAAGAGTTAGGTGCTATACCAATTAACTATAAAGAAGGCGATGTATTAGCAAAAATAAAAGACCTTACCAATGGCTTAGGTGTGCCTGCTGTTTTAGAGTGTGCCGGCACTGCCGAATCGATAAGAATGGCTTGTTTAGCGGCCTCAAAAGGTGGTGTGGTATCATTAATTGGCATCCCGCATGATGAGCCTTCATTGCCAATAAAAAGAATTGTACTGGACGAGGTTGAACTGATAGGTAACCGCGCCAATCCAAATACTGCACAGGAAGCTATTGACCTGTTGGTGAATGGCCGTGTTGACTTGAATCCTTTAATGACACATCGCTTCTCGCTAAAAGATTTCGCGACTGCGTTAGATGTTTTTGAAGGCAGGAAAGAAGGTGCTATTAAAGTAGCTACCAAGCCAAACGGAATGGGTACCAAATAATAATTGACAAAATTAAAAATCAAAACTAATATGAGTAATAAAGTAATGATTGTAAGCGGCGGAGCATCCGGATTAGGGTTGGCTGCTGCAGAAAAATTTGCCAAGAACGGTTATAACATTGTATTGATAGACATTCATGCCGAAAAAGGCAAACAAGCTGAGGATAAAATAAAAGCCTTAGGTGTTGATGCTGTTTTTTGCTTATGCGATATATCAAACAATGATCAGGTAAAAGCTGCTGCCAAAACCACTAAAGAGCGTTTTGGGCGTGCTGATGTTTTAATAAACAATGCGGGTTTAGAAGTTCGTGGCAGCATTTTACAATGCGAGGAAGATGACTGGACCCGTTTATATGATATCAACCTAAAAGGTATTTACTATATGTCAAAAGCGTTTGCACCTATGATGCAGGCACAAGGCAAAGGTGCTATTGTAAACACCGGATCTATATTAGGTTATCGTACCGTTGGCGAGCGCGCCGCTTACTCATCATCAAAAGGTGCAATTGATACGCTTACCCGCAGCATGGCTTTTGATTTGGCTGCTGATAATATTCGTGTTAATTGCGTAGTGCCAGGAGCTATTGATACACCTCTACTAAGGGGCTCTATTAATGACTCTCCTGACCCTGCCGGAACGGAAGCTTTCCTGGGTTCAAAAAGTGTTTTTGGCCGAATGGGTACATCAGCCGAAGTTGCCAATGTAATGTACTTTTTAGCTTCAGATGAAGCATCGTTTGTAACCGGTGCTGCCTACTTTGTTGATGGCGGCTGGTCAATTATGTAATTATTAAAACCTATAGTTTTGGTTCATTTAGAGAATAAAAAATCGTTAATAAATAAAGGCATTACTCGCTTATTGGAAGTGAAGGATTCTGATATAAGATTATTGAATTTATATCAGTGCAGGCACGCGGTTGATAGTTCCATTCATATAGGTGGCGCGTCATCAGCAACTATACCTATGGTGAGCTTGTTTTATGGTGGTATCATCGATGTGAATATTGAGCAGCCAACCGCCACCGACCAGGATATGTTTGTGTTGAGCAAGGGCCATGCGGTGGCGACATTAGCTTCTATCTATGCAGACCTGGGTTATTTTGATCGTGCTATATTAAAAAATTCGCGCTCGGTAAACAGTTTATTGAATGGGCACCCGGGTCCGTTGTTACCGGGTGTACACGTGGCCACCGGCCCAATGGGTCAAGGTATTGGCGTGGCGCAAGGCTTTGCCATTGCAGGGCAGCGTTCTCCCAAATTTGATGTGTACACCGTAACCGGTGATGGCGAATTACAAGAGGGCCCGGTTTGGGAAACTGTGATGTATGCCGGCTCGAAACGTTTGGATAATTTATGTGTACTGGTAGATAATAATGGCGGGCAACTAGATATTGTAAGCACACTACACTTCCCACATAATAGCTTGAGCGATACTTTTGCCAGTTTTGGCTGGCGGGTATTTGAGGTTGATGCTACTAAATATCATACCGTTCATGCTGCTTTGGCTGAGTTTAAATATGCGGATAGGGATGGCAGGCCGACTGTGATCATTTGCAAAACTACCAAAGGACACGGCGGACTTTCTGATTACATGAATACCCACAAGGCTACTATAGCTGCTGATATTTTAGACCAGGAAGACGCACTTCAAATACAACAACGCAACGCACGCGAAAAAGACTTTTTTAAATTCTTTGATCAGTTAGCAGGTGATGATTTGGCAGGCGTAAGAGATTCCATTTTAAAACACGCTGAAAAAATTGGCTTCAAAGTGAGCAAAGGCAAACTGGAAATTGTTGAAACGCCTGTAAAAACCCAAAAAGCACCAGTACGGGATAAAAAGATAAAATATGAAGCGGCACAATTGCCTAAGGTAGAAAAAGGCCAACCATACGCATCCAGCAAGATCATTGAGCTATGCATGAGGGCCTTTGCAAAAGACGACAGAATATTTTCTGTCGATTCCGATTTGGCATCAACCAGCGGATTGCAGGCAGGTATTGGTTTTGTAGATAAATACCGCGCGCTAAACGCCGGTGTGGCCGAATCAAACATGATGCTGCTGGGCGAAGCATTTGCCATACTGGGCGGTAACGCTTGGGTAAGTACCTTCTGCCCTTTCTTTGACTGGAAGGTAATGCGACGCATTGCTGTTGGCCACCAGGAACGTTTGGAAATAATAGCTGAGAAAAACGGCTGGTTATCTGAAGGACATGGATTAGATTATACCATGGTTGCTACTGCTGCTGATTTGGAAACCCAATCGAACGGTGCTACCCACATGGGTAATGATGATGTGATGCTGTTTAACGAGGTTGCCCAATTAAAGATCATCAACGTATCGTGCCCGCAACAGCTTTTAGGCGTGCTTAAATGGATTGCCGAGGGCAATAAAGGCTTGATATACCTGCGTATACTAAGGGCTCCTTCTATCGCTTTATATGATGCTGATTTTACATTTGAATTTGGCAAAGCCTACTACGCTAAACAGTCTTCAAATGCGCAGGCTACCATTGTTAGCTCTGGACGCGGTGTATATGAAGCATTGGATGCTGCAGCCAAATTAGAAGCGCAAGGAATTAATGCAGATGTATTAGACATGCCAACCATTGACGAAAAGGCTATTGTTGAATTATACCGATCAGGCAACCCGGTATTTATTGCCGAACAAAACAATGGCTATTTATGGTCGCACTTTAGGAAAGTACTGTTTGAGCAGGAAGCAAATATCAGTACAAAAAACCTGGTAGCTATAAATACCACTGCCAAAGGTGGCTTGCATTATATACACTCGGGCACCTACAATGAATTGGCAGCGCATTATGATTTGAATGGCGCTAAACTAAGTGAGACTATTTTAAAGACTTTAAAGTAATAGATACAATGACTATCATACATGAATCAGACGTACCTGAGGTACAGCATCCGGGCCGGTCAATGCGCTGGCTGGTAAATGAAGATTCGCTACAGGCAAAAAACTTATCGGTTTGTGTAATACGTGTACAACCCGGAGAAGCAGTAAGGCCTGCGCACTCGCACCCACAAAGCGAGGAACTGATCTATATTATGTCCGGACACGGTAAAGTAATGATTGAAGGCGAAGTAGGTGAAGTAAAAACGGGATCGGCCATATTGTTTGAGCAGGGCAAAGTACATATGCTAAAAAATACCGGCGATGTGGAGATGAAAGTAATATGCTTTTTTGCCCCGGCTACTAATATCGACAACTATAAAATGTTTGAAGAAATTGAATTTCCAGAATAATAATAATGATTGATTTGTTTTAAGTTTGATTGATTAAGCCCCGATTTCCACGGGGCTTTTTTAGTGCCTTTATTTAGCTAAGGTGTATGTGCCGTCAAAATATGTAGCCGATGTTATATATTCCATGGAATCCCTGTAATCACGATTTATCGGAGCAGCCGATGGATTTAAATTATAGCCGCCAACTACTACAGTGTTTGCGCTTTGACTGCTGATTTTTTCACCATTAACTTGTAATCTATAGCTAAATTTACCATTAGCGTCTATAACCTGTTCTAAATATTTAAGCGGAATAGCTATCTCACAAGTATATGCTTTTTGAGGATCCACAAGACCATTAGCTTTAATGCCAAGCTCGTTATATATCGACATACTCGCATCGTTTATACCTTTGGCACCGGTTAGTGGAATTTCCTTTATAGGGCCTGTTATCTGATCATTTAACAGTGAAAGTTGACTTTCTGAAAGTGATTTATTATTGCGAAGAGTAGAGGAAACATTCCCGGGACTATTCAACATATATGGATAGGTAATAGCTACAGGAATTTTTTGACTGTTCTTACCGTTATTTTTAATGGTAAATGTAATACCGTTAGAAACAATTTTAGCTATAGTACCATGGTAGGTAGCTTGCACTGCCAAATAAACATTATTGTCATCATTGCTGATCGTATAGAAAAATTCAGTGGCATTATTATAGGCTTCAAACTTTGACCATTCGGTTGGTTTTCCGTCTATTTTAATGTTCTCAGGGGCTTTTACACTACCGGTTTGGATAGTCGGTAATTTTTGAGCATGTACATTTTGTATGCAATTCAAAAGCAATACTATAACTGCCGAATTTTTTAATAAGGATGTGATAAGGTTTTTCATAAAATAAATATACGAAAATTTCGTAAATACAAGTTCAACCATACACAATCATTCATCAGATTACAAACTATATCTGGGCTTTTTTAGCAATTTTTTCAGTTAAATACCTGACACAGCATTTTCAGATGCTGATGATTTACTTTTTAAATAAGGTATATAATATTTTTCGTAGAACTGCTTTTTCGAATCTCTGTATGAACTTACAGCACCTATCCTACTCAAAAACTTAATGTAGTACCATGCTATATCTATCTGTCCCGGTTTAAACCCGCTCCTGGCACTTGTGGGAAACAGGTGATGATTGTTGTGCCATTCACCGGCTACAATACCATATTGTATCTGGTTAACAGATTGGTCTTTAAAGTAAAAATCGTTGCCTTCTCTTTGCCTTTTTTGGCCATATGCATGACCGACATAATTAAACATACGAACAGAGGTGAGCCAAAACCCTACTGTTCCCAACAGGCAAAGCAACATGGCAGTACCTCCGAAAATGTAAAAAACAGAACACCAAAACAACCAATTAAGCCCCCATGACCACATTGCATTCCAAAAATTAGTGTAAGTTCCCCAATAAAGATATTCCTCATACGAATTATGATGCACACCCGTATGTTTCATCAATAGCTTTACTTTATTATATGAGCGTTCATCCAGGTTAAAAGCAATTTGCTGATGGTTCACATTAGCTAAGTAACAATAAAAGAATCCGCATCCTGCATTGTAAGGATCACCGGGTCGGTCAGATTTTAAATGATGAACATGATGAGAAATTACATAGGCTTCTTCCGAAATTGCATTGAATGTTATATTTTGGGTGATCAAGCGCCAATATGAGTTTCTAAACTTAAATGCGAAATGAGTGCAATAGCGATGAAACCATATGGTTTGATGTATACTTAATACAAACACACCTAAAATAAAAGCTATTACAGTTAACCAACTTAAAAACTTAATAATAAAAATCACAAAGCATACAGAGGTTACTACCGAGATCACGAAATCATAAAAACACAACCAGTTCTTGCGTGAGTTAAAAATATTTATTCTCGCAAAATATTCGCTAAAAAGCTGCTTTACAGTTGGTTTAATAACCATGCCTTGCTCATCCTGCCAACCATATGCAGGTACTCTTAATACATCATCTAAAAAAGACATATTTTACTTGGTGGCTATTAACAATTCAAACAAATATAAATTTTATTGTTAGCCTTTCATAAACATCTTAACGTTACTTTCAATTGATGTATAGTCTTACATTTCTAAACATTTGCACGCAAATCAATTCATTTTTATTTTTAGATTAGCGATACCCAAAACATCTAACCAAGATATTCCCACCACATGAGAAAATTATTATTATTAGCATTTTGCCTGAGTGCCTATATAAACGCCAATGCACAGCTTACACGCCCTGAAGTATCATTTGATGATAATTGGAAATTTATAAAAGGTAACCCGGCAGGTGCTGAAAGCGTTAATTTTAATGACAGATCATGGCGGAGTGTTGACCTGCCGCACGACTGGTCGATTGAAAAATTGCCAAATCAAAAGCCCGGTGAAGTTGTAGGCCCGTTTGATAAATCAAGCCCCGGCACCACCGCCACAGGATATACCATGGGTGGTACAGGATGGTACAGAAAAACTTTCACACTAAAGCCGGGTGAACCCTACACCCAAACCATCATCAATTTTGATGGAGTATATATGAATAGCGAGGTATGGGTAAATGGCAAAAAGTTAGCCAACCAGCCCTATGGATATACTCCATTTGATGTAGATATCAGTTCATCGCTTAAACCTGCCGGACAGCCCAATGTAATTGCGGTTAAAGTACCTAACGAGGGTAAAAATTCACGCTGGTACAGCGGATCTGGAATTTACAGGCATGTTTTGTTAATCAGAAAACAACCGGTTAGTATTGCACAAAACGGTGTTTGGGTAAACACCGAAAGCCTGTCAGCTAATCAGGCAAAAATTAAGCTATCGGCAATAGTGGATAATACCACCAAAAGATCGGCATCGGTACAACTTCTTATCAAATTGATAGGGCCAGATGGTAAAATTGCGCAAAGCGTAAAAACTTCTGCTGCTAATATATCTACCGAAAAACAAATAGATCAGTTTATAACAGTAAATAACCCAAAAGCATGGTCGGTTGAAAAGCCTAACTTATACACAGCACAGGTAGAGGTGATTAGCAATGGTAAAGTGACCGATAGAAGCAAAACCGTTTTTGGTATACGTACCATTCATTTTGATGCTAAAACAGGCTTTACCTTAAACGGAAAAAGAGTGTTGTTAAAAGGCGGCTGCCTGCATCATGACAATGGTTTCTTGGGTGCTTCGACTATTGATCGTGCTGAAGAACGCCGCGTGGAGTTGATGAAAAATTATGGTTATAATGCCATACGTACCAGCCATAACCCGCCGTCGAAACAATTTTTGGATGCTTGTGATAAGTACGGAATAGTAGTAATTGATGAAGCATTTGATATGTGGGAGCGGCCTAAAAATCCGGAAGACTATCATCTATATTTTAAAGATTGGTGGAAAAAGGATTTGAAAGATTTGATACACCGTGACAGGAACCATCCATCAGTTGTTTTTTGGAGCATTGGCAATGAGATAAATGAACGTGTAGATTCACTTGGCCTGGCCATTGAAAAAGAACTGGTTGCCGAGGTAAAACGTTTAGATAATACCCGTCCAGTAACTGAAGCTATATGCAGCTTTTGGGATCATCCCGGCTATAAGTGGGACAGTACTATACCTGCATTTGCCATGCTGGATGTGGGCAGCTATAATTATATGTGGAAGGAATACGAGTCGGACCACCAAAAATTTCCTGAAAGAGTAATGATGGGAACTGAATCATACGCCAAAGAAGCATATGAGAACTGGCAACAGGTTAAGAAAAACCCGTATGTTATTGGGGATTTTGTTTGGACGGCGATGGATTACTTTGGTGAAACAGGACTTGGCAACAGTAGGCTGAATGACGAGCCTGTAAGGGGCATTTTAAGGACTTTCCCGTGGTTTAATGGCTTTTGCGGAGATATTGATATCATCGGGTCAAAAAAACCACAAATGCTTTACCGTGACGTGATTTGGGATAACAGCAATTTAGAAATGGTGGTGCATGCGCCTATCCCAGAAGGCAAGCGAGAGATGGTTAGCCAGTGGGGATGGCCCAACGAATGGCAAAGCTGGAATTGGGCCGGTAACGAAGGCAAAACAATGGATGTGCGCGTATTTTCTAATTACCCGCTTATCCGCTTAGAGTTGAACGGAAAAGTTATCGCCGAGCAAAAGTCTGGTGATGATACCAAATTGATATCTACATTTAAAATACCTTACCAACCAGGCATATTAAAGGCCCTTGCTTTAAAGGATGGCAAGGTAGTAGCAACAAAACAACTATCAACCACCGGGAAGCCAGCCAACATAAAATTGGTTGCGGACAGATCATCTATAAAAGCCGATCGTAACGATCTATCCTATGTGAAAATAGTGGTGGTTGATGCCAGTGGTAACGTAATACCTAATGCGGATATCCCTGTTAAACTAACCATTTCCGGCGATGGAGAAATAGCAGGATCAGGCAGCGCTAATCCAAGCGATATGGAAAGCGTTAACAGCCCTGTTTGTAAAACTTATCGTGGAGAAGCTTTGGCAATTTTGCGCCCTTTAAAAAACAATAAAAAAGGCAGCATAAAGCTTAAAGTAGAAGCAGAAGGTTTAAATACCGGTGAAATAGATATTCTATTAAAATAACCATTTCTCAGGGTGTAATCCTTATCTTGCGCAGATGATGGAATACATTGAAATGTTTAAGCAATGGGTAATTACCCTGGGCGAAAAACATGGGGTTGACCCTTTGATATTGGGAAGTTTGTACTTAATTAGTAAAGTTTGCTTTTTTAGTACTTTAGGTTGGGTATATAAAAATATCAGGGCCAAAAAACCGGTTATTTTTCAGTTACTGTTTGCTTGTGCCTTTTTTAGCATTCCTTACACTTACATTATGATTGCCGGGCGAAATATATCCTGGTGGGTATATGTATTTATAATTTCGATGTTAGTTTACGGCATATATTCCATTTGGAAAAAAATTGCCATGAAACCCAAAGTAATATTGATTGAGCCGGATGAACCGGGAGTAAAATAATTACTCAAAGTTCCACCAAATAGCTCTTTTGGCAGGCTCACCCACAGTATAGGGTTCACCTATACGTGGCACACTTACATTAACCCCTAATTTTTCGGCAGCAGGCAGTACTAATCTTACCGGTTCGCTCCATGGATGATAGGCTTCAGCAAATTTGGCCCAGTGAACAGGCTGCATCATTCGTGCCTGCAGATCGACAGCAGCCTGTGCGGTTTGCGTAGGGTGCATGTGCGATTGCGACCAGTTGGTATTGTATTGGCCACATTCTAACAAGGCCAAATCAAACGGCCCATACCGCCTGCCTATATCTTTAAAATGAGGCCCGTACCCACCATCGCCACTGTAAAATAGCTGATGATTGCCTGTATTGATAACATACGATGCCCAAAGGGTTTTATTCTGCTCAAAAGTGCGGTTGCTTCTATGGTGTGCCGGAGTAGCCGTAATTTTGATACCGCCCGGCAACTTTACCGATTGGTTCCAGTTTAGTTCGGTTATTTGTTTCGGATCAAACCCCCAATACCTGAAATGCGAGCCTACCCCTATAGGAACTACCACCATCTTAACACGTTTTCTCAGCTTTCTTACCGTTCTATAATCAAGGTGGTCATAATGATCATGCGAAATAATTAGAACATCTATTGGCGGTAAATCGACAACTTTGTAGTCAGTTGTGCCCTTGAATGCCTTCATAAAAAACGGCAATGGCCCCGCATTACCACTAAAAATAGGATCTATTAAAACATTGCCCTGTTTGGTTTTTATCAATACCGATGAATGACCAAACCATACTATGGTAGGCTTATCGTTAGCGAGAAGCTTAAGGTTTGTTTTTATGGAAGGGACATCGATAGTCGGCTTAGTCTCCTTTGGCCTATTCATCATCGACCTTAACATTCCCAACGCACCACGTCTGCGTCTTGTAGTTATGGAATTGGTGGGCCTACTAAAAGCATCTCTTTCAAAATTTGGCAGGTTTCTAAAAGCACCGTTCCTATAATTAGGCAAAGTATACAATCGCGCCAAAGCATCGCCATGGGGTTTTCGGCCCAGTGATGCCACCAAACCACATTGTGTTGTTGTAGTCAGCAAAACTACTAGCACAACAGGGCTTACAATGCGCTTTAATGGGGTAATTTTCATATTTGGCTAATTTACAGATACAAACATTGGAGTGCAATTTTCCGTTAAACCGATATATAATCTTTACAAAAAATTCCGTTTTATGAGTAAAAATGATTAGCTTTAATATACCAGTTATATTTTGATGCGCAGTTTTAACACCTTTTGTTTAAGCATTGCCTTATGGGTAATAAGCATATCCGGCTATAGCCAAGATGTGAATAAACAGGTGTGCTTTGAATTTTACGACAAAGTTTTTAATCTGCAATTTGATAGGTCTATTATTATTGATGCTCCGGATAGCCTCTCGGCCAGTTCTGTCAAACAATTCTACGGTAAAATAAATGAGGGCAATTATCAACCAATTGTTGATTCGTTAATCAATTATAAAAACAAGCATCAGCTTAATGATTGGCTTTATTACCAACTGGTACGTAAGGTTGCCCAGCAAATAAGCCCTAAGGCTCAAAATTACAGTAGATACACCCTTTATAAATGGTTTTTAATGACCAAATCGGGCTATGATGCTCGGTTGGCTATTGCTAATAAAAGCATGGTGTTTTATGTTTTAAATGAAGAGGATGTTTCTGACTTGCCTTACTTCATTATCGACGAAAAAAAATACACTACATTAAACTATCACGACCTGGGCAATATGGATCTGCATAAATACCTCCCACAACCCGTAAACATAACCGTTCCTGATGCAGTAGAGCCTTTCTCGTATAAAGTAACAAGGATGCCTGATTTTAAACCGGAAGACTATCACACCAAACAGATCAACTTTGATTATAAAAACAAGAGCTACAATTTCAGCGTAAAGCTAAATGCAGATATTGACAGGATATTTACCAACTACCCGGTAGTAGATTATGAATCGTACTTTAACATCCCTTTGAGTAAAGAAACATATAACTCCATTGTACCCTACCTGGCTAAAAACGTAAAAGTGATGAACCAGAAAGATGGTGTTGATTACCTGATGCGCTTTACCCGTTACGCCTTTTTATATGAAGATGACGAACATAATTTCGGCAAAGAAAAACGCCTGTCGCCTGAACGTACCTTAAGTTCGGACCGCAGCGATTGCGATGACCGGGCTGCCTTGTTTTTTTACCTGGTAAAAGAGGTCTATGATCTACCTATGATAGCTGTTTTATACCCTACCCATATCAACATTGCCGTACAATTTAACAAGCCAATAGGCCAGCAAATAGTTTATAATGGCAAAAGCTATTCGGTATGTGAGCCAACACCGCAGTTAAAGGATCTTGGTATTGGCCAGCTATCAGCCAATCTTAAAAATTCCTCTTACCAAATTGTATATAATTACGATCCGGTTAACAGGTAGCTGTTTATCAATTGTAAACAAAATTTGGGGTAAAGTATCGCTTAAAGTATAGTGTATCTTTTAGTTCGGGATGATTCATAGCCTGACGTATTATTTGCGCTTCCAGCAACCAACGCGATTGGTCGGCGGGTTTACCGGGCTCGCGGTTTATTCCTTTAACGTAGCCTGCTACAGGCTTGTAAGCTACTGTTAAACATGTAGCGCAGCCTTGAACAACCAATACCCGGCCTGCTAAAATATCTTCCGCTTTTAAATAAAAGCTATTGCCCGCCATCGGGGCTTTAACAAATATTTTTGTAGAGTGGCTCTGGATTTGATATTCATCCCAAAACAACCGATACTGGCCAGTGAATAACGCCAAGGTTTGTTCATTTACATCAGCATTCTCTGTAAATAACGATTGGCAAGTACCATTAACCGGGCATGCAGTTAAGTTATTGTCGTCAGGAATAATGTTGGTTTTGGTACATGATGATATTGATAAAATCACAGCAGGTACTATCAGTAATAGTTTTGATATAGTTTTCATAGCGTTATTTTTTATATCCATTACGCTGTGGTTATATACAATGCTACAAAAACAAATGTTATCATTATGTTAACAATCCTGCTTCACAATTTTTGATTTTAATATAAAGGTTCGGCAACTTAATATATCTTTGGGCACAATTTATAAACGCATACAATGGCAAAAGCATCTGAAATTAAAGTAGGGAACATATTACGTTTCAATGGCGAACTGGTAACTGTTATAGAAGTGTTGCACCGTACACCGGGTAAAGGCGGCGCTTTTTATTTAGGCAAGTTTCGTAATATAAAAACAGGGAAAATAGTAGAGGCCCGTTTAGCCACAGATGAGCAAGTTGAAATTTGCCGAGTAGAGACCAACGATTACCAATATTTATACGAAGAAGGTGATAACATGGTAGTAATGAATAATACCACTTACGATCAATTTAGCATACCAAAAGCTTTGTTTGGCCCATCTGTAAAGTTTTTAAAAGAGAACATGGATGTTATTATTTCTTTTGAAAGCGAAGAGCCTATAATGGCACAAGCACCAAATTTTGTAGAGCTGGAAATTACTTATGCCGAGCCTGCTGTTAAAGGTGACACCTCATCGGGCGCATTAAAAACGGCAACAACCGAAAATGGCATTGAAATTAAAGTGCCGCTTTTTGTAAACGTAGGCGATAAGATAAAAGTAGATACCCGCACCGGCGAATACGTGGAGCGTGTGAAATAAATTATACTTAAAAAAAGCCCCGCAAATTGCGGGGCTTTTTTTTGCTTAGATTTTTGCTGTAGATTAGTGCCTATTGACAATAAAAATGGAAGACAACAACATTCCTACACTATATGATTGGGTTGGTGGGAAAGAAAAACTTGAGCAACTAACCAAGTTGTTTTATGAACGCGTTGCGCTTGATGATTTAATTGGGCCGGTTTTCGCCGGGATGTCGCCCGAACATGGTAAGCATGTGGCACATTTTATTGCCGAAGTTTTTGGCGGGCCAAAATTATATACCGATGGTGACGCAGGCAGCCACGCTAAAATGATTGCTAAACATGTAGGCAAAATGCTTGATGAGGATAAAAGAAAACGCTGGCTAATGTTGCTGCTTGACACTGCAGATGATATTGGCATACCCGATGACCCTGAGTTCCGCTCAGCGTTGATGAGTTATTTAGAATGGGGAAGCCGTTTAGCGGTCATCAATTCAAATGCATCTGAAAATCCGGTTAATGACGATGAGCCTATACCAAAATGGGGATGGGGCGAAACCGGCGGCCCATATATAACAAAATGATTCACTGGCTGCAACATCATTTATTGCCCTGCCCTTTTAAGCACTTAACAGGTATTGATTGCCCCGGCTGTGGTTTTCAACGGTCGGTAATTGAGTTATTGCAGGGGAACTTTAAACAAAGCTTTTTACTATATCCACCAGCTATACCCATATTGCTGGTAATGGTATACTACTATATTACTCTTTTTAAAGTATATAGCCCAAAATACAAGTTATTAAATCCGCTATTGGTTGTACTGGCATTTATAATACTGGTTAATTACAGTATTAAATTATCAACCATTTTATAATTACACTATTGATTCGATTGCCGAAGCATGGTTATAATCTCTGATCAAAGTATTTAAAAAACTCATGTCATCCATATCGCTAGTGATATTCAAAAGCTCTTTCAACTTGTTTGCTGTAATACTTAAAATTTCGTAATTACCTGATTTAATGTAATTAGAAACCACTTCATGTATCAATACAATATCCTTATCTTTTAATTGAGCCGCTTCAGTAAAAACAGGTTTATAGTTCTCTTCAGGGGGGGCAAATTCAATAGCATCTATTTGTGTTCGCGATGTGGTTTTCATAAGTGTTGTACCTGCAACCATATCGCCTACACGCTGGCTGTTTTTACTTACTGATGTTGATATAACGGCACAAAGGCCGCTGGTTAAAGTAAAATCAACTATCCTAAAAAGCCAGCGTAGCATATACTGGCCTATGGTTGGCTGCCCCCCATCAAGGCTTATCACTTTTATTTTCATTACCCGTTTCCCAATACTTTGGCCGTTCATGAATATCTCACATATCAAATCATAAAAAATAAATATCGCAAACCAAATCATAACTATTGTAACTATTAATCTCCTGTCACCTCCACTAAAAAAGGCAGTTGAAATGGCAAGCGCTATAAAAACCAATACAAAAATAGCCGCGTCAATAAGGTAGCCTAATATACGTTCGCCCACCCCGGCAATTTCATAATCAATATCAATATTTTGTGATGTAGTTATACGGATGGTTTGCATATGATAAAATTTATTTACTGAATATTCAACAATTAATTGAATGATACAAATTTTGTAATTAATTTAACCCAATAATACCAGCCTTACCCATGCGCGAACCACTATTTGTAAAGCAAAACTCGGCCAAATGGAAGAGTTTTGAAAACCCTGCCGGCAACCCCGATGAGTTGGCAGACCGTTTTATACAAATAACTGATGACCTGGCGTATGCTAAAACATTTTACCCAAGATCAAAAACAACGGCTTATTTAAATGGACTGGCCTCGCAGCTTCATCAATCCATCTATAAAAACAAAACCGAAAAAAGTAACCGCTTTATTTTGTATTGGAAGTATGAACTGCCTTTACTATTTAAAACCCATCAAAAAAAACTACTCTACTCATTCATATTTTTTACAGTTTTTTGTTTGATAGGAGCCCTATCAGCTAAGTACGATGAAACATTTGTGCGGCTTATTTTAGGGGATGCTTATGTGGATATGACCCTTGCCAATATAGCCAAAGGCGATCCATTTGCTGTATATAAACAAGAAGGCGAATTTTTAATGTTTTTGCAAATTGGTGCCAATAACATTTATGTATCATTGGTAACTTTTGTATGCGGCATATTTGGATCAGTGGGTTCTGTGTATTTCCTATTCAGAAATGGCTTAATGCTGGGATCATTTGAATATTTCTTCTTTAGCAAAAATCTGGGTATAGCCTCAATACTGGTAATTTGGATACATGGCGTGCTTGAAATATCAAGCATTGTAATTGCAGGCGGAGCAGGTATAGTTTTAGGCAATAGTTTGTTGTTCCCCAAAACCTATAGTCGTATGGTATCCTTAAAACAAGGCGCCAAGGATGGGATGAAAATAGCTATTGGTCTTGCGCCTATTTTTTTAATTGCCGCTTTTTTTGAAAGCTATATCACCCGCCACACCGAAATGCCTATATGGATGAGTATTTTTATACTAACTGCTTCTACCATATTTATTATATGGTATGTAATTATTTACCCTAACAAATTATCAAAAACCCTAAAACCCTTATAATTATGGAACCTAAAGTTGAATTTGCTAAAGTGCGTGATTTTGGAGAGATCATCTCCGACACATTTTTATTTGTACGCGAAAATTTCAAACCGCTTTTGTCAGCATTTTTTACCTTTTGCGGCATTTTTTTAGTGGCTGCTGCAGTCACAGGTATTTTGAATCAATTTAAATTGGCTGACGTTTACAGCGATCCGGAAATGGTTACAAATGCAGCAGGCCGTATATTTGGTATTCAGTATTTTTTAACCCTGCTATTTTCGATACTTAGTGTAACAGCCATTATGGTAACCACACTGGCATATATTACCATATATAGAGAAAAAGGTAACATAGCCCCTACCAACGAAGAAATTTGGGGGTATTTTAAATACTACTATCTTAAAATTTTTGGCAGTACATTAATAAGCATGGTTATAGGATTTATTGGTTTCATTTTTTGCGTTATTCCCGGTATATATCTATATCCTATTTTAGGATTAATATTTCCCATTATGATGGTAGAAAACACCAGTTACGGCTATGCTTTTAGTAAAAGTTTCAAACTTATTAAAAACAACTGGTGGCTGGTATTTGGTTCATTATTTATAATTTCTTTAATAGTAAGTATCGCTATGGGTATAGCAGTTGCTCCGTTCTCAGTAACCAGTTTTATTGACACATTTTTAAACCCGAAAAAAGGCCTGCAAATTTCAAAACCTATGGCAGTTGTAGCGGTAATTGTTGGACAAATTTGCCATGCGTTATATGTATTACCTTTTGTAACACTAGCTTTGTGCTATTTTAGTGTTAACGAGAGTAAAGAAGGTACCGGTTTACTGGATCGTATAAATAAATTAGGCAATAACGATGCTGATAACAATTTACCGGCCGAAGAATACTAATGTTTAGATACCTGTATTTATTTTTCCTTTTTTTAACGCTAAGTGCGGTTATTGCTAATGCAGATACCACTACTAAGATTGCAAAGCAAGCAAAACCTGCGTTGGTTGCCCGTAACGATACTACAAAGGTTGCATCGCGGCATTTTAATACCAATGCGTTAAAAGATTATAGCCAGCAAAGGGAATTTAAATATGATGATACTTTTGTAGGCACATCGCCATGGGAGCGCTTTAAGCACTGGTTTTGGAGTTTGTTTGATACAAATCCTACCCTTAACAGCATTACCAATTACTTTTTAATAGCGTTAGGTGTAGCGGCGTTGCTGTTTTTAATTTTAAAACTTACAGGTATCAATGCAAGCATTATAAAGGGTAAAACGGCAACCGTTGCCTTGCCTTATGATGAATCTTTGGAGAATATTCACGAAATGGATCTGGATAGCGGTATACAAAGCGCTACTCAACAACATAACTACCGTTTAGCAGTAAGGTTACTATATTTAAAATGCCTTAAACAATTAAGCGATGCCGGGCAAATTGCATGGGATATTAATAAAACTAATACAGCCTATGTTAATGAATTGACCAATAACGAGCAGCGCAGCGCTTTTAATGTTTTAACCCGCCAGTTTGAATATGTATGGTATGGTGAGGTTAACATCAATGAAAAAATATACAGCCAAATAAATGCCATGTTCAATGATTTTAAAGTTAACAGGGCATGAAAGATTTTAAATACTACATTATTGGGGCTTGTTTATTATTGACGGTATATGTGGTAATTGAATATAACAAACCTGTTCCGGCTAATTGGCAACCAACATTAAAATATAATGACAAGATACCTTTCGGAACTTATGTGTTCTATCACCAGCTAAATGATGTTTTTCCGGGAGCTAATATTATCAGGACCAACAAATCTATTTACAGCCTTTTTAAACAAGGTGTTGAGCCGGGTAATTATATTATCATAGCCAATAGTGTCAAGCTAAGCAAGGTTGACTTTAGCGAGTTGATTAAATATATAAAAGAAGGTAATAATGTATTTATTACCGCCTTTAGTTGGGAAGGGTATTTTAATAAAGAATTGAGACTTAAAGTAGAGTCAGAAATTAAAGAAAAAAACACGCTTGTAAATTTTACCAATCCCCGGTTAAAACAAGTTAGGCATTATCGGTTTGATAAAGAAATAAGCGAACAATATTTTAGCAAGTTTGACACTGTAAAAGCTACCATATTGGGCATAAATAGTGGCGGGCATAGCAACTACTTAAGCTTTAAATATGGTAAAGGAAATTTGTTTGTGTGCGCTAATCCGCAGCTATTTACTAATTACAGCTTGCTATCTCCGCAGGGAAAAGATTACGCAGAAAAAGCAACATCCTATTTACCTATTAAACCAAATATATATTGGGATCAGCATCAAAATCATGACATCCCGGTAGACCAATCGCCAATGCGAGTGATTTTCGAACACCCAAGCTTAAAGTATACTTATTATTTAGCGCTTATAACTTTAATGTTTTTTTTAATTTTTGAAGCTAAACGCAGGCAAAGAGTTATACCGGTTATTGAGCCGCTAAAAAACTCGACACTTGATTTTGTTAAAGTAGTGGGTAAAGTTTATTATGATAAACGCGACAATGCCAACATTGCAGTCAAAAAAATAATTTACCTGCAAAGCTACCTGCGCGAGCGGTATCAACTAAAAACCGGCAAAATAGACCGTGAGTTTGCTGATACTATGGCCAACAAAACAGGTGTACACCTATCATTAACCCGTGAGTTGGTTGACCATATTAATTATGTATACCATCAACAAAGCATTACCGACCACGAACTAATCATATTAAACCAATTGATAGAAAAATTTTACGCACAAGCTTAAATGTATGGAAGACGAAATATTTGAACAACGAACCGACTTGAGCAAACTCAACACCGCGGTTGAGCAAATAAAGGCAACACTGGCACAAATAATAGTTGGCCAGCACGATACTATTGACCTTATAATTGCAGGCATATTGGCTGACGGGCATATACTCATAGAGGGCGTACCCGGAGTAGCCAAAACGTTAACTGCCAAATTAATAGCAAAAGCCATTGATGCGCACTATTCGCGTATACAGTTTACGCCCGATCTAATGCCGTCTGATGTCATAGGCACATCGGTTTTCAACCCTAAAACCAGCGATTTTGAGTTTAGAAAAGGGCCCATATTTGGCAACATTATATTAATAGACGAAATAAACAGATCGCCTGCAAAAACACAATCGGCTTTGTTTGAGGTAATGGAAGAAAGGCAGCTAACTATCGATGGCGAAACCTACAAAATGCAGGAACCGTTTATTGTACTGGCTACCCAAAACCCGGTTGAACAAGAAGGTACTTATCGCCTGCCTGAAGCACAGTTGGACCGCTTTTTATTTAAAATAGAAATTAAATACCCAACGCTAGAAGAGGAAATTGCCATTATATCTCAGCAACATCAGCAAAACCCAATTAACCAGTTAAATGATGTAAAACCCGTATTATCTATACAGGATATTACTGCATTAAGGCAACAGGTAAAAAATTTAAATGTTGAGCCTAAATTATTAGAGTTTACCGCTAAAATAATTCATGAAACACGCAATAATAAATCATTATACCTGGGTGGTTCGCCGCGCGCGTCTCTGGCAATAATTAACGCCGCAAAAGCATTTGCAGCTATCAAGGGCCGTGATTTTGTAACGCCTGATGATATTATTTTTATTACACCGGCTGTATTAAGACACAGGGTTATGCTTACCCCTGATAAAGAAATGGAAGGCCTTACACCTGATGATATTGTAGCGCAAATAATTCAAAAAATTGAAGTGCCACGTTAATACGATCAATTGAAAAATATAATCAGCAATTTTTATAGTAATCTTTTTTTGACCAGGCGGTTTTTTACCGCGCTGTCTTGCTGTGTTATTTTCTTTCTATTATCGTTCTTTTTTCCATGGTTGGGTGTGTTGCCGCAATTATTCCTCTGGGCCGTTGTTACACTGGTTTTAATTGATATTATATTACTATACCGTACGGCCAATGGTGTATTGACTCGCCGCCAGGCACCCGAGCGGTTAAGTAATAATGACGATAATGAATTAGGCATTTATATTGAAAATCGCTACCCATTTAATATTAGTGGCGGTATTATTGACGAGATCCCTTTTCAATTTCAAAAACGGGATGTATGGTTTAAAACCGAATTACATTCGCAACAAACAAAATTAATTAACTATACCCTGCGTCCCTTAAAGCGGGGTGAGTATTCATTTGGGCAGGTGCGGGTATATGTTAGGTCGGCATTGGGGTTAATAAGCAGGCGTTACAATTTTGCACAAAACCAGATATTACCGGTATACCCTTCGTTTTTACAAATGCGTAAATACGAGTTAATGGCCATATCAAACAGGTTGAACGAGATAGGCGTAAAAAAAATACGCCGCCTGGGGCATAGCCTTGAATTTGAACAGGTAAAAAATTATGTAACCGGCGATGATTACCGTTCAATCAACTGGAAAGCAACAGCCAGACAAGGCAATTTGATGATCAACTCATACACCGATGAACGCTCGCAACATGTATACTGTGTGATTGACAAATCGCGAGGCATGAAAATGCCTTTTGAAGGTTTAAACCTACTTGATTATGCCATAAACGCCAGTTTATTGCTATTAAATGTTGCTTTATTAAAACAAGATAAGGCAGGCCTCATCACCGTATCAGAAAAAAAGGGGAGCATTGTCCCTGCCGACCGCAAAGCAATGCAGTTGAATAAAATACTGGAGGTTTTGTATAAAGAAAAAACGCGCTATCTTGAAACTAACATGGAGTTGATGTACTCCACCATTCGCCAGGTAATTAAGCAACGCAGCTTGGTGGTTTTTTTCACCAATTACGAAAGTTTATCGGCACTAAACAGGCAATTGCCTTATTTGAAAAAAATAGCTAAGTTTCATTTACTATTAGTTGTATTTTTTGAAAACACCGAACTTAAAAAACTTAATGAACAGGATGCTAAAGATGTAGAAGATATTTATATAAAAACCATTGCCGAAAAATTTGCTTATGATAAGGAACTTATTGCAAAAGAACTAAGCAGGTATGGCATACAATCAATTTTAACTACCCCGCAAAACTTAAATGTTAATACCATTAACAGGTACCTTGAAATAAAAGCGAAGCAGAAAATTTAGTAAATTTACAATATGAAAAAACTATTATTTATTGCCCTTCTACTATTTGCAATTGTTGAAATGATAACCGTTACAGGCTGTACAAGCCCACCGGTTGTTCCGAGTGCTGAATCACGACTTATAGGTAAGTGGACTATGCTATCTGCAGTAAGTGTTACTACCATAAATGGCACCACTACTCCGCAAACTACAAATTTTACAGCTAACGATTATTTTGAATTTAAGACGGGGGGTATTGTAACCATAGTTCAATCAGGAGTAACGCATACAGGCACCTGGAAAATAGAGAATGATAGGGTATTTTTTACCGGAACCAACTACATGGAGAACACACCGGGCTGGGCTGTACTAACTTTAACAGCAAACAATCTACAATTTTATAATAAGGAAGTAACTGCATCTTCTACCACTGAATTTACTCTAAACCTGGCAAGGTAAAAAGTATCAATATAAAAAAAGCCTCCTGAAATCAGGAGGCTTTTTTATTAAATGCTCTTAAATATGTATTGGCCTGTTTTCTGTTGCAGCTAAACAAGCTTCGCGCATAGCTTCTGTATAAGTTGGGTGTGCATGGCTCATGCGAGAAATATCCTCGGCACTTGCACGGTACTCCATAGCTACAACCGCCTCGGCTATCATATCGGCAGCACGTGGGCCAATAATGTGTACGCCTAATATTTCGTCGGTAGCTGCATCAGCCAATACTTTAACAAAGCCATCCAAATCCATGCTGGCTACTGCCCTGCCGCTTGCACGGAACGGGAATGAGCCTGTTTTGTATTTTACACCTGCTTCTTTTAGTTGTTCCTCGGTTTGTCCAACCGCGGCAACTTCAGGCCAGGTATAAACCACGCCCGGTATCAGGTTATAGTTGATATGTGGTTTTTGGCCAACAATAGTTTCGGCTACATAAGTACCTTCATCTTCTGCTTTGTGGGCAAGCATGGCACCACGCACCACATCGCCTATGGCATAAACCCCTTTAACGCTGGTTTCCATGTGCTCGTTAACGGTTATCTTGCGTCCACGTTCCTCAACAGTAATACCTATTTTATCTAAGCCTAAATTGTCAGTATAAGCCACACGGCCTACAGCAACCAGGCAGTAGTCGCCTTTTAGTTCTTGCTTTTCGCCCTTAGGGTTATCAAAAGTTACGGTTACTTCTTTACCTTTTACGGTAGCACCGGTAACTTTATGGCCTAGGTAAAACTCCATACCTTGCTTTTGTAATACCTTTTGCAGCTCTTTACCCAAAGCTTTATCCATAGTTGGTATAATGCCATCCATGTACTCAATAACCGATACCTTGGCACCTAAACGGGCATATACAGATCCCAACTCCAAACCAATAACACCACCGCCTATTAATATTAAATGTTTAGGCACTTCGGTTAAGGTTAAAGCCTCGGTTGAGGTAATAATTCTTTTTTTATCTATTTTTATAAATGGCAGGCTTGACGGTTTTGAACCGGTAGCGATGATCACATTTTTACCGGTGATCTCTTGTGTTTTGCCATCGGCTGCAGTAATGATAATGGTATTTTTATCTTTAAACGATCCCATACCCTGGTAGCCATCAATTTTATTCTTTTTGAACAGAAACTGTATACCGGCAGTGTTTTTTGAAACAACGTCTTCTTTACGTTTGATCATCTGGCCGAAATCAACTTTCAAGTTGCTTAGCTCAATACCATGCGTTTTAAAGGTATGGCCGGCGTTAAAGTAATGTTCAGACGAGTCAAGCAACGCTTTTGAAGGGATACAACCTACGTTAAGGCAAGTGCCTCCGTAAGTAGCATATTTTTCGATACAGGCAGTTTTTAAACCCAGTTGGGCACAACGTATAGCGGCTACATAGCCTCCAGGGCCCGAACCGATTACGATAACATCATATTGCATATTAGTATTGGATTGTTTTGGTGGGTAAAGTTAAGCATTTCAATAGCCTAATGAAATGTATAACTGTCACTTTTTTATGCTTTTGGCGTCATATAGTAGGTTTGCGATATGTCCGCATTACCGTATATTTGAATATAAGATACGTAAAATGAAAATATCTACCCTTTTATCGGGCATTTTAATTTTTGTAGTGACGACTTGCCACGCGCAATTGATGCAACCCAAAACCGTATTTACCCGTGCCGATACTTTGCGTGGTGCCTTAACCCCCTTACGCACCAGTTATGATATCAATTATTACCATCTTGACGTGAAATTTGATATCGACAACAGGTTCATTAGCGGCAGCAACTTGTTTAAGTTTACTGCTACGCAGGATTTTACCAAACTGCAATTTGACCTGTTTGCCAATTTGAAAATTGAGAAAGTTGTTTACAATGGTCAGGAATTGCCTTACCAGCGCGAGTTTAATGCTGTATTCATCATCTTCCCAAAAACTATCGTCAAAGGCAGTAAAGATGAGTTTACGGTATATTACTCAGGCAACCCGATTATAGCAAAAAATGCACCTTGGGATGGTGGAGTTGTATATAAGCAATCAGCTTCAGGCAAACCTTTTGTGGCTACAGCCTGCCAGGGCTTGGGTGCCAGTTCATGGTGGCCCACAAAGGATCACCAATCTGATGAAGTAGACAGTATGCTTATCAGCATAAGTGTCCCTGCGGGATTAAAAGATGTATCTAACGGTCGACTGCGTAAAGTAACCGATTTGAATAATGGCTATACGCGTTTTGATTGGTTTGTAAGCAGCCCCATAAACAATTATAACGTAGCTGTTAACATTGCCGACTATCTACATTATGATGATGTATATAATGGTGAAAATGGCAAACTAACATTGGATTATTGGGTGCTGCCCGAAAATCTGGAGAAAGCCAAAAAGCAATTTGGCGAGAATGTGAAGCCCATGCTGAAATCATTTGAACATTGGTTTGGGCCTTACCCTTTTTACAAAGATGGTTATAAGCTGGTTGAAACCCCGTATTTGGGCATGGAACATCAAAGTGCTATAGCTTACGGAAATAAATATATAAATGGTTACCTGGGCGATGATTTGTCAAGAACAGGATGGGGCTTAAAGTGGGATTATATTGTAGTGCACGAAAGTGGGCATGAATGGTTTGGCAACAACATTACATCCAAAGATATTGCCGATACCTGGATACATGAAAGCTTTACTGATTATTCCGAATCGCTATTTGTTGAAAGCTATTATGGTAAACAAGCGGGGCAGGAATATGTATACGGCTTGCGCGCCAGAATTAAAAACGACATACCGATCATTGGACCATACAATGTAAATAAAGAGGGCTCGGGAGATGTTTATAATAAAGGTTCGGTTATTTTAAACATGGTACGCACTATCATTAATGATGATAAAAAATGGGTGGCTATATTACGTGGTTTGAATAAAACATTTTACCACCAAACCGTAACTTCCAATCAGGTGATCAATTATATTTCGCAGCAATCGGGCATTAACCTGGCTCATGTTTTTGAGCAATACTTAAATTATAAAGACTTACCTAAATTGGAGTTTGCCACTATTGACGGCAAGCTAAACAGCCGTTGGGTAGCTAATGTAAGGGACTTTAATATGCCTGTTAGAATACGCGCCAAAGGTGGCGACTATAAATATATTAAACCCACTACGGAGTTTAAGCCTGTTGATGTTGCGGGTTTAACGCAAGAGAACGTGGAGGTGGATACGTTTAATTATTATTTGGCGAAGTAAGTAACTGAAGTAAGTTGTTACTACTTTTTAATTGCAAAGATACAATAGGCAACAATCGCAAAAGGTATTGCCAAAATGATGGCAACAATTACATAAGATAATGGGTTATCCATATTTAAATCCCAGCCAGAACCATTTTTCCTTGGTGTAAATAATGGCTTTTTCTTTTCAATATCACTCATATTAACATATAAAGTTATTACTTATCGTCCCTAAACTTCTTCAACACCTTCCTGCCGAGATCGTAAGTTACACGAAAGGCCTGTTGGTTATCGTTCATGTTACCTGGACTAAAATGGAAGCTGGCAATAAACTGCCCTTTTACGTGCTTGAATAAAAACGGGGTGTAAATGATATCTAAACGATTATAGGTTGATTTTGAATAATAGGAGTCACCATAAATAATATTGCTGCCCTGGCCCTTGTAAAACTCGTTAAATAGGGCAAATCTTTTGTAACTCATATAAACACTTGCTACAAAACCTTTAGGTGTTTTAAAACCATCTACTCCGCGGGTACGCTCAAATGACATCATTCCGCCCCCCTCAACAGATAGGGAGTCAAATACCGTTTTATGGCTCAGATCCAATCCTAACCTTATCTGCCCACCTCCGTTGTCACCAATATGATCGGTAGGCAAAAGTATTTCGGCTCCGGCATCATGCATCAGCAAAAAATAATGAGAGATATAAAAAGGGCCCTTTACTGCCGGTTTATATTTACCTGCAAAGCCAAATATAAACTGCTCGCGCTCTGTAGCGGTTTGGCGACTTACCCAGTCAATCCAACCGGTTTCAGTAAAGTGCCCGTTCTGGTATCGCGCCAGCAAACCCTGTACATTGGGGCGGTAATAGCGCAAAGTATCATTTAATAACGCTCTTGGATAATTGCTCAGCGTACCCCCGCGCGGGAACATACCTGCATTAAACAACCACTTTTTACTGTCGTATTTATAATAAGCCACCGGGTCAACCTGACCAAAAAAGGGCTTGGCACCAAATTCATGCAGGGCATTTACACCCACAACAAAATGATTAAAGCTATCCAGTTTCAATCCAAAATCTAAAGCAATACGTGTACCCGAATAGGTGCGTGAACGGGGGATGAATGCTTTATACTCCCTATTATCTAAAAAGCCCAGACCACTAAAATTTACATCCAGGCTTTGCTGCGCCATGGCAACAGTGGTTGTTAAAATTGTAACGGCAATTAATACGTATATCTTTTTAAACATATTATTCAATTATAAAAGGAATTAAACGGCTGTTCTTCCCACCCGAAAATGGTGTAGTGCGGATAGAAAATAACAATTCGTAATTCCCCTTTTCAATAACAGGCGCGGTAATGGTAAAATTAAACCGTTTACTTTCACCCGGTTTCAAAATTAAGTTATAAAATGAATTATCGGCAGGTAAAATAACTATTATAACATCATTCTTAAAAAAACAGGCTTCCAGCGTAACAGGCTGTTTAGTGCCTTGGTTGCTAAAATTAACGATGTATGGATATGGATTGGTAATAGTTAAAACCATTGTTTGCTTCTGTCCAGACGAAAGTTTCAATGACTTTTCATCTGTTTCAATAACTATTTTTTGATAGGTCCGTGCATCATTTACCCATTGCGCATACCAATTGGTTTGGGTAGATGTATTGGTTATGGTATCAACCGTTTCTTCCTGCGGAAAATCATGCAAAAGATAAACGCTTTTGCCCTGAAACTGCTCCTCTATTGGCCAAATATCATACTGTGTATGGCGGTAATAACGCGAATCATAAGAATACCCTCTTATAGAGTTGGTATAGTAGTTATACTTTGATGGATCCTGAAAACCATCCCTCATGATCATATAGTTATCACCTGCTTTGCTTTTTACTTGTTGTGCCCATTCTTTATAGCCATAATAACTTTTTAACTGCCCTACCCTACTTACAAACGCAAAACCAAACATCATGCTTACCCTGATAACCAAGATTATAGCTACATTGGTAATAGCAGCACTGTAAAACCATCGGGGTATTATTTTAGTTTGATTGAACCTTATTAAAGCCAGCATGGTCAAGGGTGCAAAAGCGATAAGCGTCCAATGTGGTTGCGCCTCTCCCCTAAAAGTTGACAGCAGAAAGAAAATAAATGCGCCAACGCAGTTTACCAGCAAGCCGCGAATAAAAGCATCTTTTACTTGTATTTTAAAAGCGCTATAAAACAAAAACCACCCTATTATCGGTCCCGCCATTAATAACTGACCGGGAATATAGGTGTATGTGTTTTCTGGATTATATATCGTAGCCGACCGATCATGTAAATGATATTTTAATGATGGGAACTCATGCTGAAACTGCCATAAAATATGCGGTATAAACAATACTAAAGCAATTACTGTTATCCCCCAAAAAGTGCCCCGTTTTAATAATTTAATGTTTGATACCAGCGTAAGACCTATTACTAATATGGCGTGGTATTTACTGTACATTAAGCAGGCTACCACAACACCAAGCAATGTGGCTAACAGCCAACTATCATCTTCAATATATTTTTGATACAGGTAATAAAATACGACAGTAAAGAAAAACAAAGGTGCATCCGGCGTGGTGGTGAAACCATACATATGGATAATAAGCATACCCGATATCACCAAAATAAATAGCCACGCATCAATAGCGTATTTTTTAAGGATAAGCCATAACAGGTAGATAGCCGTGGTACTTGATAAAACAGTTACTAATCGCAGGCCTAATTCGTTATGTATTACATGGTCGCCCAGCCAAATGAACAGCGCCACCATAGGCGGATGGTCAAAGTATCCCCAATCCATAAATTTGGAGTACATCCAATAATAAGCCTCGTCGGCATGTACCTCTAAAGTATAAGCTTGTATGGCGTTAAATATCGTCCAGCATAACAAAAACCACCGTATAGGTTTGTTGGATAACTCAGGCTTTTGTAAGGTTGATGCCGGCATTAACAGGTAAAGTTTTGTCGCGTAAAGGTAAATAATAATTTAGCCGCTTCACATCTATCAGCAGTTTATTACATTAGCTGATATTTTATCACCATGACAAAATCTATAGAAATTATAAAACAACCAAGGCTTACCGTGCTTGAATTAATAAAAGATCTTAGCATTGAACAATTAAATATTGTACCTGTAGGATTTAATAACAACATAATTTGGAATCTTGGTCATTTAGTCGCGACGCAACAAGGCGTATGTTATCGCAGGGCTGGTGTTGACACGGTCACATCTACGGAGTTTAATAATACATATGGTGCCGGCAGCAAACCCGAACGCTTTATTACAGAGGGTGAGTTAAATGAAATAAAAGAATTGTTTTTTTCAACGCTTAACCAGTTTGTAATTGATTATAATAAAAACCTGTTTAGTAATTACACAGCCTGGACTACAAAATCAGGCATTGATCTTACCAGTATTGAAGATATCATTAAGTTTCTACCTTACCATGAAGGCTTGCATATAGGCGTTATTTCGGCGCAGCGGAGGATAGTATTAAACTCAAAATAAATTATTTTATCCTCGCAATGACAATCGGGATATAACAAAAAAGCCGGGCAAGTCCGGCTTTTTTGTTAATGTGTTATGGTGATTATACTCCTAACAACAATCTTGCAGGATCTTCCAGTAATTGTTTAACCCTTACCAGGAAGCTAACCGACTCGCGGCCATCAACAATACGGTGATCGTATGAAAGTGCCAGGTACATCATCGGGCGAATTACTACTTGTCCATTCTCAGCTACCGGGCGCTCAATAATATTGTGCATACCCAATATAGCCGATTGCGGCGCATTGATGATAGGGGTTGATAACATTGAACCAAATACACCACCATTGGTGATAGTAAATGTTCCGCCGGTCATTTCTTCAATGGTTAATTTATTATCACGGGCTTTTGTTGCTAAACCTACAATGGCTTTCTCAATTTCAGCCAGGCTCATGCTATCAGCGTTGCGTATAACCGGAACAACCAAACCTTTAGGAGCCGATACTGCGATAGAAACATCAGCAAAATTGCTGTATACTACCTCTTCGCCTTCGATACGGGCACCAACTGAAGGCCATTCTTTTAATGCCTCGGTAACCGCTTTGGTAAAAAACGACATAAAGCCTAAGCCTACGCCATGTTTCTCTTTAAATTTATCTTTATACTTACCACGCATCTCCATAATTGGAGCCATATTTACTTCGTTAAAAGTAGTTAGCATGGCAGTTTCGTTTTTAACCGCTACTAAGCGTTTAGCAATAGTTTTGCGCAACGACGACATTTTTTCGCGCTTTTCGCTTCTCTCACCAGCCGATGCTGCTGCAGCAACAGGCGCTGCCTCTTGCGATTTTACAGGCGCTTTAACATTTTGCGGGCTTTCAGATGCTTTTTGAGCGTCTTCTTTAGTGATACGTCCGCCAACGCCATTACCGTTAACAGATGCAGCGTCAATACCTTTCTCGGCCAATATTTTAGCTGCGGCAGGCGATGGCGTGCCAGAAGCGTAAGTAGCCCCTTTTTCGGCAGGAGCAGCGGCAACAGGTGCAGCTTCGGCTTTTGCGGTAACGGCAGCTTCTGCTTTAGGAGCTTCGGCAGGTGCGGCACCACCTTCTTCAATACTGCAAACTACAGCACCAATGGCTAATACATCACCTTCTTTAGCTATAGTTTTTAATACTCCTGCTTTTTCGGCAGTAAGCTCAAACGTTGCTTTATCTGATTCCAACTCGGCAATAGCCTCATCCATTGCTACTGTATCGCCATCTTTTTTGATCCAGCTTGATAAGGTTACTTCGGTAATTGATTCGCCTACCGGCGGAACTTTGATCTCTAAACTCATTTCGTTTTTGTTGTAGGTTTATACGTTGTATTTTATGTGCGTCTTAATAGTAACTATCAATCAGCGCCGGCGTTAGCCATTTTTTTAGTTGTTGCTTTAACTACTTCTTTCACTTTTTCACCGGCAGAGGTTTCAAACGCTTTACCAATGATTTGCAATTGCTGCGCGGTATGTTGTTTTGAATAACCAGTAGCGGTACTTGCACTTTCGGTACGTGAAATTACATCCAATTTGATGATCTCATCGGTACGGAACTTGCGGCATAAGTAAGGCCATGCTCCCATGTTTTCAGGCTCTTCCTGTACCCATATAAACTCAGTAGCTTTAGCATATTTGGCTTTGATGTTAGCTATCTGATCTATCGGCAATGGATATAATTGTTCTAAACGAACTATAGCAACATCGCTGCGTTTATCAGTTTGTTGTTTCTCTAATAAGTCGTAGTATATTTTACCAGAACATAATAGTACGCGGTTAACTTTTTTAACATCTGCGCTGCTATCATCAATCAATTCCTGGAAAGCGCCTTTAGTGAAATCAGCCAGTGGCGACACACATTTAGGGTTACGTAACAAGCTTTTTGGTGTAAATATTACCAATGGCTTACGGAACTGGCGTTTTAACTGGCGACGCAGTATATGGAAGAAGTTAGCCGGAGTTGTACAGTTAGCTACCTGGATATTATTATCGGCACAAAGTTCCATAAAACGCTCTATACGTGCTGAAGAATGCTCAGGTCCCTGTCCTTCATAACCGTGTGGCAATAACATTACCAAACCATTACCACGCTGCCATTTAGTTTCGGCACTGGCAATGTATTGGTCAACTATAATTTGTGCTCCGTTAAAAAAGTCGCCAAACTGTGCTTCCCATATAGTCAGGGCATGAGGGTTAGCTAAAGCATAACCATACTCAAAACCCAATACACCATACTCTGATAATAAAGAGTTATATATGTGGAATTTAGCTTTAGTGTCAATAGTATCAAGCGGTGTATATTCTTCTTCAGAATCATTCAAAGTTACTACCGCGTGGCGATGCGAAAAGGTACCGCGTTTAACATCCTCGCCGCTTAAACGTACACGGTGACCTTCTTTTAATAAAGTACCGTAGGCTAATAACTCGCCCATGGCCCAGTCAAAGCTTTTGGTGTCATTTACCATTTTGGCACGATCATCAAATAATTTCTCAATTTTTTTGAAGAACACTTTATCCTTTGGTAGCTGGGTTAAGTTTTTACCGATAGCTAATAATTCCTTCTCAGTTACTGCGGTTTTTGACGGTACAGCAGCCTCATTTTCTGATGCAAGGTGTAAACCATTCCATGCACCAGCAAACATGGCTATACTGTCTTTAAACCTTTCCTCGGCTTTTGCTTCATCTAACTGGCCTTGCAGCAAGTCGCGGAAGCTTTTATCCATTGCTTTTGCTTCATCTTCCTTAATACTGCCCTCGGCTAATAGCTTTTTAAGGTAGATCTCGCGCGGGTTAGGGTGAGCGTCAATGGCTTTGTATAATACCGGTTGAGTAAACTTAGGCTCATCCGCTTCGTTATGGCCATAACGGCGATAGCATAATATATCTATAAATACATCGTCATGGAAAAGCTGGCGATATTCCATTGCCAGGTTGATCACGTAAGCTAAGGCTTCTACATCATCACCATTAACGTGGAAAACAGGAGATAATACAGTTTTAGCAATATCCGTACAATAAGTACTTGAACGGGCATCTTTATAATTAGTTGTAAAGCCTATCTGGTTATTAATTACCAAGTGGATGGTACCACCGGTACGGTAACCGTCCAGTTTCTCCATTTGTAAAACTTCGTACACTATACCCTGGCCCGCTATTGAAGCATCGCCATGTATTAATATAGGAGCGATCTTTGAATGATCGCCTTCATATTTAAAATCAATTTTTGAACGGGTTATCCCCTCAACCACCGGATCAACTGTTTCCAGGTGTGATGGATTAGGGCAAAGGCTTAAGTGCACTTTATTACCGCTTTTGGTATCTACATCGGTTGAATAACCTAAGTGATATTTTACATCACCACCAAAGTGCGAATCCATATCATAGTTTTTACCTTCAAATTCGGCAAAAATCTCTTTGTAGGTTTTCTCCATGATATTGGCCAGCACGTTTAAACGACCACGGTGTGCCATACCAATAATAAATTCCTGTAAACCTAACTCAGCTCCTTTTTGAATAACCGAATCCAGGGCGGGTATTAATGCCTCGGCACCTTCTAATGAGAAACGTTTTTGACCTAAAAATTTGGTACCTAAAAAGTTTTCAAACACAACAGCCTGGTTCAGCTTGTTTAGCATCAGCTTTTTCTCTTCGGCCGAGAATTGTGGCTTATTGCGTATGCTTTCCATACGCTCCTGGAACCAGTTAACTTTTATAGGGTTGCGTATATATTTATACTCGGCACCAATAGTACCGCAATAAGTATCTTCAACCATTTGCACAATATCACGCAGCTTGGCAGGGCCTAAACCAATTTCAACACCTGCGTTAAACACTGTATCCAGATCGGCGTCTGACAAACCAAAAGTTTCCAGTTCTTTGCCCGGAAAATACTTACGGCGCTCGCGTACAGGATTTGTGTCGGTAAATAAGTGCCCGCGGTTACGGTAACCATCAATCAGATTTAATACCTTGATCTCTTTTAAAAAGTGATCAGGGGTTTCGGCACTTACAGCCGGGGCATCAGAGCCGCGACCAAAGTCAAAACCTTCAAAAAATTTCTGCCAGCCAAAATCTACCGATTCGGGATTTTGTTTGTATTCTTCGTATAAAGAGTCAATAAATGCGGCGTTTGCGCTATTAATATAGTTGAGACGATCCATGTATGTAGAAACCAATGGTTATAACGGTACAAAAGTAAGCATAACCGCTTATAAACTTTAAATTTAATTTGTAAAAACATGATAAAAATGAGGTTTTAGCAAATAAAATAGTTTTATATACTAAAAACGTTACATCGACACTTATCAATTAATTATTCATGGCAAGAATATGCGTAAAACCTTTTAATCTACTCATGCAAAGTCATTATAGCATGATTTATAAAATGCTTTCCGGTTGATTTTATCAAGCCTCAATGATTATTAAGAATGACTTAACTCCTCTGCAGCACCCTTTAAGGCAGGTAGCCAAGTAGTTACAAAATCAGTTTGTGTTTCCAGCTCGGCACTGGGCTTATTAATATTAAAATACTTATTATCTTTTGGATCGTGCCCCACTCCTGCAATAAACGCCCAGTTACCCCAATTGCTGGCGGGTGAATAGTCGATTAGTTTTTGTTCGAAGTAAGCAGCCCCTTTAGCCCAGTTAACTTCCAGGTCGCGTATCAAATATATGGCTACCATTTGGCGGCTATAATTAGTTATATAACCCGTTGCATTTAAGTGATGCATACTTGCATCAATAAATGGCACGCCTGTGTTGCCGGTTTTCCATTTTTCAAAAGCGGCGTCTTTAATAGGATCAGTTGGGTTATCTGCTTCGTTTAACACCTCGGCTTTATAATATTTTTGGCCGTGCTTTTTAAACATAAATCTAAAGTAATCCCGCCACAACAATTCAAGTATTAATACACCGCTGGCATGGGTATTATTCTCCTGTTCATGTTTTATTACTTCCCAATAAACCTGGCGTAGCGATATGCAACCCACACTTAACCATGGCGAAAGTTTAGAGGAGCAATCTGTATAAACAGAGCCGGGTTTTATTTTGGATAGGCCGGATTGATTAATATTAAAAAAATATTGGTGCAATCTTTTTAATGCCTCTGTTTCACCTCCAATAAATTTATTAGTAGCGCGTATATCATCAACAGGTGCATCTAAACCTAATTCTTGCAAAGTTGGCAATTCACCGGCATCTGTTATTTGGGGAGTAGCTATTATGGTTGGTGTAGCTACACATGGCCTTACATCACTATCGCGCTCTACCTTTTTTTTAAACGTCGAAAAGCTATCCGGTATATCTTTTATAGGGAAAGGCAGATCCTCCTTATGGTATAAAGTATGCCCTATAAAATGCTTAAGATTGAGTTTGATCTTCCAAAGAGCCGTTTCTACCTGTTCAGATATAGCCGTTTCTTCATAAGCTACTTCGCGGTGATGGTAAACTTCGTTAACTTGGTATTGCTCGGCAAGTTGAGGTATAATTTCTGCCGGATTACCTATGCGTATGATCAAATTGCTACCTAATGCCTGTAAGTTTTTACGCAGATCAGAAACCGACTCTAATAAAAATCTCGCCCTAAAGCTTCCTGTTTTTGGTAAACCTGACGCTGTTTGCTGAAAATAATACGGATCAAAACAATATACAGGCAGTACTTTATCAGCTTTGCGCGTTGCTTCTAACAGAATCTCGTTATCATGAATGCGCAAATCATTCCTAAACCACACTAATATTGTTTTTTCACTCATATTTATACCCCGAGGAAAATAAGTATTTAGACTGATTACAAATTTGCGATTTATTTATGGTTTATACACCTATATAACCAAGATTTGACATCGGCTAAACAATTTGTGTTATAACATACGATTTTTTGAAAATAAGGTTACAATTAATTACTAACCTAAAACCCCATTAAATAATGATTTTACTCCTCTGTTTTTGAAGGCTCAAAATCATAAGGCAGCAAATCACCTACCCTTTGCTCGGCCATTTTACCACTCCATATCAGGTTACTTTCGTTATAACTAATGGGGGTTAATGGTACTGCATCAGCCGGTCTTTGAAAGGTTAGTTCCCCACTTTGAAAGGTTACTTCAGTACGATCAAGACCATTATAGGTAATACCACCACCGGGTCTGCCTGAAAAAAAATATCCGCCGTTGTGGATGATTATGTTGTTTAATAACTGCTGTTTATTTGCTCTTATATTATTAAAAATAAAATTTAAGCTATTCCCATTATTGTATTTAAAATCATGGTTATTATAGGCATAGTCAAATTTGGTTTTTTCCCGATCGCCCGCATAATTCTTATACCAATTCAGCCCCGCCAATACTGAACGTATAAAATGCATCCTCGATCCATGATATGCCTTATCACGTGCTTTGCGTATTTTTTTCATCTCGGCGGGCTTTAGGAACAATGTATCCTCTTCAAAAACATAATTACCTTTATACGACGTTATCATGTGATACATTGTTTCACCATGACCCGATGACGCTATATGATAGGATGCTTGTTCAGGGGAATAGGAAAAAGCTGACAAAAAATATGTGACCTTATAGCCTAGTTTCCTGTTACGAATTATTAATGGCCGGTTTACAGTAGCTTCTAGTGTTTGTGTTTTTTTATCATAAGTAAAATTGATGTCGTCAGGATTGGTAATTATACAATCTTTGCTGTTTGAACCTATAAACTCTTTAATAAATATCTTCATCTGCTTCTCGCGGGTCGTGATTATGTGACCAACAGCCACTTCACGTAAAACATGGGCACGCGGGTTTAATTTTACATTTAAGGTTTTATTGTTGTAATTACTTATTGTGTCTGGCTGATAACCTACATAACTTACCACCAATGGTGTTTTGGTTTCGGTAGTGTTTAATATAAACTCTCCTTGCTTATTTGAAGTGGTACCTTTGGGTGACCCTTTTAAATAAACGCTTGCATTTGAAATGGGGTTACCGGTTAATGCGTCAACCACTTTACCCTTGATAACCTGTGCAGATACACTAATTGTAAAAATAAATAATGAAAGAAAGCAACTGATAACTAACTTTTTCATTTAGATGCCGCGCTTTTTATTTTTTGACGACTATAACCTATTCCTCCATCGCCGGTAATTCCTTCTATAATTATCGTATAATTTGCAGGTTTATCTGCCGTAAAAAATGATACGGTGGCTTTACCTTCTGCGTTGGTTATTATATTTGGTTCCCAATGCAGGGTTGAGCGCATATCGGTACCCTTGGCTGCGGTTTTATTGGCCACTGTGTATTTGGGGCTATAAAACTGCTGGGGCAGGGTAAAGTGTAGCGGCCTGTACAAATAAACACCGGGCGTTTTTTTATAAAAAGCACCATTACCGGAGTATGTGGTGATTTCTAAATAAACAGGAACTAAACTTTCAGGCTTTTGTGCTCTAATTGAAATATAATTGGGGTTGTAAGCCGTAGCGTACTTACCACTATTCATAATTTCAATACCTTTAATATCCTCTGCATTTAAGTAGTTCATATAATCCTCGACAGGCAAACCAAATCTGGAAATAAAAACCCCATCTATAACCAATTGAATTATATTTCTTTTTAAACGGTATATAGAACCACCAACGCGAAAATCTCTTTGAAATAAGGTTTTATATTTATCAGTCAATAAGTCGGCTAAGGTTTTATGCCCTGCTTTGTGCATAAATTCTTCATCTAAAATCTCATCGGCCCCGCCAGGGCCGTTCAGATTTTTTGAATCTTTTACTATCCGCTTATCGGCAATCACCACTTCACGTAAGGTCATTCCCTCACCTTTGTATTCAGCCAATGCCTTTGCCTGGGTAGCTTTAGTTTGCGAATTTTTAAGTAAAGTGCTATCAGTATTAAAATACCACGGCGCTTTCAACGGCACTTTTTTAAATATTGGGTCCTTAAACTCCTCCACCTGCAGGCCCACATTAAATTCTCTTCCGCGTTTGTTGCGGGCTTGTATGTTTATAACTGCCGAATCAAGCGGCAATAATCCTGTAAACTGAAAGTGTCCTAAACTGTCTGTCAAAGTATCGCGCACTGTAGATGGCCTATTTAACACCAGTACCACCCTAGATTTATCTATCCCTTTACCAAAAACATTGGTTGCTTTTCCCTTT
Organism: uncultured Mucilaginibacter sp.; assembly: GCA_964611565.1. Classification (GTDB taxonomy): domain Bacteria; phylum Bacteroidota; class Bacteroidia; order Sphingobacteriales; family Sphingobacteriaceae; genus Mucilaginibacter. Next base: position 38,858 of record CAZTAU010000007.1, on the reverse strand, counting down.
ACTGTGAATTCCCTTTCGGGTTGATAGGCTAATGGTGCGGCTGGCGCAAAAACTTCCTTCCAGTTATAACCTATCCAGCCCTGTGTAAGCATCAGGTTATCCAGTTCTGTTTGTTTTTGGGCTGAGGGGTTTATAAAGTAATAGCCCGGCTGTTCAACATTCCCTTTCAACTCTGATGTTAGCAGCATATTACTTAATATATTATTTTCCAGGCTATCTGTTTTTACCTGGTTATCATCAGTTACAGCAAGCGAAAAAATGCCTTGAACCGGATTACCTTGATTATCTGTAACAGCTATTGCTAACGCAACACTATCCCTTATATCATAACTTGGTTTATGAGCAGCAATATTGATACTTACCTGATCTTTTAAATTAATAAAAATTTGTCGTTCAGTTAATGGCTGCCGTGTGGCATCAAATATGGAAAATCTGGCAATACCTGTAGGAAACAAGTGTTTAGGAACCACTTTGATAATCACCTGGCTTTTATTAAAGTCGATCACCTGCGCATAACAAATTATCCCCCGTGCCTGACCTATCAAATAATAAGGGCCTTTATAAAGATCTGGTGTGGCGGTTATAATTATTCTTACAGAATCATTATTATAAGTTTGTGTTAACCTTAAAGCTAAACCTGCCGGTTTAACAATCGGTAAAGCATAAGATTTTTTTATGCCATTAATTTTAGCTGTATAGCTTTCACCTGCCTTGGGGGTAAACTCAAAACTACCCATACCCGCGTGGTTTGCTTTAATAATAGCTATTTGCTTTTGATCGTTGCTTACTATCTCCCCCGCTATATCTACACCTATGCCATCTTCGCTTATCGCTTTAAAACCAACTTTGGTAGCTATACCTGCTACTAAGTTGCCCCCCTCGGGCATAAACTGTATATCGGTATTTTCTATCCGGTTTAATATTACCGGTATGGTTAGGTTGGCACCATCGATGACGCCTTTGGTAACATCCTTTGCTTGTAAAGTTATAGCACTTTTCTCCTTTGCAGTATCAGTGGTTAATGGCACCTCAAAATTTACGTTCAGTACACCATCCATGCCTGTATTCAGCTTATCTTTTGATAAGTTTTTCTTGCCATCCATCACTTTCAGCTCTACATCCTTTAACAATTGTATTTTACCATCAAGCGTGGCGAATTGCAAAGCGGTTTCAACTTTGTTGCCCTCTTGCCTAAAATTCGCTTTTATCAGTGTGGCGTTGCCCGCTGCGGGCGATATGTAAATGTCTTTTTTATAAATATAATCCTCACCAAAATTACGCATCCAGTTGGTATAAGCCCTTAAAGTATAGCTACCGGCGGGTATATCTTTTTCATCCAGTGGTATATCCGCCCAAGCTAAGCCCTGGTTTACCGGAAGCATTAGGCGTTTTGCGGCTTTACCTTCCTCGTCATCCAATTCTATATACAATATCCCGCTACGGTCAGTAGGATTTAAAAAATCTGTGTTCAGTAAATAGGCTTTCAGCCTTATTGTATCGCCGGTTATATAATTGGATTTGTCCGTTTGTACGTATACCTTTTCAGGCTTATGTGATTTTGCAAAACTATCCTGTTTTACTATCATCCTTACAAATACCAGGTCTTTAATAACCTGTTGCGATAGTTCCTCGGGCTTTTGTGCTTTTGAAAGCGGCTCTAATGGCTCAAATTCATACGGAAGCAACTCACTTACACGTTGCTCACCTACTTTTCCACTCCATACTAAATTACCGCTGTGAAAGCCATTGGCTGTTATTATCGCTGCATCAGTTCCCTTGTTCAAAGTAACATAGGAAAGATTTACCTTATCATACTTAATGGTCACATTAGGCAATGGAGAGAAAAACTTTTCGCCTGCCTGAGCTGTAACCAGTTCACTATATGAAGATTTTTCGGCGTTACCGAAATCTCTATCATTTAAATAAATCAGGGTGCTGCGCGCAATAGTGAATTTATTTGGCTTTAAATCATCCAACCATAACGAACGAATAAAATGCATCCTTGAACCAAAATAAGCCTTATCACGTTCATTTAGTATTTTTTTTATATCGCCGGGTTTTAATCCTAACGTATCTTCTGCAAAAGCATAATTACCTTGAATGGAAGTTTCAAATGGCGAATGTGAAAAATCCGATAAAAAATAGGTAATCTTATAACCTAATTTTTTATTATAAATAATCAGTGGCTGACTAACATCTGCTTCTAATGTTTGTGTTTTCTTTCTATATATAAAGTTAATATCGTCAGGGTTACTTATAATGCAATCTTTATTTTTTGAACCGATGAACTGGGTTAAAAACATCTTCATCATCTCCTCGCGGCTCATGCCACCTATAACTACCTCGCGCAAAACCTGTACACGTGGATTGAGTTTAACACTTAGTATTTTATTGCTATAATTATTTATAACTTCAGATTGATAACCTACACAACTTACTACCAGGGGTATATTAGTTTCGGTGGTGTTTAATATAAACTCGCCCTGCGTATTTGAAACCGTGCCCTTAGACGATCCGTTTAAATAAATGCTTGCGTTAGGTATAGGGTTGCCGGTGGTAATATCAACCACTTTACCTTTAACTGACTGTGCCTGAGCGCAAATTGTTAAAAGCGACAAAGCGATAATGGTAAAAAGGCAATACCGGCTCATTTATAATAGGTTTATACTCAAATTTAGAAAAATAAATCACAATAACTAAAATCGTAGGTATCTATTTTAATTTTTTATTCCTAATCCTTTCAAAAATGTTGTAACCTTACAATTTAAAACAGCACTATGAAACTTACCAACGTATTTGTTCACCAGGTTTATTTTTGGTTGAAAGATGAGGCTGATCAGCCTAAATTGATTGAAGGACTACAAACCCTAGCCAATATTGGCGGCTTACAATATATACATATAGGGGTAGTTGCGGGCACACCTAAGGATGTTGTTGACAACACTTATCATGCCTCGTTATTAACTGTATTTGATAACAAAGAAGCGCAGGATACTTACCAGGTGCACCCTATACATGAAGATTTTTTAACCAACTATGTAAAACCACTTATTGCTAAAGTGGTGGTGATGGACAGCGTTGACGCCTAGTTAACGATATTCCCTTCAAGATCAATTTTTCGGGCAAAAGGGTTTAAATATTGGTTTACCAAAACGGCAAACTCCAATCGGGTAATAGGGCGGGCAGTATCAAAATTTGTAAACCCATATTTTGCCTGCCAATCTTTTTGCAGGGTAGCTTGTAGCGTTTTAGGGTCAGTAAGGGTAAATTCGCTTATTAAAGATAGGGTGTTGCCGACTTTAAATAATTCAGCAGGTTTTTCCTTATCAAACCAAATAAAGGCGCGGCTGTAAATTTCTATTAATACGGGTTTTATTTCGGCGGTAGTGACTGTTGTACCAGGCATAAATAGCAAATCATTGCCCTTACTTATACCTTTCAATAAACCTGTTGCACCAATTTGTTGTATGGCACGTACATATTTATTGTCAGATCTTATATCAGCAAATGGCAACAATAAACCTTTGAAATCGAGCAATTCCTGTTGGATAATGCGTGGCAGGAGTTTTTTAGTAGTGGTTTTAAAGAAAGCGCAGTATGCGGCTACGCACCCTACGCCCTGACCTATATGTAATTGAGCAGGCAAATATGCTCCACCACGAGGGTATGGCAATACCGCTTCGGTAGATAGCAAATTGTCAACCTCATTTATAATCACAGAATTCACCGGTATTGTATAACCGGATATGATACCTTTTTCAAGTTCACTGTGGGTATTTGTTTGTGGTAAATTTCCATAATCTACAATGGCTATTGATGTTCTGTAAAGGTCGCTCTTATCACCATAATACGCGGCAGGCATAGTTGCTCCGGCTTTAACAATCACTTCCCCTTTGCTCGTAGCATCAATAACAACTTTTGCTTTTACGATATCGGTTTTACCATTTACCGTAGATCTTACCTCCCAACCTGTGCCATCTTTTTTAATAGCTGTAAATGGTGTATTCATTTTTATAGTGAGATTTTTAACAGTATCGGCTATACCTTTTAATATGGCTGATCCGGTATACTTTTCAAATCTTAAAGGTGCATTATACGCAGTATCATATCCGGGCGTTGTTTTATAAAACGCTTTTACCCTATCCTTAAACTCGCCCCATATTCCGCCTGATAAATCGGAGTGAGTACTTATAACAGTAGTAGTTATTGTGCTTTTTATTCCGGCTAATACCTCGTCCGGAATGTCAATATACATTTCCATGTCTACACTCTCCTTGGGCATTAACAGCACCGTTTTTAACTTACTACGCGCACTTTGTATTGCTGCAGCCACCCCGCTTGGCGTACCACCTATTACCAACACATCCGTTTTTATCGTCTGCGCATAGCTAATGCTGGTACACCATAAAAAAACAGCGAAAAGTAAGTTTTTAGCCATGCGTGATATTAGTTCCTGTAAAACGCTAAATTAGTCCAAAGCTTATACAACAACGAATATTATGACCGAAGAACAATTAAAATACCCTATTGGTAAGTTTACCCCACCTGCCGAATACACCAAAGAAGCCATTGCTGGTTTTATAAATGATATTAAAGAACTACCCACCAACCTTCGTAAAGTAGCAACCACTTTAACAGAAGAGCAATTAGAAACCCCTTATCGTCCTGGCGGGTGGACATTAAGGCAAGTTATACACCACTTGGCTGATAGCCATATGCACTCACTAATCCGTTTTAAATGGGCTTTGACTGAAGATACCCCTACCATCAAACCTTATGATCAGGATAGCTGGGCTAAATTACCCGATTCAAAACTTCCTATTGAACCTTCATTAGTTATGCTGGATAGCATACATCAAAAGTTAGTTGCTTTGTTTGCTTCGTTTACAGATGCTGATTGGGACCGCATTTTTGTACATCCCGAAACCAAGGCTAACGTCCCACTAAAAAGAAACCTGGCCATATATGCATGGCATGGCAAGCACCATTTGGCGCATATATATGCAGTGATTGGTGATTAAAAATTAGTTAAATTAGTATTTGAAGGCAAAGAATCAATACTCTTTGCCTTTTTTGTGTCCGTAATATATTGACAATCAATATCAATTAAACTAATTAGAATAATTCTAAATAATATTTGGATTAATGAAAATGCGTTGTATTTTTGCGCTATTAATAATTAGTCTAAATAAATGAAACGATCTAATCCAAACACCAACTTATCCAGGCTTATTCTACTGGCTATACTTCTAATAACTACCACAACAGTATTTTCGCAAAACAGGGGCACTGTAAAAGGACGAGTGGTAACCTCAACTGGCCAACCGGCAGAAAATGTGACTATCGCCTTGCAGGGAACAAAAACAACCACTGTAACTGATGAGGATGGTAAATTTGAATTAAGAGCACCACAAGGCACTTATAACCTAGTAGTATCACATGTGGGTATTGAAAGTCAACAAGTTACTGCCACATTAGCAGCAGGGCAAACTACCGCTATAAGTGATGTAACGTTAAACGTTAGCTCATCAGCATTACAACAGGTTGATATCACAGGCAGCCGCACTAATCGCTTCAATATTAAAAAAAGCACCTATGTAGCACGTATGCCTTTAACTAACCTTGAAAACCCTCAGGCCTACACTGTTATATCAAGCGAATTAATTAAAGAGCAGGTAATTACCAACTTTAATGATGCTTTAAAAAATGCACCTGGTGTAGATAAACTTTGGACATCAACCGGGCGTGGTGGCGATGGTGCAGGCTATTTTTCGTTACGCGGATTTGCGGTACAGCCTACTATGGTAAACGGTTTACCGGGCTTAACCAACGGCGGTTTAGATGTAGCTAATATTGATCGAATTGAAGTTATAAAGGGCCCATCAGGCACTTTATTTGGCAGCAGCCTTATATCATATGGTGGGTTAATAAACGTAGTTACCAAAAAGCCTTTTGATAGCTTTAAAACCGAAGTTAGCTATACCGCCGGCAGCTTTGGATTGAACAGATTTACTGCCGATGTAAACACACCATTAGATAAGGATAAAAAAGTTTTACTACGTATAAACGCGGCCTACCATGATCAAAACAGTTTCCAGGATGCCGGTTTCCGTAAAACAAGATTTTTTGCGCCAACTTTATCTTACAAAGTTGATGATAAACTATCCTTCTTATTTAATGCAGAGATATTAGCATCTGAAGGTACTAATCCTGCCATGTTATTTTTTGACAGGGGAACCACTTTAAGAGCTAAAAATTTAACAGAACTGGGATATGATCCTAAAAAATCATTTACCAGCAACAACTTAACTATAAGCAACCCTACAACTACCTTGCAAGGGCAAATGAATTACCGTTTTAATGACCAGTGGACCTCACAAACTGTATTATCTCGCAGTACAGCAAAATCAAGGGGCTACTATTCTTACCTGTATGAAATATCGCAATACCTACCAGGCTACCCTAATGTTTCATCAACATTTAACCGTTACATTACCGATCTGAATTCGACCACCTCGACCACAGATATTCAGCAAAACTTTAATGGTGATGTCAAAATTGGCGGCTTGCGCAACCGTATATTGGTAGGCGTAGATTATTTTAGCCGCAACACTATTGATAATGGTACCGGCTATGCTAATTTGGGCATGGTAAACATGGCAGGTTTAGAAACAGGCATCCTATCAAAACAACAAATTGATTCAACTCTTACCAACCAGCCGGTAAGCAGCAGTAATTTACAGCAGCAAGTATATAGTGCTTATGCTTCTGATGTTATCAATTTCACGCCAACCTTATCGGCCATGTTAAGCTTGCGTGTTGATCACTTCAAAAATGGCGGATTAACTGCCGGTGCAGCTGATAAGTATTCGCAAACTGCATTATCTCCAAAATTTGGTTTAGTTTACCAGCCAATAGCCGATCAGCTATCTGTTTACGCAAATTACATGAATGGATTTACTAATGTAGCGCCGGTACGTACTTCGGCCGGGCAAACCATCACCTTTAAACCTGAGCACGCCAACCAATGGGAAGCAGGTATTAAAATGAACCTATTCAGCAGTAAATTGGCAGCAACTTTAAGCTATTACGATATAAGGGTATCTGACAAAGTGCGCTCATTGGGCCTTAACCAATATGTACAGGATGGCGAAAACTACAGCCGCGGTTTTGAGGTAGATTTAAAAGCAAATCCTATTGAAGGCTTAAACATAGTTGCAGGTTACAGCCACAACAACAGCAAAGTAACCCGTAGCGATGCTACCGATTACCTAGGCAGAAGGCCGGAAGAAGCAGGTCCAAAAAACATGGTTAATGCTTGGGTAAGCTATCGTATTGAGCAAGGTAAAGCAAAAGGCTTAGGATTTGGTTTTGGCGGAAACTATGCCAGCGCAAATAATATATTGGATAGAGCTACTACCGGGACATTTACCTTACCTGCCTATACTGTTTTAAATGCCTCGATCTTTTATTCGGTACAATCATGGAGCTTAAATTTCAAAATGGATAATTTGACCAATAAACAATATTATAAAGGATGGTCTACCTTGGAGGCACAAACTCCAAGGGCATTTATAACCAGCATTGCATTTCGGTTTTAAGTATGACACCGTTTAAAAAAACATTACTCTTTTTTCATCGCTGGCTCGGATTTATATCCGGGCTGGTGGTGGTTATAGTGAGTATCACGGGCTGCTTATTCGCATTTCAGGATGAGATACAGGATGCTTTATATGCCGACTATCGTAAAGTTGAACCGCAAAACAAACCCTATATCCTGCCCTCGCAATTAACAACAATTGCTTTAAAAAAATATCCTGCTGCTAAAACCACCTATTATGGTTACTATGGCGAAGACAGGCCTGCTGTTGTAGGACTTGACATACCTAGAGTAGGCACCCGCTACCTATATATTAACCCTTATAACGGTAAGGTTTTGTTTAGCCAGGATATTACCAAAAACTTCTTCATCATAGTTGAGTATATTCACTTATACCTGTTACTTCCTACCGAGATTGGCCGGATGATAGTTGGTATATCAGTTATCATATTTGTAATTATTATGATAACAGGCATCATCCTTTGGTGGCCCAAACGCAAAACCGACCGTAAACGCAGCTTTACCATAAAATGGGGTGGCCGCTGGCGCCGGGTAAATTATGACCTGCATAATGTACTGGGCTTTTACGCCAGCAGTATTGCTATTATATTAGCTATAACAGGTTTAGCTATTGCTTTTGAATGGATGAACAAGGGCATATACAAAGCCGCTAACCTGGGTAAAAGTTATGCTTATGAGTTAGAAGAACCAAAGTCTGATTCTACAAAAAAACATTTAGCCATTATTAATCCAATGGATAAAGCTTTTAAGTACGTAAAGCATAACTCGCCGCAGGCACATATGTTTTTTTTGCATACCGATGATCAGGGGCAGGGGCATCCTATTACGGCCTATGCCTACTACAAATCAATGCATTACTATAAAAGCGATATTTATGATTTTGATAAGTACAATGCCAAATTAATGCGCTTTTTACCCCATCAAAATAAAAGTGCAGGCCTTAAAATGAATGCCATGAACTATGATATTCATGTTGGTCAAATATTAGGCTTACCGGGTAAAATAATTGCCTTTTTGGCCAGTCTAATTTGTGCTAGTTTACCCATAACAGGGTTCATCATCTGGCTGGGCAGGCGCAAAAAATCTAAAGCCAACAAGGCAAAAGAGGTGGTACATCACCGAACAACAAAAAGACAATTAGCTACTTAAAGTCCTGACACCTGCAGCAAATATCTTACCTTGGCTGCAGGTACCTCAGGCACAAATACGCGGGTAATATGTGCGAAGCAAAAACATTAAGCAGTAAAGGCACGGTAATTATAAGCCAGTGTGTAAATTGTAAAACCATCAACATTTGGTGCAATAACCTGATATTTAATTTCACACCTAAACAGTTTAAGGATTTTAAAAAGTTTACCGAGGAACTTGACTTTGATGAGCGCTCGTTGCCCTTTCCGGATAAACAAGAACGTGTGGTACTTAAAACCCCGATAGACCATATCAACTTCACGTTTACTTTGGATGAATGGGTAGATTTTCATGATGCTATGGACGAAGCCGCCTATATGCAGCAGGTTCGGGAAATGATGGAGTAACTATAAGTATTCAATCACCACATCATCTGTAACGGGATGGCCTGTGCAGGTGAGTATCCAGCCTTGCGCCATATCCAGGTCGGTTAGTACATCGTTAACCGCCATTTGCACCCTGCCGTTACTGCACTTAGCTGAGCATGCCGAGCAAATACCTGCCCGGCAACTATACGGCAAAGCAATATCGTTTTGCAATGCAGCTTGTAGTATAGATTGGTTTTCACCAACTATCAGGTCATGCGTTTCGCCGTTAAATTTGATCTTAACTTTTTGGGGCGGATAGTTGATTGGAATGGTGCTGACATGTACAGTTTCGATCACAAAATTTTCCTTTCGGATTTGCAACGGCTGCAGCCCCATGTATAGCAAAGTAAGCCTTATCATACGCATATAAGTAAACGGTCCGCATAAATAAAACTCAGCTTTTTGCAGATCGAATTGCGCATATTGGCGTATCAGTTGTTCAAGCATAATATTGGTCAACCGCTTACCCTCGCTGCTTAACAGGTATATAATTTTTAACCTGTAGGGATGTTGGGTGGCTAATTGATCCAGTTCAGCTTTAAACAATACTATGTTGGCATCCTGACTGCTATAGATCAAAGTGAGTTTGCTTTCCCCTGGCCGGTTAAGAATGTATTTCAGTTGCGAATAAATAGGCGTTACCCCGCTCCCGCCTGCAAACAGGAAAATATCTTTTGGCTTGTCAAATCCTGAAATAGTAAACCTACCCGATGGTTCAACCGCGTTAATAATATCACCCACCTTAACTTTAGTGAGCATGAACCTGGATATCTCCCCGTTGGTAATGCGTTTAACGGTTATAGATAACAAATCTTCATCAGGTGATGAACTAAGGGAATACGAGCGGCGTATTTCCTCTTTATGATGAGTAAATACGAGCGTAATAAATTGCCCTGCTATATAGCTAATTTTCTCGCCTGATGGCTGAGCAAAATAAAAGGTAGCAGTATCCGGCGTTTCCCATTTTATAGCTTCAACCCTTAACTGTAACATACGCTACGCTTGCAATACTATTTTACCAAACTGTGCCGAATTACCCATTTTTTGAATAGCTTCATTCGCCTGTTCCATCGGGAAAACCTCATCAACTACCGGGACAATTTGATGCTCATTTAATAATTGCAACATTGCTTCAAAATCTGCTTTCGTACCCATGGTGGTACCTAATATTTGCAATTGCTTCCAAAATATTTTGCGGAATGGCAATGGCCCGGTCTCACCTGCCGTAGCACCAAAAGAAACTATCCTCGCACCGGGATTAGCCAGGTCAAGCACTTTGTCAAAATCAGGGCCAATGGCGCTATCAATTATTATATCAAAACCATGCGCCAGTTGTTGCAATTGCTGTACCCAATCCTGCGCTTTATAGCTTACACCAGCCGCGGCACCTAATTTTTTGGCCCGCTCAATTTTTTCGCCCGAGCCTGAGGTTACAAACACCTGGCAACCTGCGGCTGTGGCCCATTGCAAGGCAAAGGTACCCGTACCGCCGCCAACGCCTATAATTAATACTTTATCGCCTTTGTGTAGATTGGCTTTTGAAAATAACGCCCGGTAAGCCGTTAATCCTGCCAGTGGAACTGCCGCTGCTTGTTCCCATGTTAAATGGGTGGGTTTGGGGTGCAGGTAGTCTACCTTGATTTTTACATATTCGGCAAATGTGCCATCCTCAGGCAATCCTAAAATGGTGAAGTCTTTGCCTTGAAATTCAGCATGCTCACCCCAATTGTTAGAGGGGTTGATGATGACCTCTTTATTCAGCCATTGCTTATCAGCTTTGCTGCCAACTTCGGCAACTATGCCTGCCCCGTCTGATCCTATAATGGTTGGATACTTAATCCCGGCATATTTGCCTATGGTTATCCAGTAATCGCGGCGGTTAAGGGCTGCGGCTTTAATTTGCACTAAAACCTCGCCGGGGGCTAAAGTTGGCTTTGCAACTTCCTTCCAGGCTAAAGGTTTATCGGCAGCTTCTAATACGATGGCTTTCATTTTACTTCAAATTTAAGGTTAACACAACTTAACACATTTTAAGTCAATTATCAATTTAAATACTTGAAAATCAATTTTTTAATATTAACATCATGCAAAATGTGTTAACCATGATTTTTAGTACTAACCAATGGGTTTGCAAATTGGTTTTATTAACTGCTAATACAAAAAAAGACCTGCAAGTTTAAACTCACAAGTCTTTTTATAAATTCGAAATTGAACATTCGAAATTCGAATTCACTATATCGCTTTCGCGTACAATTCAGATACTTTGGCCCAGTTAATGGAGTTCCATATAGCCGCCAAATAATCAGGGCGACGGTTTTGGTACTTTAAGTAGTAAGCATGCTCCCAAACATCAATACCTAAAATTGGGGTACCTTTTACTTCGGCAATATCCATTAAAGGATTATCCTGGTTAGGAGTTGAAGTTACTGCCAATTTTTTATCAGCACCAACAATTAACCATGCCCAGCCTGATCCAAAACGGGTAGCACCTGCTTCAGATACTTTGGTTTTAAAATCGGCAAATGAACCGAAAGTGCTTTTTATAGCATCGGCTAACGGGCCTGTCGGCTCGCCGCCACCATTTGGCGATAATATAGTCCAAAACAAGCTGTGGTTATAATGGCCACCGCCATTGTTACGTACTGCAGCAGGATATTTAGAGATACTTTTTATAATGTCTTCAATTTTAGCGTCAGCTTCTGGTTTGCCTTCAAGCGCTTTGTTTAAATTAGTAACATAAGCCTGGTGGTGCTTGCCATGGTGAATTTCCATAGTCAGCTTATCAATATGCGGTTCTAATGCATCGGTAGCGTAAGGTAACGCCGGTAGTGTAAATGCCATGATTGTTGTGTTTTTTAAAGTTTAAAAATGTAAACAAATATAAGGTTTGAAGCTGCTTATTGTTCTATATTAATGTCAGTTTTTTTAGTTTATAGTTGATATAGATATTATCTTTTCGTTTTAAAAAAATCCTTAACCAATTGGCTGCACTCATTTTCAAATATGCCACCGGTTACCACCGTTTTGGGGTGTACAATTTTTTGACTGATACGGCCAAAACCACGCTGGGTATCATAAGCGCCAAAAACTATTTTACTTAGCTGGAACCAATAACTTGCCCCCGCGCACATTACACAAGGCTCAAGAGTTACATAAAGTGTACAGTCTTTTAAATATTTACCACCCATAAAGTTAGCGGCGGCAGTTAGCGCCTGCATCTCGGCATGGGCAGACACATCATTTAACCGCTCGGTTAAGTTATGCCCCCGACCGATGATCTGCCCGTTACAAACCACTATGGCACCAATGGGTATCTCATCTTCAGCCAAAGCTAAACGAGCTTCTTTGAGTGCCTCCTTCATAAAAAAATCATCCGGCGATATGGCCGGCTCATCGCCAAATGTAACGTATCTCATCTCTATTTTTTGAACATTTTTTCTAATCGTTGCTGCGTTTTCATGATTACCAAAGGCATACCAATTGGCATAGATATGATCAAAAACATATAGCCAAGTACCTGTCGAAGTTGACCAGATGTTGTAAATTGTAATATTGCTGCTATTGCAAAGCCTGAAATAAAAATAATTGAACCCACTTTCAATAACAAACGTGGAAAATAATGCTGCGCTTCTTCTAATATTTTTTGATTCGTTTCTTCCGATGATGTGAAATAAAGATCTAAACCGTTGATTTTTTTAGGCGGAAAATATATCTGTATTAACGCTGCCAGCGTTAATACAAAGCCTACTAATTGTGGGCCAATTATCCATCCAGATAAATTCATCTTATATTAATTTACTGCCATCAGGCACGGGTTTATCAATTGCAGTTAAAACTATATCGCCATTTTCATCGGCAAAGCCGGTAACCAAAAACTCGGACATAAAATTAGCTATTTGCTTTTTAGGGAAGTTGATAACCCCCACTACCTGCCTACCCGGTAACTCTTCTTTTGTGTAATGTCTGGTTATTTGCGCGCTTGACCATTTGATACCAAACTCGCCAAAATCAACTTTAAGTTTATATGCAGGTTTACGCGCTTCCGGGAAATCAAGTACCTCTAAAATGGTACCTGCCCTAAGTTCAACTTTCTCAAAATCATCCCAGCTGATAGTTTGCATTTGGTAAAGTTAGCAAGCTGCAATTAAACTCTTAAAAAAATAAATAATATGTTGTAACTTGTTGATTGCAAATTGCGTATAAAGCAACATCACAATTTACTATGAGATGCAGACCAAACTTAAATCCTTACTTATTGTAGCCGATACCACCGCTCATATTATAGTACCGGTTAAAAAAAATCCAGTGCATATCAACTGCATTAATCGCATTTTCCCGGCCATACACGAATATAGACCAGATGGTATAATATTGGACTATGACTTCCTGGGAAGTGAAATGGAGAAAATTCTACGTCGCTTAATGTCTAACCCGTTTTATAAGAACATTAAAATATCCTGCTATAAAACCAAACCCCATACCAAGGTTGATGACCTGTTAAAAACGCTGGGTGTACAACAATTTATTTATGCACCACAACAAAAGCAAGCTGCAATAGTTGCTCCTTCTAAAGTATCAAACAGCGTATTTAAAAACGTTTTCTCGGGAAAATTAGCTTTACGCTTTATACATTAGTCTATCCACTCAAACTTAGTGTAAGGCACTAATGCCTCAGGTATTTTAATGCCTTTTTCGGTTTGGTTATTCTCTAATAAGGTAGCTACAATTCGTGGCAATGCCAGGGCACTACCATTTAAGGTATGGGCCAATTGCGTTTTACCCTCGGCATTACGGAAACGTAGTTTTAAACGGTTGCTTTGAAAAGTTTCATAGTTAGATACAGAAGATACTTCCAACCAACGTTGCTGGGCAGCGCTCCAGGTTTCCATATCATAGGTTAATGATTGGCCAAAACCGATATCACCACCACACAAGCGTAATACCCGATACGGTAAACCCAATTTTTTCAATAAACTTTGCACATGCATACTCATCTCCTCCAACACATCATACGAGGTGTCTGGATGGACTACTTGCATTATTTCTACTTTATCAAACTGATGAAGGCGATTTAATCCACGTACGTGTGCGCCATATGAGCCCGCTTCGCGTCTAAAACAAGGTGTATAACCGCAATTTTTTATTGGCAATTCATCTGGCTTTAAAATCACATCGCGATATAAGTTGGTAACCGGTACTTCTGCAGTAGGTATTAAATATAAATTATCTACTCCAACATGGTACATCTGTCCTTCCTTATCCGGTAGCTGCCCGGTACCAAAACCCGATGCCTCGTTAACTAATAGCGGCAGCATCATTTCGTTATAACCTGCTTTTTCAGCTTCATCTAAAAAGAAACTGATCAACGCGCGTTGCAGTTTGGCACCCTTACCTTTATAAACCGGGAAACCTGCCCCTGTGATCTTCACACCAAGTTCAAAATCTATGATATTATACTTTGCAGCCAGTTCCCAATGCGGTAATGCGTTAGCAGGTAGTTCGGGTTTGTTCCCATTCTCTAAAACCACTTCGTTGTCGTCGGGCGTTAAGCCTTTAGGTACTGATGAATGCGGCAGGTTAGGTAGCAAAACCAGTTTTTGATATACTTCTTCTTCTAAAGCGGCCAGTTGGTCGCCTTGTTGTTTTATCTCTTCTTTAAAAGATGCGGTTTTGGCTTTTATAGCTTCCGCCTCGTCCTTTTTGCCGTTACGCAACAAATCGCCAATTTGCTTGGCGGCGGCGTTAGCCTCTGCCGAAACACTATCCACCCGGTTTTGAGTTTGACGGCGTTTTTCATCCAGTTGAATAATTTCATCAACTAATTCGGGCTGTTTAAAATTTTTTACAGCCAAACGTTCTAAAACGTGTTCTCGGTTATCGCGGATATAGTTAACTTGCAGCATTGTTTTATTTTTAAGCAAAGATATAATTAGTTCATAGTTTATAGTTCATGGTTTATGGATTTTTGTCCAATACCAATAACTGCTATGATCTATTAACCATGAACCATGAACCAAAGCGGTAAACTATACCTTGTACCCACACCCATAGGCAACCTGGAGGATATGACCTTTAGGGCCATACGCGTTTTAAAAGAAGCCGACCTGATACTTGCTGAAGATACGCGTACATCGGCACCTATGTTGAAGCATTTTGACATACATCAAAAGGTATTTTCGCATCACCAGCATAATGAGCATCAATCATCAAACGAGATAGTAAAGTTTTTACTGGAAGGAAAAAACATCGCTTTAATATCTGATGCCGGCACACCTGCTATATCCGATCCGGGTTTTTATCTGGTTCGCGAGGCTTTAAAAAACGATATAGCAGTGGAATGCTTACCGGGTGCTACTGCTTTTGTACCTGCCCTGGTTAATTCGGGTTTCCCTACCGATAAGTTTTGCTTTGAGGGATTTTTACCGTTAAAAAAAGGCAGGCAAACACGCTATAAGTTTTTGGCTGATGAGGAACGCACTATTATACTTTACGAATCGCCGCACCGTTTACTTAAAACGCTGGATGAGTTTGTTACTTATTTTGGTGCCGAAAGACAAATTTCCGTATCGCGCGAGCTGACCAAAATGTTTGAAGAAACCGTACGTGGCACTGTAGCCGAGGTTAAAACTTATTTTGAAACACACCCGGTAAAAGGCGAGTTTGTGATTTGTGTAGCGGGTAAATCATAATAGCAAGATTATGGAGTCTTTTTTAAATAGCGCGAAAAAACAATTCCAGTACTATAAATCGTTGGGCGAAAAAACCATGGCGCAACTGGAAGATAAGGACCTGTTTTGGTGCTACAATGATGAAAGTAACAGCATAGCTGTAATTGTACAACATCTTTGGGGTAATATGCTTAGCCGCTGGACGGATTTTTTAACCTCTGACGGTGAAAAGGACTGGCGCAAGCGAGACCAGGAATTTGAGAGCATTATTAGAACCCGGGAAGAATTGATGGAAAGATGGAACGAAGGCTGGCAATGTTTATTCAATGCGCTTGATAACCTTACTCCTGCCGACTGGGATAAAGACATCTATATCCGAAATGAGCGTCATAGCGTTGTTGATGCCATTAACAGGCAACTTGCCCATTACCCTTATCATATTGGGCAAATTGTTTTTATAGGTAAGATGGTGGCATCCGGATGGAAAGCATTAACCATACCTAAGGGCCAATCGCAAGCCTTTAATTCCGAAATGTTTAAAAACCCTACCAGCAAATTTCAATAATGAAAAGAAATATCCTACTATCTATATTCTCGGGACTATTGCTTTGGCTGGCATGGCCGCCTATGCAATACACCACGTTATTTTTGTTTTTTGGCCTGGTGCCGATGCTGGTAGCGGTAGAAGATATTATTCAATCGCCATCTGCCAAAAAAGGCAAGCAAATATTTGGAACTGCATTTTTGGGTTTTTTTATATGGAACACCTTATCTATTTATTGGGTTTATAACTCTTTAAAGACGGTAGGCGAAGTAGTGGCTATTCCTATTACATTAATACCTTACTCCCTGAGTCCATTATTAATGGCAACGGCATTTTGGTTGTATTATAGGTTAAGGCTTATATCCAACCGCGGCTGGGGATTAGCAGGATTAGTTTGTTTTTGGATAGCCTATGAATACCTGCACCAATCCTGGGACCTCAACTTCCCGTGGATGACTTTGGGTAACGGTTTTGCGGTAGCCCATTCATGGATACAATGGTATGAATATACCGGGGTATACGGTGGTACTATATGGATATGGTTAATAAACATCCTGTTATTTTTAATATATACAGGTTTCCGCGAAGCACAAAACAAAAAAACAAGACAAGCTTTAATTGCAGCCGCTTTAGTGGTATTGCTATTACCATTAGGCCTGTCGCTTAACCGCTATTATAATTACCAGGAGCAAAACGACCCGTCAAATATTGTAGTGGTACAACCCAATATTGACCCATATAGTAAAAGCGGAGATATTCCTTTTTTTCAGCAAGTACAAACACTTACACATTTGTCCGATTCACTAGGGCAAGTAAACACCGAATTCTTTATATGGCCCGAAACTGCAATTCCAGAGTATATTAATGAGGACCGTATAAGAACCAATCCGCTGTTTTTACAGGCTCAAAGCTTTTTAAATAAGTATAAGAATGGCACCATTATTACCGGTGCAGAAACTAATAAAATTTTTGGTACTCAAAAGACTGAAACAGCAAGTGCGATGTATGGTACTAATGAATTTCAGGATAATTATAATACTGCGCTTACCATTGAGAACTCGGCCGAGGTACACTTTTATCATAAATCAAAACTAGTGCCCGGCGCAGAGGCCCTGCCTTTTGGCAATGCATTATCCTTTTTAAAACCGGCATTTGAGCAATTGGGTGGAGCAACAGGCAGCTATGCGGGGCAGGAAGAACCGGGCGTATTGTACGCACAAAGCGGCATTGGTGCTGCACCTGTAATATGTTATGAGTCTATTTGGGGCGAGTGGGTGGCCAGATCTGTGCGCAGCGGTGCACAGTTTATCGCCATTATTACTAATGATGGCTGGTGGGAAAACACATCAGGCAAGGACCAGCATTTAGATTATGCCAAGCTTCGCGCTATTGAAACCCGCCGGTGGGTATGCCGGTCGGCAAATACGGGTATATCTGCTTTTATTAACCAACGTGGCGATATTGTGCAACAAACCAAATGGTGGGTTAAAGCAGCTATCAAACAAGACATTAACTTAAATTCGGACCTTACTTTTTATGTAACTTACGGCGATTATTTACCTAAGACAGGTAGTTTTTTGGCCGTGATGGGAATACTTTTTATTATGGTGAGGGTTAGGTTGAAAAGAAAGGTAAGCTCCGCCGTTTAAAGGGGGCCGCCTTCTTCCCTTGTCAAAATGAACTCCATTAGATCATGTATAGGCTGGCGGATGATCTTGCCAACGTTAATATTGTTGGCTTCGCATAGTACTTTTAATTCGTCGGCAAATACAAAGGCTATTGAGCCTACAAAATTGCATTTATATTGATGGTATTGTGGGTACGATTTAATATTGGTTTCAATAAACTCTAACAGCCCTTCCTTGAGTTTTGCTTGCCCGTAATGGGTGCTGCGAATTATATTTAAAAAACGAGCAAATGATGCCAGGTACGAATTGGCCCGTGGCTTTTGGTAAACATTGCTTACTACAATCTCCTTAGTTAGGCCATAGGTTTTGTCAAACTTAAAGTGGATATCGTCCGGCATATTGCCATATAAAAAATCGGTTATTAAAGCTTTACCAAACCAGGTGCCCGATCCTTCATCACCCAAAACAAAACCCAATCCATGCTGGCCCGAGTGTATCTCCTCGCCATCAAAAAAAGATATATTTGAGCCCGTACCCAATACACAGCACAATCCTTTCTCATGCCCGCAGGTGGCGTACGCCGAGCCCAACAAGTCGCTATCGACACTAATATATGCTTTAGGAAATAATGTGCTTAAAGCGTTTGATACTATCTCATGCCTGTCGGGACTGGAACAGCCTGCCCCAAAAAAATATATTTCCGCAACATCAGCACCATAGGTAATAAGGTCTTTAGCCTTTTCCTGCAGTACTTTTACAATTTCCTTTTCTGTTAAAAAATAAGGGTTTAATCCGGGTGTCCTAAATTCTTTAGGACTTTGTTCGGGTTGCGAAAGCAACCAATCAGTTTTTGAAGAGCCGCTATCAGCAACTAATATCATACAGAAATTCCTTCGAGTATTTGTTTGGTGAGGGGTTTGTGAATAAGTTGCGTTATATATCCATTGTCTGATGATCTTTGCACATCCACCGGGTCAAGTGAAGATGACAATAAATATATTTTTATATTTTTCTTGCTTATATCCAGCTTTTCAAATTCCTGCATAAACTCAAACCCATCCATTAGTGGCATCCTGATATCTAAAAAAATAACATCGGGTACTACCGTACCATTACGCAATGATTCTATAGCGTCAGTAGGAGATTCAGTTAAAATAATATTTTTTGCAAAATTGCATATTTCTAAAAGCCTGCGAGTGACCAAATTATCAATGTAATTATCATCAACTACAAGGCAGGTAGAATAAGAAGTGCGATAACATTCGGTCATTTAAACCAAAAATAAGCTTTTAGTTTAATATTATTATATTATTGAATATTAATATTGTTAGTAATTTGCTTAAGAGTTATTTCGGCTATTTTAGATTGGTATTGTGCCGCAAAATAATTTACCTGTGCATTCACATAATTTTCTTCGGCTTGCCTTACTTCAAGTGTAGTAATATTACCCAACCTATATTTATCTAAAGTTATCTCCAAATTACGGCGTGCAACCTCAACATTACTTTGGCCCAGTTTTGTTAATTCTAACCCGGTAACATAGCTGGTATATAATGTATTTATTTGTGTCTCCACATTTAGTTTGGCCCTGCTAAAAGCTAATGCCGAGTTATCTATCTGTATTTTCGCATTTTTTTCAAGACGATTTTGATTAAAACCATCAAATATGTTGATGGTAGCTGTTAAACCATAATTTAATCCCTGCGCGTTTTGCATCTGTGCAAATCCACTTGGCGACCGGCTGTTGCTAAAGTTATAACCGGTAGTAACCCCTATTTGTGGGTAACGGGTTGACCTTACCTGTTTCAAATTAATTTCGGCCAAACGCTTATTTATCTGGGCAGCCAAAATAGTAGGGTTTTGCGATGCTGCGTTGGACAATATATCCGCTAAAACAATTTTATCGTCAACAATTATAGTATCAACCACTGTAAAATCTGTTTGAAGGTCTCTTACCAGCAGTTGGTTCAATTGTATTTTGGTGTTTTTAAACTGTTGCAATTGCCTTACGTAATTAGCAGTGTCGGTATTTACATTTACTTCTGCGTTTAATACTTCAAGCCTTGAAACGGCGCCTACCGCAAATTTATCATTGGCATACCGTAACTGGGTTTTTGAAATGCGCATGGCCCCTTTTAAAGATGACAATACCTCATTTTGGTTAACAAGGTTATAATATGTAGAAACCACATTACTCACTGTCCTTACTATAGTATCGCGTGCATATAACTCTCCCAGTTTATTTTGCTCCTTTAACTGGTCATAATTGGCAAACATGGCAAAGCCATCAAATATGGTCCAGTTAAGTGTAACGCCCCGGCTTATATTGGTATTTTTTGCATTAGTAAAAGATGTTGTTGTACCATCTGCCCGTGTAAGATTAGTATTTTGAACACTATTGGTTGAACTAAAATTTCCATTAACAGATGGCAGGAAACCGGCATTACCCAAAGTAACATTGTTTTTGGCAATGGCACTGGCGTTTTGTGTTATTTTAATATTATAGTTATTCTGCAATGCAATTTCAACTGCTTCTTTTAAGGTTAACAAAGGCGGATTTTGCGCCTTAACTACGCTTATAAAAACTGTAAATAAAAAAATGAAGCAAGCTATTATTTTAAGTTTCATCTATAAGTTACTTATTCTTGTTCAACTAATTTTGGTGCTGTTTTTTTGGGCTTGGTTTCGCTTGGGTCAACTTCTGCATCCGGGTCACGACGTGTTTTAGATGCAATAAGAACGTACATTGTAGGTATAACGTATAATGTTAAAATTAACGAGAAAAGCATCCCTCCAATAATTACAATACCCAACGATACACGACTTTTTGCACCTGCACCCAAAGCCAGCGCAATAGGTACCGAGCCCAATACTACGGCCAAACTAGTCATTAAAATAGGGCGCAAACGCGCTGTTGCGGCAGCAATTACAGCATCATATTTTTTCATGCCATGTTCCATTTGCTGGTTAGCAAATTCAACAATTAAGATACCATTCTTAGTTACCAAACCCACCAGTGTGATGATACCTATCTGGCCGAAAATATTTAGCGTTTGATCAAAAAGCCATAATGATAAATAGGCCCCGGCTACCGCTAATGGCACAGTAAGCATTACTATAATTGGGTCTTTAAAGCTTTCAAACTGGGCAGCTAATACCAGATATATCAGTAGCAGGGCAAATATGAAAGCATACATTATATTTGATCCGCTCTCGGCAAAATCTCGTGATGGGCCGCTTAATTCTGTACTAAATGTTTCATCCAAAGTTGATTTGGCTATCTTATCCATTTCTTTTATACCATCGCCTATGGTATAACCCGGAGCAAGGCCTGCTTGTATAGTTGCCGCTTTAAAACGGTTAAAATGCAATATTGAAGGTGGCGTAGCATCTTCATCCACTTTCACCACATTATCCAGCTGTATAAGCTCTCCGCGCGAATTACGAACATATAGTGTCTTTAGGTCCAACGGCTGATCGCGATTGGCTCTATCGGCTTGCGCTATTACCTGGTATTGCTTTCCGTTCATTAAAAAATAACTCAAGCGGCTATTACTATAATACAGCTGTAATGCCTGTGCTATGTCAGCAACAGAAACGCCCAGGTCACGAGCTCGCTCTCTATCGGTTGTAACCCTCAATTCGGGCTTAGTAAATTTTAAATTCACATCAGGTGTTACAAATACGGGGCTTTGCGTAACTTTTTCCAAAAATCCGGGAAGTACCTGACGTATTTTCTCAAAATTTTGATTCTGAAGTACATATTGTATTGGCTGGGCATTACGGCCACCACCACCGCCCGCACTTATAGTTTGCTCCTGTGTAATAATTGCCCTGGCATCCGGAAATTTTTGCAGGCTTTTTGTTAAAGCATCAGCAATTTCCTGTTGAGTGCGCTCGCGTTTATCAGGCTCTACAAGCCCTATTAGTCCTAAACCGCTATTTACACCGCCCGAGCCGCCCCCACCAAAGCCAACAATTTCCACATTCATATTGGCTTCAGGCACCGAGTCAGCCACCATATTCGACACCTTGCCCATGTAATCAGCCATAAACTCGTACGATGCCCCTTCGGGACCCGTTACAGAATAACGTAAAAAACTACGGTCATCCAAAGGTGCAAGTTCTGATGGCAAAACACCATTTAGCCCCCAAACAATCCCTAATGAAGCCACTAACACAACCACTGCTATCCATTTGCGCTTCATGAAATTGGTAAGCGTTTCGGTATAAGCGTTGGTCATTTTTACAAAAAAAGGCTCAGTGCGTTCATAAAACTTAGATTTTTTATGATTTTTCCGTACAAGTTTTACACTAAGCATTGGTGTTAATGAAAGTGACACAAAAGCTGATATTAACACCGAGCCTGCCACAACCACCGCAAATTCACGGAACAAACGGCCCGTAAATCCCTGAAGAAACATTATGGGCAAAAACACTGCCGCAAGCGTAACCGACGTTGAAATTACAGCAAAGAATATCTCGGCAGAACCAAGAAATGCGGCTTTACGCGCATCCATGCCTTCTTCTATTTTCTTATATATATTTTCAGTAACAACTATACCGTCATCAACCACTAAACCGGTTGCCAAAACAATACCCAGCAAGGTTAAGATATTAATAGAAAACCCACACACGTACATAATGAAGAATGTACCTATCAATGATACAGGTATATCAATAAGCGGTCTGAACGCTATGAGCCAATCCCTAAAAAACAGGTAAATAATAATTACAACCAGTATAAATGATATAGCCAATGTTTCTTCAACCTCTGTAATTGATTGCTTAATAAACTTGGTCTTATCAACCAATACCTTCACTTCTATATCTTCCGGAAGATCCTTTTTTAACTGTTCGAATCTTTTATAAAACTCCTTAGCTATCTCCACATAATTAGCTCCGGGCTGCGGTACTACAGCCAAAGCAACCTGTAATGATCCTGACTCTTTAAAAGAAGTTTGCTCATTTGCCGAGCCTAATACAGCATAACCGATATCACTTAAACGTATAACGCGGTTACTATCAGCACGAATTATCAGATCATTAAACTCCTTTTCGGTAGTCATTTTACCTACCGCCCTTATGCTCAGCTCTGTTTTATTACCTTCAATTTTACCGGCAGGTAATTCCACGTTTTCGCGGTTAAGTGCTGTAGATATATCATTGGCCGCCAAACCTAATGCGGTTAATTTATTAGGATCTATCCATAAACGCATGGCATACTGACGCGTGCCCTGTATATTAATCGCACTTACGCCGGGAATGGTTTGCAGGCCTTCCATTAAAACATTCTCGGCATAATCATTTACCTGCGTAATGTTGCGCTTGTTGCTTTTTACTGATACGGTTATAATGTTATCTGCATTGGCATCGGCCTTAGTAACAACCGGCGGAGCTGTTATATCCTGCGGCAACTGGCGCTGTGCCTGGCTAACTTTGTCGCGCACGTCATTGGCGGCCGTCTCCAGGTCGGCATCCAGTTCAAACTCAACAGTAATATTACTGCTACCAACCGAACTGGTTGATGATATGTTTTTTATACCCGGCACACCATTAATGGCTTTCTCTAAAGGTTCGGTTATTTGCGACTCAATTACATCAGAGTTTGCACCTGTATAAGTTGTTCGCACATTGATTATGGGCGGATCAACTGAAGGAAAATCACGTATACCTAAAAAATTGTAGCCAATTATACCAAATACTACTATCACAACAGACATAACTGTTGCCAGTACCGGCCTTTTTATACTAACTGAGGATAAACTCATGCTACTGATTATTTTATAGTTTTAACCAATTTTAATTTTGCCTTAGGGCGCATTTGCATAATGGCAGATACTATAACGCTATCACCGGGCTTTAAGCCATCAGTGATTTGAATTTTGGTATCGGTGCGCAAATCGGTGGTAACCGGACGCGGTACAGCCTCGCCGTTTTCATAAATAAATACTTTATTGCCTTTAATGTCTGGTGTAACTACTTCAGTAGGCAACATAATGGTTCTAGGTATTTGATCAAGCGCCAAATTGATCTTGGCAAAACTTCCGGCTTTTAGCAAACCTTTTGAGTTAGCTGCCTTAGCACGCACAGTTATTGTACGTGAGTTAACATCAATTGATGGCTCAATTGCATAAACTGTTGCCTTGTTATTAACCGATGAACTTGCTACAGTAAAACTTATTTTGCTGCCCGGCCTAATATAGGCCTGGTATTTTTCGGGTACAGAAAAAGTAATCTTTGCCGGATCCATATTTACCAAGGTAGCTATACCAGTATTAGGCGATAAGAAGCCGCCGGGGCTTACATTACGCAAGCCAATTGTTCCTGAAAAGGGTGCCCGCATCTCCGTTTTAGCAATTTGTGCTTTTATAACATCTGCCTGTGCATTCAAGGTGTTCAAGCTGGTTAAGGACGTTTCATACTCCACCTGGCTTATAGCCTCTTTTTGTAACAACTGTTTATTACGGCTCTCGTTTTGCTTGGCCAGCGCTATCTGATAAGCATTCTGTTTAAGCGAAGCCACAAGGTCCTGATCATTTACTTTAACCAATAATTGCCCCTTTTTTACATAGCTTCCTTCGGTAAAATAAATACCGGTTATTCTGCCTGACACCTCACTTATCAAATTCACTTTTTCATTAGCATCAATTGTACCGGTTACGTCAATATTATTACTAATGGTGGTATCCTTTACAATCATTACGTTAACAGGTATAGGTCCGCCTCTTCTGCCGCCACCAGGTCCTCCGCCGGGGCCACCGGGACCTCCAGGGCCACCTTTGCCGCGCTTACCATCTTTACCTCCGCCAGGGCCTCCCGGACCACCCGGCCCGCCTTTAGCCTCATTCATTTCGGCCCTTTTTTTGGCTTTGGCGCTAAAAAATTTATTGTAAACCAATAAGCCAATTACAAAGGCTATTATAATGTATACTATGTATCTTATTTTCATAAAATCGCGATCGTTGTTATTTTGAAGGTTATGCTTATTAACGGAAAATGTGTGCAAAAATACACCTATTTTGCCTGTTTTAAAAGGCATTAAAGCAGGTATATTGGTACTAAGCAGATATTAGGGGAGTTTATATACTTATTCGGCTATAAATCTAATTAGTTATCCCCTCTTCGTAATTACCTGTATCAACTATTTTACACAATGAGTATCTGTTGCTTAAAATGGATAAAAAAAATAAAATTTCTTAAATTGCATTCATGAAAAAAGTTCATATAACAGTTCTCTCTTTCTTATTTCTATCTTTTATGATCACATCGGCAGGCCATGCAGCAGGAACATCCAAAATTCATTACACTTTAACCTTTCCCGAGGCACAAGCGCATTATGTTGATGTTGAAATGCAGGTAAGTGGTTTAACGCAAAAAAGTCTTGATCTTAAAATGCCGGTATGGGCACCGGGCTCGTATTTGGTACGGGAGTTTGCCCGGAATATTGAAACGATAAGCGCCTCGGCCAATGGTAAAAGTATTGGCATTAATAAAACACGTAAAAATATATGGCGCATTAATACAACCGGTGTATCGGCTATAACCGTAAAATACAGAGTATATGCTTTTGAGGTTTCGGTACGTACCAGTTTTATTGATGTAGAACATGCGTTTTTATCATCACCGGATATTTTTATCTATCCCGCCGGGATGCTTAACCAGCCGTCAACTATACATATCATCCCCTATAAAAAATGGGATAAAGTATCAACCAGTTTAGCTACAGTTAACAATGATGCTTTTACTTTAACCGCGCCTAATTATGACATTTTGTTCGACTCGCCTATTGAAGTTGGTAATCAGGACGTATTTGGTTTTACCACTAGCGGGGTAAATTATGAAATTGCGATGAGTGGAGAAGGCACATATGATAAAGAGCGCCTTAAAAAAGACATAGCAAAAATAGTTGATGAGCAGACTGCAATTTTTGGCGAAAACCCTAATAAACGGTACATTTTTATTGTACATAACTATTTAAAGGGCGGCGGCGGATTGGAGCACCTAAGCTCGACCGTATTAGGTGCTTCGCGCGCTGGATATACAGATGAAAAAAATAATGGCTATTACGGATTTTTAAGTTTGGTTGCTCATGAGCATTTTCATTTATGGAACGTTAAACGTTTACGCCCCATTGCGCTGGGCCCGTTTGATTATGACAATGAAAACTATACCACCAACCTTTGGATAGCCGAAGGCTTTACATCATATTACCAGGATATTACTTTAAGGCGCGCGCAATTATTTCCACCTGAAAATTACTTCAAAATCTTGTCAGATAATATCAGTGCCCTGGAGAATCAGCCGGGCGTTAATATCCAACCGGTAGCTGATGCTAGTTATGATGCCTGGATAAAAGCTTATCGCCCTAATGAAAATTCGGCAAATAGCACCATATCTTATTACAGCAAAGGAGCCCTTATTGGGCTGCTGCTTGACCTAGAGATCATCAATAGCACTAATGGTGCTAAATCATTAGACGATGTGATGAAGTATATGTATAATGAATATTATAAAGTAAAAAAGCGTGGGTACACTGATGCCGAATTTAAACTGGCACTTGAAAAATTTGCAGGCAAAAAACTGGATGATTTTTATAAAAATTATATAACCGGCCTAACCCCGCTTAATTTTAATAAATACCTGGCATATGCAGGCTTTCAATTAAAAGACGAATATGAGGGAAGTAATGACCCGGCATTGGGTATCGGTACAGGTGTTAATGCCGACAAAAAAATAGTAGTTACGGCAGTATTACGTGACGGCGCTGCATGGAAAGACGGGCTTAACGTAGGTGACCAATTATTGGCCATGGATGGCAAAACTTTAACGGATGTAAAAGGCCTGTTGAATGACAAGAACACCGGAGATAAAGTAGTTTTTACTATTAGCAGGGATGGGCTGAAAAAAGACATACCCGTTACCCTATTAAGAAACACACAGGTAAAATATACCCTAGATGCATTACCTAACCTAAGCCCACAGCAACAAATAGTAAAAAATAAATGGCTTAAATTAAAATAGTGAGGTTTTAGTTAAAACAATTTCGTAGCAATATATATTATATATATAATCTATGAAACATTAACTAAAACACACTACTATGAATTCACTATTGTATATTATTGCAGTTATCCTGATTATAGGATGGGCATTAGGATTTTTTCTTTATTCGGCAACCGGTATTATCCATATTTTATTGGTGATTGCTGTAATAGCATTTATATTAGGTATAATCAGAAGACCAACCGCTCTCTAAACATATCTAAATATTATCACAAAAAACGCCGCTTAATTTAAGCGGCGTTTTTTGTGATACACTTTGATAAAAAAAGGACCTGCCTTTTACAGCCTGTCCTCTCTTCCAAAAACTCAACTTATCCTTATTCTTTCTCGCTTGAAGCAGATTGATTGATACCGGCTTCGGCAATACCTGTTAATTTGCTGTCGGTATTTTTCTCCTCCTGTAAAGTCGCGTCTAAAATTTCAACGGCTTCATTATGGCCTAATATAGCAGCTATGGTTTTTAATGTACCGTACGAAGCAATTTCATAGTGCTCAATTTTTTGTGCAGCCGAAATAATTCCAACATCACGGGTAAGGCTGCCTTTTTCGGTTTCTGATACGATCTCATTACCTTCCTCAATCAATCCCTCCATAGCAGGGCATTTTTTGGCTACCGCTTTTTCATCTATTGATTCAAAAACGCTTTCAAGGCGCGTAACATGATTTTCTGTTTCGGCCAGGTGATCCTCAATTGCTGTGCGTAATTCATCAGACGTAGCTGCTTTAGCCATTTTAGGTAACGCTTTAGCCAGGTGCTTCTCGGCCCAGTAAAGGTCTTTTAATCCGTCAATAAATAATTCGTTTAATGCCGACTCTTGCACGTCGCCGGTTTGCTGTGGTTGTTTTACTTTAGTAGTTGCCATGGTAGTGTAATTTATATGTTTTTCAATAATGAATACACATACCGTACCAATAATTTCTTTAACAGAAAAAATATATCCTAATAATGAAATTTATGCGCCTTTTTTAGTTTTAAGGCTTTCCATTAACTGTTCATACAAGTCATCACCTGTTGTTTTGCGTGGTTTTAGCTTTTTAACCGTAGCACGTTTACCTTTTGATTTGGCCTTTATGATATTTAACAACTGATCATTGTACTCATCTTTGAACTTTGATACATCAAAGTGTTCGGCATACTGGTCAATCAATGCCAGGCCTACTTCCAACTCTTTTTTGTTGACCTCTACTTTGGCAATGTTCAGATCCTCGGTGCTGCGTATTTGCTGGCCAAAACGGATGCGGGTAACAACCAAAACATTATCAACCGGATGCACCATGCATAAACTTTCGGTACTGCGCAATACAAAACGGGCCAAGCCTGCTTTTTTTGATTTGATCAATGCTTGTAATAAAAGCGCATAGGCTTTATTGTTTTTTGTATCCGGCTCGGTATAATAAGATGTTTCGTAAAACATTGGGTTAACTTCGGCAATATCTACAAAACTTTGTATTTCAATAACCCGGCTTTTTTCAGGAGCTGCCTCTTCAAAGTCCTGGTCATCCATTATTACATAATCATCATTGAGTTTATAACCTTTTACAATTTTATCGTAAGGTACCTCTTTGTGTGTATGCTCGTTTACGCGTTGGTAGCGTATGCGCGAATGATCGCGGCTATCTAACATATCAAAATCTAACGAAGTAGTTTGCACTGCCGAAAACAGCTTTACAGGGATACTTACCAAACCAAAACCTATTGAACCTTTCCAGATAGACCTCATAATTATACTAATTTAGTAATGAGTATAACCATTTATAAGCCAAAGGGTTTTATGTCAGCTTTGTATTAATCCCGGCGGGAAGATCAATTTAAAGGTGCTGCCTACCCCCCTTTCAGATTGTACATCTATTTCAATACCATGAAAAGCAGCAATTGATTTTACAATAGGAAGGCCCAGGCCAAAACTATCCTGTTGTAATGATTGGCTTAGCTTTTTAAACCGTTGAAAAATATAAGGCATATCTTCATCGGCAATTCCAATACCTGTGTCTGTAATGTGTATACTTAAAGTATTTTCTTCGGTAACGCCGATAACTTTAATGTCTCCACCATCGCGATTGTATTTGATGGCATTATTTATCAAATTAAAAAATAAATTGAACAGCAAAAATTTGTTGACGTTTACAAACACCCAGTTTGGCGGAACCGATAATTCATAATTAATATTCTTCTCCTGTAACCTTATAGATATTTCGTCATTAACTTGTTGCAGCAAGTCAACTACATTAATACTGTCTTCTTTTAAAAACTGTTCATTTTCAATTTGCGATATCAGCAGTAAAGTTTTAGTTATGCTTTTAAGGCGATTCAATATTTTCTGCATCTCCAGCAGCCGGAACTTTACCTCATCGGCCACATCATCCTGCTCAAACATATTTTCAATTTTTGATTGAAGGATAGATATAGGTGTCATTAACTCGTGCGAGGCATTGGATATAAATTCCCGTTCTTTTTGGAAGGTCTGCTCAATTGTTTCCACCATTTTATGGATGCTGATATCCAAATGTTGAAAATCGCTAGTAGTAGTCTTAACCTCTATATACGAGCCAAAATTGGGAAACTTGCGGCCTATTAACTTAGTTTTAATAATAAGGCTTAATGGCCGCAGTAAGTGATTTGAATATAACTGATCGGCCAAAATGGTTAGCAAGATCATCCCCACCAAAACCTGGAAGGCTATATTTTGTAATGGCGCAGTAGTCTCATCAATAGTATCAACACTTTTGCCAATTTCCAAAAGATAGTTTTGATTACCCTCTACAAAGTTATGGCTCAAAATACGGTATTGTATGGTATCTCCTTCTATTTTACGGCTTTCGTTTTTTATGGTGTCTAAACCCTGGTTTAATGAATCAATATCAAGGCTATAATACTCTTCCTTAAGTGGCGAATAGGTGGCATATACGTAATCGTCAACTCCTGCTTTTTTAATAATTTTTAATATCTGATCTTTTTGCTTCCGCAGCTTGCTATCAGTAAAACTTTCATTGATATTTTTAATAATTACCGGCAATAGCAATATAAACAGTATTACAATTACCAGCTTTGAGATGGCATTAAACAGCGTAAGTTTGGTTTTAAGTTTCAAAATTACTTAAGCGTTAATTTTTATTTTATAGCCTAAACCACGCACCGTTTCCAACCAATCGGGCTGGGCATAAACGTTTAACTTTTTACGGATGTTTTTAATGTGCGCGTCAATATAATTGGAGTCATAATCGTTATTAACAATACTCCCCCAAATATGCTCGCTTAATTGCATACGAGTTAGCGTTCGGTTTTTATGCAATATCAGGTAGGCTATCAAATCAAACTCCTTTTTAGTAATGGTATTTATATCCGTATTTTGATACGCAATGGTACGTTCTGTAAGGTTGATGATAAAACCTTCCAACTCTACAATATTTTGTTTTAAACCAAATTTACGACGTACTATGGCTTGCATACGGCTATGCAGTTCTAATAACGAGAAAGGTTTAGGCAGATAATCATCAGCTCCCAGGTCAAGCCCCTTAATACGGTCATTAACTTCAGCACGTGCAGTTAATATAATACACGCTGCATCAGGGTTATTCTTTTTTGCTTCTGTTAACAGATCTAACCCATCATAATCAGGAAGCCCCAGGTCAATTAGTATAAAATCGAATAAATTAACACCAATTTTTTCAGACGCCGATTTTCCCGTTAAGCAAACCTCGCATTTATAATTGTAATTGGTTAAAAATACTTCTACCTCATGCGCCAATGCTTTTTCGTCCTCAATTACTAATACATTCATTTTGCCTTAATAAAATAAATAGTAAAATGTTAAGTTAACAAAACCTTCGCGCCTATTCCTTAATGCACCTTCAACGTTTACGGGTATTGAATACTTATACGATGCTTCAAAAGTATAATGAGGCATGTTATAGGCTATTGGTATTTTAAAACTATAATTAAGCGCGTTAAATCTCCCATTATTATAGGGCACTCGGTTTGGAGTACCATTTACTATTATATTATTATACACCAACCTTTCTTGTTGGTCAATAGCATATTTTTCCACAAAGTTTTGTGTTCCAATAATGGCGCTAATGCCCGGGTTAAAAGTAAGGTAATCATTCTCACCCCAAAGGCGCCAATTAGGTTCAAAGTATTTTGACACGTTTAGCGTCACAAAAAAATCAGATGCTTTTCCAAAAAGGTAATCTAAAGTTATGCTCGAACGCATAAATTTCCAATCATATGTGTTTTTGAAATTAATATCATGCGATGATGCCGATTCTATCACCCGCCTCTCTTTATTAAAAATAAAGTGTGTGTAGCTAATAACACCGGTTAATTTTTTTGAGGGTTTGTATAAATATCCTCCGCCTATATCAATTTCATCAATTGAAGTACGATACCCTATTAAACGTAATACTGAACCATAAGCAAAAAAACCTTGCTTGGTATTATATACCGCATTGGCTGATAAGTACGGGTATCTGATTGGCCCGGTACGTCCAAAAAACATAGCATCGCTACCATAAGCTAATCCTACAGATACTGATTGCTTTCGAACCATTGTATCTGTATCTGCAACCATCTGCTTTACGGGCATAGTTAATAATGGACGATCTGTCGCCATTAGTTTAATGGGGGCAAGGGCTATTATTAAAAGCAATACGCTAAAGTATCTCATCTACTAATGATTTAATCGTTATTTCTTCTAGGAATTTCGGGTGGACGCTCAACACCTACCGGCCTACGCTGGCTTTTTCTTACCGGCACAACTACTTCATTACCATTTTCATCAATTTTTTCGGGTTTTGCCTGGCGCCGCGCTTTTGAAATTTCTTTAATTCTTTTTTTCTCTTCCTCCTGTTGCTGTTTTAATTTTTTTGATAAAGAATCTTGAAACCCCTGTATTGGCTTTGAATATAAAAAAGCATATCTATAGCGGATAATTTTTACGCTACCCGCAAATGATAAGCACGATGCAAACATCAATAACATAACAATATATGCAATCCGCTTTACCATTGAAAAAAACAAGTGTTAAAAAATGTCAAATGTGATTTATTTAAGCTAATGTATTAATTTGTATTACACAAAAAAGCAGTTGTACAATTATACAACTGCTATTAATACCATAGGATAATATTATTCTGCAATAAGGATATCTCGTGAGGTGTAAACGCGGTTATGGTCATCAACTATAATACAACCTATTTGGTTTAGCTGGCTTACTAAATAAAGTCCTCCATTTATACCAATGGCCATTATGGGTGTAGCCATAGCATCAGCAAACTCTGCAGTTGGGCCTAATATACTTACACTGGCAATATCACTCACTATAAATCCGCCTTTAGGATCAATAGTGCTTGAAACAACCGGGTTTATGGTAGCATATTTTTCGGCATTAACTGACGTAGCTATTGCCATATCACTAATGTTGATGTGCGCATATGGCTTCCCCTCCTGTTCCGGATCGGCTGCGACAACGGTCCATGCTGTAAAATCAGGCTGTAATCCCCAGGTCAGTAAATCGCCACCTGCATTAATTACCCCGCTGTTTACACCAGCCATTTGCAAAGCGTATTTTGCCCTATCGGCTGCATAGCCTTTACTTATAGCACCAAAACCTATCCGCATATTTTTTTTATTTAAAAAAACGGTGGTTTTTGCTGCATCAAGCACTACATCTTTATAATTAATACAATAAACTTTTTTGGCTAATACATTACTATCATGCGTACATACTTCCTTTTCAGCTGAAGCATACGTGATATCAAATACGCCATAGGTAAGTTCAGATATCTGTAGTGCCCGGCTAAACATATTAAATATTTCGGCACTTACTTTTACCGGGGCAATACCGGCATTGCGGTTTACTTGGTTAATAATACTGTCGTCGCTAAAAGTACTCAGTAGTTTCTCTACTCTGCTTATCTCATTTAGAGCGATATCAATATGCTGATTGGCCCAAACAGGGTCATTACCAACAACGCTGATCTCAAAATTATCTCCCATCAGCATTGCGGTACGCCTGAAGATGGTTAAATTATTATTTGCTAATGATCTTTTTACTGCCAGCATAGTTAAATAATTAAATTAACTAATAAATAGCAAAGCAATATTTGTATATACAAATACACAATGCCTACACATTAGCTAAACTAACCGGCTATTATGAAATTAACATGAAAAACGACAAGAATGTGCAAATGTGGAAAGATTAGCACATTTAAAAATCAGGCTACTGTTCCCTCTTTTAGTTTCTCTGCATTTTCTGCAAATTGTAAGGCTTCCATTATTTCCTGCAAATCGCCATTCATTACACCTGTAAGGTTATAAATAGTTAGGCCTATACGGTGCTCTGTTAAACGGCCCTGAGGGTAGTTATAGGTACGTACCTTGGCCGACCTATCTCCTGTAGAAACCATGGTTTTACGCTTTTTTGATGTTTCCTCCAAATGCTTTTGCAGCTCCATTTCATAAACACGAGAACGTAATACCTGTAAAGCTTTATCGTAGTTTTTTAATTGCGACTTTTGATCCTGGCACTGTGCAACAATGCCTGTAGGCAAGTGGGTTAAACGCACTGCCGAATAAGTAGTATTTACTGATTGACCACCCGGGCCCGAAGCACAAAACAGATCCTTACGGATATCGCTTACCTGCAAGTCAATATCAAACTCATCAACTTCGGGCAGTACTACTACAGATGCTGCTGATGTATGTACACGGCCCTGTGTTTCGGTATCAGGCACGCGCTGTACACGGTGTACACCCGATTCGTATTTTAAATTACCGTAAGCATCCTCGGCAATTACATTAAATACAATCTCTTTGTAACCGCCTGATGTACCTTCGGTATAATCAACTAACTCAGTTTTCCATCCACGCTTTTCGCAATAACGCATATACATACGGTATAAGTCGCCCGCAAATAGTGCTGCTTCATCACCACCTGTACCACCGCGTATCTCCACCAAAGCATTTTTTGAATCTTCCGGGTCTTTAGGTATCAGCATTAAACGTATTTGTTCTTCCTTTTCCTCTTGCTGAACTAATAATTCATCCAACTCAGACTTAGCCATTTCCCTAAACTCTTCATCCTTTTCGGTAGCTAAAATATGTTTGTTGGCATCAATATTACTCATAATGTTGCGGTATATATTATACTCGTCAACAACTTTGGTTAAGTCTTTATATTCTTTGTTCAACTGGGCAAAACGCTTCATGTCTGACATTACATCAGGATTGCTCAATTCACCTTCTACATTTTTCCAGCGTTGAAATATCGCTTCTAATTTTTCTAACATATTATTCTTAATTGTAACCGTCTTTTTAAAAGACAGCACCCGCTTAAAAAGCCCACAAAAGTACGTATTAAAGCTGAATGCTAAAAGGGGAATGCCAAAAGCTTACTTTTCGTTTATAAAGTTTCGCCATTAGCTTGCTCAAAATAATGCAGTGTTAATTGCTCGCCATCAAATACCGCGTATGAGTTATAGTTTACCCATTCGCCCAGGTTAATATAGCGGCTGTCTTGAGTTAACTGAATATCCAACGGTAAATGCCTATGGCCAAATATGAGATAGTTATAAATCTTATTTTTTAATAATTCGCGGCTATAAACAACCAGCCACTCCTGCTCGGTATTAATGCGTTCAATATTTTTACTCCCTGCTATACGGCTATGGTTTGACCAATAATTAGCTATACCCACACCCAAATTTGGATGTATACGTGCAAATAACCATTGGCATATACTGCTCCTGAATATTTTTTTCAAAAACTTATACATTTTATCACCCGGACCCAAGCCATCACCATGGTGCAGATAAAACTTTTTGCCGCTGCGCTCTATTTCCAATTCATTGGTGACAATGGTGGCACCTAGTTCCTTTTCAAAGTAATTAAACATCCACATGTCGTGATTGCCTTTAAAGAAGATTAGCTTTATACCACTATCAGCCAGTTCTGCCAGTTTACCCAAAAAACGTATGTATCCACGCGGCACAACACTTTTGTATTCAAACCAAAAGTCAAATACATCGCCCATTAAATACACTTCGGCAGCATCGGCTTTTATCATATCCAGCCAGCGTACCAAACGGTCCTCGCGGTCGCGGCTGTTTTTGTAACCACCAGCCCCTAAATGAAAATCTGATGCGAAATAGAGTTTATTACCTGTAGGCATATTACATCAAAAGACGGTAATAATATGCAGATGTGCAAATGAACTCAAATAGTTCATTTATAAAACAGGCCCTCCGAGATGAAGAGCCTGCTTAATTTTTTATGCAAATAGTTTAGTGTTTACCGTGGCCTTTGCCATTACCTTTACCCGGTCCACCAGGACCTTTGCCAGGGCCTTTAACTTTACCTGCACCGTTTACATGAACAACAGTCCTTGCACCCGGCTTATCGCGTAAAATAACTTGCTTACGGCCTTTATAACCTACATATTTGGTTTTATAAAAGTTATGATTAGTCCATGGGTTAGGGCGGTTAACTACTACTTTATACCCATTATAAATATTGAAATTACTATATGCAGGTGGCAGGCTTGATGAATGTATCCAACTGTTGTTGTTATAATATACATATTGACGTGCCGGTACATCATAATAAGCATCAATATCTGGTATATAATAATAGTTTACTGTTTCGTAACCTACAGGGCCCCAATCTGGCTGGGCACCTAAGTTAACGCCTAAGTTTACTTGAACTTGCGCATCGGCTGGTTTAATTAGTACACAGCTCAATATTAAAACTGTACTAAAAAGGGTCTTTTTCATAATCATAGTTGTTAGTTTTGAATGTAAGACAACTGTAAGCACAAATAGTTTAGTTTATTTTCCTGCTAACTTAATAAGGGAATATTTGAAGTTAATGGCCCTAAATAATAAGTGCCGGACTATAGCCCGGCACTTATTACTATATATAATGATACTATTATTAATTAGTTGTCATCTGCAGCTTTTTTAGCAGCCATGGCCAACACGGGTTTACCAATAACTTTATAAGCACCATCGCCTTTTAATATGGCAGCTAATTGTGCTTTATCTTGCATGGTTTTTACTGCGCTGGCTAACTCTTTATCATACTTAAAGCTATTTAAACTACGGCCTTTTTCAAAATAATAGCGCGATACAATTTCATTCTCCAATAATTGCTTAATCTCCTCTTTGTGTGTTTGCAAATCGCTTTTTTTGCTATTAACCAATTTTGTTTTTAAAGCATCGTACTCGGCTTGTATTACTTTAAACTCCTTCTCATTAGTAGCATCTGTTTTTAAATTGTCCAGTACTCTTTCGGCAGGGGTGCTGTAGGTATAATTTTGAGTGGCTAAAAATTTTGTAAAATCATCATACTCCGCATCGGTCAGTTTAAATGCAGCCGCTTCAGCAATTTTTGGATGTGATTCGCGATATTTTGTAGCGTAATCAAACAAAAATAATTTACTTATTAAAGCTTGGGTAACCGTAGCATATTTATCCTGTTTAATAAAAAGATCGGGGTAAATACCGCTGCCATCATATACCGAGCGGCCATTTTTAGTTTTAAATTCGTGTATCAATGAATCGGCTACTTTTAATACACTACCATCGTCCTGGCGGTGCGTATAATCAAGCGCTTGTATGCAACGGCCTGATGGTACATAATATTTGGCTATAGTAATTTTTACTAAGCTGTTATACTCCAACGGAAATGTTTGCTGTACCAGCCCTTTACCATAACTACGCTGGCCAATAACTACCCCTCTATCCAGGTCTTGTAGCGCAC
The DNA here is from genome assembly GCA_964611565.1 of uncultured Mucilaginibacter sp. GTDB lineage: Bacteria > Bacteroidota > Bacteroidia > Sphingobacteriales > Sphingobacteriaceae > Mucilaginibacter. The sequence continues at coordinate 2,015 of CAZTAU010000007.1, read as the reverse complement.
CTGCTACAATTTCAGAAGCTGAGGCAGAATGATTGTTTACCAATACGGTTAAAGGCAGGTCGCCTGCAATGGGTGTGCTAACCGTATTCCAGGTATAATTTTTCTCTTTTATTTTTCCTTTTTGCGATACTACCATTACATCCTTTGGCACAAACAGGTTTACAATTTTTACAGCTTCCTGCAAAATACCGCCACCATTTGAGCGAAGATCTAATATAATGCCATTAGGGTTATTCTTTTTTACCGCGATAACAGCATCCATAACCTCCTGGGCCGAGTTCTCTAAAAATCTGTCCAGTTTAATATACCCCATATTACCATCAACCATACCATAGTATGATACATTTGGTTGCTTAATTTCATCGCGAGTAAGCAATTTTTCGGCAGGTTGGCCATCTCCGCGTTTTACAATTAATTTTACTGTAGCACCTTTTGAGCCTTTTAGTAATTGGCTTACCTGGTCATTGTTTTTTCCTTCAAGCGATACACCGTTTATTTGTAATAACTCATCGCCGGCACGTATATCAGCTTTTTGGGCTGGATAGCCTTCAAAAACACCTGATACCAATATTTTTTTATTACGTATAAATATACTGGCACCAATACCACCGTACTGGGTACTTACATAATGCAGCTTATAATCTTCAATTTCAGATTCCGGCACAAACTCGGTATACGGATCTAGCCCTTGCAACATGGCATCGGCACCCGTTTTGATCATTTTTGCCGAGTTGATATCATCTACATAATTAACGTTTATCTCTTTGTACAGAGATACAAACACTTCCAGGTTTTTTGATATCTGAAACAGATCATCACTAAAACTCCATGTAGTTATAGCTAATAACACTATCCCACCGGATATGATCAGCTTTTTATACGCTTTTACCAAAGCCCTCATTTTAATATGGTTAAATATGATTGATATATATAAAACTACAAAAAAGGAAGATAGTTTATATTAGTAACTGATTTTATAGCCTATTATTATCTATGTTCACTAAAGCTTTTTGCAGTGTGAAAACCACATACTTACGATCGCGCTTCACAAGGTCCATTAAACGGGTTATCAGCCCATCTTCCTGTCCTTCGGTATATTGTAATTCCTGGTCGGTTAAGTGGTTATACTTTCTTTGTACCTTTATTTTTATTCTCTCCCACTCCTTATTTGAAATACTAATCTCTGCCATAAATTAAATGTTTTCACAAAAATATAAAAAAACAAGGTTGCTATTTGTAAAATTTTGGCAAGGCAATTGTTAATATATATTTATACTAACTAAAATTTACAACTATGAAAAAGTATCTATTAAGTGCAGCTACTCTGTTAATAATAAGTTTAGGCGCACATGCCCAATCAAGTACCTTTGGTATTAAAGGGGGTATAAATTTTTCTAAGATCAACAACGATAATTTAAGTGAATCAACCGTAACAGGTTACCAGGCAGGTTTATTTGCGCGTTTTGGTAGCAGCTTTTATGTACAACCCGAGGTATATGTAGCCAGTTCTGGTGGTAAGGTAAATGGTAATGTTGGCACAGCCGCCTATAATGGCGATATTAAGTTTACCACGTTGAATGTTCCTTTGTTATTAGGTAAATCATTCGGCTCTAACAGTTTAAATTTCCGTTTAATGGTTGGCCCGGTATATTCTTATATTATGGACCAGGACAAAAACTTCTCCGCCAACTTTAGCGGTGCTTATGCCGATTTTGGCAATTATAAAAACAGCACCCTGGGTTACCAGGCCGGTGCCGGTGTTGATATAGGCCCAATAACTGCTGATGTGCGTTACGAGGGCGGGCTTACAGAAATTAATAAAAACTATGGCCAAAAACAAAATTTATGGTCCGTAAGCGTTGGTTTTAAATTCTTTTAATAAGCTAAAGGCATAAAGCTCAAAGCAAAAAGCCGGGTGTAAATACATCCGGCTTTTTTGTTATAGTAATTTTTCAGATACAAAAAGGCCTAAAACAAGTAAAGCCCCTGATGGGCAGGGGCCTTTACTAACCAAT
>CAZTAU010000006.1:0-105678 GCA_964611565.1 uncultured Mucilaginibacter sp. | reverse complement strand
TGGGTGTGCCTTCCGGAGTATTGGCAAAATGGAACTTCCACTTTCCATTCAACGAAAGCACGTTAGCTGACTTCGCTTGCTGAGCGTTTAATGCTTCACTAACCGATTTAAAGGGAATACTAACCGTGTGGCCTTCAATCTGGTTAACTTCAAATACCGATGTATTTTCGATGAAAGAATAAACGTTACCAAATTTCGGTTGCTGTGCTGAAACAACAGCTGATAAACCCATCAGGACAGACAAGTAAAATAACTTTTTCATTTAAGGATATTAATAATAATTGGTTTTTAAGACACTTAGGTTTTAGTCTTAAACAAAATTAGACTTTCGTTAAACCAAAAATTTTACATAAACAGACTATTTTTTGCACTAAAACCGATTGTTTATTCGGAATATGAACTATTTATACGGTGTTTATAAGCACTTGGCGAAAGCCCTGTAACTCTTTTAAATGTTCTTGAAAAGTTTGATAAGCTTTTAAAACCGGTCAATTCGGCTATAGATTCATAAGGCAGCCTGCTTGCGCCTATCATATGCTGGGCACGCTCAATTCTTTTTTCTGTAATGTAGGCCAATGGCCGGGTACCGGTATGTGCCTCAAACGTCCTCGAAAAGTATTCGGCATTTTGATTGGCCCTTTCTGCTAATGATGTAACTGTTAGAGGTAAATGCAGGTTAGCCTGTACAAACCGCATGGCATCCAAAATTTTCTCGGGAATAAACTGCTGGCCTTTCTGTTTAAATATTTCAGGTAGGGTAAACCGCGATAGAAACTGCAATAAAATTCCCTGTGTTTCCAAAAAAACAGATAAACTTTGATGGTTATTTAATTGCTGATATTCATTGTAATAAGTGTGCTTTTCATATACTTGGGGGTTATCAGAGCGATTGATCCCTCTGCCGGGATTTATTTCTATCAATCGCCTAAAATTGATAGTGTCCACTTCATTGGCTTTAACTTTTAATATGGATGGGTTTGCAGGAAACAAGGATTCTCCCTCCAGTGATTCTTCAAAAAACTGGACAAAGTACTGACTTAAAAAATTGGTACACACCAGATCACATAAGGTGTAACTTGGAATAATGTACAAATACCCCGCTTCTAATTTGAATTTCTTTTCCGCGTCAGACAATTCTCCTTCGCCATCGTCAATGTAATATATGCGATGATAAGGGCTTATCACGCCCCGATAATTCCATTTACTATTTAGTTTTACATAGTCCACATGCAACAAAGAGAAGCTATGCCTTAACACTCTACGCACTAACATGGGGCAAATGCTATTAATATCATTTTATGAATATCGGTTCTGTCACTTCAAATTTATGCAAAGGAATCATACGCAATATACAATAACAGACATTTATTGACTAAAATACTTTGCCGATCGCTGGCGCACGCGTGTCGCTATGCTCATAATTCCCCTCTTGAGGGGGGCGTGGTGACGATGCGGTGGCAGGGGTATGTTAATGAAGCGACAGTACCAATCTTTAATCTCCAATCACTAATCTTTAAAGCAGGGCGTTCCCTGTGGGCCGGGCTATACGCTCATACGCCTGCAGGCATTAGGCTCGATGGCCGGTATACGCTGCTATCCCTAACGCAGGTAGTGGGTTAATAAAAAGCTACAATGATGGTGCGGTGATAACACCTACCATAGGCTAAATGAGCGAATGAGTGATTGCATAACATGGTTAACATAACTTAACACATTTCGAAATTATTTTTAAATAACTAATTGATAATCAAATTATTATAAATATAATGCCTCAAAATGTGTTAACCATGATTTTTACCACCATTTGCACAGTTAGTACCTCATGCTGACACACCACTGCCAGCATATTTTAGTGGAGTAAGCCCGATATTTGATGTGCTTTAAAGATGTTCTTTGAAATATTGTTTTCAATGCGTTCGCCAGCGGGTGGCAGGAGTATACTTATTATTTAAAATTCCTCCCCTTATGAAATATATTCCTTGCATCAGGAATAGGTGAAGTAGTTTCATCTGCACGGGCTAAAGTCATTACAGGGATATCTTCGTTACCCTTTGCTGTTAACTTACTTAACAAGCCGGTAAGGTTAAAGCAACGTTTTACCACAACGTGTATCACTTCGCCCTCAACTTGCAATTTACCTTCAACCATTAGTAAACGTGACTGAACTATTTCTTTACGATACTGGTCAAACAGGTTTTGCCATACCACCAGGTTAGCAAAGCCGGTCTCGTCTTCAATAGTTATAAATACAACACCCTTCGCAGTTCCGGGTCTTTGACGGACGGTAACTAGACCCGCTACTTTAACATGATATCCATTTTTTAAGGCTGATAGATCATTGGCAGCGGTTACATGTAGTAATTTTAATTTTTCGCGCACAAAACTTACCGGATGTGCTTTAAGCGATAAACCTATTGCGGCATAATCTTGTACCACATGTTCGCCATCTGTCATAAATGGTAAAGTGATCTGTGTTTCTTTCGCGCTTTCTGATGGTTGTTTTTCAAATAAACCAATGGGTTTATCTGCTAATGCAGGCACTTCCCATAAAGCTTCACGCCTATCTAAATTTATAGAGCGGAAGGCATCAGCATCCGATAGCAGTTCAATAGCAGCCTGGGAGAGGCCTGCAGTGTTTAATTGCTGAATGGTGTGATAACCCTTAAAGCGATTAGCTATCAAAATTTGGACATCATCCTCCCTGAGCCCTTTAACCTGCCTAAAACCTAACCGTAACGCGCAATATTTACCTGACCTTTCTTCCAACGTATTATCCCATTGCGAATGATTAATATCCACCGGCCTAACTTCCACACCATGTTTGCGTGCATCAATAACTATTTGTGCAGGCTGATAAAAGCCCATTGGCTGACTATTCAACAACGCAGCAGCAAACACATCCGGGTAGTGGCATTTGAGCCATGAGGATATATAAACCAAATGCGCAAATGACGCGGCATGACTTTCAGGAAAACCGTAACTGCCAAACCCTTCCAACTGTTTAAATATGCGCAAGGCATAATCTTCCTTATAGCCTTTAGCCATCATTCCATTAACCAATTTGGTGCGGTACTGGCTAACCAAACCCTTTGCTTTAAAGGTTGCCATGCTACGGCGCAATTGGTCGGCTTCGGCAGGGCTAAAACCTGCGGCAACAATTGCAATTTCCATGGCTTGCTCCTGGAACAAAGGAACACCTTTGGTTCGGCCCAAAATCTCTTCCAACTCTTTGGATGGAAATTCTATTGGGTCTATGCCATCACGCCTGCGTAAATAAGGATGCACCATATCGCCCTGTATCGGACCGGGACGAACTATCGCTACTTCAATTACAAGGTCGTAAAACTCGCGGGGCTTTAAACGGGGTAGCATAGACATCTGTGCACGACTTTCGATCTGGAAAACACCCAATGTATCGGCATGGCATATCATATCATATACCGCCGGATCATCTTGTGGTACGTTTTCTAAAGTTAAGTTACACCCGTAGTGTTGCCTTACTAACTCAAAACCTTTGCGTATGCAGGTTAACATACCCAGGGCAAGTACATCAACCTTTAATATGCCTAATGCCTCCAGATCGTCCTTGTTCCATTCTAATTGGGTGCGGTCCTGCATGCGGGCATTCATTACCGGGCAATAGTCGGATAATTTGGCTTGAGTGATGACAAACCCACCTGTGTGCTGTCCTAATTGCCTTGGGAAACCTATTAACTGGCTTGTCAATTCTAATACTTTATGCAATAAGGGTTCGTCAGGATTTAAACCTTGCGCAATGATACGTTCACGGTCAAACGCTTCTTCGGTAAAACTCCATATAGCGCCCGAAAGACGATTAATGGTGTCCACAGATAATCCCATTGCTTTGCCTACATCCCTTATGGCTCCTTTATGCCGTTCCTGGGTTACAGTCGCTACAATACCTGCATGCTCACGCCCGTAAGTATCATATATCCATTGAATGATCTCTTCCCTGCGTTCATGCTCAAAGTCAACATCAACATCCGGCCACTCGTCACGCGCGTCAGACATAAATCGGGAAAACAATAACCTTGACTTTTCAGGATTTACAGCAGTTATACCTAAACAAAAGCAAACCGCCGAATTAGCCGCCGAGCCCCTGCCCTGATGTAATATCTTTAACTCCTCGGCTTTATTGGTGTATTCAAATACCCTTAAAAAATAGGGCGCGAGTTTTCTTTTTTTAAAAAATGCTAATTCCTCATTAATTTGATCGATGGTACTTTGCTTTATATGTTCGCCAAAACGTTCCTTTGCTCCGGCCCAGGTATGTTCGGCCAAATGTTCATCTGCTGTACGGCCATCCGGGCTAACCCATTCAGGCTCCAGGTATTTTAAAGTATCTAATGAAAATGTGCAGGCTTCTGCAATTTCCTGGGTTCGTGCAATGGCATTAGGGTATTGACGAAACAAGCGTTCTATTTCATCAATAGGTTTTAAATATCGCTCGGCATTAGCCAACAGTTTAAAACCTGCAGTATGTATAGTGCATTTTTCTCTAACACAGGTCACCACATCTTGTAGCTGCCTGCGCTCGGGCTCATGATAATGTACATTGCCTGTAACCACCATAGGTACATTTAATTGCGAAATACGATATAAACGCTTAGTATCATCACCGTTGTAAGTTCGGCTGGCTGCTATATATAATTGATTGCCCAGCTTTTCATGATACTCTCGTAAATCGCTTTTGAAATCCTCGTCAAAATCAAACCTTTTATTGAGTACAACCGGAGGGATAACAATAAATTTTATTCTTTCTGCATGGTCGTACACATCTTGCTTGTATAGATCACATTTGCATTTTTCAGTACGCAGGTTTCCCTTTGTCAATAAAGCACATAAACGGCCCCAGGCGGTAATGTCTGTGGGATAAGCTAACAGACTTGGCCCATCTAACAGGTCAATCCGGCAAGCTGGTATTAATCCTATTCCTTTAACTTTTGCAGCCATATGTGCCCTTACTACTCCGGCCATACTATTACGGTCTGTAATGGCAATTTTGGTATAGCCTAAATCAGCGGCACGCTCCACCAATTCATCAGGATGCGATCCTCCATATAAAAAAGTAAAGTTGCTGGTTATCTGTAATTCTGAATACCCTACCATATGCTACGCGAAGAATCCATGAATAAACCATTTGTCTGATTGATTGCCGGAATAATGACCGGCACGAAAAACCCAGTAACGTCTGCCTGCTTGGTCTTCTACATAATAATAATCGCGGTGTTCACCATTTTCAATCCACCATTCACGCTCAATCCGCTCCGGGCCATCGGCCTTTTTGATATAATGCACTTCGTCCTTATATCTAAATAAAATAGGTGGGTAATCAGGAACGGGGGCGGTTACTTCAATTTGTTCAGGCCTTGGCAATAATAAGGAGGGTCTTGGCTTATCCGTTCGCCATAATGTTGTACGTTTTTCCTTGAGTGATTGAGCCAATTTTATAGAACGCTCAGGCCAGTATCGTTCTTGAGGCAAATAGCGATGAATATTATCAGCGCCTATCTTATTGGCTAATCTGTCTAATAATTCTGCCAAGGCATTATCCTCCAAATCACAACCTTCAGATGCCCAAAGCAATTCCTGTCCCGGTTCCACATCATCAACTTTTGGTGCATCTAACACAAATAACTCTATACCTAAAGCAGGCTCAATTGTCGATATTTTTAATTCAAAAAGTTTAAATAAGTGGTTGATATTATAAGTTGCCTGGTTAGTACCTATTGCTGCTTTTATAACTTTTCCATCAATTCTATAACAGGTTAAAATGGCTGTTCTTATTCCCTTTCCCTCACCTTGTAATCTGCGACAAAGTGTTTCTAATAGTTTTTTTATCGCAATCTCTATTCCTACAGCAGTTCTGATAGGTTCCATACTTGGCAAGCGTTCCTGATATGGCTCAATAGGTTTTAGTAATTGTAACGGCTCATCTTCATTGCCTAATGCCTGATTTAGCCTTAATAAAAAGCTTTCTCCAAACCTGCGGCGCAATGCTGACCGGCCTATGCCTATAAGATTTTTAATGGTATAAAAACCAAGCTTTTGCAGTCGCTCTAAAACTATAGGCTCTAATCGCAATGCTGTGGGTGGTAGGTTTAGCAATGCATCTGTTTGTTTACCTGGCTCAACAATAGGGTTTGCTTTGGCAAAGCGGGCAACTGCCCAGGCAGTCCCTACCGTATCAGCCATGGCCCCCCGTGCATCATAGCCTTTACTACGTAGTGTTTTAATTATTGCACCTAAATATTTACGTTCGCCTCCCCATAAGTGTGTACAACCCGATACATCCAGTATCAAACCATCAGGTATATCAACAGCTACAACAGGGGTATAGCGTATACACCACTCACCTAATGCTTTTAATAACTTTTCGGCTTTGCCGGGTATGTAATCTATAACTTCTAAATTGGGCACAATAGCTTTGGCATCTGCTACTGCCATACCAGTGCTTATACCTTCTTGTTCGGCCAATAAATTAGCGGCATTGATGATCATTCGTCCGCGTGCGGGCGAGGCAAAAACAAAAGGTACTTCCTTTAATTCCGGCCGACGGAGTGTCAGCCAGTCTGTCGTTAAATGACGAAACCATATGGAAACAAAGCGTTTTTGCATAATTAACCTGCCTGCCGTTCGGATATTTCATTTATAGTAATTTCTTCTTCAATAGGTATAAAGCGCCCGTCTACCCATTCCACTTTCCAACTGCCGGGATTGCCATTGCGTACTCTTAGCAGGTCTACCTGCCAACGCGGGAAACCAACGCCAGGTAATTCATCTTCGGGTTCACTGGGCAATGGCGTTATTTGCCAGCGGGCAACGCAGGTGGTGGTATTTAGCTTTTGCAAATCGCTACGTAACAAAAAGCCTGTAACTTTACTGTTTTCAACTGCCAGTTGTAATCTGCGGGATTGTGCAAAGCTCACCTCATTAACTTCGCCAATCACGGCTGCTATACCTTCACATTTTAATGCTTCTTCTACCGCCCAAAGCACTTCTTTTTCTCTTCTAAGATCAATAAATATAACCTTGTCGGGTTCAACGTTAAATGCTATTAGCGATGCCGGGAAAATTTTCCTGGAAGTGCTTATCCACAAACACACGCCGCCGTGTTTCATCAATGTAGCTAACAAACCTGCTGTAAAACCACTGGTTACCGCTACTTGTTCAAGAGTTGGACAGATCATTTCATGAATAGCACCTGTAGGAAAAACGCCATTAGGAAATGATGCTTCAATTGCCCCCAAACTAAACGCACCGGCATTACTTGCTTCGGGAAGTTTAAAGCCTTCCAAGAGCAAAATATCGTTTCGCAACTTATTGATGATATCCTTTTTTGCCTCTTGCATAAACTATTAATTGGGGACAATAAAGTTATGCTAATTTTTTTAGCAATTCATAAAAATATTTTACACTTTTGTTTAGTATGATAAACGGTAATTACTTATTAAATGAAGCAAAGGCTTGGGTAAAACGCAAAAATGGCCCTGATGAAGTTGTACATATCTTATTAGACACGGAGTGTAAGGATGCGGAAGTATGCTATAAGTTATTTACAGCTTATGATGAAAAGCCGGATTATTTGGGTAGAATATTATTTGATGTACAAGGTTATTGGATATATGACGGAGATACACTTTCAATAACTGAACAAGAGCAGTTATGGAAATTTATAACTAATTATGTGGAAAGCATAACTTAAGGTCGCGTACTAATTTGCCGCGTTAGCGATAGCATCTTCCTAATAACTATCGGGGCCTCCTTAAGAGCCTAATGCCTGCAGCCGTATGAGCGTACAGCGCGGGCCCTCCCACAGCTGTGGGGAGGGCAACGCCCTAATAATAAACATCCCCAACCTAAAACCCGATTACGCTAACCCACCACAATTTATTACTTTTGCAGCCATTGCAATTATTATGAGCGAAGAGAGATCATTGAATTTTATTGAAGAGATAGTTGAAGAGGATATAAATGCCGGCAAGCACGGTGGCAGGGTATTAACCCGTTTCCCGCCCGAGCCTAACGGTTACCTGCATATTGGCCATGCCAAATCCATCTGCCTAAACTTTGGTTTGGCTAAACGCTACAACGGCAAAACCAACCTGCGTTTTGATGATACCAACCCTACTAAGGAAGAAACCGAATATGTGGACAGCATCAAAGAAGATGTAAAATGGCTGGGGTTCGACTGGGCCGAGGAGTTATACGCGTCTGACTATTTTGATAAACTATATGATTTTGCGGTTGCTTTAATTAGCAAAGGGTTGGCTTATGTAGATGATAGCACCGCCGAGGAAATTGCTGCCCAAAAAGGCACACCAACCGAGCCGGGCACACCTAACCAATTCCGCAGTCGTACCGTTGAAGAGAACCTGCAGCTATTTGCCGATATGAAAGCCGGTAAATACCCGGATGGCGCCAAAGTATTGCGCGCCAGGCTGGATCTGGCATCGCCCAACATGCACCTGCGCGACCCATTGATGTACCGCATTAAACATGCCCACCACCACCGCACCGGCGATAAGTGGTGCATATACCCGATGTACGATTTCGCGCATGGGCAAAGCGATGCTATTGAGCAAATTACCCATTCCATCTGTACGCTGGAGTTTGTTCCGCACCGCCCGTTATACGAGTGGTTTATTGAGCAACTGGAGCTGTTCCCATCTAAACAATACGAGTTTGCCCGCCTGAACATGACCTACACGGTAATGAGCAAGCGCAAGCTGATGCAGCTGGTTAGCGAAAACCATGTAGAGGGCTGGGATGATCCGCGTATGTCGACCATTAGTGGTTTGCGCCGCAGGGGGTACACTGCTGCTTCTATCCGCGAGTTTTGCGAACGCATTGGCGTAGCCAAGCGCGAAAATATGATTGACGTTGGTTTATTAGAGTTCTGCATACGCGAGGACCTGAATAAATCTGCATGGCGCCGTATGGCGGTGCTGGATCCTATAAAAATGATCATCACCAACTACCCTGCTGATAAAACCGAAACCATGCACGGCGAAAACAATCCCGAGGCAGAGGGCGGCGACGGCGGCAGGGATATCCCGTTCAGCAATGAGCTGTGGATAGAGCGCGAGGACTTTATGGAAGAGCCGCCTAAAAAGTTTTTCCGCCTGGGTGTGGGGCTAATGGTGCGCTTAAAAAACGCCTACATTGTTAAATGCGAGGACTTTAAAAAAGACGCCAACGGTAACATTACCGAGATATATTGCACTTACATCCCCGAGTCGAAATCGGGTGAAGATACCAGCGGTATCAACGTGAAGGGTACCATCCATTGGGTGAGTGTGCCGCACGCCAAAACTGCCGAGGTAAGGTTATATGACCGCTTGTTCCAGGTGGAGGATCCATCAAACGAGGATGGCGACTTTAAAGATTACCTGAATCCCAACAGCCTGCAAATTATACCTAACGCCTATATAGAACCTGACTTAGCCACCGCCGAAGTTGGCAAAGGCTACCAGTTCATCCGCAAAGGTTATTTCACTTTAGATAAACACTCAACAGCTGAGAAATTAGTATTTAACCGCACGGTAACACTTAAAGACGGTTGGGCTAAGAAGAACTAAAAAAACAAAAGCGGGCAAAGGCCTGCCGGAAAGCGCGGGCCAGGGTGTTTTGCCTTGCGCTCTGAAGGATTTTTCCGGCTTGATTTTTTGGTCCTTTTTCATCTAAGGAAAAAGGACTAGGCCTTCCCGCGGCTATGAGCGGGACGATGCTTGAGCTGGGTATTTCTGATATTCCGACCTAATATTTACGGTACACATTATACAACACACTTAAATCCGCCGGAGATAATACAGGCTGACTATCCGTTTGTACAAAGTGGCGCTTAAAGGCTATAATGGCGGCATTAAGGTCGCTAATGTCATAACCGATGATACGCAGGGCCAGGGCGGCGTCAAAGTTGGCGGGGGCGGGCTCCAACACCGCGTCGGGCCAGTAGCCGAAACCTTTTTGCGCTAACACCTTCCACGGGAACAGCGGACCCGGGTCACCTTTGCGCCTTGGCGCATAATCCTGGTGACCTATAAAATTGGCGGTTGGTATGCCGTAGGCACGTTTAAGCGAGTCTAACAGCGCCAGCAGGTTTTTTATTTGCGCGTCGGTAAAGGGTTCGGTGCCGTTGTTGTCAATCTCGATACCTATAGACGAGCTGTTCATATCCGTAACGCTGCCCCATTTGCCGGCACCGGCATGGTTGCTGCGCATATAATCATTCACTACGTGGAATATTTTACCATCCTTGCCTATGATGTAGTGGCTGCTTACCTGGGTGCTTGGCAGGCTAAAGGTGCGCAAGGTTTGCTGAATAGAATCTTGCGCGGTATAGTGTATTATCACATAATTGGGCTTGCGGATGCCAAAGTTTACCGTACCTACCCACTCGGCGGGAATAGTTTGGCCCAGGCTATCTGTCAAGGCTGGCGACTGTTCCAGCATCAAATGTTTTAGCAGCGAATCTTTTTTAAGCGAATACAGCTGCATGGTAGTTAACGGCGCGGGCACCTTGGGAATGATCACCGTGGTCATCATCGCATCAGTAATTATGGGTGGGGTGACGGGGGCAATGGCCAGTGGCTTGGTTTTATTACTGCAACCCCATACGCCTATTAATACACTAACTAACCCAATAAACTGTAACCGCTTTATCATACGCCTAAAATAAGTAAATATGCGTGGTTTTGTTTGGGAGGATGTAAAATTACTCCCATGGCAGCCCTACGGAACCTCATAGTGAGCTCGTCGAACTACGCGTTATACCCCATCAATATCCCTTTATACAGCATCAGCATATTTTTTAACACCTGTTGTTGCTGGGGCGATAGTATTTTAACCTCCTGGCGTTGCGCGCCTATAAGTTTTAGGGTGGCACTTTTGCCCAGGGCCAGTTTTACCAGCATGGGCAGTTGGGCATTGCTTACCGGTTCATCGCTCCATTCCCAGGTGTGGCCGTTGTCGCCAAAGTCGGTTTTAAATTGGGGTTGGTAGTTAAAGGTTTCGCCGTCTACGGTAAAGGTTACGGTTTTAATAGTTAGCGCGGTTGTGGCATAGTATTGTATTACCAGCCTTAAGCCGGGGGTGGTTTCATTCAGGTAGGCAAACAGGGCGTTGCTGTTGGGTGTTATGGGCGATGTTTTATCATACAAAAACTTGCCGTTAAACTCATCCCCTTTAACACGGCAGTCGGTGTATAGCTGTTTAAAAGTTGCCCGGTTTACCTCAATATCTTTTAATAGGGCCAGCGCGGCATCATAGTCGGAAGTGGCGGTAGCGGCTGCAGTAGCAGTATCTGCCGCCGCAGGGCTGTCGCCCGTGCTTTGTTCTTTGCCGTTATCCTTATTGTTATTACAAGCCGAAAGTATGAGCGCGCATATACCTACAAAAAGCAGTTTTTTCATTGCCGATGGTTTAATTACCTAAACCTAAAAAATATTTTCGAAACCTATGGCCCATTTATTCAAATTAGGGCGACTGTCCCTGGGCTTGCAGCAGGAGGGGGTGGCCTAATGAGCCTGTCGTGGTGAGCTTGTCGAACCATGGGCGTTTTCCCGTTGATAGAAACGGGGGCCGGCTATCCGCTCATACGCCTGCAGGCCTTAGACACAAGATGGCCGGTATCCGCTGCTATCCCTAACGCGGGCACTCACAAAAAAGGCCAGCCCTCAGTGCCAGCCTTTTTAATAATAGCTTTTATAGTCCGAAACCATAGGCCACGCGTAGGGCGGTTACCCCGTCGCTGTAGCGGTTGCCGCTAAAGTTTTCGTAACGGGCACCAATGTCCCAACGTTTAGTGGCGTAACCAATGCCTGGCGACCATAAAAAGTGCTTGCCGAGGCCACCTTCAGACACTTCGAAAGCTACGCCTGCCTCGCCCGATAGATAAAAGTTATTACCTAAAAATGCCTTAATACCTGCTTTAACCGGGATAATGTTTGATTTGTATTGGGTTTGGATACCCGGGAAACTGCCGCTGGCCGGGTAGCTAACCGTTTTTGGGAAAAAATGATAAATACCGCTGGTAAAAGTTAAGGCTAACTTGTCCGACAGGCCGTACTGTAACCTGGGGGTAAGGCCCAGCCCGAAGCTTTGGGTAGTGGCGGTGTTACCTACAGGCACCAACGCATCTATCCCTATGCCCAGGCGAAATTTGCTTGGTGTAACCGTTTGGGCGTTGGCGTTACTGCATGCCAGCACCAATAATGCTGCCGCCATGGCGTAAAATAATTGTGGTGTTTTAGTTTTCATAAAATGTTTAAGTTTTAATTAATAAAATACCTTAACGGGCAAGCTATAAACTTAGGTATTTAGGTGGGTGTTAAATAAACGTTAAATATTATCGCCCGCCCTTTGTTGGTGTTTTCACCGCGCTTATGTTTCGTTTACTTGGTGTAAATGCGTTTATTAAACAGTCGCCCAAAGCCTATCTGCTGGCGGGGTTTGGTGGTGACAAGATCGTGTCAAACCACTTTTCCTGACGAATAAGTAGTTACATTTTGTTTCACTTCCACCTGAGGGTTTTGATCAGCACATCCACATCTTTTTTCACAAAATTCAAAACCGGTTGGATGGAGTCAAATTGTGGAGATTCATTAAAATACAGTGCGCCGCGCAGGTAATGGTGAGTGCTATCGGTCACAAAAAACTGTACCGCCGAGGCTGCGTTACCGTCGATAGTGTAGTAAAGGCCGTAAACCTTACGGTCGGGAAAAATAATGCGGCCCTCGTCAATACCGGTAGCTTTTACGGTATGCTTAAAGGCCAGCTTATGGGCGTCTTCAATCAACTCGTTAAATATTTGCTTGCTGGTAATTGGCTGATAGCTGAGGTGTAAAGTGCCGTTAAACTGCTTAAACTGCATGTTGAGTTTATACTGCATTTTCTGCAAAGTGGTGCGGGCAGGCGTGCTGTCCTGCTCTATTTGCGCATAAACCGGGTACTCAAACGTAAATGGGTATGCCGATTGGTAGGGGCGGTATTCTTTTTTGGGCAGTTCTACACGAAAATAACCCCTCGGCTTGGGCGAGTAATCGCCGCCGCCGCTGCAGGCAGATAAAAACAATACAGCGGCCAATATGAAGGCGGCTACTCTCATGGGTGCAGGTGCCTTGAGTTCCATATCTCCCATGATTTTTCGGCTTGTAAAAGCAGCATTTCGTAGCCGTTTTTAATTTTGGCACCCTGCTCTTCACCCTTTTGTAAAAACAAGGTTTTTTCGGGGTTGTAAATCAGGTCGTATAACAGGTGGTGGTCGGTAATGGCATTGTAAGGTATATCAGGGCATTCATTTACATTGGGCGAAGTACCTACCGGCGTGGTATTGATAATTAATTTATGCTGCGCGATATGGTGAGGTTGCAGATCTTTAAATAAAATGCTGCCTTCCTGCTTTTTGCGGGTAACTACAGTAAACGGGATTTCTAAATTATCCAGCACGCATTTAACGGCACGTGCAGCGCCGCCATCGCCTAATACCAATGCCTGGGTATGATAACTATGCAGTAATGGGCGTAATGACATTTCAAAACCGTAAATATCAGTATTAAAACCTTCCAGATGGAAATCATGGTCCTTAACCCCAACCTCGCCCGAAAAAGCTGCCTGCACCGGGCTTTCTTTATAAATGCGGATACAGTTTACTGCGCCTACAGTTTTCGCGTCGTGCTCTATCCAATCCAAATACTTCAACACCTTAATTTTATGTGGAACAGTTACGTTTAGCCCACAAAGATCAGGGTGAAGATCCAACAGGTCCTGTAAGTCCTTTACATCCTCAAGCGGATAGTTTTCGTATTTGGCGTCGGTAATATTCTCCGTCTTGAACTTCTCGGCAAAGTATTTTTTTGAAAATGAATGCGAAAGCGGGAAGCCGATCAATCCGTAGTGTTTCATAGCCCTAAAAAATGATCAAAAGTATCGCTGCGGATGCCCAGGCGGAGTGTTTCTAACGGGATAACATCGGCAGGGGCTATATTGCCCAGGCTTACATTGGCACCAATCAGTTTGATAAACCAAACCTGCTGTGCTTTTTGCGGTGCTTCCCAAATAATGGTTTCTTCAGGTATCTGAGTTAGTATCTCATCCACCAAACCCTGGCGTACTTCGCCCGAATCGCGGTAGATACCAACATTGCCGCTTTCACGAGCTTCGGCAATTACCTTCCAGGCGCCTGCTTCAATTTCGGCACGCATCAGGTTGATCCATTTATAAGGGGCAAATATTTTTTGTACGTCTTTTGACCCCACTTCGGATATTACCGTTACCTGCTTAGCCAGCTTGCGGATGTACTCACATTTTTCTTCGTGAGCGATATCTATTGATCCGTCAGATACTTCGGCATATTGTAATTGGTATTTATCAATTAACCGACAATAATCATCAAACTGACCACGTACCAGCATGGCCTCAAATAAAGTTCCGCCAAAATAAACAGGGATACCCGCATTACGGTAAATAGACAGTTTATCGTCAAGGTTAGGGGTAACGTAGGATGTTGCCCAGCCCAATTTCACCATATCGGTATAGGTGCCTGCTACTTCAACAAAATCTTCTACCTGGCGCAGGCTTAATCCTTTATCCATCATCATGGTGATGCCGCTGTTACGGGGTTTCTGGATGCGTTCGGGGAGATTATTGATGGTATAATTCATATATCAGCTATACACCGGTAGCGCCGGCAAACAATTACGGCTCAAAGGTTATAAAAAAACCGAAATAATTTTCGGTTTTTTTAAAGTTTAGAAGGTAACCCCGGCTATTACTTAGTAAACTTGTTTATAATATCCAGTATCACTTTATTCTCCGCCAACTGCGGCAAATAATCAAACAGGATATAATGCTTTTCGGGATCAGAGGTCAACGCGGTTTCTAAATAGATCATCGCTTCATTGATTTCGCCTTTGGCAAATAAATACGCCACCATACGGTAATATAGCTCGGCTGCTTCCGGGTTGTTTTTTATGGCTTCAGATATAACCTCTATGGCTTCCACCAGTTTTTCCTGCTCGTATAATATCGACGAGTAATCCAGCCACGCATCTACATCAATAGGGTTAAGCTCAACCACTTTTTCGTAAGCAATTTGCGCTTCTTCTATATGGCCCAACTTATATTCGGCATCAGCAATAGCAAACCAGTAATCGGCATTGATAATATCCAGATCCAATGCTTTTTTATAAAAATGCAGGGCCTCAAAATAACGCTCCTCAAAGTCAAGCGTTACGCCAATGCCAAACCAGGCATCGGCAAGTTTAGGGTCCATTTTAACCGATTTTTTATAGAAAGCCCGTGCATCATCCATTTGCTCCAGCTTTTCGTAGCATTCGCCAATGGCACAATAGGTATCAGCATTGGGTTGCTCATACTCAAACGTTTGACGATACACTTCAATGGCTTCGGCATATTTTTCCAAATTAACCAGGGCATTACCCTTGTTAAAATAGGCAGATGCAAAACTATCTTTTATCAAGATGGCATAATCGTAAGCATCAATAGCTTTTTCAAATAAGCTTAGCTTGGTAAATGCATTGCCTAAGTTATACCATGCAGCATAGCTGTACGGCTCGTTATCAATATATTGCTGATAAAACTGTACGCTTTCTTCCTGGTTGTCCAGCACATCATAGCAAAAAGCCAGTTCATACAAAGCATCCTGGTTCTCCATATTTTGCTTTAAGCAAAGCTTTAAATAGGTGATGGCAGTCTCATAATCGCCCATGTTTTGATGCACGTAGGCTATGTGTAATAATATTTCGTCGGTTTCTTCGGCCAGGTCAAGCGCTCTTAAATAGTTTTCAAGCGCTTCATCATACCGCTCCATACTCTCATATAGGTTGCCCCGAATGATGTAGATATCCGCATCAGATGCTTCCAATGTAGCCGCTTTATCCAGCAAGGTAAAAGCATCGTTAATACGATTGGTAATTGCCAGCAACTGGGCCTGCTTTATTAAAAATACAGCGGCAAATGGGTGTTGGCTAAAGGCATATTCTGCAACTTGCAATGCCTTGGCGGCGTCGTTTTTTTCGATGTAATAATCGATAATGTTCTCAAACGCCTGGGCATCAAAAAAGTACTGGTCATGATTCCTGATCATTTCCTCGTACCGTTCTACCGAAAATTTTGGATCTTCGGCTGAACCAAATTCAAATTCTTCTTCCATATTGTTTGCAGAACACTAGTTTAAATAATATATAGACTTGTTTAAACCTCAATGGTTCAAAATACAAGTAATAAGCATCGTCAAGGCAATTAAGTTTTCAACATACAAACATTTTAAACATCGATAATTGCAAGTAGCTGATAATTAAATAAAAGCGTTGCGGGCGGGAGGTGTGTTTGTATGCCCTTAAAGATTTTTATCTTTACAAAGATACGTAACCACAGGGCAAAGTGTAATGCAAACCATATTAATATTACAAGCCGGTGTCATTTATTTACGTAATAGCTATACTTATAACCTGTTTGAAAACGTTGCATAACGCAACCTTTTCAAACAGGAGGTATCTTATTAGGGTTAATAGGTAAACTTTTTGGTCACAAAAGTATAGCAACACAAAAAGTAATTTGGATTTATAATATCTTACACAAAATTTACATCAATGAATATTTTCCGCCTACCCATAAAAAGTGTTGCCACATTTGGGGCGTTATTATTAAGCCTTAACACTTACGCTCAAAAGGAACTGCCTAAAAACTGGCATACTATGGACCTAAAAATTGATGGCTATTATGGCATCAGTTTAAGCAATGCCTACCAATTTGTAAAAGGTAAACCCAGCAAAACAGTGGTTGTTGCTACAATTGATAGCGGTATTGATACCGCCCAAAATGACTTGAAAAGTATTTTATGGGTGAACCCGAAAGAGAAACCAGGTAATGGCATTGATGACGATAAAAATGGTTATACCGATGACATACATGGCTGGGACTTTTTAGGGGGGCCGGGTGGTAAAAGTGATTATACTGAAACTGTGGAGGAGGTGCGAGAGTACCATCGCCTTAAAGGCAAATATGCAAATGCCACTACCGCGACCGATGGTAACGAAAAGGAATATGCCTATTGGCTAAAAGTGAAAACGCTTTATAACGAAACTATAGCCAAGTCTTCGGGAGAAGTAGGACAAGTTTCGCAGTTTATGAATGCATTGATGGTAACCAGTGGCTATATTAAAAAAGCGCTGAAGCTTGGCCCCGATGCTACTTTTAACCAGGCCGACCTGGCTAAAATAACCGCGCCAAATGATACATTGACCCAAAGTATAGCTGTTTGGGGTCCGATCTTTCAGGAAGAGGGTGGAGATAACAGCAAAATTTTAAAAGAACTTTCTGAATATCAAGCTAAACTGAATAATGATGTTGCTCCTGACCTGACAGCGCGCAAACGAATTGTGGGCGATGACCCTGATGTGCAGGACGGCAAGCCTTATGGTAATAATGTTTTAAAATATCCGGATGCCGCCCACGGTACAGGAGTAGCCGGCTTAATTGGCGCTGTACGTGGTAATGGTTATGGTATTGATGGCGTTGCTGATAATGTACGCATAATTGGTATTAAGGCTGTGCCAAATGGTGATGAGTACGATAAGGATATTGCCAATGCTATACGTTACGCGGTTGATAACGGAGCCAAAGTAGTAAACATGAGTTTTGGTAAAAAACTATCCCCACATAAAGACTGGGTGGATGCTGCCTATAAATACGCGGCATCAAAAGATGTGCTATTGATTCAGGCATCAGGTAACGATGGGCAAAATGTAGATATAAAACCGCAATTCCCTAATGATACTTTTGCTGATGGCTCGTCAGACGATTCTGATAACGTGATAAGCGTAGGCGCATCAAGTGCGGTATTAGGCGATAAACTGGCCGCTACGTTTAGCAATTATGGTAAAAGAACTGTAGATGTTTTTGCACCGGGTGTAAAGGTAACTTCCATTAATATGGATGGCGAATTTAACACCGCTGATGGTACCAGCTTTGCATCGCCAATAACTGCCGGTATTGCCGCTTTGATATTGCAGTATTATCCCGACCTAAGTGCTAAGCAATTAAAACAGGTAATATTACAATCGGCTACACCGGTAGCAGGTACTAAGGTTGTAAAGCCAGGTACCGATGGCGAAATGGTTGATTTTACCACACTTTCAAAAACCGGCGGTGTTGTAAATGCCGCGAAAGCATTAGAGCTGGCATCAAAGTTAAAAGGCGAGCGTAAAAAGTAATTGTACACTGCAGGTAAATCAATTGCTTTTAAAACATTAGTGATTATATTTGCGGCTGAAAAACAGTATATTTTAATATAATGAGAGAAATTCAATTCAGAGAAGCCCTTCGCGAAGCAATGCAGGAAGAGATGCGCAACGATGAGACCATTTATTTGATGGGAGAGGAAGTGGCTGAATATAACGGTGCTTACAAAGTGAGCCAGGGTATGCTTGACGAGTTTGGCGCAAAACGCGTTATTGATACCCCCATATCTGAATTAGGATTTGCGGGTATTGGTATCGGCTCGGCCATGAATGGTTTAAAACCTATCATCGAGTTCATGACCTTTAACTTCTCGTTAGTTGCTATTGACCAGGTTATCAACGGTGCTGCCAAGATCATGTCAATGAGTGGCGGCCAGTTCTCGGTTCCCATTGTTTTTCGTGGCCCAACCGGTAACGCGGGTATGCTAAGCTCACAGCATAGCCAATGTTTTGAAAACTGGTATGCTAACTGCCCGGGTTTGAAAGTGGTTGTACCATCAAACCCTGCAGATGCAAAAGGCTTATTAAAATCGGCTATTATTGATCCCGATCCGGTTATTTTTATGGAGTCGGAGTTAATGTATGGCGATAAAGGTGAAGTACCTGAAGAAACTTATTATACCCCAATAGGTAAAGCTGCCGTAACCAAACAAGGTACTGATGTTACTTTGGTAGGTTTTGGTAAGATAATGAAAGTAGTTAACGCTGCAGCAGCCGAGTTAGAGAAAGAAGGAATCAGTGCTGAGGTAATTGATCTACGTACCGTGCGCCCTATTGATTATGATACGGTAATTGCATCGGTTAAAAAAACTAACCGTTTGGTATTGGTTGAAGAAAGCTGGCCTTTGGGCTCTATTGCTACCGAGATAGCCTTTAAAGTACAAAAAGACGCGTTTGATTATTTAGATGCGCCTATCCTGCGTATTATGGGTGGCGATGTACCATTGCCTTATGCGCCGACTTTGATACAAGAATACCTGCCAAATCCGGAACGTGTGATAAAAGCAGTTAAAGAAGTAATGTACGTTACCAAATAAGTAACACAACCATAAAAATTTAAGCCCCGTTTATCGGGGCTTTTTATTTAAATCAAACTTAATTTAAAATGGACGAATTAATAGTAAAAGACAGCAACGGAAACAGGTTACAGGATGGCGATTCGGTTACATTGATCAAAAGCCTTAAAGTTAAAGGCGGGGGCACTACACTAAAACAAGGCACCCTGGTTAAAAAAATACGCCTAACCGACAACGACGAAGAAGTAGATTGCAAAGTTGACGTCATGAGCATTGTGCTGAGAACCGAGTTTTTGAAAAAGCGGTAAGATTATCAAACTGTCATTTCGAAACGCAGTGAGAAATCTTTAACACCTTGCTCCGGTCGCTTGTATAAGATTTCTCCTCGTACCTCGTTCGAAATGACAATTAAGATTATTATTCTTTACAACAACTCCACCAACCGCTCCAGCGCCATACCCCTTGATCCTTTGATCAAGATGGTTGAATCTTTTATAGGTCTTTCTTTTAATCCGGCAATAGCATCTTCGGCAGTCTCATGAAATTTGGAGTTGATGGTCGATGGTCCATGGTCCATGGTTAAGTGGGCTTGATGAAATGCTTTACCAATGAATATACGCTCGGCGACATGGGTATCTAAAGCTTTTTTAATGATATTCAAATGTTCTGCAGCGGCTTCCTCGCCCAGTTCAAACATATCGCCCAAAATTAAAACTTTGCGTTCTGCCTGTAGCTGACCTATATTCTCGATAGCCACCTGCATACTGCTAGGGTTGGCATTATAATAATCGCATATCAACGTATTGGTAGCTGTTTGTACAATTTGCGAACGGTTGTTTTTAGGCTGATAGCTCTCAATGCCCCGGTTGATCTCACTCGCAGGTAATTTCAAATAAACCCCGATACAAATAGCCGCTAATACATTATCCAGATTATAAGCACCTGTTAGTTGTGTTTTAACCGTATAACTTTCCCCGGAACTATTGTTGGTCCATTTTAAAGTAAGTAAGGGCAAGTTCTCTATAATTTCGGCGCTTACCAGGTCATCAATATCATCGCCATAAAAAACTGGCGGCGTGGCAAATTTGCGTTTGGCTTGCATTTCCGTTAAATGCGAGCTATTGCTGTTAATAAACGTTACACCGCCGCTTGCCGCAAGGTTGTCATATAACTCGCCCTTGCCAATTTTAACGCCCTCAAAGCCTCCAAATCCTTCTAAGTGGCCCTTGCCAACATTGGTTATCAAACCATGCGTAGGCTGCGATATACTGCTTAATAACTCAATCTCTTTTTGGTGATTGGCACCCATTTCAACAACTGCTATTTGGTGCGAATCATTAATGCTTAAAACAGTTAAGGGTACACCAATATGGTTATTCAGGTTGCCCTGGGTGGCCAGGGTTTTATAATGCTGCGATAATACCGCGTTGATCAACTCTTTAGTAGTGGTTTTGCCATTGGTGCCTGTAAGCCCAATAACCGGAATGGTTAATTGGCGGCGATGATGGCGCGCCAGATCCTGCAGGGCGATTAAAACATCATCAACTAATATACATTTATCGCTGGTTTTATATTGGGCGTTATCAATTACAGCGTAAGCCGCCCCTGCTTCTATTGCTTGCTGGGCAAAAGTATTGGCATCAAATTTTTCTCCCCGCAGGGCAAAAAACAAACTGCCTGACGCTATTTTGCGGGTATCGGTACTGATAACCGGGTGCTGTTTATAAATTTTGTAGAGTTGTTCGGTAGTGATCATGTGTAAAAATACTATATCCAAATTGTCATTTCGAAACGTAGTGAGAAATCTTATACGTGCGAAATATCAGGCGGATAAGATTTCTCCTCGTACCTCGTTCGAAATGACAAGGAGAATTATAATCAAAGTTATTGATTTCTGCTCATCCAGCCTATAACTGCTTTGATCTCGCCATAAGTAAAATTATCGCCTAGTATTTCCTTGAGTGGCGCAAGCCTGTCGGCACCGTATTTTTCAATGGCATCTTTAATAACGGGTACTTTGTCATCGGTAACTATTTCAGATATATTCATTTCGCCCGATTGTACAAAATAACTTAAATGTGTTTCAATAGTTGATATGGTGAAACCGCGTTCAGCCGCTATATCCGCGACACTTTTGCCTGAGCGATATAAATTTAAACTGGCCAATTTAGTATCACTGCTGCGCATGGTGGCAGGCTTAGCAGCTTTTGGCGTTCTTGTTTTGCGCTCACGTTTCCTGCTTTTCTGGTCCATTTTTGATGATAGTCC
Organism: uncultured Mucilaginibacter sp.; assembly: GCA_964611565.1. Classification (GTDB taxonomy): domain Bacteria; phylum Bacteroidota; class Bacteroidia; order Sphingobacteriales; family Sphingobacteriaceae; genus Mucilaginibacter. The sequence goes on along the minus strand of CAZTAU010000006.1, from coordinate 84,110 downwards.
ATTTTGCTTACAGTAACCGGTTACCGTGGCCAAAAATTCTCGTCCATATCTTGCCAATTTAATATCACCAAAACCGGATATTAACCGTAATTCATCCAGGGTTTGGGGCAAATAGGTGGCCATTTCCACTAGTGTAGCGTCAGATACAATAATATAAGCCGGTACATTTTCCTGCTGCGCGATATCTCGACGGGTATTTTTTATCAAGTTAAGCAATGCTTCGTCAAATGGAAGAGTTACTTGCTCCTGTTCTTCTTCAATTTGCGATGCGATGAGCTCTACCTTTTGCTGCCCTTTTAAAATAGCATCGCTTTTGGGGGTGAGTTTTAACACCGGGTATTCATCTTCCGTTACTTGTAAATAACCTAATGCTACCATTTCACGGATATATCGCATCCAATCAGGCTTGCTAATGTCGGCACCCACGCCGTACGTTTTTAATGCTTTGTGTTCTTCGCGTATCTTCTCGCTTTTGGAGCCGCGTAAAAAATCTATCACGTAAGTGCTTCCAAAGCGCTGGTTTAGCCTAAATACTGCTGATAGTGCTTTTTGTGCTATTAATGTACCATCAAACCGTGTAAACTCACTCAAACATATATCGCATGATCCGCAATTTTCGGGCGCGTCTTCATCAAAATAATTCAGTAAAAACTGTCGGCGGCAGGTAGGCAACTGGCAATACCTCACCATATCATTCAGTTTAGCTAGCATTATACGGGTTTGTTCTTCGTTATTGTCTACGCTGGCAAAGCCTTTCAACTTAATGGCGTCGCCCGGTGAGTAGAACAGCATAGCGGCAGACGGCAAACCATCGCGCCCCGCACGGCCCGTTTCCTGGTAATAGCCCTCAATATTTTTAGGCATATCCATGTGCACTACATACCGCACGTTTGATTTATTGATACCCATCCCAAAAGCTATTGTCGCGATAATTATCTTTACATCATCCCGCAAAAAAGCTTCCTGATTGCGGGCTTTTAAGGCATTATCTAATCCGGCATGGTAAGCCTCGGCCCGGTAACCTCCGGCTTTCAAATCAGCAGCTAATGCCTCGGTTGATTTACGCGACAAACAATAGATGATACCCGATTCATCTTTACGACTATCCAAAAAAGTAAGCAACTGATCAAAGCTGTTCTTTTTAGGCATTACCCGGTAGGTAATGTTAGCGCGGTTAAAGGATGAGATAAATATGGCGGGGTTTTTCAGCGCCAGCTTATCCAGGATATCTTTTTGGGTCAGCTTATCCGCGGTAGCGGTTAAAGCGATAACAGGTACATTGGAGAACTCGTTTTTCAATCCCGCCAGCATCAAATACTCCGGGCGGAAATCATGCCCCCATTGGGATATACAATGCGCCTCGTCTATAGCTATTTGTACTACCGGCAAGGTTTTTAAAAAGCCAATCAATTTGCTTTCCGAACCAAACAACCGCTCGGGCGCTAAATACAGTAATCGTATTTGGTTATTGTTTAATCGGGATATGATTTGCGACTGCTCATCCGGCGTTTGCGCCGAGTTTAAAAATGCAGCCGGTACGCCCATCACATTCAGGCTATCTACCTGGTCCTTCATTAACGCTATTAAAGGCGATATAACGATGGTGAGCCCGTTTAATAGTATAGCAGGCAATTGGTAGCATAACGACTTGCCGCCACCCGTAGGCATCAGCGTTAGCACGTCTTTTTTATTTAAAACATGGTTGATGATCTCCTCCTGCTGATGCCTGAACTCGCTGTATCCGAAATATTTTTGCAGGGCTTGTAATGGGGTCATTTTGTTGTAACGTGCTTGATGCAAATGTGCAGATTTTTGTTGAGCGATTTTAATTTGTAGTTTAGTTATTCTAACCAATACCACAATGAATATCCTATTCTATATTGCCAATACATTAGTACTTCCGCCCGCCATGTTTTTTAGCGTTAATTATTATCGTTATAGGGGTAATGAAATAAATTATAAAAAGCTTCCGGTAACTAAGGTCATTATAGCCATTACCGCATTGATCACTATCTTACAATTCATATTCCCGCAAATAATCGTAGCGTTAGATCGTAACAAGGAAGCCCTGTTTGCAGGTGAAGTATGGCGATTAATTACACCACTGTTTATTCAGCCCATGGGTATATGGCAATGTGTTTTTAATGGAGTTTTTTTGCTGGTATTTATGCCTGTAGCCGAGCAATTTTACGGCAAAAAACTTATACTTATTTATTTTATAGCAGGCATGGCCGGGCAAATGGCTAACTTTTACTGGAACAAAGGTGGTGGTGGTTCATCAACAGCTATATACGGCGTAATAGGGTCATTATTTGTTTACATTTTACTCAATCGGGATAACTTTCCTAAACCTTATACTTTTTTAGCTATCGCGCCTTTTGTGGGCTCGATAATCCTTTGTTTTTATCAAGATGGGCACGCGCCGGGTTTGTTGGTTGGAGCAGTTGTAGCTTTTATTTGCAAGGGAAAGAAGCCTGTTATTCAGGCGTCCACTTAAAAAACCCCGTTTTACCCATAAAAACTTTTTATATTAGCTATCATACAATCTGCTATGCTAAAAAAAGTCGCTTTATTATTTATCGGAATAGGTTGCCTGCTATCGGCATCGGCACAAAACATACAGTCGCCTGCCGAATTTTTGGGTTATCAATTAGGCGACCAATTTACCCCGCACTATCGCATTGCTGAATATTTTAACCATGTAGCTAAAACATCCAAAAATGTAAAGTTGGTGCAGTACGGCACAACTACCGAAGGCCGCCCATTATTGGCCATGTTTATAGCATCGCCCGAGAATATAGGTCGGTTAGATGCAATAAGAAACAACAACCTGCAGCTGGCAGGGATAGATAAAGGCACAGCAACAACTACCACACCTGCAATAGTTTGGCTAAGCTATAATGTGCACGGTAACGAGCCAAGCTCAAGTGAAGCGGCCATGGCCACCCTGTTTGATATGGTTGACCCTAACAACCAAAAAACCCAAGGCTGGTTAAAAAATACGGTAGTGGTAATTGATCCATGCCTGAACCCTGATGGTCGAGAACGTTATGTCAATTTTTACAATTCTGTACAGGGAGCAACTCCCGATCCTGACCCTTCGGCACGCGAGCATCAAGAGCCCTGGCCGGCAGGGCGGACCAACCACTATTATTTTGACCTGAATCGAGATTGGGTTTGGCAAAGCCAAAAAGAGACACAGGCGCGTTTAGCATTATATAACCAATGGTTGCCACAGGTGCATGTTGACTTTCATGAGCAAAGCTATAATTCCCCTTATTACTTTGCACCCGCTGCAGAACCTTTGCATAAAGATATTACCCCTTGGCAAAAAGAGTTTCAAACCATTATTGGTAAAAATAACGCCAAATATTTTGATCAAAACGGCTGGCTGTATTTTACCCGGCAGGAGTTTGACCTGTTGTACCCGTCTTACGGTGATACTTACCCTATATACAACGGCTCTATAGGCATGACCTACGAGCAAGGCGGTATAGGCGCGGGGCTGGCAATTATTACCCGTTTGGGTGATACTTTAACACTTGCTGATAGGATAGCACACCATCATTCAAATGGCTTAAGCACCATTGAAACGACATCGGCATATGCACAAAAAACAGTAACTGAGTTTAAAAAGTATTTTGATAATAGTCGCGGCAACCCGCCCGGCGATTATAAAACCTATGTTATCAAAAATGATAACGCCGATAAAATAAATGCACTTGCTAAACTGTTTGATCGTAACGGCATTCAATATGGCTATGGTTTAAAAGAAAATACGGTAACGGGTTATAACTATTTTTCGGGTAAGGTAGAAACAACAGCAGTTTCACAAAGCGATATGGTAATTACTGCTTATCAACCCAAATCCGTATTGTTAAATGTTTTGTTGGAGCCCAAAACCTTTGTGGCCGATTCAATTACCTACGACATTACAGCATGGTCATTACCTTATGTTTATGGGTTAAGGGCCTATGGAGTAAAAGAGTCTTATAAGCCCGCAGCAATAACATTAAGCAGTATAAAAAAAGCCACGCCTGCCACCAATGCTTACGCATATATATGTGCATGGCAGTCGGTTGAGGATGCTAAATTTTTAGCTGCTTTGTTAAAGGAAAAAATACGGGTGCGTTATACAGAAACCCCGTTTGAAGTTAATGGTAAAAAGTTTGCTGCAGGTTCATTGATCATTGCAAAAGCAGGCAACACCAGGGCCGATTTTAATACGCTTATAGCAAAAGCGGCAAATGATTTTAATCGCGACCTTACCCCATTAACTTCAGGTTTTGTTGATAAGGGGGCTGATTTTGGATCGAGCAATATTAAATACATCCGTCCGCCAAAAGTTATGCTTATTGCCGATGAAGGTTCGTCAAGTGCGGCGGTAGGTGAAGTTTGGCAGTTTTTTGAGCAGCAATTGAAATACCCGGTAACCATAGTGAAGTACAATGATATCAATCAGCTAAGGTTAAATGAATTTGATGTCATCATATTCCCAAGTGGAAAGTATAATGATTTTCCATCTGATAGATTGCAGGGGTGGGTGCGTGATGGGGGAAAACTTATAGCTTTAGAAAATGCTGTTGAGCAATTGGCCGATAAAAAGGTGTTTGAATTGAAGAAAAAGGAAGATAAACCTGCCACTAAGCCCGACGACTCAAAGGTGGAAAGGATGTATGAAAACCGTGACAGAGAAGCTATAAGATCAAATGTGGCGGGAGCTATTTATAAATTGAATATTGATAATACCCATCCGCTGGGTTTTGGTTTTCCTAAGTACTATTACTCTTTAAAGCAAAATACAGATATATATGAGTTGCTAAACGATGATAATGGCTGGAATGTAGGCACTGTAAAAGCCGATAATTACGTGGCTGGTTTTGTTGGACAAAAGAGTAAAGATAAAGTAAAAGACGGCCTGTTACTGGGAATAGAAAAAGCCGGCAAAGGATATATTATATATATGGTTGATGACCCGTTGTTTCGAGATTTTTGGGAGGGCGGCAAGCTGCTATTTAGTAATGCCGTATTTTTAACGCCTTAGCCCCCTAACCCCCTGAAGGGGGAATTAAAAAAGCGGAATATTCGATACTAATTGATATTCCGCTTTTTCGTTGTAACTCCCCCTTTAGGGGGCTGGGGGGTTAATTACCTGATGATACACGGCTGCTTTCTTCGCTACTGCCGGTTTGGCGGTTACGAGATTTGATAGAGCTGTTACCAAAATTGTAGGTAAATGTTAATCGGGCAATGCGTGTTTCGTTTTTCTGCCTGATGTAAATATTGTTGGCCTGGAAAACACTGTTCACATCGTTCCTGCGCATATCAAATATATCGCTCACAGATAACTTGAAATTTATTTTTTTGTCGGCAAAGGCACGGCTTATACCGGCATCAATAGAATACTGTGGTTTAACCAGGTATAGTCCATATACTAAGCTCGACTGGTAGTTCTCCATTATTTCGGCCCTGAAACCTGCAAAAGTTATGTTCTGCGATATTTTGGTCTGGTAAGCAAAACGGCCACCATTATAACTAGCCCCCAATATATTGTCGGCTTTAAACTGCATATAAAAGCCGGTTACGTTAATATTACCTGTAAACCATTTAGCCAAGGTATATGGCGAATTAATATTAAAGTTATAATTGTTCTGCGTTTGCATGTTAAGGTCGGTTTGATAAGTAACCTTTGTGGTAGGGTTGGTTAACAATACCTGGCTCATAACATCCTTGGTTTGGCTGTAGCCTAAACTCACATTAATGGTTTTGTTATAGGTGTATTTCAACTCGTAGTTATTGGTATACTGTGGCTTTAAAAACGGGTTACCCTGGCTGTAAGTAAATTGATCTAAGTAATATACAAACGGGTTAAGGTTACCGTATCCCGGTCTGTCAATACGGCGGCTATATGATAAGCCAATATTATGTTTAGCAGCTAAACTGTGATTAATAAACACACTTGGGAAGAAGTTTAAATATTCGCGTGCAACAACCTGTCCGGTAGTTACCAGGTTACCGTTTGATGTGGTATTCTCGGCCCTTAAACCTAACTGAACAGATGTCTTTTTATAGGTTTTACTCAGATTTAAATACCCTGCAGCAATTTTTTCGCTATAGATGAAATGATTGGTACGGGCAGCGTCATTAACATAATTGCCTCCTGATAATATTTGCGCATTCAGCATATTGTCGGTTTTTACATCACTATACTTCACGCCTGCTTCAAACTTGAAAGTTTTAGTGATTGGGTAGGTATAGTCTGCCTTAGCAGTATATATGGTGATGGTAGACGGGGTTTGATTACGTAATGAAAGCAGTGGTTGAGATGGACTTCCGTTGCCATCGTAAAAATTGGTATTGTATTCGGCAACACTGTTGTTATTAAACCGCGAGTGATCAAGGTCGATGCTTAAGGCCTGTCCGTTCGTATCTATTTTTAACCGGTCATTCAAATTAAACGCAAAGTTTTTATAACTGCCGTCGATACTTGCCAATGTGTGTTGATAAGAATCGGTAGTTGCGGGTGTAGCACCTATGCGGTTAATGTTGTCATTTATATCCTTACCTCCATTAAAATACCCGTTAACAATAAAGCCAATGGTATGCTTTGAGGTCAAATCATAATCAGCCCCTACACGGTAATTGTTAAAGTAATTAGTGTTTGGCATAAACGTAAATTGATCAAAATAAGTAACGTTGCCATTGTTGTCTACAACGGTACGTTTAATACCCAGTTGCCTGGCGCGTTCATTGTCACCACGGCTGATATTGCTGAATACATTTAATTTGCCTTGTTTATGGTTTATGGATAAGCTGGTATTGTTTTTTGGATAAGTACCATAGCTTCCTGTAAGGTTAAGGCTTCCATTAGTGCCCGATTGGGTGTTTTTTTTCAGTTGAATATTGATAATACCTGAATTACCCGCAGCATCATATTTGGCTGATGGATTAGTAATGATCTCAATAGACTTAATAGTATTGCCATCAGTTGAACGTAGTAAGTTGGCTAATTGCGCTGCTGATAAATACGTCAATTTATCGTTTATCATTACCGTTACCCCTTGCTTGCCTTGCAGGCTAATGTTGTCATCTTTATCAACAGTAACACCTGGCGCACGCTCTAAAATTTCAAGTGCTGAATTACCTGCGGCTAAAACGCTTCCTTCCACATTCATTACTGTGCGGTCAATTTTTTGTTCAATTAACGGCCTTGAAGCGGTAACGTTAACAGCACTTAAACTTTGAGTGGCAGTAGGCATAATTACAGCAGGTACAGCTACGTCGCTACCGTTAATAGTAAATTCTTTACTGGTTGTTTTTGCAAAACCGGTTGATGTTGCTCTTATAACATAAGTACCCGGGGCAACCTGGCCAATTTTATAAGTGCCGGCAGCTGTACTTAAAGTGCCTTTTACAACGGTGGAATCTTTGGTGGCTTTGATCAAGCTTACCGTAGCATAATCAACAGGTTGGTTTTTTGCATCAACTAATGAGCCGGATACCTGGGCAGTAACAGGTTTGGTTTGTGCAAATACTGCATTAACGCATATAATTAGTATTAGCGTAAAAAATATTTTGGTAAAGGTTGATTTCATGATATTGTTGTTCTGTTGTGTTTTTAATAATGGCCAAAACTACTGTAGTGCTACATCCGCGGCAATGCAAAAAGGGCTAACTCACCAAACAAATCGGTAAGTGTGGTCATTTTGACGGTGAAAATGCTTGATAAAGTTAGGTACATGGCAACATCTGTTTTTTGTAATAAGATGCTTTTATTGGTGTCGAGGTTACACTTTGTATTAAAAAAAATCCTTGTCGAAACTTTCGACAAGGATTGCCTGACATATTACTGCCAGATTTATTAGATAAGGTTTAGTTATCTCAATTCGCCCTCCAGGCTATCAATCATATGATGCCTTCTTTGCCTGATGCGTTCGCGTGCCTGTTCAGATTCTTGATCAAACTGTTCTCCTGTTTCATCGTCTATGCTTCTTAAGCTATCTAATAAGCGCTGATCTCTTTTACGGGCTTTTTCAATTACCGGGTCAATTATGCACTGTAAGCCATTTTCTGTCATGATAAATGTCGCCGGAATACCGTCACTAAGTTTATTGATGTTTTCGCAGGCATTTATATCATGATTAATTATAAAGTTTTTCAGTTTGGTATCGATAGTGACTTTGGCATTTAACGGAAGTTTTAAAGTAAGATGCAAGGTTTCGTCGTGCCACAGTTCATCGTCGTCATATAATTTATAATCAAAGTTTAAGACACTATCTTTCTGAAAAAACCTGTATTTTATATTACGGGCGTTTGATAATGCTTCGTCATAATCTCTGCCTTGCGAATGATAAGATTTTATTAATACAGGCTGACTGATATCACTTCTTTCAATAGTTATATATACTTTGTTATATCTATAATGATGATAATTATTATACTCATAAGGGCTTTCAATCACCCTGGTATTAGGTTTAAGGCTTTTAATGTTTAATCTTATGCTATCCTCGGCAGTAAAGAATTTATTATCGTTTAATTTAAGGAGATATACATTTGATGATGTGGGTTTAAGCGTTATGGTTTCGCTAAAAGTCGCGTCATCCGAGAAGTTAGCAGCTATTTTTACACAGCAATAAATAAAAATACTTATCCCGCATAACCATACTACAAATAATCCCGACGCCCATTGTTTATTTATACTACCTGTATTAAATATGCCCTTAAGCGTCAAAAAAATAATTGTTAATGCAGGGATGGCGCCTGCTAAAAATCCTGTAACAAAAATTGGAGTAGTGTAAGTGTGCTGTAAAACTTGGTATGGTAATCCGTCAAATGGCCTAAATTCCCCAAAACTTACACATACAATTGCTACTATCAAAAACACAATAAAGCCAACACACGCTAATATTACACCCGCGCCAATAAATTTTATTAAAATTTTGGCAATGCTACTTATAAAAGTACCTGTGTGCTTAAATAGGCTACCCCAAAAATCGCGTACTTTATATATACCCGGTTTGTAATGTGCATGATGTTCTTCGGCAAAGTTGTCTTTAAATCCTTGCAGGTTTAGTTTTTGCCCGCGCATGGCCATACGATCGGTACGGGTTATAGCTTTTGGCATCACCATCCAAAATATAATATATAAAATTATACCGATGCCAAAAAATGGCGTAGCAGCCACAAATGCCAACCGGAACCAAATAACTTGTGTGTCAAAATAATTTGCCAGGCCCGAGCATACCCCGGCTAATAAATGATTTTCTGAGTCGCGAAATAGTTTACGGTTACCGGTGCTATAAATATGGGTTTCATGTAGTGTACTTTTTGCTTCGTCCTCTGATGTTTCAAAATCAGTAACGGACCCCATTTGTTCAACAACACCTTTTACATCCTGCTCAATAATAACCTGCTTGTTTTCGGCTGCCAAAATTTCGGTAAACATTTCGGCTATGCGGTTTTCAATGTCGGTTGTGATTTCTAAACTATCTGCCGAATTAAGAAAATGACGCTTAACATCCGTCATGTAATTCTTCAGTATTTCGTAGGCATCTTCTTCAATATGAAAAATAAAGCCGTTTATATTTATAATAATTGTCTTGTTCATGGTGTGATAGTTTATTGGGTTTTGCTTTTTTTGGCGATTGCCGTTTGAACGGCGAACGATAATTCTTTCCAGGTTTGGTCCAGCTGTTTAAGGGCTTCTTTGCCTTCGGGCGACAGCGAATAATACTTACGAGGCGGGCCTGATGTCGACTCGACCCAGTTATAAGTTAACAGGCCATTGTTCTTCAATCGGGTTAATAGCGGATATATAGTACCCTCAACTACAAGCAGTTGAGCCTTTTTAAGTTCGGCAATTATATCAGAGGCATAGGTTTCTTCCCGGCCTATTATTGAAAGTATGCAATACTCCAGTATGCCCTTTCGCATTTGGGTTTGTGTGTTTTCGGCAATCATAAAACAAAGATATATGTTTTAAATTGTATTATGCAATACATAGTACCAAAAATATTAAAAATTAGCTATATTTTAATTTTTTTTAAAAAAAAAGTTGCAATTTTTTGCTTTTTAATTTGTGTTTATAACAACGTAACACTACTTTTATAATTAATTAACGATTAACTGATCTTATTATTTACAAACATGAAAAAACTACTACTAGTAAGTTTGTGTTTGCTTGCGACGCTATGCGTTACGCAGGTATTTGCACAAAGCCGTACAATTACTGGTACGGTTACGGCCAAAGAAGACGGCCTACCCCTACCGGGAGTTACAGTAAGAATTAAAGGAACAGATCAAGGAGTATCTACGGATGCAAATGGCAAGTTCTCCATCAGCGCACAAACTGGCGCAACACTAACATTTTCATACATCGCTTATCTTTCGCAGGATGTAACTGTTGGAACAGGCAGTGTGCTTAATGTTGTATTATCAGAAAACAACCAGCAATTAGGCGAGGTTGTAGTAACCGCTTTGGGTATCTCCAGGGAAGCAAGGGGTTTAGGTTACTCGGTTGCCAATGTTAAAGGCAGCGAGCTTACTAAAGCCAGGGAAACCAACGTAGTACAGGCATTGGCAGGAAAAATTGCCGGTGTTAACGTGACCCAGGCATCGGGTACTGTGGGTGGCGGTTCAAAAATCGTTATTCGTGGTGCTACCTCATTAAGTACTGATGTTCAGCCATTGTTTGTTATTGACGGTTTGATCATTGATAACTCGGCACAGCAATTACAAACAGCAAATAGTGCCGTTCCGCAAGGAACTGCCGCGTTAGACTTTGGTAACCGTGCAGGTGATATCAACTCGGATGATGTTGAATCAATGACCGTGTTAAAAGGTGCGGCAGCAGCTGCGCTTTACGGTACGTTAGCAAAAAATGGTGCTATTATTATTACTACCAAACGTGGTAAACGTGGTGATAATGGTACTGTTGAGTTTAACTCATCAACCAGGTTTGATAATGTTTTGGTGCTGCCGAAGTTTCAAAATGAATATGCACAAGGTAACCAAGGGGTATATAATATAGCCAATACTAACGGTTGGGGGCCTAAAATTAGCGAAGTGCAGGGCCAAACATTTCCTAACTTCTTAAGTACAGCAAACCCGGCTACATTTGTGCCTTTACAGGCTTATCCTGATAACATTAAAGATTTTTTTAAAACGGGACACACTTATATAAATAACGTTGCCTTATCAGGCGGTAACGAAACCAGCGATTATCGTTTTGGTTTTACCAATACTATACAAACCGGTACAACTGAGCAACAGCGTTTAGTAAAAAACGCGGTATCAATGAGCGGTGGCCGTACCATTTTAAAGGGATTAGATATTAGAACTAATATTAATTATGTAAGAACAGTTACAGATGGTATACCTTATCAAAGTTCAAACAATGGTAACGTTTTGACAACAGCGGTATATTCTATACCAAGAACAGTTGATATTAATTTATTGAGAGATAATTATTTAGACGCGTTCGGTCAACAAAATACCTTAACTCCGGCGCGTAATGGTAATAACCCATATTGGGTAATGTATAATAATAAAGCCGGTGCCGTAAATAACCGTGTTTATGGTAATGTTAACCTAAGCTACAAGGTAGCCCCGTGGTTAACGTTATCTAATAACTTAGGAACGGATATTTATTACGAATACCGCAAAGCTGTTGTCAGGCCCGGTACTATTGGCTTTTTACCAGGTAACTTCTTTACCGCCAATATTTATCAGCGTATCATCAACAATGATTTCCTGGCTACGTTTAACACCAAGTTGACCAAAGACCTGGATATGAAATTTATTGCAGGTACATCAATTTATGAAAACTACTATCAAAGGGAGCAGATATATTCAGAAGGGTTAACAGTTGATAAATTGTATACTTATACAAATGCTGCTACCAATACCGCTACTAATGTATCTAATAAGAAAAGAATACAAGGTGTGTATGGTAACTTAAGCTTGGCTTATAAAGATTTCTTGTATTTAGATTTGACGGGCCGTAATGACTGGAGCTCAACATTACCTAAAGCAAACAATTCTTATTTCTATCCATCAGCAAGTTTAGGCTTTATATTCACAGAGTTTTTGCCTAAAAATGATATACTAACTTTTGGTAAGTTAAGAGCAAGTTATGCTAACGTAGGTGGTGATACCGATCCGTACCGTGTAGATTTTGTATACACAGGTGCCAGTAACGTATTTGCACAATATAGTGCAGGTTCATCTTTCCCGTTCAATGGCTTACTAGGTTTTTCCGCGCCGTCAATTATACCAGGATTGGATAAATTAAAGTCTCAAACTCAAAACTCAACAGAGATTGGTGTTGATCTAAGGTTCTTTAATGACCGTATTACTTTAGATGCGGCTTATTATAGTAACAAAACGTCAAACCAAATATTACAACTACCATTGCCACAATCAACCGGGTACGCTTTTAAAGTGATCAATGCGGGTGATTTAACTAATAAAGGTGTCGAAGTTACTTTAGGCATTGTTCCGGTTAAAACTTCTAAATTTACCTGGGACTTTCAATATAGGTTTGCCAGAAACGTTAATGTTGTAACGCTTCCGCCAGAAATTAAACAAGTAACTGTACAAAGCGGTTACAGTGGTTTAACGTTAAAAGCAGAGTCAGGACAATCAATAGGGCTGTACGGTGTAAAATGGCTGCGCGATCCACAGGGTAATATCGTAATTAACCCTGCAACGGGTTTACGTCAAACCATTACCGATCAAAGATTAGGTCAAACCGCACCAAGGTTTACTATGGGCTTAACCAATAACTTTAACTATAAAGGCTTAACCTTAGGCTTTACGGTAGATTATCGTGCTGGTGGTGTTATGTTCTCAAATACAGCATCTACATTACGTACATCAGGTTTGGCAGAAGAAACCTTGGTTAACCGTGGTAAAATATTTATTGACAAAGGAGTTGTTCCTGGACCTACAGCAGGTACTTTTGTTCCTAATACAGTACCTGTACAAAGTATGCAGGACTATTGGGCTACAAACTTCCAAACAGGTACTACCGAAGCCAATACATTTGATGCTTCCTACGTAAAATTACGTGAAGCAAGGTTAGCTTACACCATACCATCAAAGGTGTTTAGTTCATATGCTAAATTTATTAAAGGCTTAAGTGTGGGTATTGAAGGAAGAAATCTATGGCTAATTCACTCAAATGTTCCACATGTAGATCCGGAGACTAACTTCTTTGGATCAGGAAGCGCTGGCGAAGGTGTTGAGTTTAACTCGGTTCCATCTACAAGAAGTATAGGATTTAATGTGCGTTTGACGCTTTAATTTTAGAAAACATGAAAAAGAAATTTTTAATCATATTTAGTGCCTTAACGGTTGTTCTGGCACTACCATCCTGCAAAAAATACCTGGATATTAATACCAATCCAAATGCAGCTACAACACTTGACCCTAAGCTTTTATTTTCCTACGCGGTAACGTCATATGTAAATTTAAGAACAAGTGGTGACTTGCAAATTCCTACCGCATTAGCCGGACAAACCATGTCTGATGGTTTTGCCAACCCAACCGGTTGGTCTGGTGGTGGCGTTGGTGAACAACAGTATACCATTGACCCGCTTATTTATGGTAACCCATGGAGGGCTTATTATACTTCAATTGGTAATAATTTAAAGCAAGCTATTAAAATTGCCGAAAGTGCCAGTCCAAAAAACAATAACGCAGCTGCACAATGTAAGGTGATAATGGCATTAGTATATTATGAGTTGGCTACCCTTTATGGAGATGTTCCTTATACTGAAGCCTTTAGGGAGGATGTTCAATATCCTAAATTTGACCCTCAGCAAACAGTTTTAAATGGTGTTATTGCAACATTAGATGAAGCTATTGCTCAGTTTGAGCCTGCAAGCCCAGTTAAAATAGCTGATTATGATTTATTTTATAAGGGTAATATTAACCAATGGATAAAAGTAGCCAAATCATTAAAGCTACGCACTTTAATGACCATGGTTGATAAGGACCCTGCAAAGGCAGCGGCTATTGGTGCTATGATGACAGCCGGCGGTATGGTAAGTTCGGCAGCTGATAATTTCGCTGTTCCTTTTCAAAATATACAAGGAAAATGGAACCCTAAGTATGATATAGCTAACAGGTATAACGGTAACCTTAACTTCTTTTTTGCATCTTCATACGTTACTGATTATATGGATCCAATGAACGATCCTCGTTTACCAAAGTATTTTGATAAACCCGCAACTGCAACTAATTATGTGGGTGTACAACCAGGTGCTGATGGTTTTGATAACTTAAACCCACGTATTGCAGTTGGCTTACATAGAGCCGACGAACCTGAAACTATATTCAACTACCAGGAGCAGTTATTTTATGAAGCTGAAATTTATGCAAGAGGTTTGGGGGTAACTCAAAATACAGTTACTGCTAATACTTTGTTAAAAGCAGCGGTGAATGCTTCATGTAAGTTTTATGGTGTCACTGCTGGTACTGCTGATGCATTTAGCGCAGGCTTGCCAACTTATGTAGCTCCAACCGGGACTGGAAGCGTTTTGTATAACATTCACTACCAGCACTGGGTTGATAAAATGGACAGAGGGTTGGACGCGCTTACCCAATGGAGGCGTTCTGGTCCTGAAGGAAGTGAAGTGCCTGCATTAACCATTCCTATTGGAGCACCACCTAATGGTTTGTTCAGAAGATATGAATATCCAATATCTAACGAGATCAACCAAAACCCTAACGCGCCTAAGGTTACTATAAAATATTACGAAAAAACGTGGTTTGACCTATAATATTTAGAAACATGAAAAAAATAATAATATATATATGCTTGGTATTGCCGGTAGTGGCATTTCAATCATGCAAAAAAGAATTTTCGCCGGGCGACAATTATGCTGTTACAGATCCGTTACCTCCTTATGTGGCTTTTAGTAGCACAGCGGCTGTTAGTGTAAAACTTGATGCTGATCATACTACACCTGGATCTGCAACTATCGAATTTATAACGCGTACAGCATTACAACAGGATATTACGGTTACGTATTCTGTTACAGGTGCTATTACGTTGACTAATCAAACTGCAGTAATTAAAAAGAATACTACAAGTACAACTACTGTTACTCCGGCTTTCTCTGTGAAAGTCCCTGTTCCTGCTAATACAGCACCTGGAACAGCGGTAGTTACTTTAGTGAGTGCTAAAGCAGCAGATGGAACAGCATTAACCATTGGTGCTAATAATGTAGCTTCTGCTCAAAAGAAGAACATAGTAATTACTCAATTGTAATAGATTGTTGATTGATAAGAATGAAAAAGCCGCCTGTCATAGGCGGCTTTTTTGTTAAAGATATTTTATATTGCTTTGTTGATGAGTAACGGATAGCGATACCCTTCTACCAAATACTAAACTTCGGTTATCTGGTATGTGTCCCGCAGGAAAATCAAAGCAAACCGGGTAATTATAGTTTTTAACTATCTCCATAATTATTTCGGGGACGGTTTGCCCAAATGGTATATCATTATCTTTAACCCCGGTAAATCCGCCTACTATCAACCCAGCCAGGTTTTTTAGTTTACCGGCCCTGTCTAAAGTGCGTAGCAATCTATCAGTAGAGTATAAGTATTCGCCAACATCTTCAATAAATAAAAATTTACCACTATAGTCCATATCAGATGCGGAGCCTGAAATAGCCACCAGCAAACTTAAATTACCGCCTATTAAAATGCCGCTTCCTTCGCCGGTACGGTTTAACGGGTTAGGTTTAACATCATAAGTTAATTCCTCGCCAAAAAGGGCTTTTCGTAAGGTTTCTAATGATTTTGCCGAAGCATCCGGAATGTTAATGGGCATTTGACCATGTATGCTTTGGATGTTGTAGTTGTTATATATATGGGCATGCAATACGGTGATATCGCTAAAACCGATCATCCATTTAGGATTTTTGGCAAAGCAGCTAAAATCAACCTGGTCAATTATGCGCATAGTGCCGTAGCCGCCACGGGCGGCAAATATGGCTTTAATGCTATCATCATCAATAAAGCGTTGCAAGTCCTTTGTGCGCAGTTCATCATCACCGGCAAATTGGTGGTAGGATGCGGTTAACGTGTCACCCAAAATTACTTCCAGCCCCCATGATTGTAGAAGGTTAATTGCGTCCGTCATGGGCGATGGTAATTTTTTTGCCGGGCAAGTAATAGCAACTTTGTCTCCTTTCTTAAGATAGGGAGGAGCCAGCGCAGATACGGATGATTTATGCATATCCAATATTAAAAAAACTTTGGCACTTTCTGTCTTTGTCTTTCCGACTTATGCGGACTTTTCCAACTTTCTGACTAAAAAAATAACTTATCTTTGCCCATTCAATATGTCACAACTCAATAATTATAAAAGATATACCATTACATCGGCATTGCCTTATGCCAATGGTCCGTTGCACATTGGCCACTTAGCCGGCGCTTATATACCCGCTGATATTTTTGTACGTTATCTTCGCCTTAAAAAAAAGGATGTTATTTACATCTGCGGTTCAGATGAACATGGTGCGGCTATTACCATAAAAGCCAAAAAGGAAGGCACTACACCCCAGGCAATCATTGATAAATATCATAACCAGATCAAACAAAGTTTTGAGGAGTTTGGTATTGCCTTTGATATTTATCACCGTACCTCGTCGCCTATTCATCATGATTTGTCGCAGGAGTTTTTTTTAAACCTGTATGAAAAGGATGAGTTTGTGGAGCAAATGTCTGAGCAGTATTATGATGAAGACTTTAACCAGTTTTTGGCGGATAGATATATAATAGGCACTTGCCCCAACTGCCATAATGATAATGCCTACGGCGATCAGTGCGAAAAATGTGGCACCTCATTAAACCCTACCGACCTTATTAACCCAATATCAACCCTAAGTGGTAAACCACCGGTTTTAAAGTTAACCAAGCATTGGTATTTACCTTTAGATAAATATCAGCCCTGGTTAGAAAAATGGATAGATGAAAAAGAGGGAGAGTGGAAAGTAAACGTTTTTGGCCAATGTAAATCGTGGTTAAAATCGGGCTTGCAGCCACGTTCCATGACCCGCGACCTGGATTGGGGAATTGATGTGCCATTAGAAGAAGCTAAAGGCAAAAAACTGTATGTGTGGATGGATGCGCCAATAGGCTACATATCTGCCACCAAGCAATGGGCAAACGATAACAGCAAAGACTGGAAGCTATACTGGAAAAAGCAAGAAGACGAAGCTGATGATACCTGCCTGATACACTTTATAGGTAAGGATAATATCGTTTTCCATTGTATTATTTTCCCATCAATACTACATGCGCATGGCGAGTACGTATTGCCTCAAAATGTGCCCGCTAACGAGTTTTTAAACCTGGAGGGTGATAAGTTATCAACCTCACGTAATCATGCCGTATGGCTGCACGAATACTTGGAAGAATTCCCGGGTAAGCAAGATGAACTACGTTATGTACTAACATCCATATTGCCCGAAACCAGCGACAGTGAATTTACCTGGAAGGACTACCAGGCCCGTGTTAATAACGAGTTGGTAGCTATATTAGGCAACTTTGTAAACCGGGTAATGATATTGATGCACAAGTTTTATGAGGGCAGGGTTGAAGCTGAATCCGGAATAAAACTTACTGATGCCGACCTTGATAAAGAAATCGGTGCGTTGTATGATAGCATTGAGGTAAACCTGGAAGCCTACCGCTTTAGACAAGCCCTGCAAAGCGTAATGGATATTGCCCGTTTGGGTAATAAATACCTGACCGATAAAGAGCCATGGAAAAGCATTAAAACTGATGCTGCCGGGGCAAAAGAAGCATTGCATAACTGTTTGTTTATTATAGGGCATTTAGCTACTTGTTTACAGCCATTTTTACCGGGGACCGCCAAAAAGATATTTGGCATGTTGAACCTGCCGGATACCGTAACCTTTGATAGCGAATTAACATTGGCAAACGGGCACCAGCTAAACGCGGCCGCTCTATTGTTTGAAAAGGTAGAAGACGATGTGATAGATTTTCAAATACAAAAATTACTCAACAAAAAACAAACTGTGGAAACAGCCAACCAACCCGAAATAGCGCCTGCAAAAGAGAATATCAACTATGAGTCTTTTGCTACCATGGATATACGCACCGGTACTATTTTAACTGCCGAAAAGGTAGCTAAAACCAAAAAGCTGCTAAAGCTTACTATTGATACCGGGATAGACCAACGCACCGTAGTATCGGGTATTGCGGAGTATTTTGAGCCGGAAGCGATTATAGGACAAAAGGTGAGCATACTGGTAAACCTGGAGCCACGAGAGATAAAAGGCATCCTATCGCAGGGCATGATATTAATGGCCGAAAACCAGGAAGGTAAACTCACCTTTGTAGCCCCGGTTGAAGGTTTCGCCAATGGTTCGGTAATTAGATAGTTAATTAGGGGTATAATCTGTTTGAAAGATTGCGCTATAATTCGCACATTTGCACTTATTGGTCCCGTAGTTCAACGGATAGAATAGGAGTTTCCTAAACTCTAGATATGAGTTCGATTCTCGTCGGGACCACATTTAAAATCAAATTAATCCTGTAAGTCAACCACTTATGGGATTTTTTATTTTTTTTCGGACAAATATCGGACACTAAATTCTTTTAAGACATAAACCAGGTATATAACTTAATAAGTTAAAATACTTAGTCTATCGATTTGGTAGTTTAAATAATTGTTTTTATGTTTGCCCCATCATCATGAAAACAACAACGGCAATCAATAACAATTCTCCCTTCGAGATAACATTTAAAAATCAGGTCATGTGTATCTTTTTAAAAGATAGCATGATGTGTTGTTGCTAATTTCTTCCCTTTTATTTCTTAATACTGGACAGTAGGATTATACGTGCCTATTAACTAAATGGAATACCAATAAATATGTGTTGAAACAATATAAAGAAATAAACCGGCAAGGAAGCCTCGCCGGTTATGTCAAATGAAATATCAGTTCTGTAACGGCAATCACTTCACTGATACTCATTCCAAGTCTTAATCAAATGAATGAATCATTAACTAAAACTCGTTAAATATGGAAATATTTATCCGTAACAAAAAACCGTTAGTATCAATCGGTTTATTGATACTCTTGATAGCGCTCGCTATCCCTAATAAAATTTTTGCTCAGGCTCCAATACCCCCCGGCAATTCGCGATTTACAGGTAAAGTTATCGACTCGGCTTCAAAGCAGGGCCTGCCGGGTGCTGTGGTGCGAATCAAAGGAGTTACCAATGGAGCAACAACCGACCTTGATGGTAATTTTGCTTTGATAACCGCACAAAAAGTTCCGTTTACGGTGGTAATAACCTACATAGGTTATGAGACCAAAGAGGTAGCGGTTGATGGCAGCCCCGTTAATGTAGTATTAAAAGAGCAAAACAATCAGCTTAATGACGTAGTAGTTGTAGGCTATGGTACTCAGCAACGCCGTGATGTAGTTAGCGCGGTTACTAAAATTGATCCGGCATCAACCAGGACAATTCCCGAAGCGGGTTTTGATGCGCAGATACAAGGTAAAGCAGCAGGTGTACAAATTAACTCTAACATTGGTGTTCCGGGGTCTGATTTATATATACGTGTACGTGGGGCCACCTCAATAAACGCCAGCAACAGCCCTTTATATGTAATTGATGGAGTTTTTGTAAACAGCAAATCATTGCAGGGCATTGCCCAAGACAGGTCAACGTCGCCTATGGCAGATATTAACCCTGCGGATATTCAAAGCATTGAGATATTAAAGGATGCATCGGCTATTGCTATTTACGGCTCACGCGGGGCCAACGGCGTTATTATAGTTACCACCAAAAAAGGCACTTATGGACAGCGTACCAAGATAGAATTTAACGCAACCGGCGGTTTTGCCAATGCACCTGCCGACAGAGTTTGGAAAACAACTACCGGCCCGGAGCATGCTACTTTGGTAAACGAATACAGCCGTAACATGGGCAAGCCTGAACCGTTTAGGCCTGCAAGTGTCATCATAAACGGTGTAGCCGGACGTGGCTTACCGAGCGAGCAGCCTACTTATGATAGGATGAGCTATTTAAATCGCACCGCCTACTTAAGTGATTATAATTTGGCTTTAAGCGGCGGATCTGAACAAACAAGGTTTTATTTAGGAGGAGGATATACTAAGCAACAATCTATCTGGAAGCCTATGGGTTTTGAAAGGCAAAGCTTAAAAATAAACCTCGACCATAAAATAAACAGCCGTATTACCATAGGTACCAGCAATACTTTAAGCAGAAGCTACAGAGACCAGGCACGCCCGGCTAACGGGGGCAACGGAACGCTGTTACAGGCATCATTAAATATACCTACCTATCTGCCAATTTTTGACGATAAAGGCACTCCGCTTAAATGGGTAAATTTTGACAACATTGCTACGTTAACCAGCAAAGTAAACTTATGGTCAACCAGTTTACATTATATAGGTAATACCTATGTAGACGTAGACATACTTAAAAATTTGAAATTTCGCTCAAGCGTTGCAGTTGATTATAACAACTATGATGAAAATGAATATTGGCAAAAAAATACCATTTTGGGTAATGCCGGTGGAAGAGCTACGCAAAGTGTAACCGCATTAGCAACGCTTATAAATGAGCAGACGTTAACCTACAATACCAAAATAAAGCAACATAGTTTAACCGTATTGGTAGGTAATACTTTGCAAAGTACCTACGTAAGAAATCTGAGTGCTACCGGTACCAATTTCCCAAATGATTCCTATACCCAGATTAAAGATGTAGCAGTGCAAACGGCTTATCAAAGCAGTTCGCGCAGTGCGCTTTCATCTTATTTTTCAAGAATAGGTTATGACTACGCCAAAAAATATTACTTGGAGTTAACAGCCAGAGCCGATGGTTCATCAAAGTTTGCTAAAAAATGGGGTTACTTTCCTGGTGTGGGTGTATCATGGCGTTTAAGCGAAGAAAAGTTTATTAAAGATATTAAAGCCATAAGCAACCTTAAACTGAGAGCAAGCTATGGCAGCGTGGGTAACCAGGAAGGTATTGATGATTTTGCAGCTCGAGGGTTATGGACAGGCGGTTATGGTTATGCCGATGGTGCCGGAAGCAGTGAAAACCCCGGTACTGCACCATACCAGTTGGCCAACCCTAATTTAAAATGGGAGCGCACCACACAGTTTAGTACAGGCATTGATGTAGGACTATTAGATGACCGCATAAATATCGAACTAAATTACTATGATAAACGGACCAGCGACCTGCTGTTAAAAATACCGCTTCCGGCAATTTCAGGTTACAGCACCTACTATAACAACTTTGCGCAGATAAGTAACAAGGGTTTCGAGTTTGCTATTAATACACTGAATATTAAGAATAACAACTTTACCTGGCGTACAGAGTTCAACATTAGCCAAAACACCAATAATGTTGACAAGATAAATGCAGATATCCCGTTTGCTGGGCGGGATCTGATACGCATACAGCAAGGTAAACCACTATACTCTTATTGGCTATATAAACAACTGGGTGTTGACCCGCAAACAGGCGACGCTGTTTTTGAAGACATCAATAAAGACGGTAAAATAACCGCTGATGACAGACAAATAATAGGCAGTATTTGGCCTAAATATTTTGGCGGTTTAACCAACAGCTTTAGCTATAAAAACATTGACCTAAGCGTATTCTTCACCTTCTCGTTTGGTAATAAAATATGGAACCACAACCGAATGCTGGGCGAAACAGGCGGTACGCTTGATGCTAACCGCGTTTTGTTGGCCACACAACTTGACCGTTGGACCACACCGGGACAAATTACAGATGTACCACGTTTAACTGATGCAAACTATGCACGCCAGGAAAACAGCCGCTTTTTAGAGGATGGCTCATTTGTAAGATTACGCTCATTGAATTTGGGCTATACATTTCCAAAAAGCATAAGCAACAAATTACATATACAGAAACTAAGAGTGTTTGCAAGCGGTAGTAACCTGCTGTTATTTACACCATATAAGGGTGCCGACCCGGAATCAAACATCGGGCAGGATAACATACAGGGTTATGATTACGGTGTACCTCCGCAGCCAAGGGCATTTCAGTTTGGTATCAATATCTCACTTTAATTTTTACTGACATGAAGATCATAAAATATACATTATTAATATTCATCGCTACAGCAGGTTTGTCATCATGCCAAAAGCATTTGGATCCATCACCGGTTAACTTTGTTTCGGATGCTGATCCGATATTTGATGCCACATCAAGCCAAACCGCGTTACGTGCTGTATATCGTCAACTGGGTTCAAGCGGTTACTATGGCGAAAACTATGTAACGTTGGGCTATTTCCCAACCGGCGACGTTAAAAACCTGACTACCGGAGGCGCTGCCAATTTGGTTAATGTCAATTTCCGTGCAGATGATGCTAACTTTAACGCTGCCTGGGTAGCTATTTACTTAACCATTAACCGTGCTAACAACGTTATAGCCCGTGTCCCCGCCGTACAGGACCCTACATTTACCGATGCAGCAAAGAATCAAATAATTGGCGAGGCAAAATTTATAAGGGCGTTGGCTTACTTTGACATTGCCCGTGCCTGGGGTGGTGCGCAAATTGTATTGACGCCCACCACTTCTATTGATAACATCCCTAAAGTAAAACGCAGCACCCAGGCTCAAACTTATGACCAGGTAGAGAAGGATTTGAGTGAAGCCGAAGCTGTATTGCCTGATGTTGTTAACCGGATACGTGCTACTAAACGTACCGTCTGGGCTTTAAAAGCACGGTTGTACCTATACCGTCAGCAATGGGATAAAGCCGAGGAATATGCATCTAAGCTGATAGCGGCAACAGATTATGAGTTGGTAAAACCTTTCAGCGCCTGGTTTACCAATGACGTGGTTACATCTCGCGAGTCCATATTTGAGTTGCAATTCAGCGCTATTAATCCAAGCACCATCAGGCAGCAAATGCAGCACCCTACCAATGGGGGTACCTACCGTTATGCCCCAACTGATAAGTTTGTGCAGTTATTGAATGACCCAGCTATATCAGGTGGCCGAAGCGCATTAATTGGCAAGGTAGTACAATCGGGCACCACGCTTTGGTTTGGCAACTTATATTATCGTAAAAACTCCACCGACCCGGCTTACATTTTCAGGATAGCAGAAATGTACCTGATAAGGGCCGAAGCCAGGGCACAATTAAACAATTTATCAGCAGTTAATGGCGCGCTAGCCGATTTGAATAAAGTGCGCGATCGTGCCGGGATATTGCCATCAACCGCGGTTACACAAAGCGAAATTTTGCTTGCTATTGAAAACGAACGCAGGGTAGAGTTTGCATGGGAAGGACACCGCTGGTTTGACCTGGCCCGTACAGGCCGTGCTAAGGTAGTATTGGAAGCTATTGACCCTAATATCAAAGTTGATGCGCATGAATACCTGTTCCCTATTCCGGTAACACAAATACAACTGGATCGTGAAAACCTGGATCAAAACCCAGTTTATTAATAACTATAAAAAATTAATAGTATGAGCTTTTTTAATGTTTCCAACAAAAAACCTTCGCAATGGAAGGATTATGAAAAAGCAACATTTCGGTTCTTTTTCATCTATTTCATAATACAGGCTGTTCCGCTTGATTGGAAGTTCTATCAGCAATTGTTTAGTATCAATTGGCTGCATCCAAATTTCTACCAGTTGTTCAGCTTGTCAAAATACGCCCCGGTATTTTTTGGAGCGACGGGATTTGCTAATTTGCTGATAGCCGGGCTAATTGCATTAATAGCGTCTGTGGCGTGGGGTATTATACGTAAAGGGAATGACGACTATGATAACCTGCATTATTGGCTAAGGGTGATTTTACGTTACAGGTTGGCCATTGGTGTTATAGCTTATGGATTGATCAAGCTGTTCCCGTTGCAAATGCCTTACCCATCATTAAGTAATTTACATACCAACTACGGTGATTTTCATCCCTGGAAAATATACTATCATACTTTTGGTATTACCCAGTATTACGAAATGTTTTTGGGTTTTATCGAGATATTGGCAGGTGTACTTTTATTAGTAAGGCGTACCACAACATTTGGCGCAGCCATTATATTAGGTTTTACCGGAAATGCTTTTGCAGCCAATTTGGGTTATGATGCCGGCGAACAAGTGTACGCTGCATACCTGGTGGTTATTGCGCTGTTCCTTTTTGCTTATGATGTGCCGCGTTTATACAGCTTGCTTTTCCAGGAAAAGTATACCATAGCAGCCAAGTTCGATCCTGTTTTTTCTGAAAAGAATATTAAAGGAACACGGTTAGCGCTGCGTGCAGTCTTTGTTGTATTTGTGTTGTTGCTGGCATTTACTACTTATGCCAATTATGCAGAAGCTCCTTATAAATATCCTAAAACACCGGGGATAAAAGGCACGTATGGTTTTTACAATGTAAAAGAGTTCCGTTTAAACGGGCAGGCTATACCTTACAGCACTACGGACAGTAACCGCTGGCAAAATGTAATTTTTGAAAAATGGGCAACCATCAGCATCAAAATAGCTAAGCCTTTAAAGCTTGATAACACTACTGGCGATGGTTATTTTGAAAATGATATCGACAGGAATTTTGAATCGGCTGGTGTAGGTGGCCGCAGATATTACGCTTACAGGGCAGATACGGTTGCAAAAACCATTAATCTGCAAAACAAAAACAAAAATCATTTTGGCGAAACCTATTCATTGACCTACACACGTTTGAATGATTCTACCATTGTAGTAAAGGGAGTAAACGAAAGAAGGGATTCGATCTATGCAGAATTGAACAGGATAACTAAAAAGTACCTGTTGTTTGAAGGCCGTAGAAAACCTATTAAACTTTAAGACGATGACTGCACAGAATTTACAAAACCCCGGCGCAGTTTGGAAAGGCTACGAAAAAGTAGCCTTCCGCATTGCTTTTATCTTCTTTTTTTTGCTAACGGTACCCTTTGAACCTAAGTACTTTTTACAGTGGTTTGAAATTGATTGGTCCAACCCCCATATACGCGACTTAGGAGGTTTAGGAGGAGGTGGATATAAATTTACAACTATCAAATCAGAAAGCGGCGAGTTTGGATTAGGCAGTTATGTCAACTGGGGCATCAGCCTGCTTATAGGGATTGTTGGCGGTTTAATATGGACCTTGATTGACAGTAAACGCACAAACTATCGGGTGCTGTATTACTTCATAACCGTTGCAGTAGTATATGCCATGATAACACGGCTACAAGGGCTTACCTTTTCAAAGATATTCCCTTCGCAAATGCCACCACTGGCAGTAACGCAGTTAAACACACCCTTTGGCGATTTTGTGCCGCAAAAATTGTATTGGATACAACTGAGCTTTACGCCTGTTTACGAAGTGTTTTTAGGCTTTGCTGAGCTTGCGGTAATGGGGTTATTACTTTTTAGGAGTACCCGTGCATTGGGCTCGGCATTATCCATAGCCATGATAGGCAATATTGCCATATCTAATCATGTGTATGATGGCGGGGTACACGTATTGGCATCGTTTTATGCGCTTACCGGCATATTTGTTTTATGGCCTTATCTCCCATCGATATGGAATCTGCTTGTAAGACAGAAGGATGTAACGCCTAAAATTTATCACTATCCGTTTAATAAGCCTTGGCAAAAAGCTGTAAGATATGGGTTGAAAATATTTGTTTTCGGATTTTTCTTTGTGTTTGCGGCTTATTTGCATTACGATAATTACAAGTACGATTCGTACAAAGTTCCGGCACGACCGGGGTTAACCAACTCAAGGGGCTTGTATAGTGTTACCGAATTTAAAGTTAACGGTACGACGCTTCCATATTCGCCATTGGATTCATTAAGGTGGCAGGATGTAACATTCGAAAAATGGTCGACCATATCCTTTACTGTATTTAACACCTTCAATATCCACCAGGAAGCAGGACGAGGTAAACAATTTAAGGATGTTGACCGCACATACGAGTCAGCCGGAACAGGCGGCGGCAGGCGACATTATTACTATGAGGCCGATACTGTGAAAAAAACACTGGTGCTATACAATAAAAACAAAAAATATGCGAGCGAGCGGCTGCACCTAAACTATGAGCGGCCAACGGCAAACCGCATTGTTTTATCAGGTACCGATCAATACAAAAATAATATTTACGTGGTGTTAGACAGGAAAGAGAAGGCCTACCCTTTATATGAAGGCCGCCGCAACGCTTTGGTTTATCAACCATAAATATTCACCATTAAAACAAATCATCATGGCTGAAATAATTACCGAACCGGAGGTTAAGAAGAAACCAAAATTGAAAACTGTAACCACGGAAACTTACGAGTTTAACCCATGGACAAATATTGAGAAGCAGGCTTTTCGCATATCGTTCATATTTTTTGGATTGTTTGCTATACCACTTGATTGGGGCTTTTATAAGTTTATATGGAATATTGATTATTCGAAATTGACCTACCGAGAGATCAATGAATCTGTTGCGTTTTACAACCCGCAGTTTATTAATATTTTTTCTGAAGGCGGCTTTTTTGGATATGAGAGCTATGTAAACTGGCCTTTTTTATTGATCCTGGCTATTGTGGGTGCAGCTATATGGGCAGCACTTGACAGAAAGGCCCGCGATTACAATACGCTTTATTACTGGGTACGTACTATTGTGAAGTATCGTGTGGCCTACGCCGCAATAGCATGGGGATACAAGAAGATATTCATTATGCAGATGCCAGCAGGAAATGAAGGCCTGTATAACACCGAATTTATAGACTTTTTTGCTAAGCGCCTGTATTGGGAAGCCATAGGCGTAGCTACCACTTATGAATTCTTTTTAGGATTTGCGGAGTTTATAGGCGGCTTTTTGTTGCTGTTCCGCAGAACCACAACGGTTGGTGCGGCTATAACTTTTATTGTATTTGGCAATATCGCTGTAGCCAACCATGCCTATGACATTGGCGAACAGGTACCAAGTGCCGGACTTGCCTTATTATCGTTATTTGTGTTATGGTATGACGTTCCGGGTGTATGGAACCTAATTGTTAACCAGGTAAGTACCCGTATTGTTCATTATTACCCGGTGTTTAAAAAGGGCTGGCAAAACTACAGCCGCTTGGCTGTAAAATGGACTTTCAATTTTATTTACGTGATATTGTTTTTTGCCTTGGAGGTTTATGGCTATACCCATAACGACTTTTACAAACTGCCAAACACACCGGGACTGGCGGGGTCTAAAGGTTATTATAACGTAACCGAATTTAAACTAAATGGCAAAGAAGTACCATACTTCACGTTCGACAAAAAACGCTGGCAGGATGCTGCGTTTGAGGAATGGTCATCATTAAGTTTTAAAGTTTATGACCGGCCACAGCAAATAGAAATGTTTGCAGCAGGAAGTTATCCGCGTAATGATGAAATGTACGATGGCAAATGGCATTTTGATATACGTGGGGATGTACGACGTTTTGGAGACGGCAAAAAGAGAAAGCGACGTAGATCAGAAACCCGCGATTTGAACATTACGTGGGAATTATCAGGCTTAGGAGGCAGGCAGTATTACTATTACAAAGCCGACACAGTAAATCATGTATTACATCTGCAAAATAAAAACAGATCAAACCGCGACCAAAAACAGGTACTTCATTATGAAAGGCCAACAAAGGACCGCGTAATACTTTGGGGAACAAACGAATTTAAAGATTCTATTTACGTGGTTTTAGATAGGGCACATCAGCATTATCCAATAAAAGAGGGACGCAATAAGCAAGTGGCTTACATCCCTTAAATATTATATTTACATACTAAACAGTTAATCCATGAGCAAAAGTTTATTACCCGAAGATTGGGTGGTTGTTATATTAGGTTTTATCATCATAGGTGTTTCGTTAGGCGGCTTTTTATTGGCCGCTCCTGAATACGGCTGGTCCTCATCTGCCGACCTTACCGGAAAAGTTCTTGCCGGATCAAATCTGGTTAAAATAGCTATTCAGTTTGTTTACGTAGCTGTAATAGCGGTATTGGGTGCAGCATTAACCGGCAAATCAATAACTGGTGTTTTAAAAGCATTCCCTGCTGTTTACCTTTTAACAACGGTTGCGCTCATCATTGCCGGTAGCAGCCAAATGAAAGCACTTAACCTGGAAGCAGTTATATTTAGCTTAGGTATAGGCTTATCAATAGGGAATTTCTTTAAGCTACCTACCTGGTTTAAGGATGCATTGGCATCAGAGTTTTATGTGAAGATAGGCCTGGTACTATTAGGTACTTCAATTATATTCGCTGATATCCTAAAAGCAGGCTCATTAGGTTTGATACAGGCATTAGTAGTAGTAATATCAGTTTGGTACTTCTCTTTTTGGCTATGCCGAAAATTGAAGATAGACCCTGAATTATCCATGATGCTTTCAAGCGCGGTATCTATCTGCGGTGTATCGGCAGCTATTGCCACATCGGGCGCAATTAAAGGCGACTCTAAAAAGCTGTCATTGGTTATCTCGTTGGTACTGATAACTGCTGTACCTATGATGGTATTTATGCCTTACATCGCTAAGCTGCTTGGTTTATCACAAGAGGTTACCGGAGCCTGGCTGGGCGGGAGTATTGATACCACCGGGGCGGTTGTAGCGTCGGGTAGTTTGGTAGGCGAAACCGCCTTAAAAATAAGTTCCATTGTTAAATTTTCGCAGAATGTTTTGTTGGGGGTTGCTGCGTTTGCAATATCTGTTTATTGGACATATACCAACCATCCATCTGCTAAAGATGCGGACACAAAGCCTACATTAGCTATTATCTGGGAGCGGTTCCCTAAGTTTGTTATTGGCTTTGTGGCGGCGTCGCTTTTATTCTCGTTTTTTGTTTCTGCCGAGGTTTCAGCAGCGGTAAAAAGCCCCTTAAAGAATTTGCAGGGACTATGGTTTGCACTTGCTTTTACCAGCATAGGTTTAGAAACTAACTTCCGCGATCTGATCAATAAAGAAAGCCGCCGACCTATTTATGCATTTTTAACCGCGCAGGGCTTCAACATTATAGTAACACTGGTTGTTGCTTACTTTTTATTCAAATAAATGCCACAAGAAAAGCGAGATTATGATGCAGTAGTAATTGGTTCAGGGCCCAACGGACTTGCCGCTGCTATATTAATGCAGCAACAGGGATTACAGGTATTACTTATTGAGGGTAAGGATACCATAGGTGGAGGCATGCGTACCGCAGAACTGACTATGCCTGGCTTTAAGCATGATATCTGCTCGGCCATACATCCTTTGGCTGCCGGGTCGCCTTTTTTTAAGACCTTACCGCTGCTTCAGCATGGTTTGGAGTGGCTGCACCCGGAAGTGGATGCTGCACATCCATTTGATAATGGAACGGCTGCTGCCCTTACACGCTCCATTGAAGAAACCGCGCGTTCATTAGGGGCGGATGAGCAAAACTATCTTAACCTGATTGGCCCAATTGTACGCGACTGGCCTGATCTGGCTCCTGATCTTTTAGGACCATTATCTATCCCTAAACATCCATTAAAGTTTATGGATTTTGGTTTATCGGCCATACAGCCGTCAACCCTATTGGCACGTAAGTTTAAAACTACCGAAGCTCGCGGCTTATTGGCGGGCATGGCTGCGCATTCTATACAGCCGCTAACCAATATAGCTACATCAGCAATAGCATTAGTATTGATGGCTAATGGGCACCGCGGCGGTTGGGTTATCCCCAAAGGTGGATCGCAAAGTATTGCAACCGCGTTGGGTAACTATTTTAAATCCTTAGGCGGGCATATACAAACCGGCACTTATATCAGCAGCTTGCGTCAATTGCCCTCGGCACACGCAATTTTGTTTGATGTGACACCGAAGCAAATGCTGCAAATGGCAGGGCATAAATTTTCGTCGCTTTACAGGTGGCAATTAGAACGTTATCGTTACGGGGATGGTGTATTTAAAATTGATTGGGCGCTTGATGCGCCTATACCTTTTACTGCCGAAAATTGTCGCAAAGCAGGTACAGTACATATTGGTGGTACGTTGGAAGAGATAGTTGCCGGAGAACAGGCTTCGGCCAATGGGCAGCATACCGAGAAACCTTATGTATTATTGGCACAACAAAGCCTGTTTGACAACACCCGCGCTCCGGAAGGGAAGCATACTGCCTGGGCTTATTGCCACGTGCCTAATGGCTCCAAAAAGGATATGACTGCTGTTATTGAAAACCAGGTGGAGCGTTTTGCTCCTGGTTTTAAAGAGCGCATATTGGCCCGTCATACTATGGATACTGCGCAAATACAGGAATACAATCCTAACTATATTGGGGGAGATATTAATGGCGGTATTATAGATATTACTCAACTTTTCACCCGTCCAGTGCTAAGTTTATCACCCTATAAAACGTCAGCCAAAGGATTATATATCTGTTCGTCATCTACCCCACCGGGCGGAGGGGTGCATGGGATGTGTGGCTACTACGCTGCTAAAAAGGCGTTGAAGGATATATGGCATATTCAAATAGGCTAGTTTTAGAAACCTACATTAGCTCTAAATTTATCAAATAAAATGTCACGCGAGAGATTCGTCGGGACCACAAACTTTCAAATCCTGTAGGTTATGCTTACGGGATTTTTTGTTTTATAAGCCCTAAGCAAATACAGGGTTAACATAACTTACCACATTTCAGCGTTTATTTTTTATAATATATTGATTATAAATCAATTATAATTTTAAAAGGCCAAAAAGTGTTAACCATAATATCCGACTGATATTCCTCACGATATACTGCTTGCCATAACGCTAATATTCTAAAAGAAAATTATTGACCTGATTATCAATTAATTATAAAAAATACTAATTCATTAGTATAAATACTAATGAATTAGTAGTATGTTTGGTTTATAAATATACAGTATGCAAAAGTTAGCGAAAAGAGAAGAACAAATAATGCAAGTGTTTTGGACATTGCAAAAGGCCTTTATCAGAGATATAATTCCTGAAATGCCCGAACCTAAGCCACATTATAATTCGGTAGCTACCATGGTGAAAATATTGGAAGAGAAGGGGTTTTTAGGGCACAATACCTTAGGAAACATGTTTGAGTACTACCCCATTATATCCAAAGAGCAGTATCAACAGCATGCCATGAAGGATATAGTGAGCCAGTATTTTGATAATTCGTACAGTAATATGCTGGCGTTTTTTGCTAAAGAGCAAAACATAAATGAGCAGGAACTAAACGATATCATAGACATCATTAAAAAAAATAAAAAATGATACCATACAGTTTGCACGTGGCATTACTGATCATGATCAGTTTGCTATTTTATAAGCTAATGCTAAAAAAGGAAACCTACCATACACTAAACCGGGTAGTTTTGCTGGCATGCCTGGCCGTGGCATTTATATTGCCTTTTGTACCCGTACCGCAACAATTTTCTTTGATCAAGGAAAGTGCCATGGTATCATCATCTGTACAACCAAATACTTACGATGAGCCAACAACCGCGGCTATAACTAAGCCAACATCTTTACCACAGCAAGTAGCGGTGGCCCCAAACACCAATAACTTATCTGAAGCTACTACGGATAGTTTTGATAGGGAAAATATGGTTAAATGGGCCTTTTGGATATACTGGTGTGGGGTTGTCATTTTCGGCGTTAATTTATTGATCCAGCTGATAGTGGTAACCTACAAGATATATAAAAGCGAGGTGATTTACGATGGTAACTACCGCATTGTTGAACTTGATGATGATAAAGCGCCCTGCTCATTTGGCAATTACATATTTATTAACCCGGCTAAGTATGATTGGGATACGTACAACCAGATATTGATACATGAAAAGGTGCACGTGCAGCAATACCATACGCTCGATCTGATCATTGCCGAAATCATGGTGGTGTTCCAGTGGTTTAACCCGTTGGCTTGGTTTTACCGTAAAGAAATTGAAAATAACCTGGAGTTTTTAACAGATCACACGGTGATCGACAGGTACCAGGTTAAACAACATGATTACCAGTTAAACCTGTTAAGAGTATCTGTGCCTAATTATGCAATGACCATAACAACCAACTATAACCAATCACTTTTAAAACAACGTATTATGATGATGAATTCACGGCGCTCAAACGTCCATATAGTATGGAAGTATTTTGCAATTATCCCTTTATTTATTTGTATTATCTGCCTTTTAAATAAGCCGATTGCCATAAGTGCTAACATTAGCCAGCAACTGCCGCCTGATACTTTAAAGCAAAAGAGTAAGGTTGTACTGAGCAATAAAAATGTAATTAGTACTAAAAAAACTAAAACAGTTAAAAAAATAGCAAACCAACCTTTAAAAAGCAATTTGAATATACATGGCAACTTAATAAATGCTGATAAAGATCATTCAGCTACCTCAAATGGTTTGGCAGGCAGCAATTTGGGAATACAATGGAGCTTAAATGCTAATAGGGATTATTCAATTAATGTTGATCGATCAAATTTAAACGCACTAAATATTGACCGTAAAAATTTTACATCACATGATATTGTTACGCTTCAGGATAGTGGTGTAACTGCCGATTATGTAAAGGGTATTAATGATGCCGGGTACAACCGGAAATTTACGGCATATGAGATCATTAGATTGAACAAAAGCGGTATAACCGCTGGATATGCAAAAGGCATAGCTGATGCGGGGTTTAAGAATTTTACCTCGTATGATATTATCCAGCTAAACAAGAGCGGTATAACTGCGGGTTATGTAAAAGGCATAGCTGATGCAGGATTTAATAAATTTACGTCCCATGATATTATTAAACTCCAGGAAAGTGGAGTAACCGGTAGTTATGTGAAAGGCGTAGGAGATGCCGGGTATAAAAACTTTACATCGTATGATATTATTAAACTTCAGGAAAGTGGAGTAACCGGAAGTTATATAAAAGGCATAGCCGATGCGGGGTATAAAAATTTTACCTCGTACGATATTATCAAGCTTCAAAAAAGCGGGGTAACATCAAGCTATGCCAAAGGCTTGTCAAACTAAATAAGACAACCTAAACCTTATTACTATTCTTTGCCGGTCAATCAATAATTGATGTTATTATTGATTGACCTTTTTCATTAGAGCCAACTTGTGGTTAGGGTTTGGGGTGATATTGTTAGTCTCCATCAACAGATACGTTGCAACCTTGATTGCTAACATGGATTTTAATACCGGGGCCGATTGAAAAAGAAATTCCTCTGCCATCGCGAGACGCAAGTTGTCCATTTTGATAATAAGCATAACCGGAATTGGTTCTTCCCGGGCCAACAAACGCCGTAGCACCGTTGCGATAGTAGGCCATTCCATAGGCTGTTCCGCTATTTATAAAAGCTTGGCTGCCATTATCGTGATAAGCGTAACCAGAGTTAGTCGCTCCTGGACCTACATATGCAATTCTACCATTTCTATGATAAATTGAACCATATTCTGTTAATTCTTCTTCTGTCATTTAATTAAAATTTATATTGATAAGTATTATGCAAAGTACATTCGATACCTTAAAGATAATGAAAAAACTAGTTCAATTGATTTCGTCTTTATTGCCAAGCAGATACAAGAACCTTTAACATTGCACCATCTTCATATTTCTATACTTTTTGATTATTTGAAATAGCTGACTATTAGTGATTCCATTTTTGAGGTTTAGTTAGTAAAAATTAGTTTATTAGTTGTTATATAAGCAACCCTTTGGATTATATTCATCGCCATTGTTGGTTGTCACCACCAACGCGTATTATTAAATTACGTTTAAGAATTCCGTAACCTGTTGGTGACAACACCAACAATGGGCTAAGCTATTTTGTTGTGTTATTTCACTTAATTTGACTGCTTTTTGCAAATGTGTATATTTGATCTGTGTGTGTCCTAACATTATGTAACATGACATGCATCACCCAATTATAAAACCAGATCTTTTAAAACAAATAAAAATGACAAGTAAATTTTTAAAATTACTTTATGCAGCAGCCGTTGTAGGAATAACAGGAGCAAATGCACAGCAAAACCCCACATATTGGCAATTTGCCCAAAAACCCGTTTTAGGTTGGAACAGTTGGGATGTATTTGGTACTACTGTAACGGAACAGCAAATAAAAGAACAGGCGGATGCAATGTCTAAAAACTTGTTACAAAGCGGCTATAAATATCTTACTGTTGATATACAATGGTATGAGCCCGAATCAAAAGGGCATTCATACAACCCGAAAGCTATTTTAACCATGGATGAGTATGGCCGTTTAACGCCGGGGTTGAAGAAGTTTCCATCAGCGGCGGATGGTAAAGGGTTTAAACCTTTGGCCGACTATGTACATGCTAAGGGCTTAAAATTTGGTATACATATTATGCGGGGAATACCTCGCCAGGCAGTGGATAAGAACCTTCCTGTTTTTGGTACGGCGGTTAAAGCGCAGGATATAGCACTTACCAATTCAAAATGCCCATGGAACCCTGATATGTACGGTGTTGACGCTACCAAGCCCGAGGGGCAGGCATATTATAACTCCATCGTAAATATGTATGCAAGTTGGGGTGTTGATTTTATAAAGGTGGATGATATTTCTCGTCCTTATGACAAAGTACAGCAAGCCGAGGTGGAAGCGCTTAGGAAAGCGATAGATAAAACAGGACGCCCAATTGTATTGAGCCTTTCGCCGGGGGCAACCCCAGTATCAGTAGGTGAGCACGTAATGCAACATGCCAACCAATGGCGCATAACTGATGATTTTTGGGATCGGTGGGGTTTATTGTTAGCTATGTTTGAGCGCATGAATGCCTGGACACCTTTCCGTGGGCCGGGCCATTTTCCGGATGCAGATATGCTGCCTATAGGGATAGTTGATTTTATCCGCCCAACTAACTTTACTAAAGACGAACAACATACACTAATGAGTTTATGGTCAATAGGCCGGTCGCCATTAATTTTTGGCGGAGACATGACCAAACTGGATGATTTTACTAAACGGATGCTAACTAACCCTGAAATGCTTAAAGTTAATCAGGAAAGTACCAACAACCGCCAAATATCTCGTGACAAAAATTTAGTAGTGTGGGCGGCAGATGCCCTTAACAGTAAAGATAAATATGTAGCCCTGTTTAACGCGCAAAGCAAAGGCGACGATATTGATTTTAAAAATGCTGATTATGCCAGCCCTGTTATTGCGGGTGCCGGTAGTTCGCAAAAAGTCGAGATCTCCATAAAAAACGCGAAAAAGCTTATTCTTTTTGTTAAGGATGGCGGAAACGGAATTAATGGCGACAGGGTTATTTGGACAGATCCCGTATTGCACGGCACTAAAGGCGACCTGAAATTAACGGATCTGAAATGGGCCAGTGCAACATCTGGTGCAGGCGAACCACGGATAGGCCGCGTAACAGATACCAGGCCATTAATGGTTAATGGTAAGGCTACAGAAGGTATAAGCACCAATGCGGAATCGACCATTATTTTTGATCTGCCTGAGGGGTATGATACATTTACGGCTACCGGTGTGGTTACCAACGAGAGAGGTTCGGTAGTGTTTGGTGCTATGGCCGATAAAGGAGTGCTTGTATTGGCCGAGCAAACAAGCGTAAGCGTAGATTTAAATGCCTTAGGTTTTAAAGGTAAAGTAAAGGTGCGCGACCTTTGGAGCCAAAAAGATATCGGAACGTTTGAAAAAAAATTTAGTCAAAAAATTGCCTTACATGGGGCAGGGCTTTACCGTCTTAGCCCGGTAAAATAACCTACAGAAATTTATCCAGCCTATGGTAAGTGTTGTCATTCACCATAGGCTGCACAAAGCGATCCAAAACAAATATGCATAGAGTTCGTTTTAGTCGTTTTACCCAACGTTGTTTAACACCAAGTACAAAACCCTACCTTTGAAAATATGAGGTTAAAGTATTTTCTGTTTCTATTGATATGTTTAGGCTTTCAAATGCCTGCCAAAGCCGGGTTTGTGATGGATGCCAATTCCATAGCTGCATATCAGGCTATTTTTGATCCCTCGCCCTTGTTGGTGTTGTCACCAACAAGCACTAATGCTCAGACTGCCCCGGTATTTCAGGGATGCCCGGATCATCTAATATCTGTACCGCAGTAGCATCGCCCAGGGTTTTCCAGTCATGCATAACCCATACTACTTTTTTGTCGCGTGTTACTTCAATTAATTGCGGGCCCTTACCTTGCTGGCCGCGCGAGGTGAAAATAGTATTACCATTGGCCAGCCTGGTAGCGGTTTGCGGTGCCGATTTAAATTGATATTCAGCCGGCAAGTCTGTTTTGCAGTTAAATTCCCATATCGTTTCGCCTTTGGTATTTACCTCGCGGGTAAGCCAATCTTTTTCGTCGGTAATAAGGGTGTTGCCATTTTTTAGCCGCATTGCAGCCCATGGCGATGGAATATTATATTTCCAAATTTCCTTAAAATCTTTATCATACTCCACAACCTGGTTCAGGTCAAGAAAAGAAACCAGGTACGTTCCCTGTGCGGTAACCCGGGCGCGCCTAAATTGCCCATGTATGCTTCGGGGATCTGCGGGTTTTTTGTAAGGCAGTTCATGTTCAACTTCAACTTTGCCCGTTTTAATATTAATGATCATCAATTTAGGAGGTAGCCCGTTAACCACAAACATCACCTTGTCTAACCCAATGGGCTGGCAAGTATGTACCTCGGTATGGTCCATACCTTCAGGTATTTTTAAATCATAGTGCCATAGTACTTTTTTATCGGGTGTGATTAGGGCCAGATATTTCATACGCGAAAACAGGATGTTACCGTTAGACAGCATCCAAACATCATCATATTCAGGGCCCTTACCTGTGGAATAGGTCCATATTACTTTGCCATCTTTTACTAGTGACATCCGGTTGCTGTTTTCGCCAATATATAGCATGGGATGTTGAGCCAAACCTTTTCCCGGTAAATTTGCGGGTGTCTCTTCTGTCGAATTGATCAAGGGCGCAAACTCTTCTTCGGGTGCCATGGCGGGTACGCTAGCCGCAGTAAAAAGATGCAGCACATCCATGCAGGGGGTTACTGATGCGTTCCTGGGTTTATTTTGCGCAAACAAAAAACCAGTAATTATTAGAAGAATAAAAACAAACAGACTTTTAATTGCTTTCATAAAATAGATATTAATAAACTATAGTTAGGTTTATGACTTAACGCGTATCTAAAATTCGTGAAATTTACTGTAATAGTACAGTTTTTAAATTCATACAACATTCATGTAATGTTTTTATACCTATTGCAAAGTCATACCTTTGAAAAAATGAGGTTAAAGTATTTTTTGTTTATATTGATCTGTTTAGGCTTTCAAATACCTGCAAAAGCCGGCTTTATAATGGACCAAAATTCTATAGCTGCTTATAAAGCTATTTTTGAACTGCGTTTTCCTGAGGCTAAAAGGCTGATACAAGAAGAAAAGGCCAAAAGTCCCAATAACGGTATCACTATTCTTTTAGAGAACTATTTAGATTATATCTACCTGCTTACATCAGACAATAAAGCAGATTATGAAAAGTTTAAGGACCGTAAAAGCGAACGTATAGATGCCATAAGGGATAATGATAAAAACTCGCCCTATTACTTATTTGCCCAGGCCGAAATTTATATACAATGGGGTATGCTTAAAGCCCGGTTTGGCGATTATACCACATCAGCCATTGATTTAAATAAGGGTAAAAAATTACTGATAGAGAACCAGGAAAAATTTAAAGATTTTTTGCCCAATCAAAAAGGTTTAGGCTGGGTTGATGTGGCGTTTGGTGCCATCCCATCAAACTTAAAAAGCATTGTGGGCTTTTTTGGTATCAAAGGCGATATGTTATCAGGGTATAAACAGCTAGAGCGATTTAAAGGCCAGATAGACGGTACTAAATACAGTTATTATAATGACGAGGCTGTATTATTAATTAGCCTTGCTGATATTGATGTACTGCGTAATAAAAACAATTACGGTAAGCTTATCGCATCCATCAATGACATGAGCGACAGGAGCTTATTAAAAGCGTATTTGCAGGGCTATGTAGCCTATAAAACCGGGCATAATGATGAGGCCATCAAATTTTTAATTGATGCGCCACGCGGGGCTAACTACCTGGCTTTTCCGGCCATTAATTATTGGCTGGGCACAGCCAAGTTATGCCGCATGGATACAGACGCTAACCGCTATTTATTAAATTATATTAACGCGACCCAAAGCGTAAATTATATTAAAGATGCTTACCAAAAATTGGCCTTTCATTCGATGTTAACCAATAATATGGCTGCTTACAATACATACGTAAAGCTGGTTAAAACAAAAGGAGCGACGTTTGATGAAAAGGATAAGCAAGCCTTAAAAGAAGCCAACGATGCTAAACCGGATATTGACCTGTTGAAGGCGCGGCTATATTTTGACGGGGGGTATTATACTAACGCGCTGGTAGCCATCAAGGCAAAAGATATTAATGAGTTAAAAATTGCGCGCGATAAAATAGAACTGTATTACCGCCTTGGCAGGATTTATGACCAGATGAGTAAAGACGCGGATGCCCTGGCAAACTATCAAAAAGCTATTAACATAGGCTCGGGCGCTACTTATTATTATGCAGCTAATTCGGCACTGCTTTCGGGAATGATATACGAACAAAAAAGGGATCATAAAAAAGCTGCCGACTACTATAACCTGACGCTGAAAATGAAGAACCACGAGTACCAAAACAGTATTGATAACCAGGCGAAGGACGGGTTAAAACGTATAAAAGCTAACTAATAGGCTTTTTGGTAAACCTTACGTAGCTGTTTAAGGCATTTAAATGATGGGTGTTCACTTTAGCTTGTAATTCGTCAAAATTAAAAGTTTCAGCCGTGCCGCAGTCCAGCAAATTATAATGCATAGATGGCTTTAAGCTTTCAAAATATTCTATAATTGTACTGCACCAAATCAGCTGGCACGGCCCTTTTATAAGCGGTACAATCTCTTTTAATCCTTCTTCAAAATGAATATGGGTAATGTGCTGGCTCTCTAAATTTCCCTGCGGAAAAAATAGCAGCAGGTTACCCGGTGTTGATAATACTTCGGCTGCATAATTAAAACTTTCCTGTATGGAGCGCCTTCCCGGATCAATCGAAAAACTGCCCACGTATTGCAGCCATTTGTTTTTTTGCATTTGCTTTTTAAGCGACATGATGTACAATCGATGCATTTTATTTTTGCCCCAAAAAGCTTTGTTACACAGGTAATAAGCCAGGAAACCATCTGCAAAGCTAAAGTGGTTACACATTAAAATGTAGGAGTGCCCGGGCTTAATATCAACGTTGTGAATTACTCTTTTATTTACAAATATTTTAAGTATCGGGCTTAATATACCCGCTAAAAGTTTAAAAAAGAAAGGCTTTAACGGTTTGGATTTAATGATCATGATAACATCCTGGTTAAAGTGGACACAAACTCGGGTTTGATCATTTCGTGATCGGCATCTAATATAACCTTTTCAGCCCCGGGAAGCTTTTTAAAAAATGCATCGCCAATTTTAGGCAGGTACATTTTATCCCGCTTACCAAATATAAATATTGTACGGATATTGTATTGGGTTACCATATCAATAAAACGCTGTTCGTCAGTTTCCAAAAACCGTAAATAGGTAAAGCAGGCATAAAATGCCAATCGCAGTTCGGGGGTGCCTATTTCTTTATATAAAATATCCCTGCCGGTATTGTCAATAAATTTTAGCCGCCTGCTTAGCCTTATCATGTTCATCATGGCTTTCTCGCTTAACATCAGTTTTTCCAACACCCGGTTTCCAACACGACCCGTCCCTAATCTAACCAACGTTCCGGGATCAATTGATGATGGCGCGGCAACAATGTATTCGCTTACCATTTCGGGGAGACCCTCAACAATTGTAGTGGCAAAATGTGAGCCCATTGAATAGCCGATAACAGAAAAACGCTTGATGCCCACCTCATTACAAAAAGCTTTGATCATGCTGACTAAATCTGCTTTTTGCAAACCGGCTTTTATGGTAGCCAGGTTTTCGTCTTTTAGTTTGGTTCCCTTATGAAAAAACAGATCGAACCCCCAAAAGGTATATGTCTGGCCCAGATATTTTTCTAACGATATAAACTGTTTGCCATGCATCCCATAGCCATGAAAACAAAGCATATGCTTTGGCCCCGAGCCAAATTTATAGTAATGCAGCTTTACAAAATCGTTTTCAAAGTAGTGATCTGTCATGTACTATAGCATTTCAATTATAACCATTGCCCAAGCATAATCACCATCATGCGATATAGTAAGACTGATATTAGCAAGGTTAAATGCGGGCTGATGTATAATTACCGTTGGCTTGCCTGCAATTTTATTTCTTGATATCTCTATTTTTTTCCAGCTTAACGGCGAATTGTCCAGCTGCTTAACGGCTTTATAAACGGCCTCCTTGGCTGCCCAGGTTGAGGCGTATCTTAACAGGCTATCATCAAACAGGTCGCAATAGGCAATCTCGGCAGATGTATAAACTTTGTTTTTAAATAAGTCGGTAAGTGAGTGTTTAAAGTCGGGGATAAATACCAGGTCGTTGCCTATGGCGTATTTGCCTAATGTAGTTAAGGTATCTATAGTATTTAAAACTTTATTCTTCATCAACCGCTATCCCCATAATATTAAATCCGCCATCCACAAAATGGATGTTGCCGGTTACTTTTTTTGAAAGATCAGAGAAATAATATAACGCCGCATCACCTACATCGCCCGCAGTAATATTACCCAGCGGGGCAACTTTTTTACCAATTTTACGGATCTTACGCACACCATTAATTCCGCCTGCCGATGTGGTCATTACAAGTCCTGGCGATATAGCGTTAACACGTATTTGTTTAGCCCTGAAATAATCTGACAGATACAGCACAATATTCTCTAAAGCGGCCTTGTTAATTGACATCCCAGCATAACCCGGGAATACCCTTTGCGATGCATTGTAAGTTAAGGTAACCAACGATGCGCCGGGGTTCATAAAAGGCTCGGCAATGCGGGCTATACGCAGTAATGAGTAAGCACTGATATTGAAGGAATCCATCAGGTCCTCAAACGGGATATTTATATAGGAAGGGGCAGGCTCGTCAGTACCCGGCAAACTATAACAAACCACGTTTTGATTGCCAAAAGCAACCCCGTGTAAAATATAATCTATAGGCCCTAATTGAGAGTATACCAACTGTAGAAATGCGGTAATTTGGTCTTCATTGCGCACATCAACCTGCATGGCTTGTTGATGCGGTATACCCAGTTGATCCATCAGGTATAGTACATTATCTTTTGTGTCTTCTACATAACTCAAGGCCACTTTACAGCCAGAGTTGTGCAGCTTTACGGCAACATCATAAGCTATTGAGCTATCGTTACGCACGCCAAAAATAACAGCTACTTTACCTTTATTGTCAATCATACGTACTTAATTTTCACGTGAAATGGACATAGCACTATTGGTGCCGCCAAAGCCGTAATTTAAACAAACTATACTATTAATTTCCTTGCTCAACACATCCGGCGATATCAAATGGCGATAGGCCGATACAGGTTGCAGCGGTCCGTTCCACTCGGGCACTTTTTGGAAATTTTCAAGTTCTGTATTCAGGTTTTCTGAGTTTAAACAAGGCAATACCTTTTGTTCCTGCAGCATCATAACAGCAGTAATTAACTCAATGGCACCTGCAGCTCCCAGTGCGTGCCCAAACTGAGATTTTGGCGCGGATATATGATAACCCTCGTCACCCATAATATCCACTACACTAAATAACTCGATAGTATCGCCAACGGGGGTTGATGTGCCATGAACTTTAACTACGTCGGCTTTTGGTTTTCTCTCTGTAAACAGGCCCTTCCATAAGCGTTTTTGCCCATCAAACGATGGGAAAAACATATTGCCATCGCCGTCGGAGTTATTAAAGTAATCATCAATAACTGCCAGGATATTGGCACCGCGCACCTTGGCACTTTCGTATTCTTCTAAAGCTACTATACCACATCCAAATGAGCATACAAAGCCATTGCGGGCTTTATCAAAAGGTCGCGAACTTTCGCCGGGAGCAAAGCCTTTGCTTAGCACCTGCATGGCATCAAAGCCTATAAAGCTTTCAAGCGAGGTAGGTTCAACTCCGCCGGCCACTATTCTATCCTGTATGCCAAATTTAATTAAGCGGTAAGCGTAACCAATATTTCCCAAACCTGTTGCACAGGCAGAGCCGATAGCCTCGCATACGCCTTTGTTTTTGATGAGGCAGGCCACGTTTGCCGCCTCGCGGTAAACCATGGTACGGTCAACGGTATGCGACCCGGCAAGACGGGTTTTTTGTTTTAACTCAAAAAAATTATGCCATGCATTTCTAAGAATGCTATGCCCTGCACTACCCGACCCCATTACCACACCGGTTTGTTCTGATTGGGTTTCTTCGGTTGTCCACCCCGCCATTTTTATCGCTTCCTGTGTACCCAGCATTGCCCATATGCTACCTATATCGGCCGTTGAAAGGTTAGCATCGGGTATGCGGTTTAAATGATCAATATAAGTTTCGGGGTAATTAGGGGCCAAAGAATAAATGGCTTCAATATTCATTTCGGCCTCGGTAATAAACCCGGCTACCTGTGATCGTATGTTTTTACCCCAGGCTTCGGCTTCATTCCAGCTGCGTATAAGGGTTTCGCCGGCAAAAAGTTTTTGCCTAAACTGATCCAGGTAATTTCCACCCGGAAAAGCACCACCCATGCCAACTATAGCTACACGCCGTTCGCCTACACTCATTATTATGCGTTTTCTTTTGTTTTAATAATCAGGTCTACAATATCCCTGATCTTTGATCCCAGGTCATCAATATCATCATCGTCAAATTCAACGTCAAATTTTTGCTCGGCCTTGGCGGCAATGTTTATCATTTCGGTTGATGGGGTTTTCAGATCGGCAATAAAATCGGTATCCTCAGTTATGTTTTCCAGCTTTGCAGGATCTATAGTTCTAACCGTTTTAAGTATGTCTACAAGGCCGTTTATTATTTCTTGTCTTTCCATTAAATTGTATGCTTTTCTTTTTTTATTGCTTTGCCTGTTATCTCAAATAGTTCGGCTATTAATTCAAATCCTTCGCCAAGCTCGTAACTCAACAGCTTTTCGTCGGTATAGTTTTTAAAATATTCGTCAAGATCAAGCCCTTTCGGAACCTTATATATCCTGCCTTCGCATACCATTTGCCTATATTTATAAAACTTAATGTGCCCCATGCATATAAAGGTTTCACCTTCCAGCAAATAACCTCTAAAATGCACTTGCCCTATACTTATAAACAAAGGGGTAAGGGTTTTTTTTAAGTGTTCGAAGGTACAATTTTGTTTAATAGTTTCTAAATACGCGCTGCACGAACCGTTTGTAGCCTGGCCAAAAGCCTCTATCTGATCAACCCCTCTAAATACGCCATAATGATCTTCTACATCAATATCACGAGGGGTAAAACTGGCCACAATGCCAACCTGGGGCGAATGCCAATGATACTTGTCTACATATTTTTTTTTGGGGCCATGTACCATTACAATATGCGGTTCGGTACCTACCAGACTGGGTTTATGCTCCATTAAAACATTCCTCCGTTGATATGAATATTGGTGCCGTTTATATACGATGCTTTGTCGGATAGCAGGAAACTAATGGTATTTGCCACATCCTCAACCTTGCCAAATCTTTTAGACGGGATCATGCTAAAAAATTTGTCCTTATGCTCCTGTGATAAATTAAGGGTCATGTCTGTCTCAATAAAGCCCGGCGATACACTCAATACCCTGATGTTATGTTCCTGGTTAAGTTCTCCAACTTCCTGCGCTAATGACTTTGACAGGGCCACCAAACCCGCCTTGGTTGCTGTATAAACTGCCTGGAAAGCATTGCCGGTTTCGCCAACTACTGAGCTAATATTAATAATAACACCAGTATTTGAAGCGCTAAATATTTTCATAGCGGTTTTGCATATCATAATGGGGGCCTTCAAATTTACATGCAGCATCATATCAATATGTTTTTCAGGTTGATATATCAGCGAATTATCAAAGGTAAGCCCGGCGTTGTTTATAACCCCATAAAGGCTATCACCATGGTCTTTTTTTAACTGCTTGCAA
Source organism: uncultured Mucilaginibacter sp. (assembly GCA_964611565.1). Lineage (GTDB taxonomy): Bacteria > Bacteroidota > Bacteroidia > Sphingobacteriales > Sphingobacteriaceae > Mucilaginibacter. Next base: position 39,970 of record CAZTAU010000006.1, on the reverse strand, counting down.
AAGTTGGCCAGTTGTTCCGGGGCAGACAGGTCGGCACAAAGCAGTTCGCTGTTGGGTATAATTTCTTTAAAACTATCTGGGCTGGAGGCATGAAGAATTAATGGGTAATTGGCAGCCAATATTTTTGAAATAGCCAAACCCAGTCCCCTGCTTGCACCGGTTATTAATATCTTGTTGTTTTTCAAATGTGATGGTTTTGTAAAAAGCTCTAATCGTAGACTCGTATTATTATAGCTAAATATAAATAAATGTTGTCTTTTTATGGGGTTGAAGTTAACATTTAATAATTAAAGGTAATAGCGAACCGCTATCCAATTACTGCCACCTGGTTGATGCCCGCAAAGGAGACGTTTCTTTAATAAATAAAAAGTCCGACTGGTAAAGAGCTTTGTCATACGGCCTTTTAATTAATGAGCATATATCATACAAAACAAACTCCTGTTCTTTCATAAATGTAATAACATCATGCACCAGCGGACAATTGTTATACATATTTAGTAACGATAGCTCCAGCAACACCATTTCGGCATGTTTTAAGGGTATTTAATCCCCCTTTAATATTTCCAACTACCCCTGGGTGTCTATTTTAATAAAGTCGGGGCTGTAAGTGAGATATTAATTATAGTGGAAGAGAAAGCCAAAAAGTACTGCCTTTACCCAATTCGCTTTCAACCCAAAGTTTTCCTTTATGACGGGTGACAATTTCATTTGACAGATATAGCCCTATTCCCAAACCGGAAATATTAGGATTAGCACCTTCTATTCTATAAAATCTGGAAAACACTTGCTTAAGCTTATCAGCAGCAATGCCAACGCCATAATCTTTTACACCAATATTTACTTTATTTTTTTCGGTGTTTAAAAACACTTCTACCTTGTCGCTTCCCGGCGAATATTTAATGGCATTGGTTAGTAAATTGATCAGCACTTGTTCAATACGATGTGGGTCGCCGCTTATTATTAAGCTGTCAATAGAGGTGTGAAACAATATATTGTAATTATTATTGGAGTGCTTGATTAACTCAATGGCCCCTTCCACAACAGGTTTTATATCAAACTGTTCAATGCCCAATTGTAGTTTACCAGCTTCAATTTTTGATACATCCAGCAAATCAGATACCAGCGAGGCGAGCTTTTTTACCTGGTGGATGGTTTTATCAATAAATTTCTGACTCTCCGGGTCTGACTTTAATCTGCTTATAATTTGCAGATAACCACTTATACTTGTTAAAGGCGTTTTTAACTCATGGCTGGCTAAGCCAATAAATTCGTCCTTTTTATCATTTAGGGCTTTTACTTCTTCGTATAATTTAGCATTATCAATACCAATAGCAGCCTGAGCCGCAATAGAAACTACAATATTTTCATGCTCTTTAGTAAACTTACCAGGTTCGGGATGGCCAAAAAACAATCCACCTAACACATCGCCTGATCTTGAAAATACCGGGACGGCCAAATAGCTTACCACAGGCAAATGTCCTGCAGGCATACCAAAATGTGGGTCATTTTTTCCATACCGTTCATCCTTGGTAATATCATCAACCCTTACAACACCCTGTCCCGAAAATGTAGGATGAAAAACAGCAGTATTCCGTGGCATGCCAAATTTTTCAAAAGCGGATCTTGGCGCACCTGATAGGGTAAAGAGCATATATGATTCACCGTTCTCATCAACGTTATTATAAAAAAAAGCGCCAAATTTGGCACCTGTTAATTGTGTGGTGGAGTCAGTTACCTTTTGTAATATTTTATTTAAATCAAGTTCTTCTGATACACTTTCGACCATTAGGTTGATGATCTCCAGGCGCTCTGTATAGCGTTGAGTTGCTTCATGTGCCGCATGTTGCTCACTAATATCCCGCGCTATTTTTGATGCGCCGATAACTGTTCCGTTAATATCTTTAATTGGCGATACAGATAAGGATATTGGAATAATACGGCCATCCTTTGCTATACGTAAAGTTTGAAAGTGGTCAACCACATTGCCTTTACTTATCTCGCTAATAATATGTTCTTCTTCCTTAAGCCTGTCAACGGGGATTATCAATGAAATATGTTTGCCTATGGCTTCACTCTCGGTATAACCAAACATTTTTTCGGCAGATTTATTCCAGCTGGTGATAATTCCCTGTAGCGTTTTACTTAAAATTGTATCGTCAGATGTATTAACAATAGCGGCAAGCCGTGCTTGTTTTATTTGTTCGTCAGTAACCTGCGTAATGTCAATAAGCGTGTTAACTGCACCGGTTAATTTACCATCATTATCAAAAATGGGAACAGGGTAATTTTTAACTTTAATTCTTGTATTGTCAGGCCTTTCAACCAGTATTTCTTCGCCTTCAATAGCAATACCCTCTTTTAGTGTACGGGCCATGGGGCATACATCCAGCGCCATTGGGCTGCCATCCGGGGTATAAATTTTCCATGAACCGCACCAAAGGTCTTTGCCTATCTCTGGTTTCCTTCCCCATAAAGATTCAGCGGCACTATTATACGAAGTAATGCGGCCAAGGCTATCGCAAGTATAAACAGCAACCGGTAAATTGTTAAATATGGTGCTCTCTAAAGGGTTTGGGCTTTGCTGAGCCGGAGATAATTGCATAGTTGGTTTTGGCATATATAATTATGTTTAACAACCTGGATGAATAATTGTTGCATAATAATATATTTTTTTTGCAATGATATACTATGATAGATATTTCTCAAACAACATACAAATTATTTACATATAGCGTATGGATAAAGCGTTTGCGCCTCGCCTAATAGCATTTGCGGGTTATTTTTAAAACCGGGCGATGTTATATTCATCTCCGGAAATTGTTTAGGGTAGCTGATGCCTGCAAGGCTGGTAAGCGTATAAATAACATTTTGCGACGAGGTAGCCGCATCTTTATGTAATCTCAAATTAATAATTTTTTCGGGATATTTTTTCTCAACCTGTGGTGAATACCACATAAATAATGGGATATGCCCAATGTATCTTGATGGAGGCATTGCATTTATATGATAGGTAAAGTTATTTTTATCATCTAGTAAATCCTCGCCATGATCTGATATATAAACTACAGATGCAAAGTTGTTTTGGCTTTTTGCCATGCTTATAATGGTATCTAATACGGCATCACTGTAACGTATGCTATTATCATAACTATTTATCAGCACCTTTTTCATTTTAACGTCGTTAACTTTTGTGCGTATGGTTTTGTTGCTCGGTTTAAAAAAGTCATAACTATCCGGATACCTGTCGCTATAATCAAAATGGCTGCCCATAGTGTGTAATACAATAAACTTCCTGTTGCCCGGCCTGGCCATTACTTTTTTAAAGTTTTCCAGCATATCCATGTCCTTGTCTTTGGTTTTGTCGCCCATAAAGTTATACAGGTGGTTTGCTTCAATAGCGTGTACTTTAATATTTCCTTTATCGCCTGGTTGGTTTGATAGCCAATAAGTATCAAACCCAGCTTCTTTAAAGGCACCTATAATTCCCTGTGTTTTATAGTGCGATTCAAAATTAGAGGCGCCAACCCCGGTTAATATTAGAGGTACCGCGTTTTCTGTAACGTATGCGCCGGTGACGGTATTGGTAAATGATATCAGGTTCTCTCGTTTAGATAGTTTGGGCGATGTATTACGAGCATACCCATTAATACCCCAGCTGCTATAACGGCTGCTTTCGCCAATAACTAATATAATTACCTGTTTATCCGTAATGCTCGAATCTGTTTTGGTTTTAAATTTAAAATTATCCCTTATTTGTTGTGTGCCGGTTATTACACGTTTTACCTCCAGATGTCTTTGAAAGCCTTTAAACATACTGGTTGGATAAACATTGGAGAAATTGGTCCGCGCGGTATCATAGTAATTCATTTCGCCAAACTTCACATCTAAAACCGGGCATAAGAAAAACAATACTAAGGCAGTAACAGAAACATATCTCGATGTCTTTTCGGGCAGTTTGGCAGGAATATTACGGCATAGCAGGTACAGAATAATACTATAAACTATATATAGCGGAATTAAAACAGGGTAATACTGGTTAGCCAGTTCGCTTATTTCCTGCGGATTAGTGTTTAAAAACAATAGCATCAGGTCCATCGAAACATTATTTGCGAAGGATAGAATATAAATTACGTTTAACGGGATAGTTAAAAATATAGGAATCAATAACAGCAGATATACCCTGATGTGATTTCTAAATATATATATGGGTAATAAAAAGCCGGTAGTTATCCAGGTTATAATAATGATGGCCTGGTAAACATCGGGTCGGGTTAATTGGTAAATAAACTCCGATAAGCCAATAAGCGAAATAAGAATTACTAATGGGAACCACGATAAGCGATGGGGTTTAATGAAATTTAACATTTAGCAACTATTGGTTTAGAGTAAATTATATTTTTTAATATTTGGACAAGGCTACTGGGTTAACTATAAAAACATGAAAACGAGTATAGCTAATATCACGCCAATACATTAACAACATTTGGTTGTGAAACTATATAAAAAGGGATATCAGAATGCTTCGCCATCTGTTTTTTAAAAATTAGCCTTGTATGGGATTTTTAAAAACACCAATAGGATAATTACGCTATACTTTATTAACGAATAATTGAATTAAGGCGAGGTTCAATTAATGAATAATTAATATACATGATGTTTTGGGGGTAAATCAATACTCCTTTATTGTGTATTTAATTCCCCAAATTCCCCGATTAAATACTATAGATTAATCAATTGTTGCCTAATTAAAGCGTATTTACTCAATTTTTAACTTAGGTGTGATGTTTGCTTTATGGCAACTGCAATTTATCTATGCTAATGTTGGCTCTTGTTCTCAGGTCTACATTAATTCCAAAGTAAGGAATGAAGCATTTTAAACAGATTTCCGCGATGGAATAGTGAATTGCCTACTATAAGTTTCGATAAGTACAAAATATTATGAATAAAAGGTTACTATTTAAAGTTTTTTTATTGTGTTTGTTGTTTTGCCAATTTATTAATAAAGCGCAGGCACAGTATGCGATTGGGGGAACGGCACCTAACGGATTAGCTTCGAAAATTTATTGGCTTACCTGGAATACCGCCAATTTTCAAAAAGTTGTAGACGGTGGCGGTCCTGGCTTTAGCTATCCTTCTGGATTCATTGATAAAACCGGTGCAGGCGCTACTCCTGGGGGAAGTATTGTACCGGGAAATTATATTTGGCAGTATTCACCTACCGTTCGTATAAAAGCGACCATCGCGCCATTTACCTCTGCTACAGGCGGGCTTCTTCAACCATATACCCCAGGAGAGTTTTTCACAGATGGGCTTGATGTTTTTTTCAATGGAAATGGCGTAACAACCAAAGCGACAACTGACGTACTGAACCAGAATGGTGTTGGTGGCCCTTATTCAAGAGGTGTGCCTTTTTCGGCTGTTGCTAATACAGTTAATGGTCAGATCCAATTTAATATATCAATTACCGTAGAGATTTATATTAATAATGGTTGGGTAAATACACCTTATCCGGGTATGGTGATTGCAGATGCGGAATCACTGGCTGCTGGTGAGCTTATCCAAGCCATAACAGAATCATCAGGTGTTGGAGCGATTGGTTGGCAGCTAATTGGTTTTAGGAAAGGCGACAAACCAACTGGAGTTACGGACCCAAATCAACTCAATGATTATAAAGTCACTCTTTCTACTGCGCCAGGAAGTACTACGCCAGCATCACAGATGGCTTTGCAAGTAAATGGTGCAGGAAATTATAATACACAAGCCGTATTTTATGCACATGGCGTTAGCGGATTAAAAAATGTAACTGTAAGAGGGGCTACTAAAACCGCTTTAGCTATTGGCTTTGTTATGCCTTTCGATATGGGGGACGCACTTGGTTATAAAAAAACGGGCGCATATATTAACGGTTTTAACACAGCTAATAATATTGTCCCCGCAAATGCAGTGGACAAAGGAGTATCAACAATTGCAGTTACCCCACTTGAGCCGTTTGCCAATGTGTATTTAGGCAATAATACTGTAGTTGATGCAGATGGTGATAATGTACTTAACGCAACTGCTTCCACAGATGATATTGTTATTCCTGGTGGTATAGTGGTGGATGATGAGGATGCAATAGACCCGACTGCCATTACTGGGTTAAGGGTAAATGCGGCGGGCAATATTTTAGTACCCATAAGCAAGGTAACTAACGGCAATACAAACCCCGCTAATACTGCCAAGGTATATGCCTGGATTGATTTGGATCGTAATAATAAATTCGATGATTATGAGGCTGTTGATGCATTGCCTGCTAATGCAGTACCTGTTACAGCAGCGAACGGAGGTACATCTACACCAACACTTAATTTCCCACGGTCAGTTTTTAATAGTCACATAAAAGCTGGGACAACCAAAATGCGTGTAAGGGTTACTACAAATACACTTACTGATAATGATGCTACGGTAGATAGCAGAAGCGAAAGTTATACCGGTGATGGTGAAGTAGAAGATTATGAAATAACCATTACAGGTATTACCATTACCGGTAACGTGTATCATGACCCTACCGGCAGCGGCACAGGAACATTGATTTCAAGTGTTGGCAGCCCCGCACAAGCATTAAAAGCCTATTTGGTTAAAGGGAGTGTAATTAAACAAAAAGTAAGCGTTTCAGTAGGCGGAACTTATACATTCACCAATGTTGATAATGGCACGGATTATAAAATATTACTGTCTGTTAAAGATGTAGATATAAATACAGCCAGTGTTTCTGATATAACCACAGGTGCAATGCCTGCTGGGTGGGTATCGTCAGGTGATTTTTATGGCCTTGATAACCTGCTTAGTAGTAGCCAAATCACCAATATTAAGGATGGGACTAATGACCTACAGGTGCTCTTATCAACACCTATAGCCGGACAAGACGTAACTTTGGTTAATTTTAGCCTTACCCAACTACCGGAAGCAAAAAATGATGCTGTAAGTACTAATATTGGTGCAGTTGTACAAATTCCTGTGCTTACCACTACTACTGCCGGCACTGTAGAAGATACCGATCCGGATGGTTCAATAGACCCAGCCACGGTATTAATCATGGATCCGGCTGATAACATTTATAGAAATAATGTAACAACTACCAAGGGAGTATACAGCCTGGCTGGGACTGGTGTAGTTACCTTTACACCAGCAACAGGATTTGTAGGTAAAGCAACTGTAAATTATACAGTTAAAGACAATGGGGGGGCAACCAGCAATGTTGCAACTATTACTGTCGATGTAAAGCCAACAGGTAAGCCTGATGCAGATGTAACGACAGTAGGTGCACCAGTAACTACGAATGTAATAAGCGGTACCGTAGACGGAACAGATTCACCAGGCACTACGCCGCCGAGTGCAGGAGCTACAACGATAACCGATATTACACCAACCAGTAATGCATTAACGGTAGTAGCATCGGGTAATAACATTACCTACACGCCTAAAACAGGATTTGTAGGTAAAGATAGTTATACCTATAGGTTAACCACATCAGACAATGTAAAATCAGATCCAATAACTGTATCGATCAATGTAAAGCCAACAGGTAAGCCTGATGCAGATGTAACGACAGTAGGTGCACCAGTAACTACGAATGTAATAAATGGCACTGTGGCAGGAACAGACTCACCGGGTACTACGCCGCCGAGTGCAGGAGTGACGACAATAACCGATATTACACCAACCAGCAATGCGTTAACAGTAGTTCTTTCGGGCGCTAACAGCATTGCCTATACGCCTAAAACAGGTTTTGTGGGTATAGACACCTATACCTACAGGTTAACCACATCGGATGGTATACAATCCGACCCGATCACGGTGACGATCAATGTAGTAGAGTCTTTCCTTACCGGAGTAAACGATGTAGACTATGTTCCGGGCTATAAAAGTTATAAAGTCAATGGCACAACTGTTACCGAAACTTCTACCCAGGTTACAACCGCTGTAACAACTAACGATCCTGACGGAGGCGGTGCAACAACTTTAGCTAATGTAAGTAATGGTTCAAACGGAACAACCACTGTGACAGGTAAAACAATTACTTATTCACCTAACCCTAATTTTGTAGGTGCGGATACCTATACATATTACTTAATAAATGGTAGTTCTTCAACACAGCAACCTATTACTGTAACAATTCACGTATCTGGTATAACCCTTACTAAAGAGGCTACTAATGCGACTGCGATACATCAGGCCGGAGATATTATAAATTATAAATTAACGGTTAAAAACGTTAGTCCGGTTATATTAACTGATGTAGTTATAACTGATGCTGGCGCGAATTCAATTTCACAGGCATCGATAGCATCGTTGGCACCAAATGAATCTAAAATAGTTACGGCTACACATACTGTAACTCCAACCGAAGCCGCGGCTGGCAAATTTATAAACCAGGCAACGGTAACGGCTAATGATCCTAAAACTCCTACACCAAATAATATTACCAGTAAATCTGACGATCCATTAATTATAAATACAACTGATAATACAAATCCATACGATCAAACTGAGGTAACAATAATACCATTGCCCGCATCAATAGCTTTAGCTAAAAATGGTGTGCTGGCAGGGTCAGGCAATAGCATAAATTATGCATTTACTATTACCAATACAGGTACTGCTAACCTAAATACCGTTACATTAACCGATACAAAATTGGGACTTGCGGTTTCGGTTCCTGTACCTAATGGTGTATTAGTACCAAATGCCAGTGTAACTTATAATGCACCGCCTTATGCTCTAACACAAGCTGATAAAGATTTAGGTAAAGTCGATAATACTGCAACAGTTACGGCTAAAGATCCGGGTAGTAATACAGTAACCGGAAATGGAAGCACTACTACCACAGTGCCTTCATTACCATCTATGTCGTTATCTAAGGTGGCCAATAATGGTGCTGCAAAAGCAGGCGATGTTATTAACTATACTTTGATAGTTACAAATACAGGTAACGTCACTTTAACTGATATTTCAATTACGGATGCGGGTGCTAATTCAATTACACCTGCAACTATTCCATCCTTAGCACCTGGAGCAAGTGTTAATACTATTAAAGCTGAATACACAGTACAGTCTATTGATGTTAACAGGGGTAAGTATGAGAATCAAGCAACAGTAACAGCTAAAGATCCTAAAGGTAATCCAATTAGCAAAATATCTGACGACCCGACTACAACAACTGTTTTTGATGACCCTACTATAGTGCCAATAGTACCTGTTGGTGCTGCATCAATAAACCTGGCTAAAACAGGTGTGTTTGCAGGTAACCAAATCACTTACACATTTGTTATTACAAATAATGGGGCTGTAGCATTAAATACAATTACACTAACTGATGCAAAATTGGGTCTTGGCGGGATTTCAATTTCTACACCAGGAGGGTTATTGCCTACACAATCAGTAACCTATAGCTCAACCTACACTTTGACCCAAGATGATAAGAATCTAGGTGCCGTAAGTAACTCGGCGACTGTTAGTGCAAAAGACCCGGCTAATAACACAATCACTGGCGCGAGCAGTACAGTTACTACTGTAACACCGTCGCCAGTAGCTACTAACGACGTTGCCGAAACAAGGTCTGATATACCTGTAATTATAAGCGTGCTTACAAATGATGATTCTAAAAACTCAACGTTCAATTTAACCAGCATTGAAATTGTGGGTAATCCTACACATGGTACGGTTGTAGTTAATGCCAACGGAACGGTTACTTACACTCCTGCAATTGGATATATGGGTACGGATTCGTTTACTTATCGTGTAAAAGATGCTTATGGCTATACTACTAACGCGGCAACTGTAAATGTTACTGTCAACGAATTTAAAGATCTTAAAATACCAACGCTTTTCTCACCTAACGGTGATGGGGTAAATGATGGCTTTGTAATTAAAGATTTGGGCGATTATGCACAGAATGAGTTGATTGTAATTAACAGATGGGGTAACGAAGTGTACAGGCAAGCTGATTATAAAAACAACTGGTCGGGCACGGGCTTAAATGAGGGCACTTACTTCTATATAGTAAGGCTTAAAAAATCAAATGGCGAATCGTGGGTGATAAGGAAGGGATATGTGACCTTGATAAGAACATTTAAAAAGTAAATTAAGCATTACCGGTTGGTAATCTATTAAAAATATTATGAAACGAATAGTAGTGTTGTTAATGTTTATGCTAAGCACCGGCTGGCTTTATGCCCAGCAGGATGCGCAGCAAAGCCAGTACATGTTTAACGGAATATATATAAACCCGGCATATGCGGGTTATAGAGAAAGCTTGAATATTCATAGTTTTTATCGTACACAATGGACTGGTATACAAGGAGCACCCAGAACAATGGCGCTTGCATTAGATGCGTCGGCCAATGACGGAAATGTGGGTTTAGCTTTGCAATTGGCTGCCGATAAATTAGGTGCTCAAAGTAATGTTTCTGCTTATGGAAGTTATGCCTATCGCCTTAGATTGAATGATGACGGCAGTTCACGTTTAGCATTTGGTGTTAGTCTTGGGGTTATGCAATTAGGAATATCAGGTGTATTGCTTGATCCTAATGATCAGGAGGCAAATCAACCTATTGGTGTTCAAAATGCTATTGTTCCTGATGGCAGGCTTGGTGTTTATTATTCAAGCGATAAATTTTATGCAGGCTTATCAGCCGATAATATGATAGCACAATATATAAATGTGAAGGATCATGCGTATATATTACAGCCTAAACCCCACATTTATTTTACGGCAGGTATGTTATTACCCGTTACGGCCGATGTGTTACTTAGGCCAAGTGTATTGATTAAGGATGATAGGGCTGGTCCTACCAGTATGGATGTAAATGCATTCATATTATTGGGCGAAAAACTATGGCTTGGTGCTTCTTACAGAACGGGTGTAAGAATTTATGATAAAGGATATTTGCAACGCACCCTTAGCACCCAAAACTCGGTAGTTGCTGTGGCAGAAGTATTTGCCATGCCAAATTTACGTATTGGTTACGCTTATGACTTTTCGGTTGGACCATTGCAAGGGTACAGCGGAGGCACACATGAAATATCAATAGGTTATTACTTTAAAAGGAATAAAAGCAGAATGTTAACACCAAGATATTTTTAATATACCCGGTTACATAAAAAAAATACATATATAACACACCTTGTGATCTTGAAAAGCAAGAAAGGTAGAACAAAATGAAAAAAATACTTACAACCAGCAGTCTTATCATAGCTTTTACAGTATTGCTTATTAAAAGCAGTACTGCACAGTATGTGATAAAAGAAGCTGATGAACAATATCGTTTATTTAATTATAGCAGGGCAATTGATCTGTATGCGCAAGCCTTTAAAAAGCAAAAAACTTTAACTGCAGCACAACATTTGGCTGATAGTTACCGGTTAATGCATGATTATAAAAATGCAGAGAGTTGGTATGCCATTGCTATAGCTTTGCCCGAGGCCAGGTTGGCAAACAGGCCCGAGAATATATTAAGATATGCCGAAGCACTTCAAAATAATTCAAAGTACACCGAAGCAAAAACACAATACCTTTCTTACCTTGTTTCTAGCCGCGAACCGGATGAGGAGCGGATTAAAAGGCTAATGATGTCATGCGACTCGGCCATTAAATGGATGAAGCAACCGGGATGGGTAAATATTACAAACGAAAAGGCTTTAAATAGCGATAAATCTGACTGGGGATGGACATTAAATGATAAAACGGTGGTTTTTACTTCGGATAGAATATATACCGGTAAATTAACAGAAACCGATGTAAACAGGCCATTATTAAAGTTTGACCACGGAGACATTGACCCCAGCAAAAAAATTTACGGCTGGACTGGAAATAATTACCTGAAGCTGTATCAGTTGGATGGCGATAGCGCAAAGCTGTTTCCTATTAACACGGGTACCGATTATCATATTGGCCCAGCAACTTTTACTGCTGATGGTAACCAGATGTTTTTTTCTGTAACCAGGAGAGAAGGAAAGGAAGCAGAAGACGAAAAGGGAACGCGCACCATAAATATTGAAATTTTTTCAAGTATAAAAGATCCGGCTACCGGAGTTTGGGGTCAGCCTATAGCGTTCCCACATAACAACGCAAGTAAGTACTCAACCGGCGATCCGTATATCACGCCTGATGGTAAGACACTATACTTTGTATCAGATATGGAAGGCGGCCGGGGAGGTACAGATATTTATTATAGTGTTAAAAATAATCAAGGTGGGTGGGACACTCCGGTTAACGTAGTAGCGGTAAATACTGCAGGAAATGAGCGCACACCTTTTATTACTGCCGATGCATTGTATTTTGCCAGCGATGGCCGGATAGGGATGGGCGGCCTGGACATATTTAAAGCAACAAGCAATGGAAATAAGTTTACAGATCCGCAAAATTTACGTTATCCAATAAACTCTCCGCAGGACGATTTTGCTTACGTTAGCACAGGCAAAAATACAGGTTATTTTTCGTCCGAGCGTGTAGGTGGAGCTGGCAGCGATGACATTTTCAGCTTCGTTGAAAGGCCTAGGCCTATATTGGCTTTCAGGCTTGAGGGTACTGCTATTGATAAAATCACACAATCGGCTTTAGCTAATAGTGTAATTACTTTAAGAAAGAATAATGGTACTAACCTGATTGTTGAAACCGATGAAACCGGCAAGTATAAATTTGATTTGGATGGCGGGTTAACTTACTTATTAACCGGCGAAAAAACCTCGTATATTTCCGACAATCAAGGGGTAACTACTGCCGGTTTAACTGAGTCGTTGGTGATTAAAAAGGATCTTTTCTTATCGCCAATTGTTCTTGACCAGGAAATAAGGCTGGATAATATTTATTATGACCTGGATAAAGCAGATATAAGGCCTGATGCTGCAGTTGAGTTGGATAAGCTGATAAAGATATTAAAAGACAATCCGACTATATGGATAGAATTAGGCTCGCATACAGACAGCCGTGCCAGCGACAGCTATAATAAAGATCTATCGCAACGCCGGGCTAATGCAGCTGTTAACTACATTATTAACGTTGGCGGCATTGATAGAAACCGAATAACCGCTAAAGGTTATGGCGAAAGCCGCTTAGTAAACGGTTGTAAAAATGGAGTAAGCTGTACTATTGAGCAGCACCAGTTGAATAGAAGGACTGAGTTTACGATTGTAAAAAAATAGCGTATACATCCATAAACAGGATAGAGTAAAAAGCAGGCATTACAATGCCTGCTTTTGCTTTTTAAAGACTATTCCTTGCGTACAATAGTATTGCTTACTTCAATTTCTGTTAACAAGCCGGGCGAGCTTTTGGCTGTATTAGCATACACCGGGTCATTTTTAGTTTGCGATAGTTTAGTTATATCTGTATTGATCTGATCAAGCTTTTTGATGAGGCTGTTAATTTGCTCCAGGTGTGCATTAAATATCTTAACCCGTGTGTTATAACCCTCAATAATATCACTATTAGCTATGGCCAACTCTGTTTTGGCGGTGTCAGCTATTGCATAATTGTATGGTGTAAGGTTAGATATGGTAGTGATAATAGGTGTTAACGAATAGGACGAATCGGCCCTTGTGAGTTTGGCTAATGATAACCGCGTAGGATTAGGGTTATAGCTAATCAGGTTTTCATACTCGCCTAAAATAGCATCCTTTACCTGGCGTTGGTGGCTATAGGCATCAGCTACTATTTTAGCTTTAATGCTATTTTTAAATCCATTAAATAAAAGCGAAGTAAAATCATAAGCCTTGGTACGCAATACCGCGTTTTGTACCGAGTAAAAATTACTCATGTTATTATTTTGAGCGTATACCAACCCCAAGTTTGAGCTAAACAGTTTAAAGCCGGGATTACTGCTGATGGAAAGATCGGTTTGGTTGCCAAAGCTATACAGCTTTTTGCCATAAATATCCAAGTTGTCTATCCGTTCATACGATGACAGGAAATAAAGCCTGTAGCGCTGATATTGCTGGTCGGGGTTGTCAATTTGTGCATAGCAATTTTGCAGGAATGATTTTACAGCGTTATCATCAAATACTTGGTAAATATTTGCCGTTGGGCTTGGTTTCCATCTTATTAAAGAAATTTTGCCTTTAAAGTTTAGCTGTACGCTGTTGGTATTGCCAAATTGTGATGCTATTTTCCCCAGGAAATAGGCCACCTGTGCACCGCCTTGTACCCTGGTTTGTGTATTTACCAATGCGCTCAGGCTATCCTGTATAGTTAAGTAGTTTTCACGGTTGTTCCAAAACGATGGTTCAAGCGGTGGTAATAGCAAACGGTTGGTTTTGGTATCAACAAAAATAAAAGTGCCTAAAGGATATACATTTTGAAAATTATTCTCCAGCAAGGCAAAACTGGTTGCGGCAGAAGAGTCCATCTTCAATAAAAAATTTAGTACCTTATTATGTTCCAACTGCAGACTTAAATTTTCAAGCGACTCAAAGCTGGCATTTGCCTTATCCGGTATTACAATAGGGATAAGGGTAATTTCACTCTTTGTTTTAGATAATACCTCATAATCTTTTTTTACTATAGCCGATGTTACATCACCGGGGTTTTGGCCGTAAAAAGCAATAGTATCGCCCTTGCTTACCGAAACTGATTTTATCAATTCCTCTCCTGCTTGCAGTCTGGCCAATGATTTTAATTTAAAATTACCCGACTTTTTAGATATCTTATAAAATACAGTAACGTTGGTTTTCGCGGTATTTTTTATTTTGAATTTAAAGCCATCAGCTTTGCTGATAACCGGAAAAGTAAAAGCTATTAATAATATGGCGAAAAGCTTTTTTAAATGCAATTGAACAATGCTTTTTAGAGTCATGTTGATGTGATTGAAAGGCAAAAATGGCTAATTATCCAATCTTTATAACAAAAAATGAATGTTTTTAGTATAGTTGATCACTAAGGGTAAACGAAATGTGACGCTAAAACGAACTGATTGGCTTAACATTGGCTAAAAACCGGTATCCTGTCCATTGTACGGTGCCGGCATCTTGCCATGGGCGGGCCATTTGGCGTTTTAAGAAATTAGGTTCCCAATTATTAATAGGGTCCAGGTGTTTTACCTTTACTTTAAAAATGCAGTTATGCAAAGTAAGCCCGTGTTTAACTGCCCAAAAAGCCGTATAGTCTTTGATGCCTTTTTCAACCTTGTCCTGATCGGGATTGCCCGATACCACCCTAAATGCCCAGTTAACCCAAAAGGGGCCGTATTGGTATAAGCCCGGCTGCCCTGTTTGGCGTGTGATGGGCAAAAATTGCTCTACACCTTTAGCATCTGTGTAGGTTACCGCTACTATTTGTGTATAATCGTTAAAGTGGAAATCCATAAAAACGTCATGGCTTACTATGCCACAAAGTATTTTTGAAAAAGCACGACTATCTAAGGCAAAGTTTTTCATTTTGGTACCTATCCATGTTGCCTCAAAGCCCGATTTGCGCAGAATGATATTAACTACCGGGGCATTATAGCTTACCATCAACTGCATAAAGATCAACAACGATACTCCGGCCGCAGCACCCCATCTTTTCAAATCATGCAAGGTAAGGTTTTGAAAGAGTTTAATATGATCATCCTCTTGTGGAGGGTTAGGTGGTATATATCCGCAATTATCTTCGGTGCATCGCTCGGTTGTGCGGTTGCGGGCAACTGTTTTATAAATGGCGGCACAAATATGGTAAATCCCTGGAATGCGTATCAACCAACTTAATGGCTTTAAATAATTAATAGCGTTAAATACCTGTATATAAGTATCAAGTCCATTATATACGTTGCCTTTTGTATCTACGCTGTGTATATCATCCAGTAACCTATCCTCGCTAATGTCTTTTAACGCAGGGTCATGCATGGCATGGGCCTGTACGCTTGAAATTTTAATACGTTTTTTAATGTCAAAATGCTCAATAGTCAGGCGTGCACGTGCACATAACGGGCATTCGGCATCATAAAAAAAAGTAATTTTTTCATTGCCGGATTTCGCGGCAAACCATCGTTTCCAGCAACCCACCGGAATCATTAAAATATATAGCGCGCCAAACCCAATAGCAAAAAGCGGTATAGGGAAAGCTATCAAAATACCTAAGTGCAACCCAACGCCAATAATTATTAGCGGCCACCTGAATTTTTTAAAGGGAAGCAAAAACAGGAAACCAAACTCAAATACTAAACTCAGGTAACCAAAAAACTTCACCAGTATTTCGTTATTCAATACCGGGCTGGCATCAACCTGTGCGGCGAAGGGTAACGAAGCCGGCAACCACATACCCAGTCCCTTCATCCATAAAGGCGACACTAATTTGTAAAGCGTGCTATCTATATAAACAAAAGCAATGCCTACCACCACTAATACGTAATACGACAGTTGACTCACGGTAGTTGGCGGCTGGTAGGTAAAGCGTGTGTTGGAATATTTGAGTTTAAGTAATAACCTATCAATAGATAACACCCGTGATATGGGCAGAAACATAAATAATATGCCCACGCATTGGTATACATAAAACATATGGTATGGATATACCTTACAGGTGGCCATAAAAACCAACGTAAAAATATAGTTGATGATAGCCGCAGTGCGTGTAAACAAGCCAAATATAAGCAACATGGTTATGCCGGCCCAAAGGGCTAACGGGATGCCTAAATTTACCTCATAGGGCACTACAAACGGCACCACATCATAAACCAGGTGGCGGAAGTAAAACAGCTGTAATATTTCCAGTAATTGAACGGTGCAAAAAACTATCCTGAAGATAGCCAACCCTGTACCATCTATTTGGTTGTCATATATCCGTTTAAATATTTGAGAGATCTTACTGAACACAGTAGTTAATTAAAATATCAAGTCAGTTTAAACCCCAAACTGCTCCAAATGGTGATTGAGGTGTTTGTAAAACATAGTGTTCCACTCGGCAACCGATAGTTTACCAAATGATAACGATTCTTTGCCATCAAAATGGGCTTCGCCTAATTGCAGGGTTTGATCAACATGATCAAGCAGGCGTTTTTTTTCAACTTCAAAATCACGTTCGCCGGCAATCAAAAACGCCGGGGCCGTACGCAGATTGCGCTTGTAGGGTGTGGCGCCACATACAGTTGGCTTTACAATGGATTTTAAGATTAACCGCATTAAAAAGTTTGGTTTAGGGTGTTTATTGGTATAAACCATTTCATAGGTTACATTACAATGTGCCAGCATCTGCCCAGCGTTCATTTTTCCCCATAGTTTTTCTGATTCGGGTGTTAATTTATTTATGCGGTCGGTTAATTCGGCAACATCGGACGGGTTAAATACGCTTTTCATTTTTGTTAATTGATAACATAAAGATGGTTATTATTCTCCAATTTAAATAGGCAATATTTCATCCGCGGCTCAGAACATTCGTTCTGTTTTATTGTTTATTAATTATTGGATAACGAATACCCGTAGAGCGCGAGTTATACAAAATATTCATATCATAGCCTCTGCTTAGTTTTTTATTGTTAAGTTATGCGTTATTGTCGATTTTAAATATAGAAAGGGCAATATCGATCAAAAAACTTTGCTTAAATGATAGTAATTTTATAATATACTATTAAAAATGATAAAATTTTTGCCAAAAAAGTGTAAATATTTCAACAAGACATTGGTTTTATAGAAAAAAATTTTATAAATTACGTTTTTTATAAATAATAGACTAAAAACAGGCCTTATTTTACAAATAATTCATGCACGATTCAGCTTATTTTGATAAATATAGCCCGATAGGAGGCGTTTGGGACGAGATGTATGGCGATGATAACAATGTGCGTGAGCATTACCGTAAAGTTATTGAGTATATATCAAAAGAGTCGGCCGATGATCTGAATAAAAAAGAAGAACTGGCTAAAAGGCTGTTCATGAGCCAGGGCATAACCTTTACCGTTTATAATAGCGGCGAGGGTATCGAAAAGATATTTCCATTTGATATTATCCCCCGTATTATTACCGCAGCCGAGTGGGCATTTGTTGAGAAGGGTATTAAGCAACGCTTAACGGCACTAAATCATTTTTTAAAGGATATTTACCACAACCAGTTTATAATTAAGGATGGTATAGTACCGATAGATATTATTTACTCGTGCCCGCATTTTTTGCGCGAAATGTACCAATTGCAGGTGCCTTATGATATATATATTCATATATCTGGCATTGACCTGATACGAGACTACGACGGTACTTTTTATGTGCTGGAGGATAACCTGCGCACACCATCGGGCGTAAGCTACATGCTGGAGAATAGGGAGATCACCAAACGTTTATTTCCCGATCTGTTACCGCAATGTGGTGTACGCAGCGTAACCGAGTACCCTACTATTTTATATAAAAACTTATTGGCGTTGTCACCAAGGCAAATAGCCAATCCTAACATAGTTTTGCTTAGCCCGGGTATTTACAACTCGGCTTATTTTGAGCATACCACATTGGCGCGCTTAATGGGAGTTGAATTGGTTGAGGGGCGCGACCTGGTGGTGAATAATCATAAAGTATACATGAAAACAACTACCGGCTTGCAGCAGGTAGATGTAATATACCGCCGGGTGGACGACGATTATTTGGATCCGTTGGTGTTTAACCCGTCAAGCATGTTGGGTGTGGCAGGTATTATGGGGGCATATCGTAAAGGTAATGTAGCTATAGTAAATGCCATAGGCAATGGCGTGGCCGATGATAAGGCAGTGTATGTGTACGTGCCGGATATGATACGCTATTATTTAAACGAAGAACCTATTCTTAAAAATGTGCCTACACACCAGTTAGGTAATGCCGACGAAAGGGAGCACGTATTTAAAAACCTGAACAAAATGGTGGTAAAGCGCACCAACGGAAGCGGGGGCTATGGTATGCTAATGGGCCATGCCGCATCTGACGAAGAAATTGAAGATTATAAAAAAGAGATATTAAAAGACCCACGCAACTTTATCGCGCAGCCCACTATAAGCCTGTCGGCAGCGCCATGTTATATGCAGGGCGAGTTAACACCAAGGCGTATAGACCTTCGCCCTTACGCCCTTTGCGGCCCCGATGGTATTGAGATAGTGCCGGGTGGTTTAACCCGTGTAGCACTTAAAGAAGGATCGCTGGTGGTAAATAGTTCGCAGGGTGGTGGTAGTAAGGATACATGGGTGTTAGCGTAGCCCCTAACCCCCTAAAGGGGGAGCAATTGTATTATATATGAAAAGATTAAATAATAAAATAAATATTAACTCCCCCTTTAGGGGGCTGGGGGGCAAATGCTAAGTAGAGTTGCAGCAAGTTTTTATTGGTTAAGCCGCTACATTGAACGTAGCGATGGTATGCTGCGTATGCTTAAAATTAACTATGCATCGTCGCAAGATACCATACAGGAGTTTACCTGGGAGCCGGTTATCAGGATATTTTCAGACTCAGAGGAAGACGAAACCGAGAACCTGGCTAATGATAGCCGCGCTGTATTAAAGTATATGGTAACGGGTAAAAGCAATTCAAACTCGGTACTGAATATTATTACCCTGGCGCGCGAAAATGCCCGTGGGGTGCAGGAGCATATCACCAAGGACTTATGGCAATGTTTAAATGAATATTATCACACCATAAAAGATCCCAAACTGGATAGAGCCCTGCAGCGCGAGGACCCCATTGGGGTGCTGGATGTTTTAATAAAACAGGTTATGCTGTATTATGGAACAGTTGAAATTACAATGGAACGCGGCGAGGGCCACAGCTTTATGAATATTGGTAAATACCTGGAGCGTGCCATACAGTCGGTGGATATATTGGATACCAAATTTGGTTCAATTAGCGAGAACCCCGATCTGTTAACAGACACTACTTACTGGAAGCATTTGCTGCTATCATTAGGCGGGTATGAATTGTATCGTAAAACTTACCGTGAAGGTTTTGAGGCCGAGAATGTTTTGGAGCAGGTGGTTTTAAATGACGATTTCCCCCGTTCGGTTATTTACTCGGTAAATAATATACAGCGGTATTTTGATAAGCTAAAAAATAATAGCAACATGGAAGACTTCAGAGAGATGTCATTCCAAATAGGCAGATTGGAGAGTCGTATTAAATATAGTTCGGTGCGCAGTATTAAGCAAGAAGGGTTACATACCTTTTTAACTCAGATACGCAGTGAATTATATGGTGTGGCCAATGCGTTAAATGAACATTATTTTGCGAATAGTTAGTGATTGGAGATTAGTAATTAATAAAGATTATGCCTGAATTTGAGATACAACATACTACCCGCTATATATATGAGGGCCCTGTACGTGATAGTGCCAACCAGATCATATTATTCCCCATAAAGGACGAATACCAGGATGTAGTAAAACAGGACCTAACTATTACCGGCCACCCGGTAGTTGATACCTATATTGATTATTATGGCAATGAAGTGGGTAGCTTTACTTATAGCGAGCCGCATTCTATGTTGATCATCAATTCACGATTAACAGTAATTACCAAACATAGGCCTTTACCCGTGAATGATATTTTTCCGTCGCAGCAATGGCAATACCTGGCCAACTTGCAGCACATGGTGCCCTATATTGATTTTTTAAAACAGGAGTATTTTGAAGGCCTGGATGAACTGGAAAAAATTGTAGAAGCCGAAAGATTAAAAGATGAAACCCCTTACCAGGTTGCCCTGCATTTTTGCCAATATGTGTATGATAACTTTGAGTATATAAAAGGCGTTACTACTGTTGAAACTACGCTGGATGAAATATGGAAATTAAAAGCCGGTGTTTGCCAGGATTTTGCCCATATATTAATGGAAATGCTGCGACTGGTGCAAATACCTGCCCGATATGTCAGCGGTTACATTTGTACTTCAAAAAATGGCCTGCGTGGCGAAGGTGCTACCCATGCATGGGCCGAAGCTTATATACCTGATTATGGCTGGTTGGGTATTGATCCTACTAATAATTGCATTGCTAACGAAACACATATAAGATTAGCCGTTGGACGTAATTTTCCCGACTGCTCGCCGGTAAAGGGTGTTTACAAAGGGGCATCGGGTCACAAGCTGGAGGTTTCAGTATCGGTTGATGATGATAATACCATGCCTCCGGCAGATTTTACGCAGGTTACAGAAATAGCGCCATCAACAGCACCGGTAACCACATTTGCCCGCAATAGCTACCAGCGCTATATGGAAATGGTAGAGCAGCAGCAACAACAACAGCAGCAATAGTATACTTTTAAGCAGATACTTTTTTAATCACCTTTAGCAGGTCATTTACATCCTCAGGTACTACTGTAAATGATTTGGCAACCTTGCCATTACGGTCATACACTACAATAAATGGAGTATTAAATATTTCATAGTAGCGTTGAACTTTATAATCAGGATGCTCGGTGCCTACTACAAAATTAGGGTATTTAGAAAGATTGAATTTTTTGATGAAGGAACTAAGCATTGATAAATAAGGATAGTTAGTGCGTGTGTAAGTTATCATTATTACCTGAACCTTGTTTAATTTAGCCATATGTGGCCTAAGCTCCTCCATCAAGTGCTCGCAATGGCTGCAGGTTGGCTCAAAATAAACTATCATTATTGGCTTTTTACGATTTAGTTTAGCCTGTGTGAAAATACTGCTATCGGCCTTTACTATGCGGAAATTGGCAAGTGGTTTATTAGTTTCATGGTTTTGAGCACCGGCATATAACCCTGATATTATTAAAGAAAGTACAAGTATTAATTTTTTCATTTTCATTGTTTGTTAAGCTTCCAGCAACTCCATTTGCCAGTAAATATGTTCTTCTGTTACGGGATATAACGTATTATCACGTATTGTATGATAAACAGCATTAAATAAACCGTTATAATCTCCTTTTTCTGATTTTACCCATTCCACATTTTTCTTTCCGTCGGCACCAATAGTTACCAGCTTGCCTTCGCAACCCGCGGCCTCCATACCATAAAACTCATGGGTAGGTAGCATGCCGCCATCTAACTGTTCTTCCTGCACGTCTGTACGGTATTTTAAAAAGCTGCCTAATGTGCCATGTACTACAAATGCAGGAACAGGTTCAGGTATCAATAATCCCGAAGTTAAATACACATTAAAATTACCCGGATAAGTTAAACGGAAATTAAAATAATCAACCACTATCGAGTTGTCGCGCTGCGAGGCAACTGTTTTATCAAAACTAAGCGGCCTGCCAAATAAAATTATGGCCTGGTCAATAATATGCGGGCCAAGGTCATATATGGTGCCGTTTACGGGTGTTTTGGTTTCTTTAAAAGGCTTAGTTTGCAGTTCTGGCTTATAACGGTCATACCTTAAATGTACTTCGGTTATCCTGCCCAATTTGCCGCTTTCAATAATCTCTTTAACCGCTAAAAAATCGCTGTCCCAGCGGCGGTTTTGGTAAAAGGTGAGTTTGCGGTTTGCCGCTTTGGCGGTGTCAAATAATATTTTTATTTCGGCAGTATTAGCCGCCGCGGGCTTTTCAACTAAAACGTGCTTGCCTGCTAGTAGTGCTTGTTTGGTTAAATCAAAATGCGTAAAGTTTGGGGTATTAACAATTACCAGTTCAATTTCCCGGTCGGCAAGCATATCGGCCACACTATCATAACTCACAATGTCCGGGTAGGTGCGGACCATCTTTTTTTCGTTACGCTCAACCACAGCCTTTAATTCAAAGCGTGGGTTGGTACTTAAAAATGGGGCATGAAATATCCTGCCCGACATTCCGTATGATATAATACCTGCAACAATTGGGTTTGACATCGATCAAAAAGAGATTATATCCGCCAAATTATTACTTTAATAAAGGTTATGCAAAAAACAGGGTAAAATACCTGTTAATATTTCAGAATAAACTTTAGGCCATTGAGCGCATATTGATGGCGATGCAGTATAAGCAAGGTTTTTGAAGCCTGTTTTTTCAGGCCCTTATCAACCACGTGCTTTGAAGCGTATTCAAAAAATTTAATATCGGTTTCATGATGATTGATCATGAAATTTAAAAAAACCTTATCAAATGTTTTGCCCGAGTTTGCCGAAAGCATAGCCAAGTCTTTTTGTGTAGCAGTATCTATTACGGCCGGTAAGGATATTTGTTTACCGTCGACTGTTTTACGCAAGCGCGTACCTATTTTAGTATGCTGCTTAATCAACAGGGTGCCAAAGTTTTTTATTTTTTTGTCCGACCCTTTTTGTATGGCCAGTTTACCCAGTTCAATATTGGCCAAACCTTTCAGTGCAGCGTCAATAGCAAACTGCTTATCTTCCTGGTCAATATAAATTTCGGGCTGCTTGCTCTTATAGGTGCTCGAAGCTGATTCATTAGCGTCATTAATGCATCCCGTCATTAATAGCAATAACAATGAACTTATTAGGAATAGATTTTTCATCACCCGGGCATTTTATATATAGTCAGCAAAATTTATTCCATTAAAGGTTTATTACGACTAATATAGTTTTAATACGGTTAAAGTAGGTGTTAACTTAAAGTTTTATTATTTTTGGTGCAACAAAACAAACAGCATTATGAATTTCCCGGCAGAATTAAAATACACTAAAGACCACGAATGGATACGCGTAGAAGGCGACGTAGCCTACATTGGCATAACGGAATTTGCACAGCGCGAGTTGGGCGATATTGTTTATATAGATATTAATTCGTTGGGTAACCAGGTTAGCAAGGATGCTGTTTTTGGTACAGTTGAGGCTGTTAAAACTGTATCTGACCTATTTATGCCGGTTACTGGTACGGTAAATGAAATTAATCCGCTATTAGATAGCCAGCCCGAGTTGGTTAACAGCGACCCTTACGGTGATGGTTGGATGGTGAAAGTAACCCCTGCCAATGCTGCCGACATTAACAGCTTGATATCAGCGGAAGAATACGGAGCACTTGTAGGCGCTTAATAAAGTATGATGCAAAAAAATAAACTATTTATAGTTGCGGGCTTATTGGTTGTGCTTAGCCTATCAGCCTGTGGCATATTTAAAAAAGGATGTAACTGCCCGCCAATTAGCAGGGTTAGTATAGTGCGGATTATGCCTATTTGCTAACTTTCCTAAAGGAGTTAAAAAGAAAGCCCTCTCTGATTAGAAAGGGCTTTCTTATTTTGCATTGTTATTATTATACTCCGCTAAATACAGAGAAACCGCCATCCACATTCAGGATGGTACCGGTTACAAATTTTGATTCCTCGCTTAATAAATATATCAGAGCGCCTATTAATTCTTCGGGCTGGCCAAAACGTTTGTAGGGGGTGTTTTGCAATACCAGATTACCGCGTTCGGTATAGCTGCCATCGGGGTTAGTTAACAGTGTGCGGTTTTGCTCGGTTAAAAAGAAACCCGGTGCAATGGCGTTCATGCGTATTTTATCGCCATGCCTTAAAGCGGCTTCAACAGCAAACCATTTGTTGTACATATCAATGGCAGCTTTAGCCATGCTATAACCCAATACTTTAGTAATTACACCCTGCGGTGCCATTGATGATATATTTACCACGCTACCTTTGCCATTTTTGCCCATAGCCTCGCCAAATATCTGGGTAGGTATAATGGTTCCCCATAAGTTAAGGTCAACCACGCGGCGCAAGCCATCCATATTCATATTAAATATGTCTGATCCCGGCTGAATTATAGCTTCGGGCATATTACCGCCAGCACCATTTACCAGGCCATCAATGCGACCAAACTTATCTAATATCTTGGTTTTGGCAGCTATAAGCTGCTCTTCGTTTAGCACATCAGCTATTAAGGCAATAGCCTTGCCACCAGCGGCATTAACAGCCTCGGCGCGTTGTGTAGCCAGTGCTTCATTACGGCCCAATATACCTACTGCACCACCGGCTGCTACAATGCCTTTAATAAAAGCATCACCCAAAATACCGGTACCACCGGTTACAATAATTACCTGCCCTTCTAACGAGAATCTTTCCATTATTAATAAAGTCAATTTGGGGTATCAGCGCCAAAAATAGTATTAAGATTGGTAATAATGTAGTTTTTGTGTTAGTAATACACTATTCGGCTATCCATATTACATCTAAAAACCATTGTTTTTTATCGTAAAAATGCCCATCGGTATTAAAACCAGCAACTTTAGCCAGTTGATCGGATTGAGCAACGGTATATTTTTGCGATATCTCCATAAAAATATGCTCATTCTTCAAAAAATGGATAGGCTCGCCACCGTTTATTTTCACGGATTGGTCGGCAAGGCTTATCAAATAGCTTTTGCATGAGCCTGTTTCAGGATCGTAAGTAGGGTAATGGTCAAATTGAGAAAGGTCAAAATCGGCATTCAATTCGCGGTTAATACGTTCCAACAGGTTAAGATTAAACCTTTTGGTGATGCCTGCTTTATCATTATATGCCGCCAATATAGTTTTAGGATTTTTTTTCAGGTCGATACCTAGCAGCACCATATCACCCGATGAAAGATGGTTGCGCAGTTCTCGGCAAAACTTTTCAGCGGCACTCACCGGCATATTACCCACATTTGATCCCAGGAATAAAACCACCTTACGCCTGTTTGATCTGGCAGCGGCTTTTTTTAGCATATCAAAATAATCGCCGTTAAGGCCATCAATTTTTAGTCCCGGTAAGGTAACCGGCAGGGTGCTATTCAGATAATCAATTACGTGGCCCGATATATCTATCGGCAAATAAGTAAAATCTACCCCCTTATCCAGTAAATGTTGTAGTAAATAGGATGATTTGGTGGCATCGCCGGCACCTAATTCTATCAAGTCAAATCCATCCCCACCAACCAATATCGCGTTAGCCAAACCTTTGGTTTGTTCGGCAAATATTTCCATTTCACAGTTGGTAGGATAATACTCCTCACAGTTCATAATATCCTGAAAAAGCTTATCGCCTGCCGTATCATAAAAATATTTGGACTGTAAATATTTAGGCGATGCCTGCAACCCGGCCATTACATCATTGTAAAATTGTTGGGTATGCGTTTGTTTGGCAGATGTATTCATAGTAGATAATGTAGACTATTTGGCAAGGCGTATGCCGGTAAACTGCCATTGTAAATAAGGTGCAAAAAAATTGCGGTACGTATTGCGGCTATGCCCCGGTGATGTAACTTCTGATGCGCCCCTTAATGTTTTTAAATTCACCATAAATTTGCCATTGTACTCGCCAATGGCACCCGGTGCTTTTTCAAATCCCGGATAGGGCAAATATGCACTTTCGGTCCATTCCCAGCTTTTGCCCCATTTAAATTTTGAGGATGCGGCTTCCCATTCAAACTCAGTAGGCAGCCTTAGCCCTTTATAGGACGCGTAAGCGTAGGCTTCGTAGTAACTGATGTGGCAGACAGGCTCATGAGGTTTTATTGGCCCCAGGCCGTTAAAAGTATAGTTATACCATTCGTCATTGATTACATGCCAGTACAGCGGAGACTCCATCTTATTGTTTTTTACCCAATCCCAACCCTCGGCATGCCAGTATCGGAAATCATGATAACCGCCGCTATTTATAAAAGCTAAATATTCCTCATTGGTAACCAGGTTTGGGGCTATCTCAAACGCATTTAAATAAACTTTATGGCGGTTCAGTTCATTGTCAAAACAAAAGCCTTCGCCTTCAAAGCCTATTTCATAAACACCTTCATCCATTTTAATAAATTCGCTGCTTTCGGTTACCTCGGTTTTTGGCGATACATAGTTTTTATCGTAGGCCGGGAACAATGGATTATGGCCCAAAATGTACTTAATATCGGTATATAAAAGTTCCTGGTGCTGCTCCTCGTGGTTAAAGCCCAGTATAAGCAGTTCTTTAACTTCCGGTGATGGCTCGGTGCATAGAAACTTTTCCATCGCCTCATCTACATACTCGCGGTATTTATAAATTTCGTTAACGGTTGGGCGGCTCAAATTGCCCCTGTCGGTGCGTATAACGCGGTTACCTACCGACTCATAATAGCTATTAAAAACAAAGTTATAATCAGGGTCATATTCCCGGTAACCCATAAAATAGGGTTTTAAAATAAAGCTTTCAAAAAACCAGGTGGTATGCCCAATATGCCACTTAGGCGGACTAACATCAACCACGGGCTGCACCACATAGTCCTCAATTTGCAAAGGGCTGCATATGGCTTCGGTTCGCTGGCGTACTTTTTTGTAGGTTTCGGCTATGTGCATATACGTTGTAACAGTCAATTTTAACGCTTGTTTTGTTAAGTTGCAAGCTTAGTTACGTTAAACCCTCATAAACAGATTGTTTAATGATTCAGAATAAGTGGGGTGGGCAAATATATAATAGCGTACCTGTTCGTAGGTCATGCCGGCTTCCATAGCCATTTGCAATACGCTCACTATTTCGCCACCTTCGTTGCCTAAAATAGCTGCCCCTAATATTTTCTTGGTTTTGGTGTTGATCACCGCTTTCATTAAACCACGACTGTCGCCCATTTCTACTGCCCGCGCCACACCCCTCATGGGTAATACCACCGATTTAATGTTTTTTAGTTTTTGCTTTTTAGCCTCAGCTTCGGTTATACCTATACGGCCCAATTGCGGATCGGTAAACATACAATAGGGTATGGGGCGGCCTTTGGTAGATAAGTTTTGTTTTTCTATCAGGTTGCGATAAACAATAGTAAAATCATTATAGGCAATATGTGTAAATGCAGGGCCGCCGTTTACATCGCCTAAAGCGTATATGCCGGGGATATTGGTTTCCAGTCGGTTATTAACTTTAATAAAACCCTTAGTATCGGTTTTAATTCCTGCCAGCTTTAAATTAAGGCTGTCGGTTTGTGGTGTACGGCCTGCGGCTACCAATACGTGCGAGCATTTAATAGCTTTGATTTTATCTGCTACGGTGATGGTAGCTTTTATATTTTTTTTGATCGTTTTTTTAAAGCTGTTAGCCTGCGCACCGGTATGTATTTTAATACCCTCGTCAGTCAATATTTGGTGAACGGCTTCGGCAACGTCGGTATCTTCTCGAGTTAGTATGCGGGGCGATCGCTCTAAAATAGTAACCTTACTGCCAAACCGCTTAAACATTTGCCCAAACTCCAGCCCAATATAATTGGCGCCAATAATTAATAAATGCTCGGGCACATAATCTAAATCTAAAATGGATGTAGAGGTTAAATAATCGATATCCTCCAAGCCTTCAATAGGCGGTATAACAGTTCTTAACCCGGTATTAATAAATATCCAATCGCCCTTTAATTCCATGCTACCGCCCCAATTTAGGCGAATGGATAACGTTTTGTCGCCGGTAAAATAAGCTTCTCCAAAAATCAGGTCGAGGTTTTTGGTCTCTTCCATTGATTTTTGGATGCCTTTGCGGGCGTTAAGTAAAATATTGTCTTTACGCTTTTTAATGAGGCGCATATTTAACTTATAGCTTTTTACGCTAACGCCTAAATGCGCGCTATGCCCCGCCAGATAAGCCGCCTTAGCCGATGCTACCCAGGTTTTGGTTGGCGTGCAGCCATCATTAACGCAAACCCCACCCACCCAGCGTTTTTCAATAAGCGCTACTTTTTTACCGGCTTTAGCCAGTTTTTTGGCTAACGGAACGCCTGCCTGCCCGGCACCTATAATAATAGCATCATATTGCTGCATAAGTAGTATTTGCTATTAGGTTATAACAGTTATATAAATATAGCATTATAAAGCTGCGGTGTTGTTTTTTGTTTGATTAGGCTAAAATTAGCCCTGATACTAAAAGAGTTAAATTTTTTTTGAAAGTTTATTTTAAAATTATCTTTAAACGTATATCTTTGCAGTCCCAAAATAAGGGTTACTATTAAGTAATAAGGCCCGTTCGTCTAGGGGTTAGGACGTTAGATTTTCATTCTAGAAACAGGGGTTCGATTCCCCTACGGGCTACAAAGCCGCTTTGCGAAAGTTAAGCGGCTTTTTTTATTAATTAAAGAATATGCTGTGCTACCTTTTTAAGCAGGTTATCTAAATTGAAAGGTTTAGCTATAAAATCGTCAGGAGCCCCGGGCAAATGCAATGAATTAGCCACGTCATGCGTTCCGGATATAAGTATGACGGGTAACGATGACGTTGAAGCATCTGTTTTGATGCTGTGACAAATGTTCCGCCCATCCATCCCGCCAAGCATAACGTCCATTAAAATGAGGGTGGGTTTAAATTCCTTAATATCGTTAAATATGGTTTCCCCATGCGTTAATACCCTGGTTTCGTAACCGGCTTCTAATAACACATAGGATAAAATTTCAACAATGTCGCTGTCATCATCTACAATCAATATTCTTTTCCTCATATTTAAAAAGTATCTGCACGTAATTAGTTATTTATATTGCGGGGATAGTAAACCGTATAGTTGTACCTGAACCTACATTACTCTCTACCTCGATCTGGCCCCCATGTTGGTTAACAAAATCACTCACCAGGATCAGACCAAGCCCGCTTCCTTGTTCATTATTAGTGCCCAACAGAGACCTTTGATCGCTATTGATGAATAATCTTTCCTTTATTTCAGGAGTCATGCCGATGCCGGAATCCTCTACAAAAATGCAAACCATTTGCTCGTTCCTTTTAGCGTTGATGGTCACAGAGCCGCCTTCGGGCGTGTATTTAATGGCGTTGGTTACCAGGTTTTGAACAATGGAGCGCAGCATTAAACCATCAGCCATTACTTCCATATCTTTTGGGATATGATTTTGCAATTTGATCTTTTTCTGCTGGGCATTAGATCTAAGCAGGTCCAACGATTCTTCAATACCTCGTGAAAGCCCAATTCTTACCGGATAAAAACCGGTTTTCTGGCTTTGTTTTTTAGCCCACTCAATTACCTCATTGAGTTGGCTGAGCAATTTTTTGGAAGTACGGTGGATAATTTGCGATAATTGTTTGACCTGATCAGTGCTAAGACTTTCAGGGTCGGTACTTAATTTATCTGCCGAGGCCAGTAATGCAGTAAGCGGGTTACGCAGGTCATGCGACATTACCGAAAGAAACTTGTCCTTAGAAATATTAAGTTCATGCAAATCTTTATTCAGGATTTCAAGGGCCCTGGTGCGTTCCTGTACACGTTGTTCCAGTTCGCGGTTAAGCTGTACCAGGTCGTTATTAATAGATTGTAGCTTTTCTTCCTGTCTCCTTAACAATCGGGTTTTTTTATAAAGCTCGGCAAACACCGCAACTTTTGATCGCAGTATTTCGGCATTAAAAGGTTTGCGTATAAAGTCAACAGCGCCCGCCTGATATCCCTTAAACATGGCTGCTTCTTCATAATCATGTGCCGTGATAAAAATAATAGGGATGTGTTTTAGTTTATCCCGCTGGTATATCAGTTCAGCGGTTTCATATCCATCCATGATCGGCATTTTTACATCCAGTAGTATCAGGAAAAAATCCTCCTCCTGCAATAGTAAGCGGAGAGCCTCACGGCCAGATGTAGCCCTGAAAAAAGTATAATCTCCCTTTTCCAGCGCAACTTCCATAGACAATAGGTTGTTTTCGTTATCGTCAACCAATAATATTTTTACAGGCATCGGCTACAATTTTATTTGATAAGCCATACTCTCATCAAAGACAAGAGCTGGTCGGTTTTAACCGGTTTGGTAATATAATCAGATGCACCGGACGCAATACATTTTTGCCTGTCGCCAATCATTGCTTTGGCTGTTACCGCTATAATTGGCAGGCTTTTATGTCGTGGTTCCTTCCTTATCATTTGTATGGTTTCGTATCCGTCCATCTCCGGCATCATAATATCCATTAACACAATATCAATACCTTTATCTTTATTTAGTATCTCTATTGCTTCGCGCCCGCTCTCAGCAGTAATTACGTCAATATTTGATCGTTCAAATACGGCAGTTAGCGCAAATAAATTGCGCACATCATCATCAACTACTAATACTTTTTTAGAGTCCAGTATATCGGTTGTTGCCCGAATGTCGTCAATCATTTTCAGCTTGGTTTCGGTAATATACTTTTTATCAATATGCAACAACACCAGTATTTCCTCGAGCAGATAAACATGTGAGGAAGGGGTTTTTGTGATGATCTTATGGTTAAGCCGCTTAAGCTGTATCAGTTCGTCCTGGGTAAAGTCACGGGCCGAATGCAGAATGATAGTTGTTCCCGGCTGTTTTACCAGGTTAACCTGGTTCAAAAAATCCATGCCATTAGCGTCCGGAAGCACATAATCAAGCACAATAGTATCAAACACCTCTTTTTTAAGCACCGCTAATCCCTTTTTAGCTGTTGCCGCTCCAAATACCTCTATACGGTCATTGCTTAAAAGTTCAGAAATGCGTTGCAATTCATTCTCATTGTCTTCAATTATCAGTACACGTTTTTTGGTATGCTCATGAAAGTTTACAATACCCGTTATTAACTCTTGTAATGAACGGTTAGAGAGCGGTTTTAAGCTAAATGATTTGGCACCATTTTTTAGGGCCAGCAATTTATTATCCTCACCCGAAATAACGTGTACCGGAATATGTCGCAAATTCACATCGGTTTTTAATAGCTTAAGTATTTTCCAGCCATTTGATTCCGGCATATTTACATCCAGCGTAATCGCTACAGGATTGTATTTGATGATACTATCAAAAATATCCAGATAGCTTATTGCCACCACCACTTTTAGGTCGTGGTCATGTGCCTTATCGATGAGTATTTTGGTGAAGCGAAGATCGTCTTCTACCACCAGCAGAACTTTTTCTTCGGCTGTAATATTATGACGGTCATCATCTATGATCAGTTCGGCACTGTCAACAAGGCTAGTACGCATATGTGCAACAGGCGCAACCTCTTTTACTTTAACAGCTACCGATTGCTCTTCCTTATATTTTAAAGGCAGGTATAAGGTAAATACACTACCCTTGCCCAATTCGCTGCCTACGGTAATGGTGCCTCCTAATAATTCGGCAAAACCTTTGCTGATAGAAAGCCCCAAACCGGTACCGCCATATTTACGGCTGGTAGAACCTTCGGCCTGTTGAAAGGCTTCAAATATGATTCCCTGGGTATTTTTAGATATACCAATACCAGAGTCTTCAATAGAAAAAGCAATTACAGCATCTGACCCCACTAATGGGTTTTCCTGCCCTGGTCCCGGCCTGAAAATATTTAATTTAACCTTGCCCTTTTCTGTAAATTTAAAGGCGTTGGATAGCAGATTTTTCAATATCTGGTTTAGCCGCTGCATATCTGTTTCCATCATCTCAGGTAACCCTTCCTCCGTCTCTATCTCAAATTTAAGGTTCTTCGCTTCCGAGATAGGTTTGAACGTTGATTCTGCAAAAGCCGTGATCTCTTTAAAGCTTACCGGCATTACATCGGCAGCAATTACGCCCGATTCTATCTTAGAAAGATCAAGGATATCATTGATCAGCTGGATCAGATCATCACCGCATGAATGGATGGTTTTAGCAAACATTCTTTGCTTTTCGGTTAGGTTGCCCTCTGGATTTTCAAAAAGTTGCTGTGCTAATATCAGTAAGCTGTTAAGCGGTGTACGCAACTCGTGCGACATGTTGGCCAGGAACTCCGACTTATACTTCGAGGTCAGGGTTAGCTGTTCTGCTTTTTCTTCCAGTGAACGGCCTTTATCATGTAGCTCGTCATTAGCACGTCTTAATTCTTCTTGTTGAGCTGATAACTCACCGGCTAGTGATTGCGATTGTGATAATAATTCTTCTGTACGGGTATTGGTTTCAATATTATTTAATACAATACCTATACTTTCTGTCAATTGGTCCAAAAAGTCAATGTGAGTATCACTAAAATTCTCAAACGAGGCCAACTCAATAACAGCTTTCACGTTATTTTCAAACAATACCGGTAAAATTACCAGGTCAATAGGTGCTGCGTTGCCAATGCCCGAGCTGATCTGCAAATATTCGTTGGGTACATTAGCTAATCTTATGCGCTCTTTATCATTAGCACACTGGCCAACCAGCCCTTCATTTAAAGAAAATTCCTGGTTGATGTGTTTCTGGCTTTTTTGGGCATATCCTGCAAATAGCCTCAGTTTTGGCTCATCTGACGACTCGGGCTGTTCTAAAATATAAAATGCACCGTACCTGGCGTTTACCAGTTCGGCCAGCTCGGATAATACTTTATTGGCCACCGCATTACGATCCCTCTGTCCTTGCAGCATTTGTGCAAACTTGGCCAAATTTGATTTTAGCCAATCCTGCTCATGGTTACGCAATGTTGTACCCTTTAAGTTGGCTATCATTTGGTTAATAGTATCCTTTAGGGCTTCCAACTCACCTTTTGCCTCCACACGTATGGTACGGGTAAGGTCACCCTTTGTTACTGCCGACGCCACCTCGGAGATAGAACGCACCTGTACCGTTAAATTTTGTGCCAGCTGGTTTACGTTCTCGGTCAAATCCTTCCACGTTCCTGATGCACCCGGTACACTTGCCTGGCCACCTAAACGGCCTTGCACGCCCACCTCACGCGCCACCGTAGTTACCTCATCCGCAAATACCGCCAGGGTATCAATCATTTCATTAATGGTATCCGTTAATTGGGCCACCTCACCTAATGCGTTAATTGATAAGCGCTGCTTTAAGTTCCCCTTAGCAATACCGGTAGCCACTTTAGCAATACCACGTATCTGCCCGGTTAAGTTGGATGCCATCTGGTTTACCGAGTCTGTTAGATCCTTCCAGGTACCACCTACGCCTTTTACGTGTGCCTGGCCGCCCAGCTTGCCCTCAGTACCCACCTCACGGGCCACACGCGTTACTTCGGATGCAAATGAGTTTAATTGATCCACCATGGTATTAATGGTGTTTTTCAGGTCCATGATCTCGCCTTTTACGTCGATGATTACCGTTTTTGAAAGGTCGCCACTGGCCACGGCTTTGGTTACTTCGGCAATGTTACGTACCTGCGATGTTAAATTACTCGACATCTGGTTTACTGAGTCAGTTAAATCCTTCCATGTTCCTGCAACACCCGGCACAAAAGCCTGGCCTCCCAGGTTACCATCTGTACCCACCTCGCGTGCCACACGCGTTACCTCGGATGCAAAACCCCTTAACTGGTCAACCATGGTATTAATGGTTTCCTTTAGCTGTAGGATCTCTCCACGCACGTCAACCGTAATTTTTTTAGATAAGTCACCATTTGCTATCGCGATGGATACGTCGGCTATGTTACGCAGCTGTGCGGTTAGGTTACCGGCCATTTTATTTACCGAATCGGTTAAATCCTTCCAGGTACCATCTACACCCGGTACGTTGGCCTGGCCCCCGAGCTGCCCTTCCGAACCCACCTCACGCGCCACACGGGTTACTTCGGATGCGAAACCACGCAACTGATCCACCATCGTGTTGATGGTGTTTTTTAACTCCAATAACTCACCCTTAGCATTTACCGTGATCTTCCGGGATAAGTCGCCCTTGGCCACCGCTGTAGTTACTTCGGCAATATTACGTACCTGCGATGTCAGGTTATCCGCCATTTTATTTACCGAGTCGGTTAAGTCTTTCCAGGTGCCACCTACGCCCGGTACGTTTGCCTGTCCACCCAACTGCCCCTCAGAACCTACCTCACGTGCAACGCGCGTTACTTCCGAGCCGAAGGAGTTAAGCTGATCCACCATGGTATTTATCGTGATTTTCAGCTCCAGCATTTCTCCCTGTACATCCACTGTGATCTTTTTGGATAAATCGCCTTTAGCCACCGCTGTAGTTACCTCGGCAATGTTACGCACCTGGCCGGTTAAGTTACCTGCCATTTGGTTTACCGAGTCGGTTAGATCCTTCCAGGTACCACCTACACCCGGCACGTTAGCCTGTCCACCCAGCTGCCCCTCAGAACCTACCTCGCGTGCCACACGCGTTACTTCGGAAGAGAAGGAGTTCAACTGATCCACCATGGTATTGATGGTGTTCTTTAATTCCAATAGCTCACCTTTCGCATCCACTGTAATTTTTCGCGAAAGGTCACCCTTGGCCACTGCTGTTGTTACACCGGCAATATTACGTACCTGGTCGGTAAGGTTACTACCCATCTGGTTTACCGAATCCGTCAGGTCCTTCCACACACCACCTACACCTTTTACACGTGCCTGGCCGCCTAGTTTTCCTTCGGTACCTACCTCAAGGGCCACCCGGGTTACCTCGGATGCGAAGGAGTTCAATTGATCCACCATGGTATTAATGGTTTTTTTCAGCTCCAGCATTTCCCCTTTTACGTCAACCGTAATTTTTTTAGATAAGTCGCCATTGGCCACGGCTGTTGTTACACCGGCAATATTACGTACCTGCGATGTTAAATTACCCGCCATACGGTTTACAGAATCTGTTAGATCTTTCCATGTACCTGCAACTCCCGGCACCTTTGCCTGCCCACCCAGCTTACCCTCGGTACCTACCTCCAGTGCCACACGTGTTACTTCGGATGAGAACGAGTTGAGCTGATCCACCATGGTATTAATGGTGTTTTTTAATTCCAATATCTCGCCTTTTGCTTCCACCGTGATCTTCCTGGAAAGGTCGCCCTTGGCCACCGCTGTTGTTACCGCAGCTACGTTACGCACCTGGGCGGTAAGGTTACCCGCCATTTGGTTTACCGAGTCTGTTAATTCGGCCCATACACCGGCTACACCTTTAATTTTTGCCTGTTCACCCAGTTTTCCTTCTGAACCCACCTGCCGCGCAACACGGGTTACCTCCATTGAAAACAATTGGAGTTTAGAAAGCATTTGATTAGACTCTTTGGCGATACGCAAAAACTCGCCTTTTAAGGGGTGTCCGCTGATTTCCAGAGGAATATGTTTAGACAGATCTCCGTTTGCAACGGAATTGATCATGCCTGCAATTTCTAATGTTGGAGAGGTAAGGTCAGAGATAAGGTTATTTAACGAATTTACCCCGTTTGCCCATTCGCCTTTTGCGTCAGGAAGTTTAATTCTTTTGGAGAGGTTTCCTTTTTTTCCGATGGTGATCTCTGCCGAAGATATTTCTGCCACCAAACGTTCATTCATCTCAATAATGTCGTTTAGCACTTCACATATCCGCCCGTTTATACCGGCTTGGGTAACCGGCATCCTTACATTCAGTTTTCCATTTTTAACCAGTGAAAGAACATTTAAAAGTTCTTTTACATCAAGGCTTTCTGCACTGCCGTTAAGCTCAGCCTTTTTTTGCTTGGGTTTAGGTAAAATTGATTCCATAGAATAATTTTTTGCAATAAGTTAAACAATTAGGTGTCAGGTTCTATCGTAGGGGTAGAATGGTCTAGTGGGCTTAAATTTATTTAAGCAACTTTAAAGAGCGTTTTTGATAGAATCTGACTATGAAAAACAACAGTAATAATTGTTTGTTTTAAAAATTTAATTTTTTTTTCAATGCCCAGGCAATAGGAGAGAAGCAATAATTAATAGGAAAGAAGGGGGAGTTTTATTGGGTAGCCCCAGAGTATTGGATTGCTACCTATGACAGAATATTGTGAATTTTGGGAGGGTGCTTAATGGCTCACACTTAGAATCCACCGCACATCAAAAGCATCCGTTATTTCAACCAATGTTTGCTCATAATCATTTGCGGTTAGCAACTGTTTGCGGTCTATACATAACTTATCAATAAGGGTCTTTCGGTCATCTCCATCATTAAACGGCAAAAAAACCGAGATATAGTTCCCGATTTTTCTGCCTTCGTTATGTACCAGGTCCGAGCCGTGAATAACAATGTTATCAGCTACTAAAGTTCCTTTTATTACAGGTTTTTCTTTATAGCCCAGCTCTTCGTCAAAAGTTTCAAAATGCAGCGTACCGCCAAAGCAAGATTGATAAAAAGTAAGCGCCTTTTTGCAATTACCGGCAAATGTTATAAATACACCACCTATTAATTCTTCCCTGTTTTTTAGCAACATATTGTTTTATTTATGCATCCGGAATATTAGGCTCAACCAATCTTTTCAACTTATCTAACGACTCCTGCCAGCCCAGGTAGCACATTTCGGCAGGTATTGCTTCAGGGATGCCGGTTTGCTCAATTTTAATTTCGGTACCACACATTACTTGCTTAAGCGAAACAGTGGTGATCATCTCTCCTGGTAAATTAGGGTCATCAAACTTGTCGCTGTATTTGAGCAACTCATTAGGTTTTATATCTAAATACTCGCCGCCAAATGAATGGCCATTGCCGGTACTGAAGTTGATAAAGCTCATTTTAAAATGGCCGCCAATTTTAAAATCCATTTGATGCACCTGGCATAAAAAGCCGTAGGGCGGTATCCACGATGCATGAGCCAATGGATCTGAGAATGCGCGAAATACTTTTTCGGGGCTTGCTGTAAGCACCCGGTGTAATGAAACTGAATTTTTCATAGTTAAAATGTTTAATTATTTGATTGTAGTTTATCGTTGTAGAAATATGAAACAGCCAAAATAGCCAGGAACGCCAGCGGCATCAGTATGTAACCTATATTTTTGTCGACACAGGCATGGCTGATAGACGCAAATATTAAGCTGAAGCTAAGCCCTGCGTACGCCCATTCTTTTAATTTAGCAGGCACAGCAGGTATACCAATTGCAATAACACCTAGTACCTTGCAAACTATTAGGGTATAACCAAAATAATCAGGGTAACCCAATGCTTTTGTGCCTACAGTGGCATATTGCGGTGCAAAAAGTACCGTTCCAAGCGGCATAACACCTTCCCATAGGATAATGATAACGGTCGCTATCCAAAAAAATGCTTTGTTCTTTTTCATGTTGTTGAGTTTTATGAGTGATTAATTAGTTTCTACATATTTTACAAAATTGTTTAAAATAGCCTGCCAGCCTTGTTTTTGAAATTCAGGTTCGTTCTCGGTCTCGGCATCAAAGGTTGTCGTAATTACGGTTTTACCATCTTGCTCTTCAAATAGGGTAGTGGCGGTTCTGCCGTCGGGCATGGTGTAGGCAATTTCTTTGTGCAGGTCAACGTTATCATAAGTGCCTTCAAAATCAAAACCGAAGCTGCCGTCTTTCGCTTCCATGCGGGTTTTAAATTTGCCACCTGTTCTTAAATCATTTTCGCTGCTTGGGGTATGCCAGTCGGGATGGGCGGTGTTCCATTTTACAATGTCGGCCGGGTTGTTCCAAATTTTCCATACTTTTTCTACGGGAGCATTCACTGATGCTGCTATCGTAATTTTTGTTAGTTGTGTCATGAGATTTGTTTTTTGGTTAAATGTACAATACAAAGATGCGGCAGACCTAAAAAATTGGGCGGTTGTAAAAACGACAAACTTAGGGTGAGTTTACGACAACATATTTATATCTTTAATCAAGATTAAAATTTATGCAGATATCAGTTTTCGTTCCGCAGTATGGTGTTATAGAAGCCATTACGCCACCATTCAGAACTTTTAATACGGCTAATGAGTTTTTAACCGTATTTGGTAAAAAGCCCATTTTTAACGTGGAGTATGTGGGTTTAAATGAATATGTACCTGCCAATAATGGCGAATACACCATAAAAACCGACAGGCTGCTTAAAGATGTTACCCATACCGACCTGCTTATTATACCACCCACTTTTGGCGATACCCTTAAAGGAATTGAAGCCAATGCCGAAGCAATACCTTATTTTAAATCCCTGCATCAAAATGGGGCTAGTTTGGCCAGTTTATGTATAGGTGCTTTTTTATTGGCCGAGACAGGTTTATTAGATGGCAAAAAATGTTCAACCCATTGGGCGCATATTACCGAGTTTAGAGAGAAATATCCCCAAATAGAGGTGGAGGATGGCGCGGTAATAACCGAGCATGACAACATTTACAGCAGTGGCGGTGCAAGTAGCTTGTGGAATTTAATATTGTATTTGGTAGAAAAATATGCTGACCGGGAAACAGCGGTGATGATATCCAAATATTTTGCCTTGGATATTGGCCGTGATAGCCAATCCCAGTTTGCTATTTTTAAGGGGCAGAAGAACCATGGTGATGCAGACATTCAAAAGGTGCAGGATTATATCGAGAAGAATTTTGAAGATAAAATTACGGTAGAAGAACTGGCCAACCTGGTGAATATTGGCCGTCGTACTTTTGAGCGAAGGTTCAAGGATGCAACTACCAATACGCCCATTGAGTACATACAAAGGGTACGTATAGAAGCTGCCAAAAAGTTTTTTGAAGCCTCGCGCAAAAATGTTACCGAAGTGATGTATGATGTAGGCTACACCGATACCAAAGCGTTCCGTGATATTTTCAGGAAGATAACCGGCCTTACCCCAATTGAGTATAGGAACAAGTTTGCTAAAGTGGCTAATGAGGTGTAAAAGTTTATAACATCTTTTTCAGGGCATCTTTTACTGCGTCCTTATTCAGTCGAGATATAGGCACCTTACTATTGTCTTTCATTAATAAGGTACCGCCATCCTCCCTCAGTAAGCTTTTAACAAAGTTGATATTAACCAGGTGCGATTGATGGGTGCGTACAAAATGGTGCGGTAATAATAGTTCAACAAATTCCTTTAAAGTTTTACAAACTAATATTTGTTCGCCGGCGGTATAAAAAGTGGTGTAATTGTTTGATGCTTCGCAACGGATTACTTCGTCCACCTTAATATACCTGGTTTCATATAAGGTAGGCAATGCAATTTTAGGCACTTCCTTTTGCCCGTGCTGTATGTAGGCCAGCAGGTTTTCCAGTTTAAGGTCCTTATTTTTTGCCGATAATCTTTGCCGGGCTTTTTCAACAGCTTGTTTAAATTCTGTGATATTGATGGGTTTCAGCAAATAGTCCAGTGCCGAAAATTTTATGGCTTGGATGCCATATTGATCATAAGCGGTAATAAATATCACTTCAAAATCAGGATTGGTAAACTCTCTTAATACGTCAAAGCCCGATTTTCCGGGCATTTGTATATCCAGGAAAATAAGGCTGGGGTTAAGCTGCTTAATTAAAGCAACACCATCTGAAGCATTAGTAGCCGTACCCGCTACATTAATACTACTGCAATGTTTGCGCAAAATAGCCTGCAGATTGCTGATGTTGTTAGGTTCATCATCAATAATTAC
>CAZTAU010000005.1:0-107415 GCA_964611565.1 uncultured Mucilaginibacter sp. | reverse complement strand
TCACGTATACGGTCAAACACAACCACAGTATCGTTAATAGAGTAACCAATAACTGTTAATATCGCAGCAATAAATGCCTGGTCAATTTCTAAGAATGGTAATACATTCTTAAATAATGAGAAGAAGGATAATACCATTAAAGCATCGTGAGCGGTAGCAATCATAGCACCTAAGCTAAACTGCCATTTACGGAACCTTAACAGTATATAAGCCGCAAGCATTATAATAGCAAATACTACTGTCCATACAGCTGTCCTTTTTAAACCTTCAGCAATTGTCGCCTCTACTTTTTGTGATTGCACTATATCTTTTTTAGAGACATGTGTTACTGCTTTGGCATTAAGAGCCTGTAAAAGTTCGGCTTCTACTTTATTGTCAGCAGTGGTCGTATTGTCATCAATCAAATAATTGGTGGTAATGACTATTTTATCACCTAAGGTTTTGATCTCGTTACCATGGCCAAATACACCGTCAATAGCATCTTTTACATCTTCGGTAGTTGCATTTTTGTTTTGGAAGTGGATAACATAAGAACGTCCACCTTGAAAATCTACGCCATAGTTAAAGTCTTGTGTAAACATGGATACAATACCGGCTCCGATAAACAAACCAGAGAAAGCGTAGAATTTAAAACGATGTTTAACAAAGCCGAAGTTTGCATTTTTAAAGGTATGTGAACTCCAAGGGCGTGAAAATTTAATATCCCAGCCTTTTTCAAGCATCCACTCAAATATTATTCTTGATATTAATAGCGAACAGAATAATGAGGTTATAATACCAATCATTAATGTGGTTGCAAAACCCTGTATTGGGCCGCTACCAAAAATAAATAGTATAAAGCCCGTTAAGAAGCTACTAATGTTGGAGTCAAGGATTGAAGGTAACGCGTGTTTAAAGCCATCGTTAATAGCCACACGTAATGATTTACCCAATGCCAGCTCTTCACGTACACGCTCATATATTAACACGTTAGCGTCAACCGCTATACCTAATATTAATATAATACCTGCAATACCCGGCAATGTTAAAACAGCACGTAAGCTGGTTAATACACCCATCAGGAAGAATACGTTGATGATTACAGCAACTACCGCTACAGTACCTGCACGATTATAGTAGGCAACCATAAATACCAATACCACTATTAAACCAGCGATACATGAGGCCAAGCCATTGTTTATAGATTCCTGGCCTAAAGTAGGGCCCACCACATCCTCACTAACAATACGGGCAGGTGCATCTAAACGACCAGCTTTTAATACGTTGGCCAAATCCTTAGTATCTTCAATAGTAAAACTGCCAGATATAGAAGATACACCGCCAGCTATCTCGCCTTGTACAGTTGGTGCAGAATAAACATTATCATCTAATACGATAGCTATTGATTTTTTATTAGCACCTGATGAAGCTTCGGCAGTAATATTGCGCCATTTTTGCGCACCCTCTGAGTTCATGGTCATTACTACTTCAGGGTTACCTTTTGGATCAGTGCTAGGGTTTGCATCGTTAATTACGTCGCCTGATAATACAGGGCCATTTTCTGCACCTGTTAACTTAATGGCATATAATTCAAACACTTTTGATTTATCCATCGGTTTTACACCCCAAAGAAATCTCATGTTTTGAGGGATAACAGATTTAGCCTCAGCGCTACGTAAATATGCAGCAACTTGAGCGGTATCTTTTTGAGCAGCCCAACCTGCAACCGGGCCCGGGCGCAATTGCTGCTGGCCTGTTTGATCTTGATAAATTGCTGGTGATAAAATTGAAATTAAAGGATGTTCGGCAGCTAAAGCGGCTCTGTTTGCTAACGCTGAAGTATCTTTTGCAGCACCTTTTTGAACTTTATTTAGTAACGCAGTTCCGCTTTTTGCAGTTGTTGAATCTTTGGCAGCAGTGGTGGTTTTAGACGTATCAGTAAGCTTGCTTCTGGCGGCTAATAATTTATCCAAACTATTCAATATCGGATAAGCTTCCAGGTTATCATAAGTTTGATAAAACTCTAAATTAGCTGTACCCACCAAAAGTTTACGTACACGTTCACGATCTTTTACACCAGGTAACTCAATTGTTATACGATCGTTTTTTTGTTTTTGTATATTAGGTTGTGTTACACCAAATTGGTCAATACGGGTATTTAATACGGTATATGACTGCTCTACAGCTGCACTTGCTTCTTCTTTCAGAAAAGTTTCTACTTGGCTATTTGTAGCATTGAATTTAACTGCCTGGTTATCCCTGGTCGCAAATATTGAAGCTAATTTTCCGTTTGGATTAAGCCTTTCATATTCTTGAACAAATAAAGTAATGTAATCTGATTGAGATTTACCAGACTTGATGATCTTATTAGCGCTTTGTAAAGCCTGGTTAAAAGCAGGGTCAGGATTGTTGTTTGATAAACTTTTTACCAACTGAACCAATTCTACCTGCATGGTAACATTCATACCGCCTTTAAGGTCAAGACCCAAAGCCAGTTCTCTTTCCACACAATATTGATAAGTGTGGTTTAATACCGGGTAGGCCGGTAATCCTGATACAGAATCTAAATAACTTTTTTCTTTCGCTGTATCGCCTTTGGCATATATCCTCGCGTCGTTTTCAACTTTTTTCGCTACCCATGTAAACGAAAGCTGGTATATACATACAATACCCAGCAGTATAGCGAAAAATTTAATAACCCCTTTACCTTGCATCGTGAATTAAAATATTTAATTAATTAGTTTATAAGCGTTTTTAAACAAGACGGCAAATCTAATAAAATTTTACAAGCATAAAATTTTATATTCAAACAAAATAATTGTTTTAAATGTTAGCGCCGCTCAAGTGTGATAAATGAATATGGAAACAAATGTTTTTCATCCGTTTCATGGTCTTCCCTTTCAGTTTCTTTCCATATATCTTTCTTAATTTCAGGGAAATAAGTATCACCATCAAATTCTTCATGAACAATGGTTAAATATATTCTATCTGTTAAAACTATAGCCTGTTTATAAATTTCGGCACCGCCAACAATAAATACTTCTTCCTCTTCGGAACATAATTTTAAGGCACTCTCTATTGAATTTACCACCTCACAACCGTCTATAGTAATATTTTGACGGGTGATGACAATATTACGGCGATTTGGTAACGGCTTACCTACAGATTCGTAGGTCTTACGACCCATTATTATGGTATGCCCACTGGTTATTTCCTTAAAATGCTTAAGGTCCTTAGGCAAATGCCAAAGCAATTGATTATCCTTACCGATAGCGTTGTTTTGGCCTATCGCTACTACTATTGATATAATCATACTATACTGCTACCTCGCCTTTAATGTGAGGCCACGGGTCGTAATTTTCTAATGTGAAGTCTTCAAACTTAAAATCAAAAATATCCTTTACATCCGGGTTTATCTTCATGGTCGGCAGTGGACGTGGCTCGCGGCTCAATTGTAGTTTGGTTTGCTCCAGGTGGTTATTGTATAAGTGGGCATCACCAAAGGTATGGATGAAATCGCCGTATTGCAGGCCGCATACCTGGGCTACCATCATGGTTAACAAAGCGTATGATGCAATATTAAATGGCACACCTAAAAATATATCGGCGCTACGTTGGTATAACTGGCATGAAAGCTTGCCATCGGCCACGTAAAACTGGAACAAACTATGGCAAGGAGGTAAAGCCATTTGATTAACATCGGCCACGTTCCAGGCCGAAACCATTATACGGCGCGAAT
The DNA here is from genome assembly GCA_964611565.1 of uncultured Mucilaginibacter sp. Classification (GTDB taxonomy): domain Bacteria; phylum Bacteroidota; class Bacteroidia; order Sphingobacteriales; family Sphingobacteriaceae; genus Mucilaginibacter. Next base: position 103,697 of record CAZTAU010000005.1, on the reverse strand, counting down.
CAGGGTTGTTTTTAATTTGATTGATAACCTGGCTTATCTGGTCAATATGCCCACCATTGGGAGTGGGCCACGAGCGCCACTGGTAACCATACACCGGGCCCAGGTTGCCATTTTCGTCTGCCCATTCATCCCAAATACGCACACCATTATCTTTTAAATACTTGATATTAGTATCGCCGCTTAAAAACCATATCAGTTCATGGATAATCGACTTCAGGTGCAGTTTTTTAGTAGTAACCATCGGGAAACCATCCTGCAGGTTAAAACGCATCTGGTAGCCAAATACGCTGATAGTGCCTGTGCCGGTACGGTCATGCTTTTGCGTGCCGTTTTCCATTACATGGCGCATAAGGTCTTGATATTGTTTCATTTTTTAATAGCGAATGAATGAATTAGTAAATGGATGATTGATTTTAAGAGTCAACTACTAACTACAAATAAAAATAATCTATTTTTGGTATCCTACGGATGTTTATAAATATAGGCCGTTGTTAATCTTTTTATGATATTATTCCCCAATGCCAAAATTAATATTGGCCTAAATATTACCGAACGCCGTACCGATGGTTACCATAACCTGGAAACCGTTTTTTATCCTGTCAAAATAAATGATGCTTTAGAAGTTATTCCTGCTGATAAATTGAGTTTTGAATCATCGGGCCTGGAAATTCCCGGCAGGATGGAGGATAATCTTTGTGTTAAAGGTTATAATTTGCTAAAAAAGGATCATGACTTACCGCCTATAAAAATACATCTGCATAAAAATATCCCGATAGGGGCTGGTTTGGGCGGAGGATCTGCCGACGCGGCTTTTTTTATTAAGCTGATGAACACGCAGTTTAATTTAGGGTTATCTGTTGACGAAATGCAGGGCCATGCCCGCACGCTTGGTGCTGACTGTGCTTTTTTTATAGAGAATAAACCGGTGTTTGCTTTTGAAAAAGGGGATGAGTTTGAACCCATAAGGCTCGACCTTTCTAATTACAGCATTGTATTGGTTATGCCGCTTGTGCAGGTGTCAACATCCGAGGCTTACCGGGGGGTAAGACCCACAATGGTCAAAGACTCGCTTATGGAGCTAATTCAGGCCCCGATTGCCGAATGGAAAAAATACATCAAAAATGATTTTGAAGAATCGATTTTTAAGAACCACGCGGAAATAAGAGGAGTGAAGGCGGCCCTTTACCAGGCTGGAGCTTTGTATGCCAGTATGAGTGGAAGCGGATCTTCGGTATTTGGCATATTTGAAAAAGCACCTGATCTGTCTGTCTTGGAGCAAGACAATGAGGTGTTTTATAACATATAGTATATTAATTTATATAATCCCTGTCTTCGTCACTTAGTGTATTGGCTTCGCCTTTGTGTATTTGATCATGATAGGCCTCAATATCATATTCCTGTTTTTTAGGCCGGCCAACCAGTATGCCCAAAATAAATGCTATAACGGCAACAACTCCCAGTACTACCAATTTGGATAAATATACATCGCCAAATAAAATGGTAAATTTTACTTCCCCGGTGTTTTGCATTAATACAGTAGTAAGCAATACGGTTATAACAATGATGATTATGGTTTTTACACTCATGATTTTTGATTGACTTATTTTATACAATATCGACTTTTTTATTCGGTTTATAAAAATTCCGTTCTGTCATAATTTTCTTTCAGCAGGAAGGTAAGCAGTGGGTGACAATTTTATTTCAACCATTACAGAAGTGTCATTTTTGTTAGACTGTACTTTTCTAAAAGTGCCTCTCAAAATTCAGTATCAAAAAATTGCTTGAAAAAATTAACCCAAAATCGACTGTTTTTATCAGGCCGCAAAAAGAAGGGGTGTTGACCCTAATTTTTTGAAAAATTGGATAATGTGTTTTCAATACACTATCCTGTCCAAAATCTCTATGAATTTTCTTTCGTAAATTTAAACTTTATTTTATATGATATAAATACTTGATTATAAATTATTTATATTTTAAATAATTATACTAAATAGAGCGATGCTAAATTATTTAGTACTTAAATTTATTTATCTAATATTTTATTTATATTTTTTGTTTTGTTGATTTAATTAATAATATGATTATTAATTATTTATAAAAAATATAGTATTCGACATAATTAACTATTTTGGCAAAAAATGTTTGTAACTTACACTGTTTTTTATAGCTACATGTAATGTAAATAGTTGTAAACTTAATACACTATTTAAAATTGTGAATTTTGCCCCTGTTGGCTTAAATTATAGCTAAATAACTATAGGAGTGATTGGGTTGTAATAATGGCTTAAATGGGCTTAAATGGTGTGGTGTAAATTGGCTATTTTCTCCCCTACCCATATACAAAATGTAAAAATGAAATAATTTTTGAGCAAGAATATGGCAATTAGAGACGCCACTTTTTAGAAAATATCTAACGATTTTTGCGCTTATGTAATTGCGTTTGAGCAACCGGAAAGAGGAAGATAGTTGACAAAATTATGGTCGCCCCAATCCAAAAACCGGTGGTCATTTTATGGATATCGTTGAAAAATAGGAATGCCATTAAGATACCATATACCGGCTCTAGGTTGGTAATTAGGGCCACCCGGAAAGCCGAAAATTCGCTCATTACAGACACACCGGCAACATAAGCCAGCGATGTACAAACCGTGCCTAATAGTATCAAATAGCCTATGTCGGTAGGTTTTAAATTCATGTTTTGATCAAAGCCGCTGGTAATCATGAGGTATATTGATATCCATAAAAAGGCACCCGCTAATTCATAAAGAGCTATTACAGGGGCAGTGTTATGTTTAATTTGTTTACCATTAATGATAGAAAAAATACTTGCACTGGCAGCACTGATGATGCCGAATATGATACCCTTAGTGTATTGTGTTTCAAATTTGAAGATCAATACTATGCCTGTTATGATTAACAACCCGGCAACAATCTCTAATTTTGAGATACGCTTTTTATTGATCAAAGGCTCTAAAAATGCGGTGAATAATGTAATGGATGAAAGGCAAACTAATGCTACAGGAACAGTGGAATACTTAATAGACGAGAAGAAAAATATCCAATGGCCACCTACTATAGCACCTGTAAATAGTAACTGAAAGAGGGTTTTGGTGCTGACTTTAAATGCTGTTTTATTAATAGTGAAGTATAAAAAGAGCGATAAAGCGGCTATTAGAACCCTATACCAAACCAATTGTACAGCTGCTATGGATATCAACTGGCCCAATATGCCTGTAAAGCCCCATATAAATACAGTAAAGTGAAGTATTAGCAAGTTTTTATTGATTCCTGCAGGTATGGTATTATGAGTTGAAGCCATTATTTAGGAGCTTTACGCAACAAATACAAGCCTAATAAACCAAATAACCCATTAGGTAAAAATACCGCGACTAACGGAGAGAGATTACTTTTTATAGAAAAAACCAGGGCAAATTTATCAACTACAATATAAGCGAAGCATAAAAATAAGCCTATTCCCAGCGGCAAACCAATGCCACCACGCACCCTGCGCGATGATATGGAAACACCAATTAAAGTAAGTACAAAGGAAGAAAGTGGGTGAACAAAACGACGATATTTTTCATACAACATTTCCTTTGAATCACCTGCACTGCGTATTTTCTCTTTTTCTATACGTTTATTAAGCTCTTTTAACGACATGGCAGGATATGCATTGTTTACCACAAAATCGGATGGTTGTAGGTCTAACACGGTGTCTTTTTGAGGGATGTTTTCTAGCAAGGTTTCTTTTAAACCGTTAACATATCGTATAGAGTAATTTCTGAATGACCATGTACGTTTAACCGAATCATACAAGGCATTAGTGGTAACTAATTTTTCGCGCAATACATCCCCATCAAATTTTTCTAAAACAAACATATATGCCGAATTTGTACGCGCATCGTATGATTGTGCATATACATAAGTATTTTTATCCAATTGCAAATGCACATCATTTTTAGACGCATCGCCATAAAAGCCATGTGCATTCTCAAAATCTATTTTTAATTTGTTGGTAAATGGTATTAAATAAACACTGGCGAAAAACGATATCACAAAAATTACTCCTGCAGCTACAAAATATGGGCGCAAAAACCTACTAAAGCTAACTTTTCCGCTTAATATAGGTACAATTTCCGTTTGATTGGCCATTTTAGCGGTAAAGAATATCACCGCTAAAAAATTAATAAGCGGCGACAAAAGGTCCATATAAAATGGAATAAATCCGGCATAATACTGAAAAGCTATTTGATATAGAGTGGCATTTTTGGTCAAAAAATTATCCATATGCTCGGATATATCAAACACAACAGATATCACTATAAACAGTATCAGCGTAAAAAAGAAAGTGCCCAGGTATTTCTTAATGATATACCAGTCCAGTATCTTTAAATATCTGTCTAAAAACGCTTTCATTTTATAGTCGTTGCCCTAAGCGGTTAACCATTATTTTTTTCCAGTTATAAAATTCGCCTTCAATTATTTTTTCGCGAGCGGTCTTAACCAGCCATAAATAAAAATGCAGGTTATGTAAGGTAGCTATTTGCGCGCCCAAAATTTCGCCCGAGTGTATTAAATGGCGTAAATAAGACTTTGAATATACAGTATCAGCAAATAAATCGCTATCAGCTTCGATAGGCGAAAAATCATTTTTCCATTTTTCGTTTTTGATGTTGATAATGCCATCCTTAGTGAATAACATACCGTTACGTGCATTGCGGGTAGGCATTACACAATCAAACATATCAATACCTAAAGCAATATTTTCCAAAATATTTACAGGCGTGCCTACGCCCATTAAGTAACGTGGTTTTTGCTCGGGTAATATATTGCAAACAATTTCGGTCATTGCATACATTTCTTCGGCTGGTTCACCTACTGATAAACCGCCAATAGCGTTTCCCTCGCGTTCAAACGATGCAATAACTTCTGCCGATTTTACGCGAAGATCTTTATATACCGACCCCTGTACAATAGGAAAAAATGTTTGGTTATAGCCATATTTAGGTTCGGTACTGTCAAACCTGTCGCAGCAGCGCTTTAGCCAGCGGTGGGTCATTTCAATAGAACGGCGTGCGTATCCATACTCGCAAGGGTAGGGCGTACACTCATCAAAAGCCATAATAATATCGGCACCAATGGTGCGCTGTATATCCATCACATTTTCGGGCGTAAACAAATGTTTAGAGCCATCAATATGCGAGCGAAAGGTTACACCTTCCTCTTTTATCTTACGTACTTCCGTTAACGAGTATACCTGGTAGCCGCCACTATCAGTTAAAATAGGGCCATCCCAGCCATTAAATTTATGCAGCCCCCCGGCTTTTTCAATAGTATCTAACCCCGGCCGTAAATATAAATGGTAGGTATTACCCAATATGATCTGGGCTTTTATATCATTTTTAAGTTCGTGCTGGTGTACGGCTTTTACTGTACCTGCGGTACCAACCGGCATAAAAATAGGCGTTTGTATAGTCCCATGATCGGTAGTAATCTCGCCTGCGCGGGCTTTTGAAAGCGGGTCTTGTGCTGTTAAGTTAAATTTCATTCAGGCTGTAAAATTAGGGTTTTTTGTTGTAGATGTGGTAAAGCATATAGGGGTAAAAATGCACTTGTATTATGGTAAGGCTTTTACTGTACAATAAATGGTAATAACTTTATCACATCTGCAAGCTTTACAACTTTTTTTAACAACTTTGCCTCAAAGTTTTAGCCTGGTTTGGAAACCTATATACAAGTAGCCTTATTCGTTTTATTTTTACTCTGCTTTATTGTTCAGTTATATTATCCTATAGCTAATCATAAGTCATTAGGCTCGTATTTGCCCGAGGAAGAACTAACAAACATTAAGCTGCCTATATCAGTTATCATCAGCGCACGTAATGAGGCTCAAAACCTGCGCGAGAACCTGCCATCAATATTAACACAAAACTACCCCATGTTTGAGGTTGTAGTGGTTAATGACTGTTCGTCTGATAGTTCGGATACAGTTTTAGAGGAATTTAAAGCTAAGTACCCCAATTTAAAAGTTGTTACTATAACTGAGCATGTCCGTTTCAAAACAGGGAAAAAATTCGCGCTTACATTAGGTATAAAAGCCGCAGCCAATGAGCATTTGTTATTTACCGATGCCGATTGCCAACCCACCACTCCCAATTGGATAACCCGTATGGCAGCTAAATTTACTGGCGATACACAGATAGTGCTGGGCTATTCGCCTTATTATAAATCCGGAGGTTTTTTAAATGCCATCATCAGGTTTGAGACATTAAAAACAGCAGTCAATTATTTATCTGCTGCTTTAAATGGCGATGCTTACATGGGTATAGGGCGCAACCTGGCTTATACCAAAACATTATTTTTTGGTGCCAAAGGTTTTGCGGCGCACATGCACGTATTATCTGGCGATGATGATTTGTTTGTAAATCAAAATGCTACAGCTACTAATACAGCTATTGAGATACACCCGGATGCGTTTGTTTTTTCTACTCCAAAAACTACAGTAGCCTCTCTATTCAGGCAAAAAAAGCGGCATATGGGGGTAGGTAAGCTATATAAGGCCAGGCACCGTAAAATTTTAAGTTTGGATGCGGTGAGCGGTTTGTTATTTTATGCTTTACTTATAGGTTGCCTATGCTGGCGGTTTGAAGCTTTTGCCATATTACTTATTTTGTTTGTAGTGAGATGGATAATACAGTTAATTATTTATCGTAAAATATTTAAAAAGCTGGGCGAGGCTCGATTTTTGTGGTATTTGCCCGTATTGGATTATGTTTATTACCTTTATATAAACGTGTTTGGATTGATTGGGACCTTTATAAAAACCAGACAATGGAAGTAAATGCCAATTTTACCGAGAATGCTAAAAACGATTTCTACCTGGTAGTAAAGGCGCGCGAAGGGAATCAAAAAGCATATGCAGACTTGATGCACCGCTATAAAGATTCTATATACTTTATGGTGCTAAAAATGGTAAATAACAAAGAGGACGCAATGGACCTAACCGTTGAAACCTTTGCCAAAGCATTTGAGAAACTAGAAAAATACCAACCCGAGTTTGCGTTTAGCACTTGGCTTTTTAGGGTGGCTACCAATAACTGTATTGATTTTATCCGTAGAAAAAAGCTGAATACAACCTCCATACATAGTATGGTTGATGGTGAGGGCGAAGAGCAAACCTTGCAAATACGGGCCGATACTTTAGACCCGGAAGAGCAATCTATTAAAAAACAAGAAACTGAAAAACTTAAGGTATTAATAGATGGGCTGCCTCCGCGTTACCGCAACCTGATAACACTGCGCTATTTTGATGAGCTGGCTTACGAGGAGATAGCCCAGCAGTTGGACCTGCCTTTAGGTACAGTTAAGGCACAACTATTTAGGGCCAGGTATTTGTTGGCTAACATCATGAACCGTAAAACAAGGGATGACATCTAATAGGCTATTCACTTATTTTCCTGATCTGACCAACCACCAAAAGCAGCAATTTGAACAATTGCCTGAATTATATAACTTTTGGAATAATCAGATAAACGTCATATCACGTAAGGATATTGACGAGTTATTTGAACGCCATGTGTTACACTCCTTAGGTATTGCCAAGGTAATGTCGTTTTTACCCGGCGAAAAAGTGTTGGATGTAGGTACAGGAGGGGGCTTTCCGGGTATTCCGTTAGCTATATTATTTCCAGAAACAGATTTTTATTTAGTTGATTCTATCGGCAAGAAAATAAAAGTGGTGCAAGAGGTGGCGAAAGCCATTGGCTTGAAAAATTTGCGAGCCTCACACCTGCGTGCCGAACAGGTAAATGAGAAATTTGATTTCGTGGTATCGCGCGCTGTAACCCGCCTGGGCGAGTTTTATCCATGGGTGAGGGGCAAGTTCAACAAGGATTCAAAAAATGCTTTAGCCAACGGTATATTATACCTCAAAGGCGGCGATCTGCGGCAGGAGATAACCGAATCTGGCCTGAAAGTGCAACAGTACTATCTTAAAGACTATTTTACCGAAGAGTTTTTTGAAACCAAACAGGTAATTTACGTAAAGGGATAATTTAATCCCTTCCCGGTAATGGTGGTGGTGGCGGCACTGCTGCTGATCCACCTTTTTTCTTAAACAAATTTAATGGATTTGGCGGCGGTGGTGGTCCACCTGCAGGCGGCGCAGCCAATTTTGGCCCTGCCGGAGCTTTGGCATTCTTTTTAAAAGGATTGATCTTTTTTAAAGCATCGCCTGTACTTTTTAAAACCTTATCAGGTGAAGGCGGCGGCGGCGGAGCGCTTTGTGCAAAGCTTTTTGCTGATAATATTAACAGGCCCAAACCAAGCAAACTCATCGCCAGGCATTTTATGGGTTTTATTTTAGTAGTATTTGGTTTAATAAGCATAACAATAGCTTTAATTGCTGACAGTAAAAGTAAATTATCGGCAAATTGTTTTATTAAACGTAAAAATGGCTATTAAATTATTTAGCTAAGGTATATTCCCCACTAAAATCACTAGGGTGGTTTTCATATAGTAATTCTATATCAGTACCATTATAATTCGGCATTGGCGGAGCATTGGTTTTAATAGTTGGACGAGAATTTAGCTTAATGTTGTATTTCAACATGCCATTATTAATTAAGGGCTTAATAAATTTTAGGGGGATGGCCATTTCATATACGTATTGCATTTGATCATTAAATGCTGCCACAGTTTTAATGTTTTCGGCATTATATATCGGTATTAGCGGGTCAGTAATTTCTTTAATACCCGCAACTTGTATCTGTTTAAAGTAGCTTGCTATTTGTTTATTGGTGGATTTAACCATCTCATTTAGTTTATCTGTAGTTGCCCCATCCCTTTTTAACATTCTGTACCTGCCATGGCTATCCTGAATGGTTTCATAGTTATCATTTCTGAAGCCACTAATTACAGTAGGGTACGTTACAGCAATTTTTTCTTTTGATTTGCCCGTGGCAATTACGCTAAATGTTATACCGCCATAAATAACTTTTCTAATTGCTCCTTCATCATCCAGGCGTATAGTTAAATACAGGTTATCTGCATCATTAGCCATTGTATAAAATACCCTGTTTACATTATTGTAAGCTTGTAATTTGTTACCCCATTCGGTTGTCTTTCCATCAATTTTAACATTGGCAGGTGCTAAAATACTTCCTTGCTGTTTATCAGGTAGTTTTTGAGCGTATGCGGCAGATAATGAAGATATTATAAGTAAAAGTATTTGTAGTTTTTTCATCATTATTTTGCTAAAGTATATTCTGCACTAAAATCACTAGGCTGGTTTTCATATAGTATTTCAAGATCATTACCTATATAAGTTACCATCGGTGGCGCTCCATTCTTAATTATTGATCTTGCATTTAGTTTAATATTATAGCTCAATTTTTCAATATCACCTAAGTTGGCTGCAATTATTTTTAGTGGTATTGCTAGCTCATAAGTATATTCCATTTTATCATTGAATAAAATAATTGCTTTAATGTTATCAGTATTGTAAACAGGTATTAATGGTTCTTGTATTTCCTTAACTCCTAAAACCTGGATTTCTTTAAAGTGGGTTTCTAGTTGTTTATTGGTTTTAGCTATAAATGCATTAAGTTCATTGGGATTTGCTTTTTCGGCCTTTAATTTTTTATAACTAAGAGGGCTATCTCTGATAATTGCACCTAATGGCAGCGGTCCACCTAATTTGCTTGCCGTATTAATGATGACAGGATAGGTAACAGCAATATTTTTAGCATTTTTTGATTTGATGTTTTTACCGGCCGGCCCTAAAGTTAACGTAATGCCTCCGCTAAGGGCTTTTCTATTACCCCGCTCATCATTCATCCGTGCAGTTAAATATAAATTATTATCGTCATTAGATATGGTGTAGTATATCCGGCTTGCGTCGTTATAGGCTTGAAACTTGTCTGACCACTCAGTTGTCTTACCATCTATTTTAATATTGGCAGGTGCCAAAACACTGCCTTGTTGTTTGTCGGGTAGTTTTTGAGCGTATGCAGATACAGAAATTAGTAAAGCAGCAGATATTGATTTTAAGGTTTTCATAATAGAATTTTAAGTTAACAATCTATTTCACTAAAGTATATTCTCCCCAAAAGTCTGTATCGGCATCAAGGTCCTGGTTGGGGTTAATGGTGTTACCAGCTTTGTCATATTTGGTAATCGTCATCATTCCCTTTTTATTATCCTCTAACCGGCTTCTTAATTTAATACTATAACTTATAAGTGTGGTTGAGCTAACAATACCTACAAGCTTTAAGGGTATCTGTAACTCGTAGGTGTATTTTCCGTTTTTACTGTAATCAATCGCAGCTAAAATATCATGTTCATTATAAATTGATAATGTGTCCGGAAGCCCTTGAAATCCCTTTATTTTAAGAGTTTTAGATGCGGTTTTTAACATTTTATTGGCAGCATCTTTCAAGGAGTCGGTTTGGCTTTCGTTTACTACCAAATTGTTCATTTTAAGATCTTTGGGTCCATTAACGTAAGCCTTCACATTGTCTGATTTAATTCCCGCTGCGGCCATAATCCGAATAGCAGTAGGTATATCTAAAAGGGGATAAGTTACTACCGTGTTTGCGCTGTTTTTATAGTCTTTTGCGCCATTTTTGTTAATAGTAAGGGTCACACCTACACCCAGTATTTTCTCGAATATTCGTGGTTTATCTGTTTGTACTGTTAAGTACAAGTTTTTAGCATCATTGGCTAATGAGTAGGACAGATCAACTGCTTTATTGTAAGCTTGCAGGTCGCTCCATTCAATTGGTTTACCATCAATTTTAATATTGGCCGGTGCGCGTAAACCACCTTGTTGTACATTGGGTAATTTTTGGGCGTAGCAAGAGGCCGAAATTAATAAAGCAGTAGCTATGTGTTTTAAGATTTTCATATAAGGTTAATAGGTGAAAGGTAGAACGGTTGAAAAATGGCAGATCATATAACAACCTAGCATAGCAAACACCAATCAAATTCTTTAAATATAGCCCTTATTTTTTAGGGCCATAACTGTATATATATGATATTACCGGGCCATATTTTGCTTCATCAATTTCGGGCAAACGTTGGTAAGCAGCATTACCCTCAACTAAATTAAATGCAATAGATATTAAATATGTGCCCGATTTAGACCCCATTTTGCCTTTGTAAGCATTTAAAACCCGTAAAATCTCTTCATCACATCCATCGCCAATTCCTTTTATTATACGACTATTGGTTATCGTATTGTCATTAATGGTTACTTCAGCGCTAACATACCCTTTAGTCCCTTTTTCCTGTGCCAATGCAGGATATTTAACATAGTCACTTAAAAATTTCATGAATTCGTTGCCGAATGGTTTTACCACAGGCGTCGTATATACCATGTCTACTCTATTTTTAGGCGCAGCTTTATCCGACTTAACAATAGGCGGCGGAAATTTAACCACATCAGGTTTCACAATAGGCGGCGGAAATTTAATCACATCTTTTTTAACCTTAGCTGGTGGTGGTTCGGGCGGGGGGATAAAGGATGATACCTTTACATCCGGAAATACATAACCATATTTGCTTTTAAGCGTAGTGTCAATTCTGCCAGAGATTCCTTTATAATATGATCCGATTTTTTTACCGGTAGCATCTTCGGTTATAATGGCAACATAATAATTTTTACCATTTGCAGTAAAAGGACCTTCTTCAATTTTATAGCCTTTTTCGTTAACGTATGATTTTTCGGGCTTAAAATCGGCAGGTACATCCGGTGCAATTATTGGTGGCGGAAACCTAACCTGGTCTTGTTTAGGTTTTGGAGGAACCTGGTTATCGGCTACAACTCTAGGTGACGGATAGTTTATAATATCCAGTTTTGAACTGGGTTCATCAGTTATTCGAAATGTACCCAAATAACCGGGATCGCGTTTTAATTTTGAATTAATCGATGGAAGGGGCAAGCCTTTTGGAGAAAAATTTAGTACAAAAAAGTGTTTTCCCTCAAGCTTGTCGTTTATAGGTTTCTTATAGCTTACAATAGCTTTAACCACATCGTTTGAAATATTAGCATCGTATTTCTTATAATCAGTCGATACATTTTTGATTAATCCTTTTTTATCCAACTCAAAACTTACAAGAGTTGTTATGCCCACATGCTTGTTTTTAAGCGATGTTGGAAAATGTAAATTATTACTCAGGTACCTTACAAAGTTGGTATATGGTCCTTCTTCCATAACCGTTGGCGGTGCTTCACGATATTGTTTTTGATTATTTACAGGCTTTTGCGGTGTCAGATCTATCCAACCATAGGTTTTACTGAATCCTAAGGTTGAGGCACATAATAATGCCGCGACTATAGGTACAGCTACCAGGTATTTTAGCCTTGCTAAATTGCCTGAGCGTTGTTGATGTAACATAATAATCCGATTTCTTAAAAGGTTTAGGTTATAAAATGAATGAGTAATAGCAGGCCCGCTTAAACCATACGCATTGTTAACTAAAAACGAGGAGTAGGAGGTGGCATCAGCTTCTTCGATAACGGTTTGTTCATCGGCAATATATTCGTGCTGGGTTTTAAGGCTGTTTTGCAATAAGTAAACCAAGGGGTTAAACCAGTTGATGATCTTTAAAAATTCTAAAAAGATAATATCAGCCGAGTGTTTTTGGCGGATGTGCACCAACTCGTGCCTTAAAATGGTACGTTCATTGTTGGCTGCTGTGCCAATAAACAAGTAATTGAAAAACGAAAAGGCTGTGTTGGTATCCTTTAAATAAACAACCCGGTAATTATCCCTTACAGTTACTTTATTAGCACCTATCAGCTTATATAAGCTAAGTAGTTTGATCATAAGTAATACTGCAAATACAGCCGCACCTGCCAAATACGCATACCACAGCCCATCCTGTAAAGTAAATGCCGGTGCTGTTACCTGTACCGGCACAGCTATTGGTGCCGGTACATGGGTAACTTGTTGTGCTACGAAATAGCTTGCGGTGGGAGGTTCAGGTAAAGGGGGTAGTAATATGCCCAATTGCAAAACGGGCAGTATAAATGATACTATGCTGCTTAATACCAGGTAAAGGCGGTTTAACAGGTAGTGGGTTTCTTTATTTAAAAACAAACAGTAGGCCACATAAAATACACCCAGGTATATATTAGCCTCTAAAAGGTAATGCAGCCAGTTCATTGTTTTTTATTTTTTAGGTTATCAATCAGTTTGGTTAGTTCGTCCAGTTCCTTTACGCCTAATTTCTTCTCATTGGCAATAAATGATACCAGGCTCTCGTACGAATTGCTGAAATAGTTGCTCATCATTTTATCAAAAGTGAATTTCTTGTACTGCGCCTCACTTATCAGCGGGAAATAAACGTGCGAGTTGCCGTAGGCTTTATGGTCAATAAATCCTTTACTTTCTAATACCCTTACCACGGTTGATACCGTATTGTAAGCAGGTTTAGGATCGGGCATGAGGGCTATAATGTCTTTTACTATAGCTTCTTCCAGTTGCCATAATAACTGCATTACCTGTTCTTCTGCTTTTGTTAGTTCCTTTATCTTCATAGCAAACTATTTTAGTAGTTAAGTAAAGTTAAAACTATTTCGATAGTTTGCAAACTATTTTTGCAGTTTTGTGAAAATATATTTTTAAACACCTATAACTAAGCTGCTTTCCCGTTCATAAAATCATTTATATTTGCTCATCTGCATATATGCCCATCTGCACATCTGCATATCAACTATGTCATTACTCCATCGCGTTGCATTAACTTTTGTAAAAAATATTGGCCCGGCATCGGCTAAGGCCATGTTATCTTATTTGGGCGAAGCGGAAGAGATATTTAATGCCAGTAAGGCAAAACTGTTAAGCGTGCCCGGTATTGGCGAGAAAACAGTAGCCCAGCTTGATTTTGACGATGCACTTGAAATGGCGGCAAAAGAGTTAGAATTTGTTGAGAAAAATAATATCGACTTGCTATTTTATACTGATCCTGCATATCCCAAACGATTAAAGAACTGCTTCGATTCGCCGATTCTATTATATAGTAAAGGCAATGCCGATTTTAATAACCAAAGGATTATAAGTATTGTAGGCACACGTAATGCTACCGATTATGGTAAACAACTATGCCGACAATTGGTAGAGGAATTGAAACCTTACAATGCTTTAGTAGTTAGCGGACTGGCACATGGTATTGATGTAGCCGCCCATAAAGAATGTTTAAAAGCAAATTTGCCAACTATAGGCGTACTGGGGCATGGACTGGATAGGATATACCCCAGCCAAAATAAATCCACAGCCGATAAAATGCTGGAGAATGGGGGATTGTTGACAGAATATCCGTCGGGTACTATCCCCGGCAGGGAAAACTTCCCGCAGCGTAATCGTATTGTAGCAGGCATGGCCGATGCTACTGTAGTAATTGAAGCCAGTGTAAAGGGTGGCGCGTTAATCACTGCCGAAATTGCTAATGGCTATAATCGAGATGTGTTTGCTTTTCCGGGTAGGGTTGGTGATGATTTTAGTGAGGGTTGTAATTTTTTGATACGTAATAATAAAGCTGCATTGCTTACTTGCGCGGCTGACCTGGCCTATAGCCTGGGCTGGGAAAAGCCGGATGATCTAAAACCTGCAGAGCAGTTTATGCTGCCGCTTGATTTAAACACGGAAGAGCGCACCATACTTGAAATTATTAACCAGCATAAGCAACCAGTGGCTATTGATGACCTGACCATAAAAACCAATATGCCCATGAGCCAACTAGCCATGAATTTATTGAATATGGAAATGCAGGGATATATACGCTCATTACCGGGCAAAACTTACCAAATTAATTAGGCATAAAAAAAGTCAAGAACCAAAAGAAAGATAGATTTACACTTGCTATACTTCTCTTGATTCTTAACTCTTAGCTCTTTTATGATCAGGCCCTTCTTATTAAGCCTAATAATAAAGATATAACAGCAATAACTAATAATACGTGAATGATTCCGCCTGCTGAGTAGTAGAAGAATCCTAACAACCATCCTATAATCAGGATAACTGCGATGATGTAAAGTAAGCCTCTCATGTTGGTAGTTTTTAGTGTGAATTTTCTATCAGTAACACTAAAACCATTCCAAAATGGTGTATATATTAAAAAACCCTGCATTTGCAGGGTTTTTTAATATAATTTATGTGACTAATATTCGTCTTCGTTAAAAAAGAAATCGTCTTTTGTAGGGTAATCAGGCCATATTTCTTCTATATTTTCATACGGTTCGCCATCATCCTCTAATGCCTGCAGGTTTTCAATAACCTCTACCGGCGCACCGGAACGTATAGCATAATCAATTAATTCGTCTTTAGTTGCAGGCCATGGTGCATCTTCTAAATGCGATGCTAATTCAAGTGTCCAGTACATATTTTTCGAGTATTATTGTTTAAAAGTAGATAAATTCAATTTTCGCAAAAGTATAATATTTTAGATTGTTAAATCAATATATTTTTTAAATTTTTTTAAAGACGTGGTATCCATTGATTTTCAGGGATATTTTGCTCTTTCCCCAGCTTGCGTGCTAAGGTAAAAAGGTAATCGCTCAATCGGTTCAAATAAATATTCACTTTTTCGTCAACGGTACTTTCTTCGGCTAAATGTACAGTAATGCGTTCGGCCCTGCGGCACACACAGCGTGCCAAATGGCAATAAGATACCGTTGTATTTCCGCCGGGTAAAATAAAATGTTTTAGCTCGGGCAATTGCTCATCCATGGTGTCAATTTCCTTTTCCAGCAATTCAATATCCTCCAAATGCAGATCAGGTATAACCATTTTTGATTTTTCCGGGTCGGCCGCTAACAATGCACCTATAGTAAACAACCTATCCTGTATTAGCTTTAATATTTCGCGGTGATGCTCGGCAATTGGTTGATCACGTATTAAACCAATGTAGGAGTTCAATTCGTCCACGGTACCATAGCTTTCTATGCGCAAATGGTGCTTAGGTACACGTGTGCCGCCAATTAATGATGTGTAGCCCTGGTCGCCGGTTTTGGTATAAATTTTCATTAGTGCTAAACATAGTAATAATTGCAGTAATTTAAATCAGTTTGTTAATTTTAACAAACTAAACTTATTGCATCAATGCCCGATTTTCCGTTTGATACCGTTGGCTTAACATCCGAAGAAATTGACCGCTTACAGCAAACTTACACGGCTCTGAAGGATAAATTTAATATCCACCTTACCGGGAACATCAATTTCCATTTAGATCATTTTGAGGTATTTAAGCACTGCTTTGATGTTAATATCCGCGACTCATACGTGATCAACCAAGGTAATAATAGTAGTTATGTGCTTTTTGTAGAGACACATTCAAAAACACCAACCAGCAAAGCAGGAGTAACAGACCACTGCGATTGCCAAACATGGGCACTCACTTATTTAAAGCATAATTTCGGTAGGGTAATTATTCGCCCGGAAACGCTTAGAGATAAAATAGTAGAGCTAATAACCCCTTTAGAGATAGACTTTAAAGAAGACAAAGCTTTTAGCAATACGTTTTATGTAGTGGCTAATGATCATGATAAGGCTGTGAAAGGCATTGACCGTAACCTACGTAACGCGATAATGGATGTACGCGAAGAGGATTTTATAATTGAAATAGTTGAGCACACGCTTATCATCGGCAGCAAAAAAACAATTACACCCGATAGGGCCGTGCATTTAGCCGAGTTTGTAGCGAGGGTGGCTGAGAGGTGTTAAACTTTAGAAGCCCCTTTTCTTACGGTATGTATATCAGTATTTTGATAATCTTTTTCAACCAAACCATCGCGCATACGAACAATGCGATGGGCGTGCTGTGCAATATCCTCTTCATGGGTTACTAATATAATGGTATTGCCTTTAGCGTGAATATCTTCCATCAGACCCATAATTTCTATAGAGGTTTTGGTATCTAAGTTACCCGTAGGCTCATCCGCCAATATAATTGATGGATTGTTTATTAAAGCACGGGCCACAGCCACACGCTGACGCTGCCCGCCTGATAGTTCATTAGGGCGGTGATCAATACGGTTACCTAAACCCACATTCTCTAATGCTTTTTTAGCACGATCTTGTCTGTCTTGCTTATTTACACCTGCGTAAATTAATGGGAGTGCTACATTATCTAATGCGCTGTTACGCGGCAACAAGTTAAATGTTTGAAAAACAAACCCGATCTCGGCATTACGTACTTCCGCAAGTTCACCGTCCGTCATATGGCTCACATTAATGCCGTTCAATATGTATTCGCCATGAGTAGGGGTATCCAGGCAGCCTAAAATATTCATAAGGGTTGATTTACCCGAACCTGATGGACCCATTAAAGCCACGAACTCACCTTTATTGATAGTTAAAGATACAGACTTTAGCGCGTGAATAACCTCGCTGCCTATAACGTATTTACGACCTATATCTTTAATGGTAATTAATGGCTCCATTTATTTTTTATCAGTTTGACTGTTGTGATAAGTTAAATGTTACAAACTATTTCTCAATAACTTTTGCAACCAAAATATACTTATCATCGTGCTTAGGCGCGTTCTGTAAAGCCTCTTCGGTAGTTATTTGCTGCTTAACAATATCTTCCCTAAATACATTCACTTCTTCCGACATATAAACTAACGGTTCAACGCCAGATGTATCTACCTCATTTAGTTTAGCCATAAAATCCAATATCTTATTCATATCGCCAATCATTTCCTGCTTTTCGGTATCAGCAAGCTCTAAACGGGCCAAATGGGCTATTTTATCTACGGTTTCACTGTCAATATTCATCCTTGTTCAAATTTTTGATTGATGATGTTATATACCTTATCGCGTAAAGCATCGGCATCGTCAATGGTTAAATGTGATGTTTCAATGGGTTGATGTACAAATATATTACAAATACCCGGTTTGCTGCCTTTTTCAATACCGGTATCCCATAAAACCCGCCATGTATCCGGCAAAGTTACGGGAATAATAGGGATTTTCAATTCAATGGCTAAGCGGAACGGTCCATTTTTAAACTCATGCAATTGCGGTGGGTAATCATCAGGTATCTTCCCTTCAGGAAATATAATAACTGTAGTTCCTTCTGCCAGCCTTTCCTCCGCTTTTTTAAACGCCCTGAATGACGACATTTTGCTTTCACGATTTACCGGGATATCTACCGTTTGAAAAAACAAGCGGGTTACAAAGCCCTCCAATAGTTCCTCTTTACCCATAAAACAGTAATTGTTTTTAACAAGCAAACTCATAGAAGTAATATCCAGGTTTGAGGTATGGTTAGGGCAAACAATATAAGTTTTGCTCCAGTCAATACGCTGTTCAAAATGAAATTTATAAAATATACCCGGAAGAGAGGAGCTTAAAAACCCCCATAAACGGCGCACACGGTTCATGTTGGCGTAGCGCGAAGGTTTGCGTGAAAAATAAGACAACAAAGGCCAAAGCAGTATATAGAAAAAGCCCACACTATAGCGATAAAAATAGCAGTGTAGTTTTTTCAATATCATTTTCATCGTCCTCAAAAATAGAAAAAATACTTACTTTCGTCGCTATATGGAAACTGTTGTTAGTGGCATCCGGTCTACCGGGAACCTGCATTTAGGTAATTATTACGGAGCGATACAGAATTTTGTGAAAATGCAACACGAGTATAACTGCTATTTTTTTATTGCCGATCTGCATTCGCTAACTACCCATCCAACCCCTGCCAACCTGCACAATAGTGTTAAAAGTGTATTGGTAGAGTACCTGGCAGCAGGTATCGAACCCGAAAAAGCAACTATATATGTACAGTCAGATGTTCGCGAAATTTCTGAACTGTATTTATACATGAATATGAATGCTTATATGGGCGAACTGGAGCGCAGCACATCTTTTAAAGATAAGGTACGCGCCAATCCGGATAACGTTAATGCGGGGTTACTAACCTACCCGGTTTTAATGGCCGCAGACATACTGATACATAATGCCACCAAAGTACCTGTAGGTAAAGACCAGGAGCAGCACCTGGAAATGGCACGTACATTTGGTAATCGTTTTAACCGCTTATATAATACCGAGTATTTTAAAGAACCATTCGCTTTTAATTTTAGTGATAAATTGGTTAAAATTCCTGGGTTGGATGGCAAGGGCAAAATGGGTAAATCAGAAGGAGAGGGCAATGCTGTTTATTTGGCCGATGCGCCTGAAGTTATCCGCAAAAAGGTAATGCGTGCGGTTACTGATAGTGGCCCGACTACTGAAAATCAAACCAAACCCGAAGAAATACAAAACCTCTTCGACCTGATGAAAGTGGTATCTACTGAAGATACTTACAAACACTTCGACAACCTGTACAACGCCATGCAGGTACGTTACGGTGATTTGAAAAAGCAATTGGCCGAAGATATGATCATTGCAACAGCACCAATCCGCGACCGTATTAACGCCATTGCTGCTGATACCGATTATCTGCGTAAGGTTGCCCAATTAGGCGCCGATAAGGCTCGCGAAAGTGCCTCAAAAACCTTGAAAGAGGTGAGGGAGATCATTGGGTTTAGGAAGTTTTAAGGAGTACATAGTCCATAGCCAATGGTCCATGGTGAAAAAATTACTATGGACTATGGTCCATCGACCATCGACTCACCAAACACATTTTGACTTTTAACTTTTGAATTATATCTTTAGCAAATGCACATAGCTATAGTAGGAAATATAGGCGCCGGTAAAACTACCCTTACAGAGATGCTGGCCAAAAATTATGGATGGGATCCATTGTATGAAGCTGTTGATAATAATCCGTACCTGGAAGATTTTTACAGCGACATGAAACGTTGGAGCTTTAACCTGCAGATATATTTTTTAAATAGCCGTTACCGCCAGATCATCGAGATACAAAAAAGCGGGCGCAATATTTTGCAGGACAGAACCATTTATGAGGATGCCTACATATTTGCCGAAAACCTGCATGATATGGGTTTGATGACCACCCGCGATTATGAGAACTACCAATCTATTTTCGACAATATAACCGAGTACATTAAACCACCGGATCTGTTGGTTTATCTAAAAGCATCCGTACCTACATTAGTTAATAATATACAACGCCGTGGCCGTGAATACGAGATAGGCATCCGTATTGATTACTTATCTAAACTTAACGAGAAGTACGATAAATGGATAAAGAACTATAAGCTGGGCAAATTATTGGTATTGGATAAGGATAATTTAGACTTTGCCAATAACCCCGAAGATCTGGGCTCTATCATTCAATCCATCGAAAGAGAAATAAACGGGTTGTTTTAGGTTTTACGTGGAACGTGTTACGTTCTACGTTTGCCATTTTTTATCACGTAACACGTACAACGTCAAACGTACCACTTATGAATATTCTCGGTATCATTCCTGCACGTTATGCTTCTAGCCGTTTCCCGGGTAAGCCGTTGGTGGATATTGCCGGCAAAAGCATGATTCAACGGGTGTATGAGCAGGCAAAAAAATGTACGGATTTAAACGAGGTTATTGTCGCTACCGACGACCACCGCATATTTGAACACGTAAAAGCTTTTGGCGGCGAGGTAGTAATGACTGCCGATACCCACCAAAGCGGTACCGACCGCTGTGCTGAAGTGGCTTTGGCTTATACGCATTATAACGTTATCATCAATATACAGGGCGACGAACCTTATATCGATCCTGAGCAAATAAGCAAGCTGGCGCACTGTTTTAATTCGCCGGATGCTCAGATAGCTACCTTAATCAAGCGCATTAAAACCGAGCAGGAACTGCATAATCCCAACTCGCCTAAAGTGGTGGTAAATAAACTGGATGAAGCGGTTTATTTTTCACGCTCAGCATTACCACACATTAGAGGAGAGGAGCCGCAAAACTGGCTGGAGTTTTATCCTTACTTTAAACATATTGGCATTTATGGCTACCGTGCCGATGTTTTGCAGCAGATAACCAAATTGCCTATATCTTCATTAGAAAAAGCCGAGAGCCTGGAACAACTACGCTGGATAGAAAATGGCTACCGCATTAAAGTTGCCGAAACAGACCTGGAAACTTACGCCATTGATACGCCTGAGGATTTAAATAATCTGATATTATAAAACAAAATCCGTCCAAATGTGAGCACTTGGACGGGCGATTTTAAAATTATTCCTCCGCAGTATTTTTCATCGCCATTAATAGCGTATAGGCTCCTTTAGTAACAAATGTTTGTTTGCTGATGTCTTTACCATCAACAGACACTTCGGTATAGCCGTCTTGTGTTACACCTGTTTTAACTTCGGTAATTTCATAAGTGTTCTTGCCTTTGGCTATAAAGGCAAAAGTTTTGTTTTCGTAGTTAACTATAGCATCCTCGGGTAAAGTCAAGCTGTTGCCTTTTTTTACTTCGATTTCGGCGTTCATGAAAGTGCCGGGTAGCAGGTTCTTGTCATACTGCTCAAAGTGGCAATGCACAACCGTTTTACGCTGATCGCTTAAGTCGCGACCTATCAGCACAATCTCACAAATGTATTTTTTATCGGGTCTGCCGTTACTGTATGCAATTACCTTTTGTCCTTCATGCAATAAGGTCACATCTTTTTCAAATACATCTAAAGCCAAATGGATATCACGAGGGTCAACAATCTCAAAAAGTACATCACTCGGGTTCACATACTTGCCAATATTTACATTTACCTTGGTAACGTATCCATCAATAGGCGAGCGTACAGCCGCGCTGCGGGTAATAGTACCATCGGTGACTTTAGCCGGATTCATTCCAATCAACCTTAGTTTTTCGGCTAACGAGCCTACTAATATTTTTTGACTTTCGTATTCAGATTGTGCTTGCTGAAATATCTTATCACTATTAGCCTTGCTTTGGTTCAGATCGCGCTGGCGCTCAAAATCCTTTTGGGTGTAAATTAGTTTAGCCTTAGCGGTTAAGTAATCTTGTTGAAGCTGTATAAACTGCTGATCTTCCATCATAGCCACCACCTCAGCTTTGCTAATATGCATACCGGGTAACAACTTGGTCGACTTTAAATAACCACCCATAGGGAAGCTTATACTTACCATGTTTTGTGGTGGCACATCAATAGCACCGGTTACCCTTAATGTCGTAGCTAAACCACGGGCAAGCGCGCTACCGGTATCAATAACAGCGTTTTTTGCCTGCTCGGGTGTTAAAGTAATGGTGGTTGCGTTTTCAATTGCGGCTGTCTCGGCTGGTTGGGTTTCAGTTTTATCGGTTGATGCACCGCAGGAATACCATAATGCAGCGCAAAGCACTATGGTATATTTTTGCAGATATATTTTTAAGGTCGATTTCATCTTATTGATTTTGAAGAGAATTTAATTGGATAATGGCCTGGTTCAAATTGTTTACCGAATCGGTGTATTCGCTTCTAAGCGAAGTTGCCTGGTTGATTAATAACACATATTCCAGGTAATTAATTTGCCCTGCGGTAAATTGCAGATTGGCGGTTTTATATATTAAAGCAGCGTTGGCTAAACCGTTTTTTTCGTAGTAATCTGCCAGTCGCTGGTATTTTGCTATTTCAACCCGGGCTTGTTGGTAGCGGCTTTGTAAAGCTTGTAAACCTGATTGATAATCAGTTTGTGCCTGCTGTTCTTTTATACGGAATGCGCTAACCCTGTTTTTTTGCGCTCCCGCAAATAAGGGTACCGAAACACCTAATTGCACCGAAGAGAAGCGGTTTGCACTATTGAATGTTTGGTTAATACCGTTTACTGCTTGCGTGCCATTAAAACTTTGGTTAAAGTAACCCAGGTTAAGGTCAGGTAATAGCTTTGCCCGCTCTAACTCTGTTTGTGCTTTGCTTACTTGCTGCCGCTGATTTAAGTATAACAATTGCGGATGATTGGCAAAAGCAGTATCAGCCATTAATGAGAGCGGTAACTTAAAGCCGGGTGCTTGTGGCTGATAATTTTGCTTTGAGTTTAATAACACATTAAACCGGTTATAAGCAATTTCCAGGTCGGCGTTAACCATTTCTGTTTGACGGGCTATTTGCGCACGTTGGGTTTCGGCAGTGGTTTTTTCCAGTATATTACTTTCGCCTTTCTCAAAACGCAGGTTAGTATTTTTAACAAACAGGGCATAGGCACTATCTGCACTTAACAATAACTGTAGTTTTTGTTTAAGATATAAAATGTTGTAAAAACTTTCTGATACCAAACGTTGCAGTTCGCGGCGGTATACGTTTACATTTAACTCGCCGGCCTGGTATTCGGCATTCAGTAATACCTTTTGCCGTGTATATACCGTTGGGAAATTTACCGATTGTACAACAGAAAATCGGTTATCAGTATACGCGCTATTAATATTGCCATATTCACCGGTTATGCCGGTTTTAGGTATGGTAACACCTGTGGCGGTATTCTTTTTAAGGTACTCAGCATTTAGTTTCTCGCTTTTTAGATTGAGATTGTTTTTGATAGCGGTATCAATAGCCCCGCTTAAACTAATAGGAGTTTGTGCCTTGGCTTTGCCGGCAAAAACAAAAAACATCAACAACACCGGCCCAACCGTTTTAGCCGATACTTTTACACCCTTTACTTTTTCAAATAGCATATACAAAATTGGTAATACAAATAAAGTTAGGAAAGTAGCCGTTATTAAACCCCCAATTACCACCGTAGCTAATGGGCGCTGTACTTCGGCACCGGCACCATTACTTAAAGCCATAGGTAAAAAGCCTAGTGACGCTACGCATCCTGTCATTAATACCGGGCGTAAGCGCTGCTTGGTAGCTTCAAATACAATATCCTTTAAATTGGTCCAGCCATCTTTTTTTAAGCGGTTAAACTCTGATATTAATACCAATCCGTTTAACACAGCCACACCAAACAAAGCTATAAAACCTACCGCCGCGCTTATACTAAACGGCATACCAAATATCAGTAATGCAAATACACCACCAATGGCTGATAGTGGAACAGCCGAGAATATCAGTAAAGCATGTTTAATTGATCCCAAGGCAAAGTAAAGCATCAATAGTATAAGTAATAGGGATACCGGAACGGCAATAATTAATCGTGCTTTAGCCTCATTTAAGTTTTCAAATGCACCGCCATAAGTAACGTAATAACCGGATGGTAGTTTTATTTGTTGATTTACCTTTTGCTGCAGTTCTTCAACAATACTTTGCACATCGCGGCCCATTACGTTAAAACCTACAATGATGCGTCGTTGTGCATCCTCGCGTTGTATTTGGTTTGGCCCTTCTTCAATTTTTACTTCGGCAACTTGTTGTAGTGGTATTTGTCCGCTATTAGGGGTAGATATCAATAGCTGTTGCACATCACTTAATTGTTTGCGTTGTTCACCTGCCAGCCTTACAACTAAATCAAAACGTTTTTCACCTTCATATACGGTTCCGCTGCTTTGTCCTGCAAACGCCGTATTTATTGTGCGGTTAATGTCTTCTATGTTCAATCCATATTCGGCAATTGCCGCGCGGTTGTAGCGTATTACAATTTGTGGCATACCGTTTACAGTTTCTACATAAACATCGCGTGTGCCTTCAATGCCGCTTGCTATGGCCCCTAATTTTTTGGCATAAATTGAAAGTTCGTTCAAATTATCACCAAATATCTTACAAACTACATCCTGCCGCGCGCCGGTCATCAGCTCATTAAAGCGCATTTGCACTGGATATTGAAAACCAAATGTTACGCCCGGTACTGCTTCCAGTTCCTTAGCCATTTTGGTGCTTAATTCATCAAAGGTTTTGGCACTTGTCCATTCTTTTTTGTCCTTTAAAATTACCATCATATCGCTGGCATCAATAGGCATGGGGTCGGTAGGAATTTCGGAGCTACCTGTTTTACCTACAATTTGTTCCACCTCGGGAAACTTACTAAGCAGTATTTTTGAGCCCTGCCTTATGGCTTTAACAGATGTTTCTAAGCTACTGCCGGTTAATACCCGGGTATCTACCGCAAAATCACCCTCTTCCAGTTTGGGTATAAACTCGCTGCCTAATTTGGTAAGGGTAAAAATGGTTATTATAAAAGCTATTATGGTTAAGCCAATAACTGTTTTAGGTATAGTAATCACCCTTTGTAAAGCATTGTGATAATGCTTTTGCAGATAACTCATCATTTGGTCAGACCAATTAGCAGTGTTGCGCGCTTTACGGCTTAAAAACAAACTACTCATCACGGGGACGTAGGTCAATGATAAAATAAATGCTCCAATCAATGCAAAAGCTACCGTTTGCGCCATTGGCTTAAACATTTTGCCCTCTATGCCCTGCAGGGTAAAAATGGGTATGTATACTATCAAAATGATCAATTCGCCAAATATGGCAGCATTACGCATACGTGCTGATACACTCACTACTTCGTGGTCCATTTCCTCCTGGCTTATCTCTTTGCGTTTTTTAAGATGTATCTCGTGCATTATGGCTTCCACAATAATCACTGTGCCATCTACAATTAACCCAAAATCAAGTGCGCCCAAACTCATCAGGTTGCCCGATACGCCAAATAGGTTCATTAGAATAACAGCTACAAGCATAGCCAAAGGAATAACAGATGCTACTATCAATGCCGCTCTGAAATTCCCCAGGAAAATGATGAGTACCAGAAGTATAATTACAATTCCTTCAAGTAAATTTTGTTCAACAGTACTAATAGCATTGTTCACCATTTTGGTCCTGTCCAAAAAGGCATCTATTACCACACCCTTGGGTAAGGTTTTTTGTATCTCGGCAACTTTTGTTTTAATGGCCTTAATAACCTCGTTACTGTTTGCACCCTTAAGCATCATAACTACCGCGCCGGATACTTCCTGCTTGCCGTTCCAGGTCATGGCCCCAAAACGGGTCGCGTGGTCAATACCGACTTCGCCAATGTCTCTGATAAGCAATGGTGCCCCATCGGGTAAGTTTTTTACTACAATGCTTCCGATATCATCTATTGAACTAACTAAACCCTCGCTGCGGATAAATAATGCGGTAGGCCCACGTTCAATATAAGCACCACCTGTATTACCGTTGTTTTTTTGCAATGCGATAAATGCGTCATTAATAGTAACATTATTAGCTTTTAAACGCTGGGGACTAACTGCTATCTGATATTGCTTTAAATAACCACCAAAGCTGCTTACATCAGCAATGCCGGGTAATCCTAATAACTGTCTGCGTACAATCCAATCCTGTACGGTTCGCAAAGCCATGGCATCATATTTTTTCTCATAACCCGGTTTTGCCCTTACGGTATATTGGTATATCTCACCCAGGCCTGTTGTTACCGGTGCCAGTTCGGGTTTGCCATATTCGGCAGGTATTAAACTGATAATATTGTTTAAACGCTCGGCCACCTGCTGCCTTGCCCAGTATATTTCAGTATGTTCTTCAAATACAATGGTTATTACTGATAGACCGAAGCGCGAAAAACTGCGTATCTCTTTCACCTCAGGTATATTACGGCATGATTGTTCAATAGGGAAGGATATCAAACGCTCAACATCCGGTGCACCTAATGATGGTGTGCGGGTAATAATTTGTACTTGGTTATTGGTAATATCAGGAACGGCATCAATAGGTAAACGACGTGTATCGTATATACCAAAGCATATCAGGCCAAAAATAAATAAGCCGATAATAAGTTTGTTCCGTACAGAGAACTCAATGATTTTATTTAACATGAATAGGGAATTAATTGTTAATGTTCAGGAAAAAAACATAGGCATAGCCTTGCACTGTAACTACAGCACATTAACAATTAACAGGGGGACCGCGAAGGATTGTTTCATCAGTAACCCAGCCGGGCGGATAGGGCTCGTCAGGCAAAATTACTGGCTTAGCAATTTTTATCGGGAACTGAAGTATAGCATAGTCGAAACCAAAAACTATATCCGGAATTATTGCTTGAAGATCGTTTGAAAAGGTGTAATCAGTATAAAATACGTGATCCATCCTAACACGTTCCAGTATGTTATGATGGTTATCCCTAAAACCGTGGCCCTTCTCGCCGGCATGGTGGTGTGCAACAATATTATGCACCAGCACCAATGTAAGTGCCGTGAACAAGAAAAATTTGCTGATCCACTTTTTCATTATAACAAATATATAATATTACTATACATTAATCAATTGTATCAAATATATGACGGCCTGGTGCTTTCTAATATTTTTAATACAATATCATTTTAAAACTTTCCAACATTTATACTTTATTCTCGGCAAGCCCAAATATTTTCTTACTTTTGTATCCCGTACACAAACATTTGGTTTCGGCTTAAAACCGGGTCCATTTTCAAAAAAAACATGACTAAATATATATTTGTTACGGGCGGTGTATCCTCGTCGTTAGGCAAGGGTATTATATCGGCATCTTTAGCTAAATTACTACAATCGCGCGGCTACAGCGTAACCATTCAAAAGTTCGATCCCTATATTAATATTGATCCCGGAACATTAAACCCATATGAACATGGCGAGTGTTATGTTACCGAGGACGGAGCCGAAACCGACCTTGACCTTGGTCATTACGAGCGTTTTTTAAATACGCCAACATCCAAAGCAAATAATATTACCACTGGCCGCATTTATCAAAATGTGATCAGCAAAGAGCGTGAAGGTGCCTTTTTGGGTAAAACCGTGCAGGTAATTCCGCATATAACTGATGAGATAAAACGTAACATACGCATACTGGGCGAAGATGGTAAATACGATATTGTTATTACCGAATTGGGCGGTACCGTAGGTGATATTGAGTCATTGCCCTATATTGAAGCTGTGCGTCAGTTTAAATGGGAGGTAGGTTCAAGTAACGCTATTGTAATACACCTTACGCTTGTTCCGTTTTTAGCTGCTGCCGGCGAATTAAAAACAAAGCCTACCCAACACTCGGTTAAAATGTTGCTGGAGTATGGTATACAGCCTGATATATTAGTTTGCCGTACTGAGCACCATCTTACACAGGATCTGAGAAAAAAAATCGCATTATTTTGTAACGTTAACCTTAATGCCGTTGTCGAATCAATAGACGCGTCAACTATTTATGACGTGCCTTTATTAATGTTAAAAGAGCAATTAGACAAAACGGTATTAGCTAAATTAAAGCTTCCAACCAAAAGTGAGCCCGACCTGGAAAACTGGAAAGACTTTTTGGGCAGGTTAAAAAACCCAACCTCAGAAGTTTGTATTGGTTTGGTAGGAAAATATGTGGAGTTACCGGATGCTTATAAATCAATCATAGAGTCTTTTATACACGCTGGTGCTAAAAACGAGTGTAAGGTGAAAGTACAATACATCCCGTCAGAACAATTAACACCCGGTAATGCTATTGAAAAATTAAAAGGCCTGGATGGTGTATTAGTAGCACCTGGATTTGGCGAGCGTGGTTTTGAAGGAAAAATTGAGGCTATACGCTATGTGCGCGAAAATAATATACCGTTCTTCGGCATATGCTTAGGTATGCAATGCGCCGTGGTTGAGTTTGCCCGTAATGTTTTGGGATTAAAAGATGCCAGCAGTACCGAAATGAACCCCGACACCAATAACCCTGTTATTGCCATGATGGAGGAGCAGAAAAAAGTAGTAAATAAAGGCGGTACCATGCGTTTAGGTGCTTATGATTGCGATCTGAAAAAGGGCAGTAAGGCAGCAGCTATATACGGCAAACTACATATTAGCGAACGCCACAGACACCGTTATGAGTTTAATAACGATTATTTAAAGAAATACGAAGAAGTGGGCATGATACCATCAGGTTTTAACCCTGATAATAATTTAGTGGAGATAGTAGAACTTAAAAATCACCCGTTTTTTGTGGGCGCGCAGTTCCATCCCGAATTAAAATCAACGGTTGCTAATCCGCATCCACTTTTTATTAACTTTGTCGCCGCTTCGCTGGCTTATGCCCGCAAGAAATAGTGCTTGTACGATACAATTAAGTAATGGATAGAAATACGTTTACAGGATTATTCCTGATCATGCTCATCATAGCCGGCTCGGTTTATTTATTAAAGCCCGGCGAAGCTGAGCTGCAAAAAGAAAGAGAAAAGCAACACCTTGATTCGCTAAAAAAAGCGGGTATTGCACCTCCGGTTGCAGTTAAAATTGATACCTCAAAAGCTGGACGGCCTGCGGTTGACTCAGCTGCTTTAAAAAGCCCGTTCGGTGGTACTATTACTGGTACAGAAAGCCTGGTAACTGTTGAAAATAAGGATCTGCGCATAAAATTAACCACTCGTGGTGGCCGTATTTATTCAGTCGAGCTAAAGAACTTTAAAACTTTTGATAAAAAGCCCCTTATTTTATTTGATGGTGATAAAAACAAGTTTGGTTTTACCTTTTCGGCCGCAGGTACTGCTAATATAAATACCAACAACCGTTACTTTACACCAAGTGCAACCGAGTTAAAAGTTGCCGGGGCTGATTCATCATCGATAACCATGCGGTTAAGCTATAGTGCAACGCAGTATATTGATTATATATACAGCCTGAAAGGAGAGGGTTACAAGGTTGGTTTTACTATAAAAGCAACCGGGCTGGATAACGTAATTGCTAATAGCAACTCTATTACACTGGATTGGCTTTCAAACCTGCGCCAGTTAGAAAAAAGCCCGGTATTGGATCGTGAATATTCCATGATACAATACCTGGATACCAATAATGATTTTGATTATTTGGGAGATACCAAAGACGATCAAACGGAAGTAGCAGATAAAAAATTAAAATGGGTATCATTTAAGCAACACTTTTTTTCAAGCGTATTATTAAGTAAAGAAGGGTTTAGCAAAGCTAATTTTGCGGTAGTTACTGATACCGCTATTCATAACGAAATAAAGCAGTTAAAAGCTAACCTGGTAGTACCGCGCAGTGCCGATGGTAGCTTCCCGATGGATTTTTACTTTAGCCCAAACCGTTTTAATACTTTACAAGATCAGGGTTATGAGTTAGAAAAGCAGATCAATTTGGGTTGGGGCCCGTTAAAATATATCAACCGTTATGCGGTATTGCCCATATTTACTGCGCTTAGCCATTTTAACTGGAGTTATGGCTTAATTATTTTGGCATTAACCGTTATCCTTAAATTGGTTTTATCACCGCTTACTTACAAGTCATACCTTTCAATGGCTAAGATGCGCGTTTTAAAGCCTGAGATAGACGAAATAAAAGCTAAAGTTGGTGAGGATAATCCTACACTATTGCAACAGGAGCAATTAAAACTCTATAAAAAAGCCGGAGTTAACCCATTAGGTGGTTGTTTGCCTTTATTGCTGCAAATGCCTATTGTGATCGCGTTTTTCCGCTTTTTCCCAAGTTTATTTGAACTGCGCGGACAAAACTTTTTATGGATGGATGATTTGTCCACTTATGATGATGTGATCAAATTTGGTTTCTCTATTCCATTTATAGGCGACCACTTAAGTTTAATGTGTGTGTTGATGACCATATCCACCCTGATATATACTTATTTTAACAACCAGATTTCAGGTGTAACCGGGCAGATGAAGTATATTGGATATATCACCCCGATCATATTCTTAGGGGCATTGAATGGCTATCCATCGGGCTTGAACTATTATTACTTTCTGGCAAATATGTTTACGTTTTTACAGCAGTATTTAATTCGCTTAATGGTGGATGATAAAAAGATACACGCTCAAATTGAAGCAAACAAAAAACGCCCTGAAGATCCTAAAAAGAAAAAATCAGGCTTTGCTGCTAAAATGGAAGAAATGATGCGCGAGCAACAAAAAGCGCAGGCGAAGAAACCTAAGAAATAATTAAAAATTAGTCAAAATATGAAGAGGCCTTATAGGCCTCTTTTTTTGTGGCAATTAAGAACTAAATGTAAATTAGGAACGTGATAGTTATAAAACCATATGTCTTAACTTTCAAATGGATGTTGATTATAGTGCTTGCTGCTATTTTTAACTCAGCAAGTGCACAAGTTATTACGACTACAAATAGCCCCTCATCACTAACCACAACATACGGCACCCCATCATCATCAACCAGTTTTATGGTATCAGGAGCTAATACAACTGCCGGCATATTAGTCACACCGCCCGCAGGATTTGAAGTGAGCCTGGATGATAGTAATTTTAGCAATACGGTAACTATTCCTGGTACAGGTACAATAGCTTCAACGAAAGTTTATATCCGGTTAAAAAATACTGCCAATGCAGCTACTTATTCAGGAACTAATATAGTGTTGAGCACCCCGGGAGCAGCCAATTTTAATTTATCCATGCCTGCCAGTACGGTTAACCCTTTTCCATTACCCATCAATATTTTTGCTGAAATAGATTATGGCGATGTTTTAAATAACACGACGCTAACACCACTTAATTTTGATTTTAGCATAATTAACGCGAACTTGAAAAATGGTGAAATTGCCACAGCATTAGACGTAGTTGTTACTGGCGGTAATACTGGTAAAGATGCTGTTGGTGTGTATAATAATGTTATAATTTCTTCTAATCTTAGGGGCACTAACGGCTTTTTACCAACTAATTATGCTATTAATTACACCAGTGGACCTATAACTATATTCCGGGCACCAATAGTTATTACAGCCAATAATGTTAACAAACCTTTAGGGAATACACTTACGGGCGGCCCTGGTTCAACCGCGTTTACAGTTGCGGGTTTAAAAAATGGCGAAACTATAAATTCGATAACTATAACGTATGGCAATGGTGCAGCTGCCGGTGCACCATCTGGTATTTATAACGGTTCAATAGTAGCATCGGCTCCCGTAGGTGGTAACGGGTATTTGGCAAGTAATTACGCTGTTGCCTATGCACCGGGAAACATTATTGTTGGATCAGCACCACCCTCTATTACTACATCCGGCACGTTGCAATCGCTTACCA
Source organism: uncultured Mucilaginibacter sp. (assembly GCA_964611565.1). Lineage (GTDB taxonomy): Bacteria > Bacteroidota > Bacteroidia > Sphingobacteriales > Sphingobacteriaceae > Mucilaginibacter. The sequence continues at coordinate 71,867 of CAZTAU010000005.1, read as the reverse complement.
CAATTTATGGTAACCCATCATTACCAACTAGTTTTTCTGTTTCTGGAAGTAATTTAACCGCTGGTATTTTAATTACCCCGCCACCAGGCTTTGAGGTAAGTATTGATAATATGAACTACAGTAACGTAGTAACTATTAGTTCGACAGGTACAATAACTTCTGCTCCCGTTTATACACGTTTAAAAGCAACCACAAATGTAGGCAGTTATTCAGGAACAATTAATATACAAAGTACAGGAGCAACCAATGCTACCCAACCCATGCCTGCAAGTACCGTAACACCCGCGCCATTAACAGTTACCGTCGGCAACAAAAGCAGATTATACGGTGACCCCAATCCACCGTTAACCGTAACCTATACCGGTTTTGTAAATGGTGAAGATGAAACGCAATTAACCACACAACCAACTGCCGCTACTACTGCTACACAAGGTTCTGATGTAGGGGTGTACCCTATAACTATAAGCGGCGGCTCATCACCCAATTATACCTTAAGTTATGTTGATGGTACGCTTACCGTTTATAAAGATATTAGTATACCCAACACTTTTACGCCTAACGGCGATGGTATAAATGATAAGTGGAGTATCATTAATTTAAACCCTAACCTTTCAATCACTGTCGAGATAATGAATCGTTACGGCAACCGTGTTTATTTTTCAAGCGGTAATTCAGTGTCATGGGATGGTTATAGTAACGGAGTGCCTGTAACATTTGGGGTGTATTACTATGTTATTAAGGGCGTAAAAGACAAGCCGCTAACCGGATATATAACGGTTGTACGCTGATGATTTTTATTTAAAAAATCAACTAAAAATATTAGCAAAACTTCATACATTTACATCCATGTATGCAATTGTAGATATTGAAACGACGGGAGGGCATGCCAGTGCAAATGGTATAACCGAAATTGCCATATGCATACATGATGGTAAAAAAGTAACCCAGCGTTACACAACCCTCGTTAATCCCCGCAGGGAAATTCCTATTTACATACGCGCGTTAACCGGTATCAGTAATGAAATGGTAGCCAACGCACCCGATTTTGAAGATGTAGCTGCCGACATATATCACCTGCTGCACGGCAAAATATTTGTGGCCCATAATGTAAACTTTGATTATTCGTTTGTCCGTCACCATTTAATGGCGGCGGGATATACCTTGCAAGCCAACAAGCTTTGTACCGTTAGGCTGGGCCGTAAAATATTACCCGGATTGCCATCTTATAGCTTGGGTAAACTCTGTAAGCATTTAAACATTGAAAATGATGCCCGCCACCGCGCGATGGGCGACGCGGATGCTACGGCTAAACTATTCTCGTTGTTGTTGCAAAGCGACAGTAATAATCATATTAAAGCGGCCTTAAAGCAAAACTCAAAAGAACAGGTATTGCCGCCGCATTTGCCTAAAAAAACTATTGAACAATTGCCGTCTTCGCCGGGTGTATATTATTTTCATGATGCCAAGGGTAAAGTCATTTACGTTGGCAAGGCGAAGAATATTAAAAAGCGGGTATGCAGCCATTTTACCGGCAATAACACAGGCCTGCAACGGCAGGAATTTATGCGTAACATCTGCCAGATAACTCACCAGACCTGTGGAACGGAGTTGATTGCATTTGTGCTTGAAGCCGTAGAGATCAAACGCCTATGGCCAAAATACAATCGTTCATTAAAGCGATTTGAGCATGCCTACGGTTTATATGCATTTGAAGACCAACGCGGATACCTGCGTTTAGCCATCGATAAGTACCGTAAAGGGAACGAAACGTTATATACCTGCAATAGTATGCTGGAAGGCTATAGCCTGTTAAATCGCCTTATTGAAGATTTTGGGCTATGCTCCAAATTGTGCTTTATCCAAAAAAATAACAAGCCCTGCAATAATGGCGAAGGTTGTGCTTGTACGGGAAGCGGAGCGGTAGATGATTACAACCAAAAAGTAACCTATGCGCTTAATGAGTTACGTGAAGCTTTACCAACTTTTGCTATACGCGATGAGGGCCGTACCGATGATGAACACAGCTGTATATTGATTGAGAAGGGGAAGTTTTATGGCATGGGGTATATTTCGCACTACTTCCAGGTAGAAGATATACATCAGCTTAAAAATTACCTGACCCCATATCCAGGTAATGATTATATCAAGACCATGGTGCATAATTATGCCACGCGCTACCCCGAGCGTAAGGTGATGTTTGCGTAGGTTTCTCGTTGCATTTTGTATCTTGCCCCTCAAAATCAACCCATAAAAACTAAATAATATGTCAGGAAAATTAACCGGGAAAGTTGCCATTATTACCGGAGCAAGTGCAGGTATTGGCCGTGCCAGCGCATTGGCTTTAGCTGCCGAAGGTGCTCACGTTGTTGTAACTGCCCGTCGTGGCGAAAGACTGGAAGAACTTACCGAAGAAATACAGAAATTAGGCTCCAATACCACCATAGTTGTAGGCGATGCCCGTGATGAAAGAACAGCCAAAGAAACCGTTAAAGCCGCTTTGGCTGTAACTGGTAAAATCGATATCCTGCTGAACAATACCGGTATGGGTATATATAAAGATCTGGTGGACACCAGCCTGGAAGATTATGAGACTATGGTGGATACCAATGTACGCACCACTTTTTTATTTAGCCGCCACGTGGTACCACACATGATCAAACAAAAAAGCGGTACTGTTTTAATGTTATCATCAATGGCAGGTGTATACGGTTTTGCAGGTGAAGCGGTTTATTGCGCTACCAAATTTGCGCAGGTAGGCTTTGCACAAGCGTTGGATAAAGAATTACGTCCTCACGGAATTAAAGTAGGTGCTATATGCCCGGGCGGTGTAAAAACCGAGTTTGCTTTAGGCACAGGTCGTACAGAGGAAGGCGTAGCCCAATCAGGTATGCTGGAACCGGAAGACGTAGCTGGAGCTGTATTGCTGGCTTGTACACAATCGCCTGGCTCACGCATTATCGAGATACAGATGCGTACCATGGCCGAAGCGTTAGCTTAACAAAGATTAGTAATCAGTAATTAGTATTTGAGGTTTGGCAATGCGTCAAACCTTTTTTGTTTAATGATAATTCTTGGCATGTTATCTGCTTTTAATAAGTATATCATTTACCAATCAAAACATTATGAACAGCATTAATCAAAACCAACCCGAAGATAATTTTGAAAACCTGAGCGGTGCAGAAGCAGTAACCAAATTAAAAGCCTTAGCCGAAGACGCTAAAACCTGCTTTTTTACGAGTAATATTAAAACAGGCCTTCCTTCATCAGCACGCCCAATGACCGTACAGGAAGTAGACGACGAAGGTAACCTGTGGTTTTTGTTAGCTAACGATAGCGGAACTTATAAAGAATTAGAGCACGAGCCCTTAGCACAATTATTTTTTCAGGGATCAAAATACTCCGACTACCTGAATGTATATGGCATTGTAACGCTAAGCCGAGATGAGGAGAAAATAAAAAAATATTGGAATCCGATATTGAAAACCTGGTTCACCGAAGGGCAGGATGATCCACGTATAGCCACCATTAAAGTTGAACCAACCGAAGCCTATTATTGGGACAATAAACACGGCAATGCTGTAGCCTTTATTAAACAATTGGCCGGTGCAGCCATAGGTAAAACACTGGATGATTCGGTAGAAGGGAAACTGGAAGTATAAAGTTGTACGTAATATGTTGTAAGTTATACGTTGTTGTGTTAAGTCACATAAAACGTACAACTTACCACGTACAACTTAAATAACTCCTGCCTTCTCCAATTCCACCTGCATTTGCTGTTGGATATTCAGTGCCTCGGCACGTGCGGCATCAGCAAAGTCTTCGCCGTTACTGGCGTAGATGATAGAGCGGGAAGCGTTTACTATTAATCCGCAATCTTTGGTTATCCCGTATTGGCAAACATCGGCAAGGCTGCCGCCTTGTGCACCAACACCGGGTACCAGTAAAAAGTTATCTGGAGCATATTTCCGTATAGCGGTAAACTCGGTGCTTTTAGTAGCTCCCACTACATACATAATCCTATCGGCACCTGCCCAGGTATTGGCTTTTTTAATTACTGCTTCATATAAAAAGCCGTTCTCGGTAGTTAAATATTGAAAATCCTTACTGCCTACGGATGAGGTTAGTGCTAATAAAATGATCCACTTGCCATCATAAGCTAAATAGGGGGTAACACTATCATTACCCATATATGGCGTTATGGTTATCGCGTCAAAGCTCATACCTGATGATGCTTCATCAAAAAATGCACGGGCATATTTGTCAGATGTATTGCCAATATCGCCACGCTTGGCATCAATAATATTCAGCGTGTTTTTTGGCAGATATTTCCAGGTAGCTATCAGGCTTTGTAAACCTTTTATGCCATAGGCCTCGTAAAAAGCAGCATTGGGCTTATAGGATACGCAAAGGTCCTGCGTAGCATCAATTATGCGTTTATTAAATTCAAAAACAGGGTCGGGATAGCTTTTTAAAAACTCGGGTATTTTATCAATATCGGTATCCAGGCCAACGCATAAAAATGATTTTTTTTGTTTGATCTGATCTATTAGTTGCTGGCGCGATATCATGAAAGGAGTTTTTAATTATTTGAATGGTCAAAAAAACTAAAAATTAGCTAAAGTGTTATCTTATTGAAGATATTTTTTTAAAGTTTTGATAATTTAAATTAATTGACTAAAATTGTATCGTTTTCCAAATAAATTTTTCTTGCGCTAAAGAAACAATTTAAAATCCACGTTATTTTTAGTTACTGGTTTAGATAGTCCGAAGCAAGCTGCAAATTAAATTTCTTTCAAATCATATTTCTATTCATAACCAACCGGATAGGTTTAAGTAAAATACAATGGGCTTACTGCCATTTAAAAACATAATATTCTAAGTAAAAAATCTTTTTTGAACTATAATTCATATCATGTCTGATACAACCGAATTGAACGACAAACTCGTTTCTGAGTTGCGCGAAATTGCCAAAAGTTTAGGTATTACCGAAGCTGACGAACTAAGAAAGCCACAGCTAATAAGCAGTATTGTTGAACAGCAACAATTAATTGAGGCCGCCCGGGCTCAGCAAAGTACTGTTGAAAATAACTATGCCGAAAAAGGCGCTCCTGCCGCTGCCGAAAGCAACGATAAAGCACGTAAACGTACAAGGACTATAAAAAGCAGCACTACGCCACGTGTGGAAGTGCCATTGGATGATACCAACTTGTTTGATCTGCACGATGAGCCGGTAGTTGAAGAGACTGATAATGATGAAGTAACTACCTCAGTTCAGCCTGTGGCTGAACAACAAGAAGGCGAACCAAGCGCTAAAGTTGAAGAGCGCGTGCCTGAAGCGCGCCAGCCGAAATTTGAGCGTCGTGTTAATAATACAGGGAACGGCAATGCAAAAAGCCAGGATCCGGGTATAAATATGGATTTTGACAACGTTATTGTAAACGAAGGCGTATTAGAGATAATGCCCGATGGTTACGGTTTCCTGCGTTCATCTGATTATAACTACTTAACATCGCCTGATGATATTTATGTATCACAGTCGCAAATAAAATTATTCGGTTTAAAAACCGGCGATACCGTTCGCGGTAGCATACGCCCGCCAAAAGAAGGTGAAAAATATTTCCCGTTGGTACGTGTAGAAGCCATTAATGGCCGTATACCTGCTGAGGTACGCGACCGTGTGCCATTCGACCACTTAACACCACTATTCCCATCTGAAAAATTGAGCCTGTTTACTGATCCGGGTAATTATTCAACCCGTATCATGGATCTTTTCTCGCCGATAGGTAAGGGGCAGCGTGGTTTAATTGTGGCACAGCCTAAAACTGGTAAAACCATGTTGTTAAAAGATGTGGCCAATGCTATAGCAAAAAATCACCCCGAAGTTTACCTGATCATCTTGTTGATTGATGAGCGCCCCGAGGAGGTTACCGATATGGCCCGCAGCGTACGTGCCGAAGTAGTATCATCAACTTTTGATGAGCCTGCAGATCGTCACGTAAAAATTGCCAACATTGTTTTAGAGAAAGCAAAACGTATGGTAGAGTGCGGCCATGATGTAGTAATACTGTTAGACTCAATCACTCGTTTAGCACGTGCTTACAATACCGTAGCACCTGCATCAGGTAAAATATTATCGGGTGGTGTGGATGCTAACGCGTTGCATAAACCTAAGCGCTTTTTTGGTGCCGCCCGTAACATTGAGGATGGCGGTTCATTAACCATTATTGCTACCGCGTTAACAGAAACAGGTTCAAAAATGGACGAGGTTATTTTTGAAGAGTTTAAAGGTACCGGTAATATGGAGCTGCAGTTGGATAGAAAATTATCTAACAAACGTATATTCCCGGCTATTGATATTACCGCTTCAAGTACCCGCCGTGATGACTTGCTATTAGACCGCGAAAATCTACAGCGTATATGGATATTGCGTAATCACCTGGCCGACATGAACTCGCAGGAAGCAATGGAGTTTTTACAGAGCCAGATACGTGGTACAAAAACAAACGAAGAGTTTTTAGTATCCATGAATTCATAAAATATAATTAACTAATTATAAGGGTTGTAAAGGAATGAAATTATTTGAATTTCACACTTTTACAACCCTTGTTACGTTATAGTGATGTTTCTCTTAAACTAACCTTATTGATTTATTAATATAATACTAATACCTTGCAGGCTAAAATGAGAAAGCGAGTAAAAAAACATGTCCCTAATGCTATTACCTGTGCCAATTTGTTCAGCGGTTGCGTGGGTATTGTTTTTGCTTTTCAGGGAGAGTTAATAATTGCCGCTTACGCGGTATTACTGGCCGCTATTTTTGATTTTTTTGATGGATTTGCCTCACGTGTATTGCAATCATTTTCAGGCATAGGTAAAGAGCTGGATTCGCTGGCAGATATGGTAAGCTTTGGTGTATTACCTTCTGTAATATTATACCAGTTATTTTTGCAAGCCCCCCAAATTGATAAGGTTAGTACTTATTTAAACTTCATTGCCTTTTTAATACCTGTTTTCTCGGCCCTAAGGCTGGCAAAGTTCAATACCGATACTCGGCAAGCTGAAATATTTATCGGCCTCCCTACGCCCGCAAATGGCATGCTAATCGGTTCGTTCCCATTAATAATGGATCAGTATCCTGATTTGAATAGGTATATTCTTAATCCTTATGGTTTATCGGCATTTGCCATAATAATGTGCGTATTGTTGGTAGCAGAAATGCCGCTGATGTCGCTCAAATTCAAGAACAAAAATTTCAACAAAAATATTTATCGGTATTTACTGCTGTTGTTCTCGGCAATATTGATACTATTTTTTAAATTTGCCGCAGTTCCGGTGATCGTATTTTTCTATGTCACCTTATCCATAATTCAATTCAAATTAGCAAATGACAAAGTTCCAGGCTGAAATAGACGTAATGCCCAAAAAAGAGATACTTGACCCACAAGGAAAAGCAGTAACCGGAAGTATGAAAAATTTAGGCCTTGCCGAAATTCAAAACATCCGTATTGGCAAACACATTACGCTTGAAATTGAAGCAGAAAATGCCGAAATAGCTCATGCTAAAGTTGATAAGGCCTGCAAAAATTTATTGGCTAATCTTATAATGGAGTCTTATACGTTTAAAATAGCACAGGTTTAAAGCCTTGCTTTTGCCTCTTCCTGTATTTGTGTAAGGGCAGGCATATTAGCGTTTACAATAGTTTTTACTTCTTGTAGTTTGGCGTTGGCTTCAGCTGCGCTTATACTGCCCGTTTTGCAGCCACTTTCAATTTGCTGAATAAGGGCTTGTGTATTTAACATACCAAAAAAACCAAGTGTAGCCTTTAATTTATGCGCTGCAGCACCGGCTGTGGGTAGATCATTCGCGGCAAGTCCGGTCTCAATTTCTTGTAATATGCCAGGGGTTTGCTGCATAAACATATCAATAGTATCTACAATAAATTCGTCACTGCCATCGGCAATTTCATTTAAAAGCGAAAGATCAAGGTCTTGGTTGGTATAGTCTGCCATGGATAATTAGAGTTAGCCAAATTTAAAATTTTTTAACAATCAAGTTATCTTTTAGTTCGTTTTTTAGCTGTAAAATATTTTTATTTAACGTGGGATGAATAAAGTCAGGTGCTATTTCTGCAAGTGGTTCTAAGGTAAATCTACGTTTATGTAGTTCGGGGTGGGGTACTTTAAGTTCATATTCATCAATTAAGGTGTCCCCGTAAAATAAAATATCAATATCAATTAGCCGAGGTCCCCATTTTTCCTCGCGTACGCGCCCTATTTTCCACTCAATATTTAATATTTTTTGTAGTATGATTTGCGCTGATAATTGGGTTTCTATAAGTATTACCTGGTTAAGATAATCGGGCGAATCTGTTTTTCCCCATGATTGCGTTTCATAAACGGCTGACTGTTTAATTACCGGTGCAATTTCGTCTTCAATGCACTTAATTGCCTGCTGCAAAAGCAGATTTCTATCACCCAAATTGCTGCCTAAAAGCAAAAAAACCTTAATCATTTGTTGTAACAATTATTAAATATCAGGCTCTTAATATTATACCTATGTATTTGTTAAGTTTGCATAGTTATAAATATTATGATATTAAATGAAACAATTCTTCAAATTTGTTCTGGCCACTATTGTAGGGTTAATTTTAGCATCCGTTATCGGGTTCTTTTTTATTGTGGGGATAATAGTGGCAGCCGGTGGTGAGAAGACTACAAATGTTGAGGCCAACTCCATATTACATATACAATTTACTAAAGAAATAGCCGAACGTACGCCCGAGAACCCGCTTAAAGGTGTTCCGTTATTAGGGTTAGATGACGATAAAGACATTGGGTTGAATGATATTTTGGCCAATATTAAAAAAGCTAAGACGGATAATAATATTAAGGGTATTTTTTTAGATGAGAGCCGGTTAAGCGCCGGCGAAGCAACGGTTGAAGAGATACGCAACGCTTTGATAGATTTTAAAAAGTCGGGTAAGTTTGTTATTGCTTATTCAGAGATATATACCCAAAGCTTTTATTACCTGGCATCAGTAGCCGATAAAGTTTACATCAATCCTAAAGGTATATTTGAGTTTAACGGGTTTAGCTCGCAAATAACCTTTTTAAAAGGGGCATTGGATAAATTAGGCATCGAGGCGCAAATTATTAAGGTTGGTACTTACAAAAGCGCTGTTGAGCCTTATGTGCTTACCAAAATGAGCGATGCCAATCGTCAGCAGGTAACTTCGTACCTAGGTTCGTTATACGACCATTTTTTAACCCGCATAAGCATTAGCCGTAAGATAAATAAAGATAGCCTGTTTAATTATGCTAACAACTTACTGATACAACAACCTGAAGATGCTGTAAAATATAAACTGGTTGACGGTTTAAAGTATAAAGACGAGATACTGTTAGATGTAAAAAACCGGTTGGGCATGGATGTAAAGGATGATATTAAGAGCATTGAAATTGAAGAATATACCCATACTACCACTAAAGAGGATGTAGATAAAGCCAGCCCTTCTGATGGCCGAATTGCGGTTATATATGCCTCGGGCGAAATTACAGGAGGTGAGGGTAATGATAACGTTATCGGATCAGAAACTACATCAAAAGCTATACACAAGGTAAGGCTGGACAAAAAAGTAAAAGCGGTGGTATTACGTATAAACTCGCCCGGTGGCAGTTCGCTGGCATCAGATGTAATTTGGCGCGAGGTAATGCTTACCCAAAAGGTTAAGCCTATCATCGTATCTATGGGTGATGTAGCGGCTTCTGGGGGCTACTATATAGCCTGCGCCGCCGACTCTATCATCGCCCAGCCAAATACTATTACCGGTTCAATAGGCATTTTCGCGGTGATACCTAACCTGCAAAAACTGTTTAATGATAAGTTGGGTGTAACGTTTGATGGCGTTAAAACCGGTAAGTATGCCGACTTAGGTGATATGACCCGCCCGCTTACTAATGAAGAAAAAGCTATCCTGCAAAAGCAGGTTAACCGTGGTTATGATGATTTTACCAAGGCAGTAGCCGCAGGTCGTAAAAAAACACAGGCATATATTGACAGCATTGGGCAGGGCAGGGTATGGACAGGCGAGCAAGCGCTTAAAATTGGCTTGGTTGACCGATTAGGTAATATGAACGACGCGGTTAAATCGGCAGCTAAAATGGCTAAATTGAAGGACTATAAACTGGTAACCTATCCCGAGCAAAAAAGCATATTCAGCGCTTTCGGCATGGATATCAGTGCCCGTGTAAAAGCCAGCATTCTGCAATCAGAATTGGGCGAGAATTTTAAATACTACCAGCAAATAAAAGGCATTACCCAAATGATGCGTACTCCTCAAGCACGTATGGAGTATGATGTGGTGGTGAGATAGTTTATAGTCGATGGTCTAAAGTCAATAGATTTTTTAATCATGGACCATTGACTATGGCCCATCGACCATGGACTAAAAACAAAAACCTTTTGTATTTTTACGGGGTTAAACCATTATGGAAAATAAACCCATTGCCCGCACACTTCGCCTGCTATCGCAACTCATGGAACTACATGAGGTAAATCCTTTTAAAATAAAATCAATAGCTAACGCTGCTTTTAAGATAGATAAGCTGCCTTTTAAAATTTCCGGCAAAACGGTTGAGGAAATGGAGAAGATTGATGGGGTAGGTAAAAGCGTAGCTGCTAAGGTTAGCGAGTTGGTACAAACCGGTACTATGGCTGAATTGGAAGATTTGTTAGCCGCAACCCCTCCGGGTGTGGTAGAGATGATGAAGATAAAAGGCATTGGGGCTAAAAAGGTAGCCACCATTTGGCGTGAGATGGAGATTGATAATGTGGGTGAACTATACTACGCCTGTAACGAGAACCGCCTGATTGAAGCTAAAGGCTTCGGCCTGAAAACCCAGGAAGAGATACGCAAAGCCATTGAGTTTAGCATGGCCAGTAATGGTAAGTTTTTATATGCTCAAATTGAGGATGAGGCCTGTACCTTACAAGACCAGTTAAAAGCGGTTTTTGAAGGGGCCTTAATAGAGTTTGGAGGCGAGTTTAGGCGTAAATGCGAAATTATAAATGAGCTTATACTGGTACTAGGTAGCCGAGAGCCGGAAATAGCTATAAACACCATTCTGACTTCAGAATTTATAGGTAATATGAAGGATGAAGGCAATGGTTACATTAGCGGAGGACTAGAGAATGGACTTAAAGTCAGTATATACTGTGTTGAGAAAAAGTTCTTCTATAAGGAACTTTTTGTAAAAACCGGTGATGAAGAGCATGTAAGCATTATTTTAGAAGGCATTGATGAATGGCTTGACCAACCGGAAAGCGAGGAGTTTGTGTACGTAAAAGCCGGCATAGATTTTATTTTACCCGAGTTGCGTGAAGGAACCACTTTTATTGAAAGGGCACGTAAGCACGAACTACCACAGTTAATTAACTATCACGATCTTAAAGGCACGCTGCATAACCACAGCACCTGGAGCGATGGTGTGAATACAGTGGAAGAAATGGCACTGTATTGCCGCGATGAGTTAAAACTGGAATACCTGGGTATGTGCGACCATAGTAAAAGTGCCTTTTACGCCAAGGGATTAAGTATTGAGCGTGTAATACAACAACAGGAAGAAATAGATCATCTGAATAAAAAACTTGATGGGTTCCATATTTTTAAGGGGATCGAGTCGGATATTTTAAATGATGGCTCATTGGACTACCCGGAGGAGATATTGCAGCGGTTTGATTTTATAGTGGCATCAGTACACTCCAACCTAAAAATGACTGTAGATAAAGCTACTGAAAGATTGATTAAAGCCATTGAAAACCCATATACAACCATCTTGGGCCATCCAACAGGCAGGTTATTGTTAAGCCGCAACGGATATACTATTGACTATAAAAAGGTAATTGATGCCTGCGCGGCAAATAATGTGATCATTGAAATTAATGCTAACCCGTTGCGTTTAGACCTTGACTGGCGATGGCACCAATACGCTTTAGATAAAGGTGTTTGGTTATCCATAAACCCCGATGCACACCGCAATGAGGGGTTTTTAGATATGAAATATGGTGTATTAACAGCCCGAAAAGGTGGTTTATATAAAGAAAGATGCTTAAATGCCTTATCATTGCAGGAAATTAAAAATGTATTTGAGCTGAAAAGGTCAAAAAAATAAAATACACATTAGCATGTTTAGTAAGCAGTGTAATACCATATTTGAACAAGCCGTTGCCGATTATCATCAATATAATAAAATTGATAAAGTTTGCCCAAACCCTTTTGATGCCACAACAATTGATAACGTACTGTACGCCAAGTGCTGGATAGATACAGCACAATGGCACATGGAGGATGAGATACGTAACCCTTCTATTGATCCTGCTGAAGCCTTGTTATGGAAGCGCCGCATTGATAAATCAAACCAGGACCGTACTGATATTGTAGAAGAGATTGATACTTATTTCTTTGAAAAATATAACAATGTTCAGCCAAAACCATCGGCACGCATCAATACTGAAAGCCCTGCCTGGGCAGTTGATAGGTTATCTATCCTGGTGCTAAAAATATGGCATATGCGCGAGGAAACCTTGCGCACGGATGTTGATGCCACCCAGTTAGAAAAATGCAGCCAAAAGCTGGCTATATTGCTTCAACAGCAAATTGATTTGTCGCTGGCTATTGATGAATTATTGGCCGATATTGAACAAGGTGATAAATACATGAAGGTTTACCGCCAGATGAAAATGTATAATGACCCGGCGCTTAACCCGGTTTTGTACAATAAAAAGTAAATGGAAGGCAACAAGCACCTGCTGGTTATGCGTTTTTCGTCAATGGGCGATGTGGCCATGACGGTGCCTGTGGTAAAAGCCCTGCTTGATCAAAATCCCGAAATTACAATTACTTACGTTTCGCGCCCAGCATTTGCAGAGTTTTTTGCGGGTATACCCCGGCTCAATTTTTTTGCTGCCGATGTAAAAAATGAGTACGATGGTTTTACCGGCCTTTTAAATTTAAAAAGCCATCTGCAAAAATTGGCAAAGTACGATGCCGTTGCCGATCTGCATAATAGCCTGCGTACTAAGATGCTTCGAAGACTTTTTCGTTTTTCTGGTATCAAGGCTAAATATGTAAATAAGGGCCGTGCCGAAAAGAAGCAGTTAACCCGTTTCCCTTATAAAGTATTAAAACCTTTAAAGCGCACACATGAGCGTTATGCAGATGTTTTTAGGGAGTTAGGTTTTAAGGTTGAGTTGGATTATCAATTGGCAAGTCATCATCAAACATTAGCAGACGAAATAATAGCCGTTACAGGTATAAAAGATAAGGCTTGGATAGGAATAACTCCTTTTGCACAATACAAAGGCAAAACTTATCCCATTGAAAAAATGGAGGAGGTGATAGCTGCTTTAAGCACCCAAAACGTTAAAGTTTTTTTATTTGGCGGATCGCCACTTGACCAGGAAATATGCCCCGGATGGGAAGCTAAATACCTTAACGTAGTTTCTGTTATCCGTAAGTTGAATATGCAGCAAGAATTGGTGCTGATAAGCCAATTAAACGTAATGTTGAGTATGGACTCGGCAGGAATGCACTTAGCATCATTACGGGGCACACCGGTTGTATCTATTTGGGGTGCAACACACCATTACGCGGGCTTTTTGGGCTATGGACAATCAGTAGAGAATATAGTTGCTGATGATATTGAATGTCGCCCTTGTTCAGTGTATGGTAACAAACCTTGTTTCCGTAAAGATTATGCTTGTTTATACAATGTACAACCACAAACCGTGATAAATAACCTGCTAAAATTTGTTTAGCAAACAACCAACTTTATCTTCTGTTAAATAAGTAAATCCTGCCATGAAAAAATTATTACTCATCCGTCACGCTAAAGCCACCCACGAAACCGGGTATATAGATTTTGAACGCCCTTTGCAGGAGCGAGGATTACAGGACGCCGCCATAATGGCCGCACGGTTAAAGGAGAAAAATATGATTCCGCAAATGCTGGTTGCCAGCCCGGCATTGCGTACGCTATCCACCGCAAATGTTTTTTCGCAGCACTTAGCTATACCGCAATTACAAACTAATAAGGATATCTACGAGGCCGCTACCTTAGCACTGACGAAGGTAATAAATACCTTATCCGACGAGCATGACTTTATAGCCTTGGTAGGACATAATCCGGGCATGAGCGACTTACTATATTACTTAACCAGGCAATTAAAGGATGTGCCCACCTGTGCCATGATGATGATTGAATTTGATGTAGATAGCTGGATGGAAATTATAGAGGATGCCGGAAAATTGGTTTATTACGATTATCCTAAAAGCTAAATGTTATTGTTTTGCAATTGCTTTAACAGAAGTTCAGCTATTGCAATATCCTCCGGGAAGGTGATCTTGATATTGCGATAATCGCCATCTATCAGCCTAATGGCTGCGCATGTTTCTTCCACCACGCTGGCATCATCAGTAAACTTGGCATCATAAGGCTGCTCATAAGCTTTCCTTAACTGTGCTAGTCGGAAAGTTTGCGGGGTTTGTACCAGGTATATCTCATCGCGTATCAAACTGGCAGATATATCATTTTTAACTTGCCTAACTGAGTCGCGGCTTTTCACGGCTACAACCGCGTTTCCATACTCTGCAGCATGGGTAAAAGAGTTGTCAATTATTTTAACGCTCGTTAAGGGCCTTACCGCGTCGTGTACGGCAACAATGGCCTCAATATCGCTAATGGTATCTAAACCATTTTTAACGGAATGGAAGCGAGTTTTACCGCCATTTACCACTTTATGCGGCGTTTCAAAAGTGTATTGTTTGCAAAGCTCATCCCAATAAGAAACAGCATCGGCAGGAAGAACTAAAATGATTTGGGGTTGTGATTTAGAATCGTAAAATGCCTGTATGGTATGCATTAATACCGGCAAGCCATTTAATAATAAAAACTGCTTGGGTATAGTGGACTGCATCCGGCTACCCGAACCGCCTGCTACTATGATGGCATAACAGATTTGAGATTTGAGATTTGAGATTTGAGACATTGTTATTTTTTGCAAATCAATTTATGAAAGTTAATCATCTTGATAATATTGTTAAAATAAAAAATGTGAGACCGTTAATCAATCTCACATCTCAAATCTAATATCTCACATATACTATATAATCAGCATGGCATCGCCATAGCTGTAAAAGCGGTATTTTTCTTTGATGGCAACTTCGTAAGCGTTCATTACGTGCTCATAGCCTCCAAATGCCGATATCATCATTAACAAAGTAGACTCCGGCGTATGGAAGTTAGTGATCATAGAATTAGCTATACTAAAATCATACGGCGGGAAGATAAACTTGCTGGTCCAGTCGTTAGCTGCTTTTAAAGTTTTATTGGCAGATACAGCCGATTCAATTGCACGCATTGAAGTAGTGCCCACAGCACAAATGCGTTTTTTACGCTCAATACCCCTGTTTACAATATCAGCTTGTTTTTGCTCAATAATAAACTGTTCTGAGTCCATTTTATGCTTGGTCAGGTCCTCAACCTCAACCGGGCGGAAGGTGCCTAAACCAACATGCAGGGTAACCTCGGCAAAATCAACACCTTTAAGTTCCAAACGTTTCATTAGCTCGCGGCTAAAGTGTAAACCAGCGGTAGGTGCCGCAACAGCGCCTTCATGCTTAGCAAATATAGTTTGGTAACGTTCTTTATCTTCTTCGGTAGCTTTACGTTTAATGTATTTAGGCAGCGGTGTTTCACCTAATATCTCTACGTTACGACGAAATTCCTCGTCGGTACCGTCGAACAAAAAACGTATAGTACGGCCACGGGAAGTGGTGTTATCCACAACTTCGGCAATTAACAAATCGTCTTCGCCAAAATATAATTTATTGCCCACGCGTATTTTACGTGCCGGATCAACCAATACGTCCCATAAACGAAGTTCTTTATTTAATTCTCTCAATAAAAATACTTCAATGGTAGCGCCGGTTTTTTCTTTATTACCGTACATGCGCGCCGGGAACACCTTGGTATTGTTAAGGATCATAACATCCTTGTCATCAAAATAATCAAGTACGTCTTTAAATACTTTATGCTCAATTTTACCTGAATCGCGGTGTAAAACCATTAAACGTGATTCGTCGCGAACGTCAGAAGGAGAGTGTGCAATTAATGATTCGGGTAAATTGAATTTAAATTGAGATAATTTCATGCTTATATATATGAATTTTCAGGGCGCAAATGTATGCAATTTTTTTAGCAATAAGTTAACAGATAATCAGGGTATTTGTGTTGCTTTGCCAATATATAATTAATTTTTTGCACCTTGTAACTCATAAGGTACATTCATGTCTAATATACACACGATATGATATTTTTAAAACTTTTTAGGGAAAGCTTTTTATTTGCGTATGATGCCTTAAGGCAAAATAAGCTGCGTACCCTGCTTTCTTTACTAGGTGTTACTATTGGTATTTTTACTATCATCGCTGTTTTTTCGGCAGTTGATACACTGCGCGATAACTTGCAAAAGAGTGTAAATAAACTGGGCAGTAACAGTATATATATTGAAAAATGGCCATGGGTTGCTGATGGCGAATACCCGTGGTGGAAATATATGCAACGCCCAGTACCCAAACTTAGGGATTTTCGTGAATTACAAAGTCGCAGCCAGGCGGCAGAAGCTATATCTTATGAGATAAGCATAGACAATCGAACTATAAAATATAAAAGTAATACCATCGATGGTGCTACTATTTTTGCCGCCACGCAAGATCATAACAAAACATGGGCCTTTGATTTTGAAGATGGTAGGTATTTTACAGATATTGAGTCGCGCACGGGTGCACCGGTAGCCATATTGGGCTATGAGATTTATGATAATTTGTTTCCCGGTATTTCGGCAGTTGGCAAGCAAATAAAAGTAATGGGTAAGTATGTAACTGTAATTGGGGTATTTGCCAAAGAAGGGGAGGATATGCTGGGCTTATCTAACGATAAGCAAGTGTTAATACCTTTAAATTTTGCACGTACTGTATTGGATGTGCAAAGCGATAGGTATAACCAATCCATCGTAGTAAAAGGTAAGCCCGGTGTGCCTGTGGATGAACTGGAGGGCGAATTAAAAGGCGCAATGCGTTCTATTAGAAGTTTAACGCCCGGCGAGGACGATAACTTTTCTTTAAATAAAATAACACTCCTGTCAGACCAATTGGATATACTGTTTGCGGTGGTAAATATTGCCGGTGCAATTATAGGCTTGTTCTCTATACTGGTAGGTGGTTTTGGTATTGCCAATATTATGTTTGTATCGGTAAAAGAGCGTACTAATATTATAGGCATCCAAAAATCATTAGGTGCCAAAAACTACTTTATACTATTACAGTTCCTTATTGAATCTGTCATTCTTTGCCTGTTGGGCGGACTAATAGGATTACTATTGGTGTACGGAGGAACATTTGTAGTAAAATGGGCCTGGGATGTTACTATAGTATTATATCTTAAAAATGTAATTATAGGCATTGGTACATCAGTCGCCATTGGGGTTATATCAGGTATTATACCTGCTTATTCTGCATCAAAACTTGACCCGGTAGAGGCGATTAGGACAAATTAGCCAGCTAATATTATTTGATTTTTTGTAAATATTTTCGAATATTGGTTGCAAGTTTTTTGATCCTGCAATGAAACCTTATTACTTTTTGTTTATATTATTGGTCATATCAGCATGTGGTAAACAACAACCTGCTACCCCTGACGCCGTCACAAATAACATTCAAAATCCTTCAGCTCCACCGCCTAAAGTGCAAACACCTAGCGGTTATGACTTTGAAGCAAACGGTATTCCTAAGTTTGCGACGGCTAATTATATTGAGCTGTCAAAAATTACAAAAATATCTAAATTTCGATCAGGCGAGGGGCATGATTATAGCGATAGTTTTGAACAATGCCGTAGTATGAAACATTACTATCAGCCTTATTTCAATATAAGTGACTGGGGCATAATAAAAATTTATTCGCCTGTTGCAGGTACAATAGTGAAGATAGATGATGAATGGGCAGGCAAACAAGTGCACATTATGCCGGATAATTATCCGGACTTTAAAGTAATTTTATTTCATGTAAACTTAAATACGGCATTAGTTGCAGGGTCAAAAATAACAGCCGGGCAACAGTTAGGTACGCATATTAGCTCGCAAACTTCATCAGATATCACTATCAGTATAAATACTACTAAAGGATTTAAGTTAATATCCTGGTTTGATGTAATGACAGACCAGCTTTTTAATGAATATAAAAGCCGTGGAATGTTAACGCGGACCGATGCAATAATAAGTAAGAGTGAGCGCGACCTGAATCCGCTTAGCTGCACCGGGGAAGCATTCGCAAATAAAGGAACGGTAGAAAACTGGGTAAACTTAAATTAAGAATAACCAATATAGCACTCACTATTCTTCACAAACTTTATAATACTTTGATATTTTTTCAAAGAAAGTACCGGGTATAAAAGGCTTGGTTAAATAATCGCTCATGCCTGCTTCTAGTGCTTTATTATAGGTTTCGGGCATGGCATCAGCAGTAAGCGCAATAATAGGTAGATTGGGAAATAATGCTTTAATGATCTTAGATGCTTCAAAGCCATCCATTACAGGCATTTGCAGGTCCATTATTATAACATCATAGTTTTTACCTTTCACCATCTCCACTGCAATTTCTCCATTTATCGCTTCATCAACATTTGCCTGCCATTTTCTTAAAAATTTCGAGGCGATAAATAAGTTCATCTTGTTGTCATCCACAATCAATATGTTCATGCCATACAAGTTAAGCATGGTGGTTTCATCTGTAGAGGGCAAAAGGTCCTTCTTTTCCGGAAGCATATAGGATATAGAAAAAGTAAATTGGGTGCCTTTATCCAGTTCGCTAATAACGTATATATGACTTTTATGTAATTCAATTAACCTTTTGGTAATAGCGAGCCCCAAGCCGGTGCCGCCGTTATGGCTATTAATAAACTGGCTTTCCTGCATAAACGGATCAAATATCATTTTCAGGTTTTTTTCGGCTATTCCTATACCCGTATCTACAATAGTGAATTTAATGGTAACCTGTGTAGTATCTTCTGATTCTTTATCCATCCGGAAAACTACTTTTCCCTTATTAGTAAATTTAACTGCGTTGCTTATCAGGTTATTTAATATCTGGCTCAGCCGCATCTGGTCGCCCAATACAAATTGGGGTATTTCCTGATCGATAGTTAGCTCAATGTCTAACTGTTTTTCCAGCGCCTTAGGCGAAAACGATTTCCTGATTTTTTGTGCCAGTAAATGGATATCAAACAACATATCGTTTAACTCCAACTTACCGGCCTCAATTTTATTATAATCTAAAATGTCATTAATAATAGCAAGCAGGTTCTCGCCCGAAAATTTGAGAATATTCAAATACTCCAGCTGCTCAGGTTTGGGATCTTCACTCAACAGCAAATTGGTTGTGCCAATAACCGCATTCATAGGTGTGCGTATCTCATGGCTCATGATGGATAAAAACTCCGATTTAAATTCTGAAGCCTTCTCAGCCATTTCTTTAGCATATATTAATGCTTCGGTGGCCTTTTGCTGATCAGTAATATCCTCGCCAATGCTGGTGGTTTCTTTGATCATGCCGTACTCATCATGTACAACTGTGTTTTGCCAGCTTATAATTCGCTGTTCACCGCTTCGACAAATTACCGGATTGATGTATTGTGGTTTTACAGCATTGTCTGTTAACCAACCCGCAATTACTTCCTTTTGGCTTGAGGGTATAAAGTCGGTCCAGTTTTTACCCACTATCTGGCTTTGATCATACCCTAGCAAATTAGCCAGGTGATGGTTGCAAAAAGTAATTGTACCTTTTTTATCGACTGATAAAGCTGCAAGTTTAATAGTTTCAAGCACCAATTTATATTTACTCTCGGATAGTTTAAAATCTATTTCGGCTTGTTTACGCTCGGTAATGTCCTGTAGTGTGCCTACAATTTTTCTTATGCTTCCATCATCACGTTTAATTAATTTACCAACTATTATACTTACATATTTTATTTTTCCGCTATCGGTAACAATGCGAAAAACACAGGTGTAATTATTAATAGTGCTAACACTTTTTAAAAAGTGTTGCAAAATAAACTTATCATGCTTATGGGTGTATTTCAATAATAGTTTATTAACACCAAACTCGCCCGCAACTTGTTGTTCAATTTCGGCGGTACGTGCTATCTCATCAGACCATTTTATTGTCTTTAACGATGTATCCCAGTTCCAATTCCCTATTTTGGCTATAGTTTGGGCTTCTATTAATTCATTACGGCCTACTTTAACAGCTTTTTCCGCCAAGCGGGTTTCGGTAATGTCTTGTACAATGCCATGAATGCGTGTAATTTTGCCCTCGCCATCCAATAGCAAATCGCCGGTAATGACTTTAATATATTTTAAATCGCCATCAGGTGTAGTTAAACGGTGTTCATGTTGCTTAAGGGGAGAGGTGGTAATATTTTCCAGGTAGTGCTTATAACTCTCAATATCTTCAGGATGTACCAGGCTTATGTAATAATCATATTTATTTACGCCGTTTGGTATAGTAGGGGTGCCCAAAATAGAGAATAAACTTGCAGACCAATAGCTATCTCCCGAATTGAAATCATACCACCAGTTACCAATTTTTGTAATATGTTGTGCTTCCAGTAATAAAAGCTCATTCTGCTTTAAAGCATCAGCATATTTTTTTTGTTCGGTTATGTCAGTTACCGTAGCTGATATGCGCGAAAGGTAATGTCCCTTATCATCAAACACAGGGAAAAGTTTAGCCGTAAAATATTTGCCCGAACCAAAAAATGAAGCAAACTCAATAGAAGTAGGTTTGCGGTGTTTTATAATATAATCAAGCGCATTATTAATTTTTGCTGCCCTTTTAGCACCTAATACTTGTGTAGGGGTTTTGCCTACAAGGGTTTTGATATCAACTGCATAGGGGGTTAGTTTATTAAACCACGCATTTAGGCATACTTTGTCTTCATTACACTCAAAAATGATATCATTTAATGAGTTTAATAGAGCATTAAGCTCCAAATGGCTTTCAGGAAAGGCTTTGTAATGATTGCCGGTAGCTTTTCTTAGCTGTTTGTAATGTTTAATAGCTAAAACTATCATTATTGCGGTAAGCATTAAAGCTAATAGCAAAAGGTATATATAAAAACTATACCTGTATTGTATTAAAAATGCAAACCGATAGGTATTGGCCATTATATTAAAGCAATTTTTTAATAGTTTTTATGTGAAAAGGTAGAATTTTTATTAAACGGATGAATTTAATACATTTTTTTTACAATTCCTTAATCATAGTTACAGGTAATAGCCCCCAGATTTACTATATTTGTTGGATAAATTTTTTTATCTATGTCATCTACAGCGCAACTCACCATTGAAGGTAAAACGTACGAATTTCCGGTAATTGAAGGTACCGAAGGAGAAAAGGCAATTGATATTTCAAAATTGCGTGATCTATCCGGTTATGTAACCCTTGATGTTGGTTATAAAAATACCGGTGCCACCAGAAGTGCTATTACTTTTTTAGATGGCGAGTTAGGTATACTTAAATACCGTGGTTACCCTATTGAGCAACTGGCCGAAAAATCAACATTTATTGAAGTTGCTTACTTGTTGATATACGGTAATTTACCAACCGCTGATCAATTAAAGGCTTTTGAAAAGGAGTTGACGCACCATACGCTGATACACGAGGATATGAAAAAGTTTTTTGATGGGTTTCCATCAAATTCACACCCGATGGGGCAATTGGCATCATTGGTAAACTCATTATCTGCTTTCTACCCTGAATCATTAAAACCTAACCAAACTAAAGAGGAACTTAACCAAAGCATTATTAAAATGCTGGCTAAAATGACCACTATAGTTTCATGGATATACAAAAAATCATTGGGCCACCCCGTTATTTATCCTCAAAATAAATACGACTATGTGACCAACTTTTTGCACATGACCTTTGGCCAGCGTACCGAAGAAGTGGAAATTGATCCGGTTGTTGTTAGCGCGATGAACACCTTGTTAATTCTTCATGCTGACCACGAGCAAAACTGTTCAACATCTACGGTTCGTATTGTAGGTTCGTCTGAATCTAACATATATGCTTCTGTTTCTGCCGGTATATCAGCCTTATGGGGTCCGCTGCATGGCGGCGCTAACCAGGCAGTTATTGAGATGCTGGAGAAAATTAAAAAAGACGGCGGCGATACCGATAAATGGATAGCTAAAGCAAAAGATAAAAATGATCCTTTCCGTTTAATGGGTTTTGGTCACCGTGTTTACAAAAACTTTGACCCGCGTGCCAAGATCATTAAAAAGGCTTGTGATGATATTTTAGAGAAATTGGGTATTGAAGATGAAGTGTTAGAAATTGCTAAACGCTTAGAAGAAGTAGCGTTGAAAGACCCGTACTTTGTTGAGCGTAAATTATATCCTAATGTCGACTTTTACTCAGGTATTATCTACCGTGCACTTGGTTTCCCTACCGATATGTTTACCGTGCTATTTGCATTGGGTCGCTTACCGGGATGGATAGCACAATGGAAAGAAATGAAAGAAAACAAAGAGCCTATTGGCCGTCCGCGTCAAATTTATACCGGCGATGTAAATAAGAACTACTAATAGGTAGTACCTAAATATTGAAGCCGCTGTGTTTAATGCATAGCGGCTTTTTTATGCCCGATAAAACTATCGATACATTTTAATAGTTTTGAGATTACCCAGCAAATGAC
Organism: uncultured Mucilaginibacter sp.; assembly: GCA_964611565.1. Classification (GTDB taxonomy): domain Bacteria; phylum Bacteroidota; class Bacteroidia; order Sphingobacteriales; family Sphingobacteriaceae; genus Mucilaginibacter. The sequence continues at coordinate 49,057 of CAZTAU010000005.1, read as the reverse complement.
CATACAGGAAATATTAAAGCAATATTGGAAACATGATACCTTCCGCCCCATGCAGGAGGATATTATACAATCTGTATTGCTAGGTCATGATACATTGGCGTTATTACCTACAGGTGGTGGTAAATCGGTGTGCTTTCAGCTACCTGCTTTGGCTAAAGAGGGGATATGCATTGTTATATCGCCCCTGATAGCTTTGATGAAAGACCAGGTAGAGAACCTGAAAGCTAAAGGTATTGATGCCATTTCCATAGTGTCGGGCATGGGTAAGCGCGAGGTAGATATCGCTTTAGATAATTGCATTTACGGCCCAATCAAATTCCTGTACCTATCGCCCGAGCGTTTATTGTCCGATTTGGTGCGCGAGCGTATCAAATACATGAACGTTAATTTAATAGCGGTTGATGAAGCGCATTGTATATCACAGTGGGGTTATGATTTTAGGCCGTCCTATTTACATATAGCTGATCTGCGTGAACTGCACCCACAGGTACCTGTATTGGCCCTTACCGCTACTGCAACTGCCGAGGTTAGGGATGATATACAGGAAAAACTGCTTTTTAAGAATCAGCAGGTATTTCAAAAAAGTTTTGAGCGTAAAAATATTAGCTACGTAGTTCAGCATACCGAAAACAAATTCCGTAAGATGCTTGATATTGCGCATGGCGTAAAGGGCAGTGGTATAGTATATGTACGCAGTCGAAAGGAATGTGCCGAGATAGCTAAGTTTTATACAGATAATCATATTACCGCCGATTATTATCATGCAGGTTTAAGCAGCGATGAACGGTCTAAACGCCAGGAGAGCTGGAAGAGTAACAAAAGTCAAATTATTGTAGCCACTAATGCCTTCGGGATGGGTATTGATAAACCCGATGTACGTTTTGTGATACATAAGGATATGCCCGAAAGCCTGGAAGCTTATTACCAGGAAGCCGGTCGCGGCGGGCGAGATGAGCATAAGGCCTATGCTGTTTTACTGTATAACCACCCAGACAGGTTAAGGCAGGAAAAAATGTTCATGCTGAATTTTCCGACAGTTGATGAGATTAAACTGGTTTATCATCAGCTGGCTAATTACTATCAACTGGCTTACGAGGCAGGTGAGGGGCTGAGTTTTGACCTGGACTTGGGCGATTTTTGCTCACGTTTTAAATTGGAGCCTATTAAAACGTTAAACGCGCTAAAGTTTTTGGAGCAGGATGAGTACCTGGCATTTAATGAAAGTGTTTTTTTGCCATCGCGATTAAGGTTTGAGGTACAGAACGAAGCATTATATAACTTCCAAATACAAAATAAAGGGTGGGATAAGTTTATTAAAACGCTGTTACGCTCATACGGTGGCGCGTTTGAAAACTATGTGCGCATACGCGAATTTGACCTTGCCCGCCGTAGTAATATGAGCGTACAACAAGTTATAGAGGGTTTAAGGCAACTGCAAGAGTATAATATATTAAGTTACCTGCCCCAAAATGATAATCCGCAGGTTACTTATTTAAAGCCTCGGCAACATGCCAACAACTTGTACATTAACAAAGGTTACATTGAAGTTCGTAAAGCCACTTACTTAAAAAAGATGGAAGCGGTTTTTGCTTATGCACAGCATAAAAAATGCCGCAGCCAAATGTTACTGGCTTATTTTGACGAACCTAACGCGCATAAATGTGGTGTATGTGATGTATGCCTGGAAGATAAACGCCAAAAGAATGCTGTAGAGATCGGTGATGATATTACCAGCGAACTGGTGCAGCTGCTAACCACATCGCCAATGGGCCTTGATGATTTAGTTACTTCGCTTAATACTGGTACCGAAAAGGAACGTATAGACACCATCCGCCTACTGCTTGATGCCGGAAAACTGAAATTTAACGGCGAGAAATACTACCTATAGTCGTCTGTTTATCACTTCCTTTCCTTCTTGTTACAAAAAATCCTTTCCCGTTGGTCTATAAAATACGGGCGTTGGTAGTGATGTACCGTTAGTGTGTCTATTACACCGATTTTTGAATTAACAAATTGGATTTGAGGTAGTCATAATGGTGTAAATAACGAAAAAGACATTAACAACATTAAAAACATACAACATGAAAACTACACTATTAACCCTTATCGCAGCCGTAATATTAACTGCAACTGTTACTACTACTAAAGCTACTGCAGCAACCACCACCGAGCCTATCACTTTAACCGGTATTAAAAATATCAGCAAAATTGAAGCACGTGGTAACGTGGAAGTATATATCACCAACGGAACTAAAGACGGTGTAAAAGTATATGATACTGCTTACTATGCAAGCAATGCATTGGTACAGGTAGAAGAAGGTACTTTACGTATCACTAACTATGATAAAACAAAAAAATTATTGGTTGAAGTAACTGTAACTGACCTGCGTAATGTAGCCGCTTATGATAACGCGGTGATCAAATCAGACAAATTAGCTTTGGTTGATCTAAGTGTAGACCTTTACAACAATGCTTATGCAGGTTTACAATTAGACAACTATGCAGCCAGCATTAATGTGAATGACCAGGCAAAAGCCGACTTATCAGGCGATGTTATGGAATACAGCTTAACTTATAACTATGGTGCAACCGTTAACCGTACCGAACTGGCTGCAACTAATGAAAGCGAAACTCGTGTTGCTGCGCCATCACGCCGTACACCAAGAACTGCGCCAAGAGTTATGGCCAGCATCTAATAAAACATTAAATACACCTGACACCCCTATTACAACGCCCTAAACCTTTTCTATAATTATAAGTATGTTTAAAAGTCGTTCGCCTGGATCGCGAGCGGCTTTTTTTATTACTTATTGTCATGTTGAGGAACGAAGCATCTATCCATGCGGCGATCGCTTAGCGGATAGATCCTCCACTATGTTCAGGATGACAAGGGTATGTAAATCAATTTGTAACTTTAATTGTTAACCTAACGTCTAACTACAACAATTAAGCCGCATCAAATGAAAATATTAAACATAGCCATACTGGCTGCAGGTATCGCATTAACCTTGTCTTCATGTGATAATAACTGTATAATTGGCTCGGGAAACCAGGTTACTGAAACCCGTAAAGTAAACAACTTTACAAAAATTGAAATTTCTGGAGGATATATAATTAAGCTGGTTCAGGATAGTAGTCTATCGTTAACCGTTACTGCCGACGATAATATTCAACAACATATTAAAACCGATGTTAGTGGCGATAAACTACGTATAACCAACAAGAACATTTGCATAAGCAGTGGCGAGGTTATAGTTGTTGTTGGCGTTCGTAATTTGGAAGAGATAAAGGCCTCGGGCGCGGTGGAGGTATCATCTGACGGCAAGTTCAACACAAAGGATATGAATATCAGTCTTTCAGGGTCAACAAAAGTTACGTTAGATATTAGTGCTGCACGCCTGAGTACCCACGCTAGCGGATCGTCAGAAATAAATTTAACAGGACAGGCCAGCGAACATGACCTGGAACTAAGCGGAAGCAGCAATGTTAACGCCTTTGACCTGGTAACCGGCGTTTACAATATCTCTACATCGGGTTCAAGCGATTGTGAAATAAATGTGTTGCAGGAATTGAATGTGCATAGCAGCGGCTCGTCGGCTATTAAATACCGTGGCAATCCAACATCGGTAAATAATGATAAGTCGGGCTCTTCATCAATTGAAAAGGTAAATTAATAATCTAATACATGAATAATAAAGCCGGATCAAATATGACCCGGCTTTGTTATTTTATAGCCTATATTATGTCGAAAAAATTATAAAATTTAATACCTTTGCGCCTCCAAAACCTGCGGTAATTAGCAGGTTTATAATTATTAAGTAGAAAAATAGGTAAAGAAGATGAATATTTCACAGGAAAAGATTGATAACCTGAATGCAGTTGTAAAAATTAACATGAGCCCTGAAGATTATCAGGCACGTGTTGATAAAGCTATTAAAGATCACGCTAAAAAAGCTAAGATACCTGGGTTCCGTCCGGGAATGGTACCACCGGCACACATTAAAAAAATGTACGGTAAAAGCATTTTGGTTGATGAGGTTAACAATTTACTGTCAGATACTTTAAACAACTATTTAACTGAGCAAAAATTAGAGGTATTGGGTCAGCCATTACCTAAAATAGATGATAAAAAAGAGTATAACTGGGATTTTGCCGACAATTTTGAATTTAATTACGAAGTTGGTTTAGCGCCTGATTTTACTATTGATTTTTCATCAAAAGATAAATTAACTCAATACGAGATAAAAGTTGATGACCAAACTTTGCAGGAACGTAGCAAAAATATCCGCCGTAGCTATGGCAAGATGACAAATCCTGACGTATCGGCAGATGATGACGTATTATATGCGCAATTAACCCAGCTTTCGCCTGATGGTTCTGTTTTTGAGGATGGAATTGTAAATACAACCTCTGTGCGTTTAGACCAGGTTGCTGACGATAAAATAAAAAAATCGTTAATAGGTTTAAAAAAGGATGATGAGTTAGTATTTGATATTCAAAAAGCCTATAAAAACGACGCTCCAAAAGTTGCAGCATTGTTAGGCATTGAAGAAGCAGAAGCAGCTGATTTAAAATCAAACTTCCGCCTTACGGTTAAAAACATTAACCGTTTAGAAGAAGGTGATTTAAACCAGGAGTTCTTTGACAAATTATTTGGCGCAGGTGTAGTAACGGACGAAGCTGGCTTTACAGCTAAAATTACCGAAGAGTTGGAAGGTATGATGGCACAAGATTCTGATAGAAAACTACAGAATGACATCTACACTTATGCTTTGGATAAAATTAATTTTGAATTGCCTGACGACTTTTTGAAACGTTGGTTAAAAGCTACTAACGAAAACTTATCGCAGGAAGAGTTAGAAGGCGGCTACAATGATTTTGCTAAAAACCTGAAATGGACGCTTATTGAAAACAAGATATTAAAGGATAATAATATCGAGATCAAATATGAAGAAGTTTTCGCGGCAGCAAAACAAAGCCTGGCTCAGCAATTTGCCATGTACAGCCCACAGCATATAGCCGAAGAGCAATTGGCACAATACGCGGTACAATACATGCAAAACAAAGAGAACGCCAACAGAGTATTTGAGGAGGTAAAAGCACTTAAAACATTAGATTATATTAAGAGTGTGATTACTTTGGATAAAAAGGAAATAAAGTATAACGACTTTAAAGAACTGGTAAAGTAATTTAAAGAATAATTTTTTATCGAAAGCACCTGCCTTACAGCAGGTGCTTTTTTGTTAGTAATTATTTTACTTTTAAAAAACTTTATATTAAAAATTGTATTCAACTAAAAACTATATTTATCGCGGTACAAAAAACCGCGACTTACACATTTAAATAACTATCATGAACAATATTGATAAAAACGAATTCAGAAAATATGCTGTTAAGCATCACCGCATTAACGGACTTAATGTAGATAGATATATGGCAGGTGTTGACAGGAACTTTTCCCCGTCGGGCATAGCTACTGCACCCGGTATTACCGGCATGACCCCTTATATTATTGAGGAGCGCCAGCTCAATATTTCGCAGTTAGACGTGTTTTCGCGTTTGATGATGGATCGTATCATCTTTTTAGGTGAAGCGGTTTATGAAGGCATGGCCAACGTTATACAGGCACAATTGCTTTTCTTGCAGTCGGCAGATGCCAAACGCGATATACAGATATACATCAATTCTCCGGGTGGATCGGTTTACGCGGGTTTAGGTATATATGATACCATGCAACTAATATCAAATGATGTAGCAACAATTTGTACAGGCATGGCTGCTTCAATGGCTGCTGTATTGTTGTGTGCAGGTACTGAAGGAAAAAGGGCAGCATTACCGCATTCAAGGGTAATGATACACCAACCATCAGGTGGTGCGCAGGGCCAGCAATCAGATATCGAGATCACTTACCATGAGATCACCAAATTGAAAAAAGAATTATATCAAATTATAGCTGATCATAGTGGCCAGCCGTTCCAAAAAGTTTGGGATGCATCAGACCGTGATCATTGGATGATTGCCGAGGAAGCAAAAGAGTTTGGTATGGTTGACGAAATTTTACGCGGAAATAAAACAAAAGCCAAGTAATTCTATTACGTCATAAAGCGTTATGTTTTATGACGTAATAATATTCCGTTCCAATTGCGTAAATTTGTAAATTAATAATATCACAATGAATAAGAATAGTAAAGAGATCAGGTGTTCATTTTGCGGCGCAGGAAAGCAAGATTCCCTGATGCTTATAGCGGGGCTTGATGCACATATTTGTGATAAATGCGTTAACCAGGCTAATGAGATATTAGCCGAAGAGTTAAAGGTGCGTAAGGTTAAATCATCACCTTCGGCACCATCATTACTAAAACCATCAGAAATTAAGGTACACCTTGACCAATACGTAATTGGACAAGATGATGCTAAAAAAATATTATCAGTTGCGGTATATAACCACTACAAACGTTTAAACCAGCGTATTGATAAGGATGAAGTAGAGATCGAGAAATCAAACATCATTATGGTGGGCGAAACCGGTACAGGTAAAACCTTACTGGCAAAAACACTGGCCAAAGTATTAAACGTACCTTTTTGTATTTGCGATGCTACCGTATTAACCGAGGCCGGTTATGTGGGCGAGGATGTGGAAAGTATATTAACTCGTTTGTTGCAATCTGCTGATTATGATGTTACGCTTGCCGAAAAAGGCATTGTATATATTGATGAGGTAGATAAGATAGCCCGTAAAAGTGATAACGCTTCTATAACCCGTGATGTATCGGGCGAGGGTGTGCAACAAGCCTTATTAAAAATATTGGAAGGAACCATGGTTAATGTACCACCACAAGGCGGCCGTAAACATCCCGACCAAAAAATGATAACTGTTAACACCAGCAATATTTTATTTATATGCGGTGGTGCCTTTGATGGCATCGATAAAAAGATAGCTAACCGTTTACGGACGCAAACTGTAGGATATCGATTAAAAGGTAATGATGCAGAGGTAGACCTTAAAAATCTATACAAATACATTACCCCGCAGGATTTGAAATCATTCGGTTTAATACCTGAATTGATTGGTCGTTTACCGGTATTAACTTATTTGAATCCGTTAGATAGGACTGCGTTGCACAACATCTTAACTGAGCCTAAAAATTCATTATTAAAGCAGTACAAAAAACTGTTTGAATATGAAGGAGTAAAATTGGATTTTGAAGAGGATGTGTTAGAGTTTATAGTGGATAAAGCAATGGAATTTAAACTGGGCGCACGTGGTTTACGCTCAATTTGCGAAGCTATCATGATCGACGCTATGTTTGAGTTCCCGTCTAAAAAGGATGTTAAAAAACTGAACATTACTTTGGAGTATGCTCGTGAGAAGTTTGAACACTCTGACCTTAAAAAGTTAAAAGTAGCTTAACAATAAGTATATAAGTTAAACTTATATTTAGTAAAACCTTGCAGCCCTGGCCCATGTGCCGGGGTTTGCTGTATAAAACAGTTTGCTTATTAAAGCAGATTAATTTGTATATTACATAAAGACGAAAGAAAAGAGGAAAAAAGATGAACGAAGAATTAAAAGTAAAAAAGGACGGCGCTGTACCCGTGGTTAAAGAAGTACAAACCCCAATTAAAAAAGGACTAAAAACTAAAGACGCTATTGTAGCCAACTGGCTGCCCCGCTACACTGGTCGGCCACTGGATGCCTTTGGCGAATATATTATATTGACCAATTTTTCAAGATATATACAGTTATTTTCTGAGTGGAATGATAATGCCCCAATAATGGGGTTGGATAAGCCTATGCAGAGTGTTACCGCAAATGGTATCACTATTATCAACTTTGGTATGGGTAGTTCGGTTGCCGCTACCGTAATGGATTTGCTAACTGCCATTCACCCCAAAGCAGTTATATTTTTAGGTAAGTGTGGTGGGTTGAAAAGAAAGAACAATGTAGGCGATTTAATACTGCCTATAGCAGCAATTAGGGGCGAGGGTACGTCAAATGATTATTTGCCACCAGAAGTGCCGGCATTGCCTTCGTTTGCACTGCAGAAAGCCATATCAACCACAATACGTGACTTCTCATTAGATTATTGGACAGGTACGTGCTACACCACCAATCGCCGTGTTTGGGAGCATGACAAGAAGTTTAAAAGCTATTTAAAGGCATTACGTGCCATGGCTGTTGATATGGAAACCGCTACTATATTTACTACAGGTTTTGCCAACAAAATACCTACAGGGGCTTTATTATTAGTATCAGACCAACCAATGATACCGGAGGGTGTTAAAACCAGCGAAAGCGACTCGAAAGTTACGGAAGCCTTTGTAGAAACGCATTTGAAAGTGGGTATCGAATCGTTAAAGCAACTGATTAATGGGGGGCTAACTGTTAAGCACTTAAGGTTCTAAAAGTAATTGATAATACACTACACTACACTATGTGGTACAATAATATACTAGAAACCATTGGCAACACGCCGTTGGTTAAGTTAAATAAGATAGTAAAGGATATCCCTGCGACGGTTTTAGCCAAAATTGAGACCACTAACCCCGGCAACTCCATTAAGGATCGTATGGCCCTTAAAATGATCGACGATGCCGAGAAGAGTGGAAAGCTTAAACCGGGAGGAACCATTATTGAAGGCACATCAGGCAATACAGGCATGGGGTTGGCCATTGCCGCGGTTATAAAAGGCTATAAATGTATTTTTACCAGTACCGATAAGCAATCAAAAGAAAAGTTTGATGCGTTGCGTGCCTTTGGTGCCGAGGTGATTGTTTGCCCAACCAATGTTGATCCGGAAGATCCAAGATCGTATTATTCAGTGTCGTCTCGTTTGGAGCGTGAGGTACCCAATTCATGGAAACCTAACCAGTACGATAATTTATCCAACTCGCAGGCACACTATGAGCAAACCGGTCCCGAAATTTGGGAGCAAACCGAAGGTAAAATAACCCACCTGGTAGTAGGGGTGGGCACAGGTGGTACCATATCAGGCACAGCCAGGTATTTAAAAGAACAAAACCCTAATATCCAAATATTAGGTATTGATACTTATGGTTCGGTATTTAAAAAGTATAAAGAGACCGGCATTTTTGATAAGAACGAAATATACCCATACATCACGGAGGGTATTGGCGAGGACTTTTTACCTGCCAATGTTGACTTTAGCTTGATAGACCATTTTGAAAAAGTAACCGATAAGGATGCCGCTTTAATGACCCGTGAGATTGCCCGTAAGGAAGGTATTTTTGCAGGTAACTCTACCGGATCTGCTATTGCCGGGTTATTGCAAATGAAAGATAGGTTTAAAGCGGGCGATGTTGTGGTGGTTATCTTCCCCGATCATGGCACACGGTATTTAGGCAAAATGTACAATGATGATTGGCTGCGCGATAGGGGATTCCTGAAAGATGAAAAGCTAACCGCGCGCGATATCATCAGCAAAAAAGAGAACCAGGAGATCGTGACTATTGATAGCGAGAAATCGGTTTTAGAGGCTATAAATACCATTAAATCATTAAATATATCGCAAATACCGGTCACCCAAAAAGGTATGGTTATAGGTAAAATTACGGAGAGTGATATACTGGATGCTTTGCTGGAGAATCCATCTTTAAAATCTCAACCGGTTAAAAATATTACCACGTCACCGTTCCCGTTTGTGGACCTGAATACATCTATCGATAGGATATCATCCATGATCAATAAAGATAATATTGCGGTGTTGATAGAGGACGAGCAAGGAAAAATTGAGATCATCACCCAGTATGATATTATTAACGCGATATCGGGTTAAATATCTAAAATGTCATTTCGAACGAGGTACGAGGAGAAATCTTATGCGCGCGACTGTTCTCTTATTTAAGATTTCTCACTGCGTTTCGAAATGACACTTGAACATATTTGCAAGTCCACTACCACTTCTTAAATATCACAAATACGGCCAGTACTATAAGGCCAAAGCCTACTAAATGGTTCCAGGCAAATTTTTCTGTTTTAAAGAAGATGATAGAGAATATCATGAATATAGTAAGCGTAATAGCTTCCTGTATGGTTTTTAGCTGAACAAGTGTGTATGGCCCGCCATCGCCTTTAAAACCCAAACGGTTGGCCGGCACCTGGAAAACGTATTCAAAAAACGCCAGTCCCCAGCTGATGAGGATGATGGATATCAGACCCAGGTTTTTGCCCCATTCATAATCCTTAAACTTTAAATGCCCATACCAGGCAAACGTCATGAAGGTGTTGGATATGATCAAGAATATGATGGTTTTTAAGCCGCGCATAAGTAGTAATTTTACTTTTGTGTTTAAATTGGCAAGGTAATGAAATTGTCCATCAAAAATATGGTTTGCCGGCGCTGTATAATGGCGGTCGAGAAAATATTTACCGATAATGGCTATCACCCAAAAAATATTGAGTTAGGCGAGGTTGATGTACCAGACCAACTAACCAGCAAGGCCATCGAAAAACTGGATGGTGATTTAAGGCAACTGGGTTTCGAGATTATTGACGACCGTAAAAGCCGCATCATCGAAAAAATTAAAAACCTAATTATTGGATTGGTTTATCAAACGGATAAACCGTTAAACGTTAATATATCCGACTACCTGGCCAGCGAAATGAATTACGAGTATAATTATCTCAGCAACCTGTTTTCGGAAGTAGAGGGTAATACTATTGAGAAGTATTTCATCAACCAAAAAATAGAGCGGGTAAAGGAGTTGCTGATATATGATGAACTGACTTTGAGCGAGATAGCATTTAAACTGGGTTATAGCAGTGTGGCTTACCTATCCACCCAGTTTAAAAAGATAACAGGCTTAACGCCCGGTTATTTTAAAGCTATAAAGGCACAAAAGCGCCGTCATATTGAAGACCTGTAAAAGTTATAACTTAATCCCTAAATAGTGTAAAACACGGGCCCGCATGTGGACATAACTTTGAATAAAAACATAAAGTTATGAAACATACCTATCAAATATCCGGGATGACCTGCGCCGGGTGCCAGGCTAAAGTACAGCAGCTACTTTCCGGAGTTTCGCATATTACCAACGTAGATATCGACCTGCAAAAAGGGGAGGCCGATATAGAAATGGATATCCATGTATCTACCCAAACACTAAAGGACGCATTCAAAGACTTTCCTAAATACCAGCTTACTGAGAAGCCACGTGTACCGGTGACATTTGTTGAAGAAGAAACCGAGCAGAAATCATGGCTGCAAACCTACAAACCCATTTTATTAATATTCGGGTATGTGCTTGCTATTTCGTTAATAGCAGGTTTTAGTGCTGTCGAATTTGATGGTGGTGTAGCAATGCGTGTTTTTATGGCAGGATTCTTTTTGGTGTTCTCTTTTTTCAAGATGCTTGATTTAAATGGTTTTGCTGATAGCTATGCCATGTATGATGTCATCGCCAAAAAATTCAAGCCGTGGGCATATATTTATGCGTTTGTTGAACTGGGATTAGGACTTACCTATGCAACAAACCTTGCACCTTTATTGACTAACGTTGTTACTTTAGTTGTTATGACAATAAGCATTATTGGTGTACTACAAAGTGTGCTTAATAAACGGGCCATACAGTGTGCCTGCCTCGGTGCTGTATTTAATTTGCCAATGAGTACAGTCACCATAATTGAAGATGGTTTGATGATAGCCATGAGTGGATTTGCCTTATTCATGATGATGTAAAGTACTAAATCTGTTGTAGCGGCGTTTAAACCTTATAGTAAAAATATAGTCTGTTATTATAGTATAACTTTTTATCTGTTATTATAGTATAACTTTTTAGGAGATTGTTTCGTAAAAGAACTATCAAATTAATAATTGAGAAAATTGTTTTACTTTTGTGATAATTGGTTGACATTAGCCTGATGATAATTAGGTATATTTGTGCAAAAGCTCGCCATTTATTAAATTACTAACTAAATTATTGACTAACTTAATAAGCATGAGAAAATATTTTTGGGGAATATTATGCGTTTTTTTAGCCGTTGCGACCAGTTTTATTAGCTGGACGCCGATTGAAAAAGCCAATACAGCAACAACAACTAATAATAAAATAACTTCTTCTACAAGGGAGATGTTTCAGCAATACGTATCAACTGTTTACCACACTGCTAAATTACAGCAGGCAGGTTTGGATATCAACGTATTTCAAAAAGCCCTTACCGGTTATATTAATTTGAAGTTAGCTAATAAGCTGCCTCAAAACAGTTCTGTAATTACAGTAGTTGATTTTACCAAATCAAGCCGCGAAAAGCGTATGTGGATAATCGATGTGGTAAGCAACCAGCTTATATTAAACACATTGGTTGCTCATGGGCAAGGAAGTGGCGATGATATGGCCAACCGTTTTTCAAATACCAATCAATCGCACCAAAGCAGTTTAGGCTTTTATGTCACTGATGATGTATATTTTGGTAAACATGGTCGATCATTACGTTTAGATGGCTTAGATGCAGGCTTTAATAGCAATGCGCGTGCACGTGCTGTAGTGTTGCATGCTGCAGATTACGTAAGCCAGGGTACTATTGCACAATTAGGTAGGTTAGGCCGCAGCCATGGTTGCCCCGCTGTAGCTCCTGAAGTAGTTAACCAAGTTATAAATACCATCAAAGGGAAAAGTATGTTGTTTATTAACGGTAATGATACCCGTTATACGTCAAAATATTTAAACGAAGATTTGTCAGCTGATTATATTGCAACTAATATGAATCACACATCGTTGTCAGCGAGCCTATAATTAATTACTTAGATTTAAAAAGCCTCTTATGCACGAGCATAAGAGGCTTTGTTTTTTATATTGGTATATATAGCTAGTCAATCAGTTTTTGTAGGTTAGCATATAACACAATATCCAATCCATAAACATCTTTGCGTATTTCTACATGGCCATTTTCTGCCCATGCAGTAACATAGGTAAGGTATACAGGAACTTTTGGCGATAGGCTAACGGTAGTAGGTGCGGGGTTATCCTCACCCATTTTTTGAACTATCATATTATATTTGTCGCCATCGCCAAATAAACTACGTGCCAGGCCTTGTGGATCACCTACCCGAACGCATCCATGGCTTACTGCTCTCATCGGCCTGGTAAAAGGTAATTTTGCAGGGGTATCATGCAAATAAACGCTGCTTTTATTGTTGAATAAAAATTTGATCTTTCCTAAGGCATTTTCATCACCGGGACGTTGTTTAAACTCATAATCATCTGCGGATGCTGATGACCAATCTATATCATCAGGATCATCTATTTCATTACCATTTTTATAAACTCTAATATTTTTACTAGATAAATAATAACGGTCCTTTGCGGCTTCAACAATAATTTCTTTGGCTGCAATGCTTTTAGGGATGTTCCATATCGGGTTAACATCCGCGCTATGTATCATACTATTCAATTGCGGTGTTTCGTGCGAAAATGGCTGATCAACCGCATCGCCTGGGTTGTAATTGATCAATGATTGAATATCATCTTTATTACGTCCTTCGCCCACGCATACCTTCATGCTTAATACCGATTTTCCGTCTTCCATCACATTCAACATATAATCAGGAATATTAACAATTACATATTTCTTTTCGGTTGGCTTATTCTTCCATCTTAAACGTTCTAAGTTCACTATAAAAAAGCGTCGCGTTTCTTCTTTTGACATTCCCGGAGCTACTATGCCTTCTTTTAAGGCTTTTTGTATGGTTGAGTAATTAACATCTTTGGGTTGTATGCTATCCAAATAATTTTTTAGGTTACCTGCTTTAAAAACTGCCACCAGGTCGCTACTATCAGGACGTTTGGTTTCTACATAATAGCGGGCGTATATTTTTTTAGGATTAAGCACCCCATATTTCATAGCATTTGAATACTTTATCAGTGAGTTAGCCGCAAGTATTTCTAATTCGGCTATTGCACGATAAGCTTCATCCAATTTTTTAATACCTTTTTTGGCAGTGATCTTCTTTATTAGCGCATCAATTTCTTGCGCTTTAAACATTTTAGGATCTAATCCATGGTCGCTGGCCATTTGAAAATAACTGGCAGTTATTTCACCATTAATAATATGGTCCATTACAAAAACAGGGTCGTAACCGTTTTGCTCATAAAATTCAGTAATTGTTCGTGGGTTATCCAGGTTATACCTTTCTTCGTCCAGCATTTTTTTAAACACAGGTTCAAACCCCTCGGGGGTCACATCTTTATAAACTTTGTTTTTGGTTTGTTTAAACAGGGTTTTACCCATGTCCGATCGGCTTTTTTTACAGCTTTGAAAGGTGAATGCTATTGCTAAGCATAGTAAAAGAATAATTGGCTTAATAACTTTTTTAGTATCGGTTATCATAGTTTAGTTAATTTACAAAGCATATACAATAGCTATACCATAAATGCTATTTTAAAATAATAAGTTTGAACATCAAAATAAACTTATGGCAGCAGATAAAATGCAGGAGGTTTGGTTACGTGGGCCTTTGGATAATATACCATTACTATTGCAGCCTGTAGCACATGCTTTATTGCAGGCAAGGGAAGAAATTAACGAGATAATGATAGGCTTCCCGGAAGTATTGTTGTGGGTAAAGCCTATGGGAATGGCATCTGCAGGCTTCCATTTACAACATTTGACTGGGGTTATAGGTCGGCTATTTACCTATGCCAGGGGAGAAACTTTATCACAGCGACAATTAGACTATTTACAATCCGAAGGAAAATCGCCCGAAAAAGAATACACTATTAATGATCTGGTAGGTCGTTTTAATAAACAGGTAGATAAGGCGTTGAAACAACTTAGCCAGGTAGACGAAGCTACTTTAACCGAAGTTCGGGGAGTGGGTCGCGCACAATTACCGTCAACCGTTATTGGCCTTTATACACATGGCGCCGAGCATACTATGCGGCATTTGGGGCAGTTGCTGGTTACGGTAGGGATATTGAAAGTAAAATAACCAGTTGGCATTCTGAGCATAGCGAAGAATCCATACACACGCTATGAACGGGTGTGTAGATTTCTCCTCGTACCTCGTTCGAAATGACAATTGGTAAGGGTTATTGAGGTAGTATCGCGTTCCTATTCCTCAACCAATGATCTGCCAAAACTAATGCAGCCATAGCTTCAACAATGGGTACGGCGCGTGGTACTACGCAAGGATCATGACGGCCCTTACCTGATATTTCGGCAGCATTACCATCACCATCAATTGTAGCCTGGTTTTGCATAATGGTAGCTACAGGTTTAAATGCTATCCTAAATTCAATGGGCATACCATTGCTGATACCGCCTTGTATTCCGCCCGAATAGTTGGTTGTAGTATGAACTTTCCCTTGGTCGTCGGTTACAAAAATGTCGTTATGCTCTGATCCACGCATCTGGCTGCCAGAAAAACCAGAGCCAAATTCAAAACCATGAACCGCGTTGATGCTTAACATGGCTTTACCTAATTCGGCATGTAGTTTATCAAATACAGGCTCACCAAGGCCGACAGGGCAATTTAGTACATGACAGCTTACTACGCCGCCAACAGTATCGCCTTGTTTACGGATATCATCAATAAAGGCTATCATTTCCTCGGCAGCAGCCGGGTCGGCACAACGTACAATATTTTTTTCGCGCTCGTCAATAAAATCCTGCGCTTTGGTTATCTCAATATTAGGGGCATTTATCTTCCCTACGCCGCTTACGTGGGCAACTATCTCAATACCCTGGCTTTTTAATAAAAGTTTGGCTAATGCGCCCGCAGCCACCCGAGCGGCTGTTTCACGTGCCGATGATCTGCCCCCGCCACGGTGATCACGTATGCCATACTTGGTTTGATAAGTATAATCAGCATGCGATGGGCGAAAAACATTGGTATTATGGTTGTAATCTTTTGAGCGCTGATCTTCATTCGGGATGATCATGGCAATAGGCGTCCCGGTAGTTTTACCTTCAAAAACTCCCGATAGTATTTTAACCGTGTCGCTCTCTTTACGCTGTGTAGTGATCTTTGACTGGCCGGGTTTGCGTTTCTCCAATTCTCCCTGGATGTAGTCCAGATCGACCGATAGTTGGGCCGGACAGCCATCAATAATTACCCCGATAGCTTCGCCATGCGACTCGCCAAATGTGGTTATCCTGAATAATTGTCCGAATGAATTGCCTGCCATGATTAATGTCTATATTAAACCGTCATTGCGAGGAACGAAGCAATCTCTGCACATGCAATATTGCAATTTCGTTCTTATGACTTATTATTTTTATTTTATTCTCGGTTTTTATCAGCTTATTTAGAGATTGCTTCGTTCCTCGCAATGACGGTTGGAACTTTTGCTTTCGCCTTTCAGCTTTAACCTTTTACCTCAACTTCAAACCCCAACTGTTCTAAATCGCTCCAAAAAGCCGGGTATGATTTTTCAACTACTTTTTCTTCTTCCAGTTCAACCTCGGGTATCAGTAATGCCAAAGGGGCAAATGCCATAGCCATACGGTGATCTTCGTAAGTATTTACAAACAAGTGCTGCGGTATAAATTTTTCGCTGCAATCTAGTTTGTACATCAAGTTATCTTCAATCAGCTTAACGCCCATTTTGGCTAACTCGTTCTGTAAAGCTTTTACACGGTCAGTTTCTTTAATTTTTAAAGTTTCCAATCCGGTAAAAGTGGCCTCATGTCCCAATGCCGCGCAAACCACAATAACGGTTTGTGCCAAGTCGGGGCATTTTTTCATATCAAACAGGTCGCGGCTGATAGGTTTGTTTTCCTTTTTCAGGTACACACCACCATCTTTAAATTGCGAGGTAATACCAAAATTGGCCATGAGTTCGGTGATAACACTATCGCCCTGTAAGCTGTATTGGGTTAAACCTTTTAAAAATATCTCGGCATCATCAGCTAATGCTGCTATAGCATACCAGTATGATGCCGCGCTCCAATCAGGTTCAACAGGTAAAGTGGTTTCTTTAAACTCCTGATGTGCAATACTGATGGTGTTATCAGACCAGGTATGTTTAATTCCGGCCTGCTCCAACATGGCTAATGTCATTTCCACATACGGGCGTGATGTTAGCTCACCTTGAATATTTAATTGTAGTCCTAATGGCAATCGTGCAGCTATAAGCAAAAGTGCGGTTATATATTGGCTGCTGATATCACCTTTTATGCTTATCGTATCAGTAGCCTGTTGTAGGTTGCCTTTTATTTTTATAGGAGGGAAGCCATCATTATCTACATAATCTATCTCGGCACCCAATTGGCGCAAAGCATTTACCAAAACACCAATTGGCCTTTGTTTCATGCGTTCACTACCGGTTACAATAACCTCTTCATCCTGTAAGGTAAAGTAAGCCGTTAAAAAGCGCATGGCCGTACCTGCCGGGCCAATATTTACTTCTGTTAAAGTATCGCTATCCAAACCATCAGCCAAAACTTTTGAATTTTGACTTTTACCTTTTGACTTTAAAATACCCGCAAGCGTAACTGTATCGGCAGCGTCAGATACGTTTTGTACCTTAACCTTACCTTCGCTTAATGCTTCAATAATCAGGGCGCGATTACACTCACTTTTTGAACCGGTGAGGTTAACCGTACCATTTACTGATCTGCCTTGTTTAGTAAGCAGTATATTATTGCTCATGTTTTATTAAGCGTGCGTTGTAATTTTATCTTCTGCCGCTCCGGCAATATCCTGGTTCATTACTTCTGTTTGTTTACGGATAGATTCACCATGGATCAATTCCAATAGTTTCTCCGTAAAATCAGGGTGTAATTTTAAAGCTTTACCGTAGTTAACGCGTTTGTTTAATATTTCGTCCCAACGGTTTACCTGTAAAATGGTAATGTTGTTATCTCTTTTGTAAGTGCCAATTTGCTCGGCAATATTCATACGCTCAGCCATTTTTTGGATGATCAGATCATCAATTTTATCAATGTTGTTGCGTAGTTCGCTTAATTTATCATTTACTTCAGCATCACGTGTTTCCGGTTTGCGTAAAGTTAAACGGTCAATAATATCAATTAATGCTGATGGAGTAACTTGTTGCTTAGCATCTGTCCAGGCAACACTTGGGTCGATATGTGATTCGATCATTAAGCCCTGCATATCCAGATCCAATGCTTTTTGCGATACGTAACCAATTAACTCGCGATTACCTGAAATATGGCTTGGGTCGCAAATCAACGGTAGGTTAGGAGCCAGTGTTTTTAAGTGGATAGCAATATCCCACATTGGTTCGTTACGGAAAGCAGTTTTTTCGTAAGATGAAAACCCGCGATGTATAGCCGCTAATTTGGTAATACCTGCATTATTAATACGTTCTAAAGCGCCAATCCATAATGAAAGGTCAGGATTTACCGGGTTTTTAACCATTACAGGTACATCAACACCTTTTAAAGCGTCGGCAATGTCCTGTACAGTAAACGGGTTAACTGTTGAACGGGCACCAACCCATAAAATATCAACACCTGCTTTTAGTGCTTCTTCAACGTGTTTTGCATTAGCTACTTCAACAGCAGTAGGTAAACCTGTTTCTGCTTTAGCGCGTTTTAACCACTCTAAGCCAATGCTTCCTATACCTTCAAATTCTCCGGGACGGGTACGTGGTTTCCATATACCGGCACGTAATGCGGCAACGCGGCCGGTGTTAGCTAATAAATGTGCGGTTGCTACCAGTTGATCTTCTGTTTCGGCGCTGCAAGGGCCTGCTATTAAAAGAGGTTCTTTTCCTGTTTTTATCCAGGAGTTTAGGGGTTGTATGTTTAAGTCCAGTTTCATCTTATTATAAAATTCAAATATCGGTAAAAAGTATAGTTTTTTAGTTGGTTAATTTTTTAATGCTAATGTATTTGCGGGCAGGTTTTACTTTAGTTAAATTGAGTTTCTTTTCAATGTCGCTATCGTCTTCGTGTCTTTTGTATTCACCTAAAATGTTAAAATTTTGAGTGTATTTAAGTACTTGTTTTACAGCGGTATCATACTGTTTGGTATCTTCCCACTCTACATCCACATAAAAGTTATATTCATTGCGACGACCCAAAACCGGCATCGACTGTATTTTACTCATATTTACGTTTTGGGTGGCAAATGTATTCAACACCTTAGCTAATGAGCCTACCTGGTTACTTACCTGGAAGCATAATGAAGCTTTATTAGCTACTGGTTTTTTAGCTGCATTTTCATGACTGGTGAGTATCAAAAACCGGGTAAAGTTCTTTTTGTTTGATTCTATACGACGCTCTAAAATTTCCAATCCATATAAATTAGCTGCTAATGAATTAGCTATAGCTACGGTATCGGTTAGTTTTTCGTCGTGTATGCGTTTGGCGCAAGCGGCGGTATCGCTGCTTTCTACAATTTTTAAATGCGGGTACTCGTCAAAAAAATCAATGCACTGGCGTATAGCAATAGGGTGCGAGGTTACGTATTTAATATTTTCAAACGCTACGCCCGGCAAAGCCATTAAATGCAGCTGTATAGGCAGGTAAATTTCGCCTACAACCGGAAAGTTATAATTCAACAGCAAACTATAGTTGGGCAATATGCTTCCTGCAATGCTATTCTCAATAGCCATTACTACATAATCAGCCTCTTTTTTCTCAAGCGCTTCAAATGTTTGCTTAAAAGAGTTGCACTCAATAGTCTGGATATCTTCTCCAAAATATTTAAAGGCAGCCTCTTCGTGGAACGAAGCTTTTATGCCTTGTATGGCAACTCTTGGTTTTTCTTTCTTCATAACGTATTTAAAGCAAAAAGTCCCGGCTATTATACCCGGGACTTTTCAGTTTCTTTATATGATTATTAGTGCATATTAGTCCCGGCTCTCACTGTTAAAGTAAAAGTAGTAACCGTAAAAATATGCGTTTGTTAATTTCATGTTTTTTATTTCGCTGTAAATGTACAGCATAATATTGATTTGTCAAAAAGAAAAATTATTTTTTTAGAATTTACAATCCCGCATAATAAGCCAAAGCATCAAAAAGCTCTTCCTTAGTGCAGTTATTATCAATTTTAAATTGGCCTATAGCATCTAATAGGGTACAGTTAATTTGCCCGTTTTGGTTCTTTTTGTCCTTTAACATATACTCCAATAAAGTATCGTTATAAGTGTGTCTTAACGGGTAACGCGGGTAAAGGTTCATCAACACCTCCGTTATCTCGGTCAATTCAGCTGCTGTAAGTTTTGCTTTTTTATGTGATAAGTAAGCTTCGCATATCATCCCAATAGCAATAGCCTCGCCATGCGATAGTGAATCCTCATCATTTAATAACGAATAGGTTTCTACTGCGTGGCCAATAGTATGCCCAAAGTTTAATGATTTGCGGATATTCTTTTCGTGCGGATCTTCCATCACAACCTTGTTTTTTATCCCTACGGATATATAAACCAATTCGGCTGATGGGTTTTTAAGATCGCTGGTTTTAAGTTTGTTCCAGTATGAGGCATCGCATATCAAACCATGCTTTAACATTTCGGCATTGCCGGATAGGATTTGCCTTGCAGGCAGGGTTTGTAAAAAGCGGTAATCAATAAAAACCGCTTTAGGCTGGGTAAACGTGCCTATAATATTTTTAATACTGTCAATATCTATCCCAGTTTTACCCCCTACAGAAGCATCCACTTGCGAAAGCAGGGTAGTAGGTACATGTACAAAATCAATTCCCCGTTTAAAGGTTGATGCTGCAAAACCACCCAAGTCGCTTATAACACCGCCACCCAGGTTAATCATTAGACCTTGTCTATCGGCACCAAAATCAATCAGCATTTTCCAAACACCAATGCAAAAATCAATGTCTTTGCTTTCTTCGCCGGCGTTTATCTCAATAATGTCAAAGGCCCTGTCGCCAATAGCTTCCTTAACCAATGGCAAGCAGTGTTCGCCTGTGTTTTCATCAGTTAAAATAAAAAACTTTGAGTATTTGCCGTTATCAATAAACTTGGCCAATTCATTAAGGCTGTCTTCAAAATATATATTGTAAGTATTGCTTTGTATTGTATCCATAATTTCAATAGCGCAATTATCGCTATAAATTGCATCAGTATCCATAAAAATTAAATCACTTTTATTGTATCGCCATTAAACTCCACTATATCGCCTTTTTTAACTTTGAGGCGTTTGCGGTAATCAATAGCGCCATTATATTTAACTTCACCCTCAGTAACCACTATTTGCGCTTCGCCACCGGTTTGTACCAGGTTGGCGGCTTTTAGTAATTGTATCAGGTGGATAAAGTCGCCGTTAAGTTTAAATTCGATCATTGTGCGGCAAAAATAAACTATTCATACAATAATGGGTTATGTTGGTATAATTTTGTTGATAGTTCATGGTTATATCAATGTGCTGGCAGACAATAATAATTTATGGATATAAAGAAACTATCGTTCGAGAATACCGAGATCGCCTTTAAACATTACAGCAATGCCGCTTTAAACAGGGCTTACTGGCTGTTTAAGATAATTAGCAGTAATTTTTTGGTAAAGATCGGTCCGCCCATCACCAATTTCGCGGTTAAAATAGGTTTACCTATTAAGGGTCTTATTAAAGCAACCATATTTAAACATTTTTGTGGCGGCGAAACCATTATAGAGTGTGGCCCTACTATCAGAACCCTTCGCCAGAATAATGTATGTACCATCCTGGATTATTCGGTAGAGGGGGAAGATGATGAGCAGGTATTTGATAATACCCGCGATGAGATCATCCGCACCATTAAGCGTGCTACCGAGGACGATGCCGTACCTATAACCGTATTTAAAGTAAGCGGCCTGGGCCGTAATGAACTTTTGGAGAAGTTAGATGCAAAAACTCCACTCACACCGGCCGAAGAGGAAGAATGGGATAGGGTGCAGGATAGGGTAGCGGCCATTTGCCTTGAAGCATATAATGCGGGCATCCCTGTAATGATAGATGCCGAGGAAAGCTGGATACAAAATACAATTGATATTTTGGCTTTAACCATGATGCATAGCTTTAATAAAGGCAAGGCCATTGTTTATAATACCTATCAATTGTACCGCCATGATAAGTTACGTTCGTTAATTGATGATCATGTAATGGCGGTTAGGGAAGGCTTTATATTAGGTGCTAAACTGGTACGTGGGGCTTATATGGAAAAGGAACGTGCCCGTGCAGAAGAAATGGGCTACTTATCGCCCATACAGCCGGATAAAGAAGCTACAGACACCGACTATAACGATGCCCTGATATATTGCGTTGACCATTTGAGTGAAATTGCAATCATAGCAGGTACGCATAACGAGGAAAGCTGTCAACTATTAACTAATTTATTAGCAGAAAAAGGTATTGATCCCAAAAATCCTCATGTATATTTTTCACAATTGTTGGGCATGAGCGATAATTTAACTTTTAACCTGGCTGATGCCGGTTACAATGCCGCCAAATACGTGCCTTATGGCCCTGTTGAGGCAGTATTACCCTACTTGTTTAGAAGAGCGCGGGAAAATACCGCCATAGCCGGGCAAATGGGCCGCGAGTTAAGTTTAATTGTTAAAGAGAAGAAAAGGCGGAAGTTGGATTAATCTAATAAGCCATTCGTTTTAAAAAACTGCTGTATATTATCAGGCGCGGTCATTAAATAAGTTTGCAACCCTAATTTCTTAGCAGTCTCTAAATGCTGCGGGCTATCATCAATAAATAATGTTTCGGCAGGGTTAAGGTTGTTTTCGCTTAGTACCTGTTCAAATATCTCTGCATCGGGTTTACGTTTCCCTACCAGATGCGAGTAATAAACCTTTTCAAACAGGTCATCATTATTGTCCATTCCAAACTCCTTTTGTAGGTAGCTGTGCACATAATCATAATGTATGGCGTTGATGTTGCTCAACAAAAAGGTGCGGTATTTCTCTTTTACTCGTTTCAATAATTCATGATTTCCCTGCGGGATATCTAAAAATATTTTGTTCCATGCACCGTCAATTTGCTCGTCGGTAAGGTCAGGTTTGCCTGATAGTTCTCTTATCCGGTCCCTAAAATCAGCAACACTTATTTCGCCGCGTTCCAATAAATTAAAAACCGGGTCCTGCTGACGGTGGCCGTAAAACTCGGCTGCATTATTGATTCCCAGTTGTTTCCATGCTTCGGCAACTTTGGTAAAATCGATATTAAATATTACGTTCCCGTAATCAAAAATAATGTTTTTAATATTTTGCATTAGCTCTTTGTAATTAGCGCACAAATATGTAAAATTGCAGCCTGAAATTTTTAGAAATTTCAACCGCGCCTATAGCTCAGTTGGTTAGAGTAGAAGACTCATAATCTTTTGGTCCCTGGTTCGAGCCCAGGTGGGCGCACAAAGTGGAAGACTTCCACAACCAAAAACCCCTTAAATCAGCGATTTAAGGGGTTTTTTCATTAATTATACCTTGAATAACCCTTCCTAAAGCCAAAGTTCTCGTTACCTATCCGACTACCTGTTTTTTGTTTTTAACTTAGGTAACACAAACGCATTCAAAGTATTGACATACAGTTTATTACAGTGAAAAAAGTTTGTATAAAAGAATCTTTTTAAGCACCTTTTGTGTTACCTTTTCGTTACCTGAAACAGGGTGTTTATGAAGCATTTTGAACTTAAAAATTAAATATTATGCAAACATCACAGAGTTTCGGTATTCATTTTACCACCCGTCCGGACAAAGCTAAAGAAGGAAAAGAACCCGTTTATGCCTGCGTAACGGTAAATAAGCAGCGGGCTTATATTGCTTTAAAGCAAAACGTTGACCCCAGGAATTGGGATGGCCGCAAAGGGGTAGCTAAAGGAAATAAAGAAGAAGTTAAATCCATTAATAATTACCTGGAAGAGGTACGTTTGGCCATAGGTAACTGTTATAAAGAATTACAAATTAAACGGAAGATGTTATCCGCAAAGGCGGTTAAAGACCTTTATCTCGGAGAGGAAGCCGAAGTATACTCCTTGAGCCGCCTAATAACGTACCATAACGAGACTTCTACCGAAGATTTGAAATGGAGTACGTTGAAACATTACTATGTCACCCAGCGCTATTTGGTGAAGTTTCTTGAAGCGCAATTTAACGCGACCGATATTTACCTGCACCAGTTGGATTATAAATTTGTAAAGGACTTTGAGGTATTTCTCAGAAATCATAAACCCAAAGACCACCAGCAGCCATTAAATAACAATGGAGTAATGAAGCATATAATACGCCTTAAAAAAATGGTCAACCTTGCCTTGAATTTACAATGGATTAGCAACGATCCTTTTGCAACTTACAAATTGAAAATTCTTAAAGTTAATCGCGAACAGTTATCTGAAAAGGAATTAGCGGACATGGAAAATAAAAAGTTATCTATCGCCCGTTTGGATATGGTTCGGGATATGTTTGTGTTTTGTTGCTATACCGGCTTGTCTTACGTGGACATGATCAACCTAACTCCAGCTCATATTATTGCCGGAAGTGATGGCGAACGTTGGATCAGAACTTATAGGGAAAAAACATTGATACCTGTGAATGTCCCTTTGCTTCCCCCAGCTTTAGAGATTTTAGATAAGTACGAGGATAACATAAGGTCACTATCAGATGGCCGGGTGTTTCCGACGGTATCCAATCAAAAAGTTAACAGTTACCTAAAGGAAATAGCAGATTTATGTGGCATTACAAAAAAAGTGACTTTTCATATTGCCAGGCATACTTTCGCTACTACGGTAACGCTTTCTAATGGGGTGCCTATTGAAACGGTTAGTAAGATATTGGGGCATACTAAAATAACGACTACGCAAATTTACGCTCGAGTCGTAGAACGTAAACTAAAAGAAGATATGCAGAATTTAAAATCTCGCCTAAATATGGATTGATAATATCTAGCCTGCATTAAATTGTTTTTAATGCAGGCTTATAAAAACGACTTATAAAATTCCAGACAACGTTTATTGATACAACCAGCTTCTTCACTTGAAAGCCTTGTTATGTGTATAAACATAATATAATAAATAGTTATCTTTTGTCGAAAACGGACTGATTTGCTTCTGTGTCTAATGCGGGAGAAATCTTCAACGAAAAAGTTCAACCAATACAAACTATTGAAAACGAAAACAGAGTTGAAATTGGTAAAGTACAAATTTGTCAACTTTCTCAGATTGTTGATTCTTCTGAAGGGCGCTTATTCAACTTACGAGAAAGGTTGAATGAACGTTATGCAAATGTAGCTGGTATTGAACTATTCAATCAATAAAAGCGATTAGCAGTCTAACTAACACAAATTCATTACTTTAACTTATTAATTTCAGTTTCAGCCAACAATAAAAAGGGATTGATGCTACCTGCATATTGATCGTTTAAAGCAAAGGGCATAAATCCTTCACTTTCAAATTTGGTAAAAAAGTCCATCAATCTGTATTTGTAAACTTGATACACTTTTTGATATTTATCCCGAACCTTGGGAACTGGGTGTTGCTGTTTTATGTATTCAATTTCACGTAAAAAGCGAAGGTCTTCGTCAATCTGAATATACGTGTCTGTTTCCGAAAATATATTCAAATCCTTTATAGGCAATACCCCAGAGGTGTTATCATAAAGTTTAAGTATAGATTGACATAAAAAAACGTAATCGTACTTTTCATTAAATGTTACCTTGTCGAAAGTGACAATTTCATCGCTTATAGCTTTTTCAACATACAGGCCAAATCCCTCTAACTCTTTTTCGTCGTGATAAGCATTTATCAATGCCAAGCCGAAGTAAGCATTAATATTATTTAGGTTTGAATAGTTGAAATCTCCTTTCAAAATAATAGCCTTGAAAAAGACATTGATCCTTGAGAGTCGATAAAATAGCTGTTGAGTATATTCAGCAAGATAGGTGCAATAATAATGGATAGGCCAACTTTCATCTTTATTGAACACCAAGATTGTATCAGAGAAAACAACTGTTTGCAATGCTGGGTGCTTGAACACCTTCAGCCCATCAAACGTTCTAAATATCTCATCAACTTTGGGCTTGTTCGTTCGAACTAATTCTTCAAAACCCAATATATCTATATAAAGAAATAACCTTTCCATCAGTCTGTCTTAAATTTCTGTGCCAACTGTGTCAGCATATCGCTTTTTACCGTTGCTGGTGCGGGTTTTGTTTCTCCAGCACCCTCATCTGTTTTGCTTTCAGGCTTAGGCTTTGGTTTAAACCAATTGGTTGCAATATCGTTATCTGTGCTATGTGGTGTTGGATTGGCGTTATTTACTTTAAACAGCGTTGGTATTTGCACCGCATGACCAAAAACCAACGCATGTTGCTTTGGGATGGATGGTAATCTGCTTAAAATACTTGCGGATATGTGAGGGGTCATTTGCCTTATTTGGGAAAGGTCTTCTGGATTTTGAATCCTATGAATTATAAAATTGCTGCATTGAGACAAAACTGTCCTTGACAATTCGCTTGGACGCTGTGATGAGGCCAATAAAAAAATACCATACTTCCTGCCTTCCTTTGCGATACGTTCAAAAATTTTGTTGGCGTTACCAAATACACTACCCGGATCATTTGAAATGTAACGGTGAGCTTCTTCAAGAACAATATTTACGGGAAATGAGTTTCTAGGTTCTTTCCCCTTTAATCTTTCAAATAGCAAGCGGCAAATTACACAAGAAATAACTTCAACAATTTCATCTTCTACAGCGTTAAGATCAACGATAGATAACTGCGTTTGTTTTTTATCAGTATTGCTTATACCCAACAGGTCATTAATAAAATTGTCCTTGTCTGTTGCCGTAGATGCGGACTTTAAAAATGAAAATTCGCTTCGTTCTTTCAGACTTTTATAGCGGGTTATTAAACTGGCACAATAATCCCTGATTTGCTTATTGCCATGATATTCTTCGTATAAAATAGCGTCTTCCAGGTGTTCTTCCAATGAATTAAAATCGAAAGGGTTGTTTTCATATTTGGGGAAAACGAATTCGTCGATCTTTATATGGGCAGCAACCGATGCTTTAAAAGTATCTTCTGCTTGTTGGTTTGCGAAATTTCCAAATCTCGCATCATAATTCGTTAAGTTTATATCCTGAAAATCGCCTTTTCTAACGAGCGACCCTATCCTTTGCCTTTTAGCAACCGGCGAATCCCAATTTTCAAAAACATACATGATGTTACTTGCGTAGATATGTTTCCGCGAGACATCCGTCATCGTTTGAGAAAACCCTAACGCAGATCGTAAAATTGGTAATTGTGTTTTTTCACTTGCTTGTAATAGCAAGGCCCATTCTTCGATATTAAGAAACCAATGAGGCAGTTTAAATTCTGAATAGGTTATATTATCACAAACAGTTACATCATCTCCGTAATTAAAACAAGAATTATCTTTTTCCTTGTCTAAAGAGAAATATTTAAACTCAATGTCTTTATTCTCGACGTTACATAAAGCCCTGTGATATTCACCGTTGACATCGAAAAACACAAAAGAGGCTCCTACAGCACTAAATCCATCTTTCTTCAATAAGCCCTGTATCATTGATGCGATTGTACAGGACTTACCGCTTCCCGTATTTCCTAATATGGCAGAATGCCCACCAAAAAAGCTGTTGATATCGATTTTGATTTTGTAGTCGGGGAAAATTGTTGAGGTACCAATATCCAGCATTCTTAGCCTGGTGCCTGTTTCATCATCCAAAGTCACTGATTCTAATTCATCGCTAACTTCAAAAACAATATCCAGTTCGTCTTTTTTAATGTATAAAACATCCGAATATAAAGTTGGGAATACAGAAACACCATATTTAAACTTATTGCGCTGTATCGTACCTATTGGCGTAATATCAAAATACTTTACAGAATTTGATTTGCTTAAAACCTGCTCTTTTTCACCCCGCCATTTTGTATCAGTATCGCGTTCCCGGACCCCAAATATTTCAGCGACGAGATAATAATCCTGGTAAGGTAAAATCACATATCCATTTATCTGAGCATATTGGTAAATATCATCATATCCATTTATAGTAAAATTGATAGACTGATTTAATAATTCGACTGCAAATTTCTCTGAGTTAATATTTATTAGCTTTCCTATAACTCTTTGTTTATCATCCCGAATCATTGTTCATCCTCCTCCACTTTTTTTGGACTATTGATAAATTGGATAATTTTTTGATTTTGATCTTCAATTTTGTTTTCAGACCAATCCGGTAGAAGGTCAGTTCCAATTGTGCTGAAGTAAAATAAGCCTTTTTCGGGATTGATTTCTGGAAAAACAAGTTCGCTAAGTTCTTCACCTCCACCCAATATTTCTTCTTCCATCGGATCGTCGTCAACAGGAGCTACTTCAGCTACTGCCTCAGGTTCTTTTGCTATCGCTTCCGAACGATACTCAGGGTCGCTACCAATTATCCAAATTCTCGGATCATTTAAGTCTTTCAATTTTTCAATATTGGGTCTTGATAACTCATATTCACCATCAACATAAAAACCCATGTCTGAAAATATAACCAATCTAAATGTTGGAATTGTAAGCGCCTGGTATATCAAATTATTGATATGCTCATCAGCGAAACTATAGCCCATCGTAACCAATACGCTTTGGTTCCTTGCAATGCGCTTTTGAAATTCCCTAAATAAGTCTGAATAAGGCGTTCCTAAACTTGCGTTCTGCTTAATTGGTGAGGGGTAAATCATTAAATTTTTCTGACTTTTTAAAAAATCAAAACTTGAATCCTGTAGCTCCTTTATTCTGAATAATTTATTACTATCCTCGACCTCAATCCAATTTACCGAACCATGAATTTTAAAAAGGTAAATGAAACTATCGATAACATTCCATTTAAAGGAACTGATGTCCATCTGTTCAGCCAAAGCATAATTAAAAATCGATGGGTTAAAGTAGCGTTCAATAAAACCGGAAAAGCCATTGGTATAGGTAATACCCAATTCATCCATTGCCTTTTCAGAATACAAGTCGTAATTTGTAGTAAAAACATTAGGCTTGGGAAGGTTACTATCTCGCAATGATAACTTTCGATAAAAGTTTTTGTAGTTATCAAGTATGCCGCCGTCTTTACCATCATTGTCTTTGTTAAGACATTGGTATAAAATAAAATGTTTGGTTTCATCAATAACTTTGTCAATTTTTTCCAATTCGTCGCCGGCCTTTATCTGTTCAAGATAAAATCGCAGGCTATATAAAGTACCTAAAAAAGTCTCCAAATTCTTTATGAACGGTTCCTTTGCATGATCGATAACCCACTCCTCAAGTACTTTTTTATTATCTGCGGATAATATCAGTTCTTGAAGTTTTTCGGACATTGATTTAAGCACCTCCTCACTTGGTTCGAAAAAAGCTTCGGCCAGCTTCACCATAGTTGGAATCCCATTTGGGCCTAAAGAACAGCCGGAACCAATTAAAAATGATAAATTTCTACTTTCTAAAACTTTAGAAAACTCCTTCTTTACCAATTCTATTTTTTCATCAATTGTTGTTTCTTCAGCTTTTGCTTCTAAGAAGTTGGTTTTCCCTTTATAAAAGAAATGTTTCATATTATGGATAAGGTATTTATCAAAGCTAAGTAATAATTTTCTATAAATATTATCGCCTAAATGACATGTAAACAGGGGGCGAAAGGGCTCCGAGGTGCGTTTTATTATGCCGCCCCGTAACGTGAAGCAA
This sequence comes from uncultured Mucilaginibacter sp., assembly GCA_964611565.1. Lineage (GTDB taxonomy): Bacteria > Bacteroidota > Bacteroidia > Sphingobacteriales > Sphingobacteriaceae > Mucilaginibacter. The sequence goes on along the minus strand of CAZTAU010000005.1, from coordinate 19,463 downwards.
TGAATTAAGGACGTAAAAACTTGCACCGTTTCTTTTTTTGAACTACTGGCAATAGCCGGCAACAGTGCCCAACTTGTTTTCCTTTCTCCTTCTTTTGGGAATAGCTGCAAGCCTCAAATAGCTATTGACAGTGTTTCGCAAGTGAGGAGGCATTCGCGGCTAACGCAGGCGAATGACAATCATTTGCATGAATAATTTGCTTGTTTTGAACGCCAGTAAAAATCAAGAGCACCGTTACGGATTGACGCGGAATCCTGCGCAGCAGATACAGCAGAAAGCCCGGCCGCAGACAACGGCCAGATAATTATGTGGTTTTAATCCTAAGAAACTGATACATTTATAAGCTAACTAAACCACTATTATCAATATGCCTTTCAAACATTTTCTAACCACATCACTAAATTTTGAACGTACTCACCAACTCATCCTGCAATGCCTGTTTAATGACCCAATTTTTTTGAGGACCGCCACTGGTGTCAGCGCGGAAGGTTATCGTGTGGTGCTTGAACCAGTAAGAAGCTTATTTGATATCGGTATTTTTGATGCCGGGGACAATGTCATTTGCCTGATGGAGTTGAAAATGTGGTCAAGTTTATCAGGCCCACAACTGGAACGGCAGTGGAAATGCCTGGAACTGGAGCAATGTCCCGGCGTACATATCCTGCTCGGCACCTCAGATCTTCAGTTTCACAGGGAAGGTGAATATGATGATATTTCAGAAACTACCTCTGGCCATAGTTGCAAAGTCGGGTACAAAGAATTGATCACAATATTAGATAAGTTTGTGCAGCAAAGCCCAGCCGGTGAGGCGATAACCACCATTGCCAATGATTATAAAAACGCGCTGCAACAACAAGCTGACTATCTTACCAATGCCTGGTTGGATGAATCTGCCAATCTTCACCTTCGTAGCTATTCCACGTATCAAAAGATCCGCAAGTACCTGCTGGATGAATCGTTTTATATTTACACGGTGAATAATGCAGGTGGTAACTCCCATATCCTGAATGATGACAACTCATGGACTGAATTCAGCTACAAAGGCTATGAGTTTAAAATTTACCAGGAGATACTCGATCTGAAACTGATGATCAGGATAGAGAGTTTCGGAGCACCTTATGATGTCAAAACTTCGCTGAAGCAGGAAGTCATAAAATTGCTGCAAGAAAAAGATACGCATCGATTGCCCTGGTCATTTAGCAGCCATACCAGCAAATACCATAAGATTGCCATATATCAACCATCATTTAAGACAGAAGAGGATTGCCGTAAGGTCGCGGATATTATGAAGTCTTTAAACCCGGTTATCAAAGCTATTGTCCGGGAGATAAAAGATGGGGTAACTGAAGAAGTTGCAACTCATTTAACTATGAAAAGTTATGAATTTACCTGAACAAGATGGCCTGCCTGTCCACCGGCTTGCGGCATGTTTTAAAAGCACTGTCCTGACATACAAATTTTATTGGTTCCTGGCCATTTTGAACAGGCTGGAGTACGGTGAGGTTGAAATAAAAAAGAACGACCTCTTCGCCGAAATGATCAGCCATGCCTGGTTCACGGTAAATTATTTTCATGTATCATTTGGTAAACAGGACAAAATACAGCAAGCAATCGAATTACTTAAGGATGTGCAGGGTCTTACTTTAGATGCAGATCGCGAAACGGTGTTCAGAAAATTAGTCCATAGCAATGATCGCTTAACACTTAAAACGTTATGGCATTTTAACGGCGAAGTGCCTCATCGTTTTTTAAGTCCTTGGTTTCCCGCCGGAAATCAGCAGGAGGCTATTAAGGCCTCTTTGACATTCACTAATGAGTGTCCCTACGCACTACATAAAGATCATATTGAGATCAATCCTAAATGGGTTTCATATTTTCAGCGAAATGCAAAAATGTTAAAAGACTTCTGCTACTGGAATCTTGCCATGTATTTACAGTCCAGAAATCCTAATGTCCCTGACATTCCCAATAAATTGATCAAATCGCCTTTAAGAAAAAGCCTGACCAGGCAGCGGACGCAATTTTGGGATATTGTAATTCAGGAATTGGGAGGTGTTGATTGTATTTACACTAACCAACGGTTATCTGTCGGTAACTATGCTGTGGAACATTTTCTGCCTTATGCATTCGTTTCACATGACCTCATCTGGAACCTGATACCTGCCGACACTTCATTCAACAATTCCAAAAGTGATAAGCTGCCGCCATTAGAGAAATATTTTGAATCATTTTTCAGCCTTCAGCAACAAGCGGTGGAAATCGTACAGGCAAAAGCCCCACAAACGAAATTATTGCAGGACTACTTAACATTATTCCCTTCCCTGGAGGAACAACACTTCAACAGGGATAGTTTTTTAGCACGAATACAACCTTTGATCACTATCGCCAATAATAATGGCTTTGACTTTCTTAAACGTTAATCATCATGTTATGATTGGTCACAACTACCACCTTGCCAATACGCTCAAACTACATTTAAAAGATGCTGAAGAAATCTGGATCGCGGTTGCTTTAATGTCTACAGATGGGTTGAATTTCATCAGGAAACACCTTGCACAGGGGGCTATGGAGCATTATTTGGTAGGCGTAGATTTACCTACACCGCCGGATGTGCTTCAAACTTTGTTGGTTACACAATCTGACCTGAGCAAAGCGAAATATTTCCAACGTCCAAATACTTTTTATCATCCTAAGCTTTACCTTATCAAAGACCACAAGGGTTTAACCGCCTATGTTGGTTCGGGCAACTGTACCATGGGTGGCTTAGAAAAAAACATGGAAATCAGTTTAAGAACGGATGATGAGAACACCTGTAAAACTTTGAAAGATTGGTTTAGTACCCAATTCACGCACTCGAAAGATATCACCGAAGACTTCATCGCACCTTACCGCATAGTTTATCAACGCAGACAACAACGCATAGCCGAAGACCGAAAAGAAATGCAACAAGTGTTCGGTGGAAATTCGGTTAACCTTGATGATATAGATTTTACTGAACAGTTTTTCAAGAAAGTACATTTCTCGGCTTTTGAAGGGGCAAAACCTTATAGCCATTTGGTGGAACATGACCAGGAACGCGAGGCTGTTCGCACAATGTTCTATCATTTACACCACGAGATAGAACCCTTGATCAAATCCCAAAAGTGGGATCTTCACCGACACTATGAGTGGCAAAACGTGGTGTCATCAGCTGTTCACAACAGCCACACCAGTCTTGAACTTGATGGGATGTGGTTACATTATGGCCGGGATGAGGATGAAATTAAGGTTTTCGGGGAAAATGAGACGCCAATCAACTTTATGCGTATGCAGATCATTATCCATAAAGATGCTGTCGGGATTTGGAACAGGGTCGGCCGTGATAAACATGGAAGCAAGATAGACCGTACTTACCTCAAATCGAAGCTAAATGACAGCCCCACATTCCGTGAAAAGTTTTTTAACGCCATCAGTCATTTACCCGAAGGTTATTTCATCCAAATGAACGGGCAAAAGAGGTGGCTATCGGAATTTTCCGACGAAGCTACATTAACAAAATATCTGATGGAGGATAACCTACGTGACTACCTTTATTTCGGTATTGATTTCCATCCAGCCGATTCGCAATTGTCGAAAACACAAATCGCTAAAACGGTAATAAAACATTTTGATCTGCTATATCCGACATACCATTTGATATTACATAATTTGAAAATATAACATTCGCCAAATGGTAATTTATAATTTGCCTAACAATATATTAACATGAACCAAGCAATTTTTCGGATCTTATCCTACCTACCCGATAAGGATGTTTTTGCCTTTAATGGCAGCGCGTTCTTTATTGATGATAAAGGGTCTTTTATCAGCGCGGGCCATAATTTTTGCGTGGCATCAAACACTTATAAGGCTTTTATTGACGACAATTACTATGGAGTTGAAACCATCTATCACGAGTATATGGATCATGACGGTCAACAGCCGCCTCTATACTTAGACCTTTATATCGGCAAAGTGGTAGATTTCAGACCAGTGCATTTTACGCCATTAGCTAAAGATGCGAAAATTAACAGTAAGGATAAGTTAACAGCAGTGGGTTTTAGCACCAAAAATGTTCCCGAACCGGGAAAACTGGATGACCTTTACGATGATGACTTTTACAGTAGCCGATCAAATACAGATTCCGAAGATCGTACAAAAATCAGAACGCGGCATTATGGTGAAATGGCGGTCACCTTTGGAGGCAAGACTTTTTTGCACATTGATAAATACCGGGAAAAACGTGAAATTTTTGAAAATGGCTTCACAATCAGTCTGCCCATTTCCGAACCCCATGGTTACAGCGGCGGGCCGATTTTAATAAAAGATAAGGCTATAGGTATGCTTATTGGAGAAAATGGCGCTATCGGTGCCGATTACATCATTAAGAAGTTTATGGCAAGCCAGGAAAAACAGGGATAATCCGAAAAATAATTTTTCGGAATTTAAGCGGCAGACATTAAGCTATCATACTGTTTTTTAACCTCTTCAGCTATCGTCTTGAGTTCAAAAAGGTCATGATCGACTTTTTTAGATTGATAGTATTTATAAAGCGCTTCGTAAAATATGGGGTGTAAATTGGCATTAAACAGATTTTCCCAAGCCCTGAATACCGATTGGCTTCCCCACTGTATCTCATCGGGGAAGAGTTTAAAAAATATATCGTTGATCAGCTCGTATGCTTGATAGTTCAACTGGTATAATTCCGTAACACCATCAAAATCGTGATGCTTATCCAAAAAATCAGTGTTTTGAATGGTGCCAATTTTGACATCCAACAAGTCATCCAACGTCAACTTCAAATGGTCTACAATTACTTTCATATTACAAGGTAATATTTGCAACACCCTTCTGCAAAAAAAGAAATCAACAATTTTTGTTTTATATTGAAAGGTGCGCTAAATGTGAATAAGTACTAAAAATATTAGTTTTAATATTTTTTACATTTACGTTTCAAAAAAATATTAAGCGTTGAACTTCCCGTTATTACCCTTTGCAAAAAAAGTCTGGCCGGTAGCTTCCAAAATGGCTATCAAGAGCATTAAGAAAAAATTATTTTTTCATGAGTTGTGCCTTGACCTTGATATCAAACTCCATGAAGACGAATTTGACCTGGAGTATTTACAAAGTTTAGCGATCTTTTTACGGGATCAGGAGCATTCCTGGGCGGAAATCTTTCAATTACCTGATGTCAGAAAAGCGTTTCATACCGGTTATCCAATCAATGACCTGCGAGAAGTGGCGCGCCTATTGGAACATCACCTGCATGTTACTATAAAGAAAGGCCCGTTAAAGCAACTCAATACCGTACCGGTTGGATTATTGGACACTTTCGTTAAAGTTTACAGCGATCAAGCGAAAGAGAACCTGAAGCCGTCTACGATGGAAACCATACGGGCAGCGACTGAGATTAAAGAAGAAGGCCGCGAACACTTTCAGGAGTTGAAGGGGCTCATGGGTCAAATGATCCAGCAACAGGCACTCTCCAATGAAAATTATGTCCAACGCAGCGATTTTGAACAGTCGATTGATGCGGAACACCAGGCGCAACTCAACCTGATCAAGAAAGCCCTGGAACAAAATCAAACAGATACCGCCCTTAGTAATCTATTTGAACTTAAGGAGCGCGTTTGGGAAAAAGCAACTAAGGTTATCAAATATAAACTGTTAAATAATATAGGCTATACCTACATGCAAAAGCATGATTATGATACAGCGATTATTTATTATGAGCAGGCTTGCGAATTTGACCCTGAAAACGCGGGTAACCTTTCCAATCTCGCCGGTTTATATTTTGTAAAGCAGGAATATGATAAAGCGGAAGAGGTCATTGCTAAGATCAAAGAAAGTCACCCAGGCCTAGCTGTTGCGGCAGAACTTTATCAGGCTGTGCCTACGTCAAGTATGGAGGAAATTGAGGCTATAGTGCCTGAACACCTAAAAAACGATCCGGAAACACTGGTCGCCCTGATCAACATCGCTGTAAAAAAATCACCGCGGGTGGCCGTGTACTATGCAAAACGGCTTTATGACAACAAACCCGACAGCGAAAACTTCCAGGATATTTATTGCAATATTATTTCAGTAGCGCTGATTGGCGAGCGCATTGATTTCAATGTTACCGAATTGATGAGTGACGAGGACAAAGAGCACCTTGCATTATCCCGGCAATTATTAGAAACACTGTGGAGCAAGATCAAGGTCACGGAGGCCAAAAAATATTCGCTTCAGATCCTTGAAAGGCTAAATTTAGTACTGACTGTTTTAGGGGATAATGAAGCCGCGTTAAAAGTTGCCTGTGAGCTCATTGAGGAGGATACAGATGCTTATTTCGGCAGGAAGCAAGCGGGAATCAATCTCATGTTCCTAGAACGCTACGCGGAAGCCGCTGAACAATTTGCTACCATCGGTGAAGATCATGAAAACCTTTTCGAATATCATACGTCCTGGTTACTTGCTTTAGGTAAGATCGGCCGTATGGAAGATGCGCGGCGTATCGGCCTCAAACAACTGGAGCGCACCGACCGCCTGGCGGAGGATGAACTCCGAGTATTTTCAACGCTCGGTTTTTTATATACCGTAAACGAACAATATAACGAAGCACTTGAATTTGTCGAAAAAGCCGAAGCCCTACACCCAAATGGACTAAATGTTTTGGCTGATAAAGCTAAGATCCAGCGTAAACTGGAAGATATCACAGGCGCAAAAAAAACAGAGCAACAAATGTTGCGGGTAATGAAAGAGCATTTACCCGAACAAACCTTAAAAGACCGCTATCTTGCCGCACATTACTTTCGTTCAATCAAGCGGTTCAAGGAAACTGCTGAGCTTTTGGAGTCGATAGCGGATATAACGAAAGATCATTATTTAACAAACGAGCTGATCCATGCTTACACTGCTTCTGGACGCAAGGCCAAAGCGCTGGGCATTTGTATCGACCTGCGGGAGCGTTACGGGCCGGGTGTAGATTATACCCGCCGGGAAATTGAAATCTATTACCAATATCACGATTACGACCAGGCCGAAAATGTATTGAACACCTACGTTGAAAAATTCCCCGGAGATATTGCTTCCCGCCTTAACCTGGCAGGTTTGCAACGCCGGAATGGTCATTCTGATGAGTTAAAAGTGTTTTGTCAAGCCGATCTTAGTCAATATGAATTTTCGGTTAGAGAGATGCAGGGCTATCTGGAAATATTGAACAGTCAGGGGTATCATCAAAAAAGCCTAAAACTTGTCTACAATTATCGCAGGGCACATCCAGGCATGGAAAGCAATAAATTGTTTGTGGACTATTGTTTATTAGAACCCGATGACCGAAAGAATTCGGAATTGCCCGAACAGGTGGATAAAAACACTGTGGTCACGTTGGCATCGGGTACACGCAGTTTCACTTATACAGTCCTTGACCTTCCTGATACAGAATTAAAAAAACAGGAAGGCGAAATCAATCTCAATGATCCCATTTATCAGAAGATTAAAGGCCTGGAGGTAGGCAAAACCGTCAACCTAAATAATAATCCGCTAAGCGAGTGGACGATCAGTAAAATACTGCCATTATATATGGCAACTTTCCAACAGGCCGTTGAAGAAAACAGTACTATTTACGCGGCTACTTCCAAATATATTACCGGCGAGATCAAGGATATCGGCGATATCGAGCGTTTCGTTGACGGGCAGTTGCAACAACAACGACGGTTTACAGATTTGATGGTGGAGCAGGAGAAGAACTATGAAGCTTATCAACTACCATTGGGTGCGTTCGCCATTTTCAATAAAACCAGCCCTATAGAGGTTTACGAATATTTTATTGCTAAAAGTATCGGCATTCGTTATAGTGCCGGTGATGCTAACCAATATAATGTGGCATTGCAAACCGCTACAGAACAGCAATTTTTTGTACCCGACATCACCGCTCTGATGACCCTCTATAAATCAGGGTTTAACTTACCCGAGGGTATGCCCAAATTTATTATTGGCAATGTAACTGCAGACCTGATAGACCAGTACATCCAGCATAAAACGGTTAAATCTGATTCCGATCATATTAGCTTTTTTGAGGAAAACGGGCAAAAACTGCGCATGATCATTACCGCGGAACATAAGCAGGAAGAGATCAAGCGTTTACAAAATTTCAGAGACTGGGTTAAGCAGGTTACAGAAACGCGCCCTTGTTTATCACTGCTTGAGTATGAGGATAAAAAATCCAAACAATTCAAAAAAGCAATGGGCGCTGATGTATTTGAATCGGCCTTGCTTAGCGTCGAGGTAGGTGGTATTTATATTTCAGATGATGCTGCTAACCGGCGGTTCGTGCTGGAAGAACTGCGCATCAACAGCATTTGGACACAACCATTTTTCAAGGCCTTAACCATTCGTTCTTTACTAAGCGAACAACTTTATGGCGACCACCTGTTTAAATTAATCCTGTTAGGACATCAGCACACCACCGTTGATAAAAACGACATCATCACAGCACTTCATTTAAGCCGATATAAAATCAGTGGGCCTTTTGAAGCTGCGGTAACTGTGCTTAGCGGCTATCATAGTGATGAACGTTCGGTAGGCATTGCGTTTCAGGTAATCGCAGATATCTGGCAATTGGAACAACTAACCCCTAAATACCGTGAAACGCTAACTTATTATGTATTGATGCGGTTTATGACCGGCAGGTCCGTTTATCCACTTATCAGTAAGTTATACCGTTTATCTGACTATTTTATCACCGATCAGGATATCTCGCTCATCGTTAAGCATGCCATTTGGCAACTCATGAGAGATCAGGGATTTCCTCTGAAAAACCCAGCACAATTTTTGAAAAACCGGAGTAATAAATAATACCAATATGTTACCTGAACCACCTGTAAACGTCTGCCATTTCTTTCAGTTACTAAGCCGCGATGTTTGGGGCCGAATCGCTTTTGCCAGGGCAATGAATTTAAAAATCAGTGAAACGACCATCACTGAAAACCTGCTATATAATTTCTACGATTACTTTGAGTCATACGCCGTCCCCGTACGTTTATATGAATCCAAAGAAGAGAGGCGTAACGGCAGTGACTTGGAAATCCTGGTAGAAACAGAACACGGTTATATCCTGCTGGCCTGCCAGGCTAAGATCACTTATAAAACCGGTAACTATACAGCCTTACACCATGAAGTTGGCGGTTTACGGCAAATCGACCTGTTGATAGATTATGCGAAGCTTCACGGCGGCATTGCTCAATACCTTTTTTATAACTGCCCGCCTGATTTTATGCTGCCCACAACCATCGGTGAACACGAAATCATTGAAGACAACGGCATCACGCACGTGGAAGCACAGGAACTTGTCGAATGGATGGTTACCGCCAAGGGCACACGAAAAAGACCGCCGACACCAAACTACGCTACTTTTCACCCCGCAATGGCCCAGCCATTCCATGAATTAATCTGTCAGCTTTTAAGCCCCAAGCGTGCCTCTAAAACCATTCTACCGGCGACTATACGTCAGGAAATCACCTATTATAACGAGACCCAGGTAAGCAGCGAAGCAAACTGGCGTGAAGTGACCTCACTCGCTAGCGTTGGTTACATACAAGAAAGCGTCCTGTATAGTGGAACTGATGAAGCCTCAGACCTTCAGCCAACCACAAAAGAGCCAGATCCCAAATATTACCGTCCGAAATTCCGGCTGGTGATCGGCGGAGTGAATAGTGGTGGGGTGGAATAAAAAGCATTTCATAAAAAATCCGCAGCCCAAGCTGCGGATTTTCATTTAATACCTATTTATAATAGGTGTTGCCCAATCCCTGAATTCATCCATATTATGGATAGTACAATAATGTACCGGTAATCCATTTTCCAGGTAACGGTAAAGGTTGAGTTTTACGCCTGCTTCGATTAATTCCAACAGGAACAAAAAATAGTAATCAAGAAGATTAAACTCTCCAAGAGTCAATCCATCTTCGATGGAAGTTAAATCCACCTGGTGTATTTGAGATATATGATACATATATTTATATATATCACCGACTTTTGCAAAAGACCGTTTTTTGCAAAAAAAATTCCGTTAAAACGACACTTAAGTGACAATTGTAGCCGTTAGGGCTACCGTAGTAACGTTGGCTTTACCTAAACCCATAATTTTGCCCGATAATTTAGTATATTGGTTTGACAAGTATTTTCACACTATTTGGTGATAATGGGTAAAGCCAGATCATTGGTTGAAGCGTAGCGCGATTTCCTGAAAACAGGAAACAATGTTGATTACGATGATTTATAAGAATATTACCATGATCACCTAAATATCGGACTGCAAAAAAGGGGGGATAATGTTCAATCCTCTTACTCATGGATAGAAACAACGAATAACTTTACTTTGTTAGGATAACAAAGGATAACTGAACATTATCTACCGGTGAATTCTCAGATTATTCTTTTTTACAAAAAACACCTACCTCGTACATGAGGTGTGAAAAAAATATTTTGCCCTTCCTCACATTTGCTGTGCTAAATTTTAAGCTATGGCAAATTATAATGAAACCCTAAATGACTTTGCAAAAGTTCACCGCGATCAACTGATCACGGTGCAGGACTTGATTGATTTTAAACAACAGCTGATCGTTGATATTAAAAAGCTGTTAAAAGAACAGACTGGCCATCCGGGGCACCAATGGCTCAAAGCGTTCGAGATTAAAAAGATGCTCCGCCTGTCTGAAAGTAAGCTTCAATACCTGCGCGACAAAGGGCTGATACCATTCAAAAAATTGGGTGGCATAACTTATTACAACCTGGAGGAAATCGAGGCATTGATGAATTCCGGCAAGTTGAACGATAAAATGAAATGGCATGAAGCGTAAGCTGAAAAGGATCGATCCTTCTATTATTAAATCGCCCAGAAGAAAGGTAAAATTAGCTGTCCAAAATGATGATGGTTTTGGTACTTCCGTACCACCATCGCTCACCTCAATTGAGATCTATTTTGATCAAAAAGGAGTTCTGGAAGTTGCCCGAAATTTTTACGACGAGCATCAGTTAAGGGAATGGAAAAGCATTACCAGACAGCCGATCATCAACTGGAAAGTTTGTGCCGCCGAATGGATTTATAACTATCAGCAGGAAATGAAACGGCGGTTCAGGCAATCGCCATTTTACAGCGAATCGTTTTAAGGATAAGAATATTAATCAAGTCCAATCGAAGACTTTGAAAAAGGATGAGATTGCATTTTGTAGCAATCAGCAAGATGTACGTTTGTAATACAAACGAATCTTGCCCTCCCTTCCGAAGTCAGTACGGGACATTTAAGAAAACTCCTCCGAAGTCGGGTTTTAAAAGATGATGAATGATGAAAAATGAAGATGAAAACCGCTCAAGAATTCTGTTAACGAGATTGAAACCGGCAGAATTTAAATTGCTGGATAACCGGTTTAAGAAAACACGATTCAGGAAATTGAGCGAATATATCAGGAGCGTTTTGTTGGAAAAGCCGGTGACGGTAATGTACCGTGATAAGTCAATGGACGAGGTATTAGAAGAACTCATTTTATTACGAAAAGAACTTAATTCTATTGGAAATAATTTGAATCAAACAGTGCGGAATATTAACGCCGCACATGGCCCGGCAGACTCCAGATTATGGATCAATTTGCTGGGTGTGATCAATAGTAAATTGGAGCCATCCATTGGCCAGATCAAAGAAAGAATGAACAATTATGCGGAACTATGGTCGCGAAAATTAAGAGCGGAAGAAGCCTGATCGGCGCATTAAATTATAACGAGATCAAGGTCCGAAATGGCAAGGCGGAACTCATTTCAGCGAACGGGTATTTCAAGGATTATGAAGACCTGAGCTTTAATGATAAACTGCTTCGGCTAACAGATTTGGCCCAACGAAATGACCGAACGAAAGTTAACGCTGTGCACATTTCTTTGAATTTTGCAATCAATGAAAATTTGGAAGCACCGTTACTTAATCAAATCATAGACGATTATATGCAACAGATCGGCTTTAGCACCCAACCATATTTGACCTACCAGCATAGCGATGCCGGACACCCTCATGTCCATATCGTGACGACCAATATTCAGCCGTCAGGGGAACGGATCAGTCTTAATTTGTTAGGCAAAACTAAATCATCTGAGGCCAGAAAAGCGATAGAAACCAAATATGGATTAGTAAAGGCTGGTGGTGAAACCGGGCAGGAACAGAAGCAGAATGGTAACTTAAGTAAGGTAATTTATGGTAGAACAGAAAGTAAAAGAGCCATCACTAACGTTGTAAATGAAGTGGTAAGGTCTTATAAGTTTACCAGTGTTTCGGAATTAAATGCAGTACTAAATCAATTCAATATCGCCGCCGATCGTGGCGCAAAAGACTCCAGGATGTATGAAAAGAATGGCTTGGTTTACTGGATCACCGATGACAAGGGCAACAAATTGGGTGTACCCATTAAGGCCAGCAGCATTTACGGGAAGCCTACCTTAAATAATCTGGAAGGGCGGTTCCGGCTAAATGATCTTTTACGAAAACCTATTAAGGAACAAATTAAAAATACCATTGATGACATTCTTTCAACGCCTGTTTCCAAGTCCGAATTTCAAAAGCAACTTTATGACGCAGGTATTCACTCTGTTCTCCGACACAGTAATGAAGGCCGGTTGTATGGGGTAACATTTGTCGACCACCGATCAAAAACTGTTTTCAATGGAAGCGACCTGGGCAAGGAATATAGCGCGAATATGCTGGCAGTACGGTTTACTAAAGAAACATCAATAGATAACAGCAAGTGGAACAAAAATAGCGCTCCTAACGGCAAAAGCTCTGAACAACCTTCAGTGAATCCCTATACTTCAGACAATAATAATTCACTAATTGCTGCACTTTTCAAAGAGGAGCACCAGGACTTAGCCGCGATTGGTCGCCTTCAGCAACGGAAGCGAAAGAAAAAAAGAAAAGGACATTCACTTTAAAATAAAGCTCATGCAAACAGGTGAAAATGAACAAGCCTTAAGAAAAGTCATTGATTTTACGAGGCTATTGAGTATTGCAGTTTTGATCATACATTTTTATTTATGTTGTTATTCGGCTTTTCAGGCGTTAGGTCTGACCAAGCCTGTAGTCAATCAGGTGTTATTACCGCTTTCAAAAATGCTGGTTTTTAAAAAAGTGTTGTACGCTAAATTATCGGCTTTCGGATTATTAATGATCTCGCTTTTGGGCAGTAAGGGTAAAAAAGATGAAAAGATCAGGTTCAAAACGATTTTGACGTATTGTGCTGTCGGTACGGTACTTTATTTTGTCAGCGGAATATTCCTTCAATGGAAATATCCCGTCTATACTATTGCCATACTGTACATGGTCATAACGACAATTGGCTACAGCCTGCTGTTATCAGGTGTAAGTCTGTTTTTCCGAAGGTTAAAAGTTAACTTATCTAATGATATTTTCAACCGGGAAAACGAATCATTTCCGCAGGAAGAAAGATTATTGGAAAACGAGTATTCAATTAATTTACCGGCGGTTTACCAACTCAAAGGGAAAGTCCGCAAGAGTTATATCAACATCATAAATCCTTTTAGAGGAACGTTGATTGGAGGTAGTCCTGGTGCCGGTAAATCTTATTTTGTGATTAGGCATATCATCACCCAGCATATTCAGAAAGGTTTTACAATGTTGGTTTATGATTTTAAATATGATGATCTGTCGAAGATAGTTTATAATGCTTTATTAAAGTACGGCAACCGTTATGCCATTAAACCAACCCAATATGTCATCAATTTAGAGCAGATAATGCACCGGGCAAATCCCCTTGAACCTCATACCATGTTGGACATTACCGATGCGATTGATTCCAGCCGTACGATCATGTTAGGCCTCAATAGGGAGTGGATCAGAAAGCAGGGCGACTTCTTTGTCGAATCTCCTATCAATTTCATAACAGCCATTATGTGGTTTTTAAAGAAATATCAGGACGGCCGTTTTTGCACCCTGCCGCATGTAATTGAATTGGCCCAGGTAGATTATAAGGAATTGTTTGAGGTCTTATTGCAGGAGCCGGAGATCGAAGTGCTGATCAATCCCTTTGTATCAGCCTGGCAAAATGAAGCCTATGAGCAGTTGGAAGGACAGGTCGCCAGTGCGAAGATCAGTCTGGCACGGTTATCCTCACCCCAACTATATTATGTTTTAAGCGGCAATGACTTTTCACTGGATATCAATAATCCAGAGGAGCCGAAGATCGTGTGTCTCGCAAATAACCCGCAGAAATCCCAGGTTTATGGCGCGGTGTTATCACTTTATATTAACCGCATAAATAAGCTCGTCAATCGAAAAAATCAGCAAAAGTGCAGTATGATCTTCGACGAGTTCCCCACAATTTATTTTAATGGAATCGACAACCTGATCGCTACTGCCAGGTCAAATAAAGTAGCAGTTACACTCGCCGTGCAGGATTATAGCCAGCTTAAAAAAGACTATGGCCGCGAACAAGCAGAAGTAATCCTCAACATTGTCGGTAACATAGTATTTGGTCAGGTGACAGGTGATACCGCAAAGCAGTTATCTGAACGTTTCGGCAAGATCAACCAGGAAAAGGAAAGCGTTTCTATAAATAGTCAGGATACTTCTGTTAGCAAGTCAACGCAATTGGATTATGCTATACCTGCTTCAAAAATTGCCGGGTTGTCTTCAGGCGAGTTTGTGGGTATGGTCGCCGATGACCCTGATAACAAGATCGAATTAAAAACATTTCACAATGCTATTCAAAACGATCACGAAGCCATAAAGTGTGAAGAGGAAGCCTACAAATCTATCCCACTGGTTAGGGACATTGATCAAATGGAAGTTTTGATGAATTATCGCCAGATAAAAGACGACATTAAAGCACTTGTTGCAAGTGTGTTAACGACTGTATAATACATAACGAAATATTTTTGCTTATTATTTACAGGTAAGATACAATACAACGTATCCGTTGTGTTAATTTTAAGTGCTTTGCGTTTCTTTTATACTTCCGATGAATAAGGAAGTATTATTAAAAGACCTTGGTGCAAAAATCCGTACGATCCGAAAGGAAAAGGGTATCACCCAGGTACAGCTAGCCCATTCTATCGGAAAAGACCAGCAATCTATTCAGCGTTTAGAAGCAGGAAATATTAACCCCAGTTATATATACCTGCAAGAAATAGCGGAGGGTTTAAACATACCGTTATTGGATATGCTGAAGGAGTTGCCAGCCAAACCCTAATTTAAACTATTCCCGGTAATTGGTTAGCTACTGAATTGTAGTTAAGCTTTGCTGTACTTTTATTTACCTAAACCTTTTCAAGCACAAACCAATTTTAAGTAAGTACTAAATCTATCCTAAACCACTTATGAGAACTTTTGCGGAGCGTTTCTACAGCGCTTTAGAAAACCAATTAAATGAAGTAGCAATTAACGGCGATTCATTGGCGGAACAATACAAATCATCGATACTGCTTTGCAAAAAAGCAATGGCCAAATTAAAGAATTACATTTCGAGTTATTCTTTTGAAAGCGTTGAAGATGAGGTCCACTTTTTCAAGGTCATTAAGCCTCAATTCTACAGCAAGTATATCTACTTCATCAATGTCTATAACTTCATTATGCAAAAACCAACCGGCAGCGATGAATTCGTTAAAGAGTATATCAATTATGAGCTCACTGACCTTAAGCGTTTTTTCGACCATAATCATTCTTTTTACCAGTATTACCGTTCAGGTTCAACCCTGATGGATGAAGTTTATTTTACACGCGGCGGATTCGATGTTCATGTTGAACTGGAGGATTTTGAAGAAGATGAATTGTACTCGACCAGCCATGACTACAAGCTATCAAAGATCATCGCTAACGAAAAATACCAGGATTTCTTAAACCTGGAGCTTCAAAAATTGGTGGAACACGTTGAAGAGCCGCTACAGTTGCCACTTGAACTTCCGTTAACCTGGACCTTCAATAAAACGGATCTGGTGGAACTGATTTATGCCCTGGTGGCATTAGGTGTATTTAATAATGGGAATACAGAGATCAAATCTGTGGTTAGCTTCTTTCAAACAGTTTTTCATGTTGATCTCGGGCAATATTATCATAAATACACGGACATAACCAAGAGAAAGAAAGACAGGACGGCTTTTTTGGATAAATTAAAGCTTGCATTACTGCGCAAGATAGACCAGAAAATAGATGACGACGGAACCTTTCAACAAAGGATAAGATTTTAAACTAATTTTAATTTATTGTAAAACAGCGTTTTATATTTTAATTCAAAAAAATAACACCTACCTCGTACATGAGGTGTGAAAAAATAATTCTCACTCCTCCAACCTTTGCTTTCGGAATTGCCACATGGTGTGGCGGTTTTTAAATCAAAGTTATATGTTGTCTTCAATTTCATGGCAGCACTATATTGCAGCCATTGTCATCATTACTGTTTCCTACTACCTGTATGTAGTTCTACGCTACTATCAAAAGGAAATTGCAAATCTGTTTAACCGAAGATCACCTTCGACCGAAATGTTTGCCGGCGTACAGGCAGCGCCGATAGAGGTGATGGGAAAAGCGAAACCCGATATCGGTGTCAAACTCAGCGACGCTAGCGAATTGCAATTTTCAGAGGCCTCACCCGATGATCCCGAAATTCTTTCAGAATCGGGTCCTTTTAAAAACACCTATCAGCCTTCCACAGAGTTAATACAGGAAGCAAACAATCTGATCGAAGCTTTCAAGAACCTTGACAATAAACAAGAATTTTTATCACTTCTTGGCATCTTGATAGATTCCTATAAGAGATATAGCGATGAAATTGACTTGCCGTCAGCCCTTGACCGGGTAATAACCACGGCAAAGGTAAAATTACAATTCCCTATAACTTCAAGCGATTTACCTAAATCCTGGGCTTAATAACCATTTTAAATTAACATAAAGTAATGATCATGAAATCACAGAAATTAATCAACCGTTTTAAGACGGTAAAAATTATCAGGCAGATATTTACTGTCATGGGTATGCTTTTGGTAACCGCGACATTGTATGCGCAGGATGGTAACTCCGGTATCTCTGCGGCCACAACACAGGTCAAGAGTTATTTTTCTACCGGCACAAGTTTAATGTATGCTATTGGTGCTATTGTCGGCTTAGTTGGAGCAGTAAAAGTTTACAAAAAATGGAACGACGGCGACCATGATACCGGAAAAGTCGCCTCAAGCTGGTTTGGTAGCTGCATTTTCTTAGTAGTCGTCTCAACGGTATTAAAATCATTTTTCGGAGTTTAACTTCACGGCCATGGCATTATATCAGATTAACAAGGGAATTAATAAGCCGATTGAATTTAAGGGTTTGAAGGCCCAATACATTGGCTACCTGGCTGTGGGATTGGTACTGCTGCTGATTGGTTTCGCGGTTATGTATATCATTGGCGTGCCTGTAGTTATTTGCATAATTATCATTGCGATTTCCGGAAGCGGACTTTTTTATAAGGTCTTTAATTTGAGCCACAAGTACGGCGAGCATGGCCTGATGAAAAAGACTGCAAAGCGAAATCTCCCAGAGCATCTGAAGTTCAGTACCCGCAAATTATTCTTACAATTAAAACGTTAATATGGCATCCTATCGCAAAGCGGAACAAGTGTTCCCGGTTTATAAAGTAGAGCATGATTGCATGGTTTCAGCGCAAGGCGATCTAACCATCGGTTACAAAGTAAAACTTCCTGAAATTTTCACACTGTCAAATGATGAGTATCTCGCTTTTCATGAGATAATTATCAAAGCGATAAAATTACTTCCTAAGAATACGGTTTTCCATAAACAGGACTGGTTCATTAATGAACAGTACGAGGCAGTATTTGCTAAAGAAGGCCATAACCATGTTGACAGTTTTCTGTCGCACTCCAGTGAAAGATACTTTAATGAGCGGAATTTTTTGCACCACCATTGCCACATCTTTTTAACTAAAAAGCCGGATAAATTTAAGCATTATAATAGCGCAGCGAGTACCTTGATGCAGAAACGCATGGTGCCTGTGCAAACGACCTGCGATGAATTATTTCGCGATTTTCAGGACAGTGCTGGTCAGTTTGTCCGCCTTTTGGAAGACAGTGGTCTTGTCTCTTTATCAAGGATGGATAATGACGAACTAGCCGGAACATTGGAAGCCGCAGGCATATTAGAGCAGTATTGTTTCCTACTCAACAAAGATGAGGCGCCGGTTATAAAGGACATCCACATTCAAAACGAGATCAGAATTGGAGACAACCATTGCCAGCTATATACATTAAGTGATGCGGAAGACTTACCACCATTATGCGGTCCAAGGATTACTTATGATAAGTACAGTACCGACAAAACTAAATTCAGTACCGGGTTTGCCACTCCGGTTGGCACTTTACTTAAATGTAATCACCTCTACAATCAATTTATTTTTATAGGTGATAGTTTGCAAACTATCAAAAAGTTAGAAGCCAAAAAATTGCGCTTACAATCGCTGTCAGCATATTCAAGAGAAAATGCAATTGGCCGTGATGCTACGCATGATTTCCTGAATGAGGCGATAAGCCAGCAGCGCTTGCCGGTAAAGGCGCATTTTAATGTAATGGCGTGGACAGATAAAACTGCTGAATTAAAGGATATGAAAAATATGGTGAGTTCAGCTTTGGCTCAAATGGATGCGCAACCCAAACAGGAAACAGACGGTGCACCGCAAATATGGTGGGCAGGCTTACCTGGAAACGAAGCATCATTCCCTATGAATGACACGTTCGATACTTTTGTTGAACAAGCAGCGTGCTTTCTGAATTTAGAAACCAATTACCAGTCAAGTATTAGTCCCTGCGGAATTCGCTTAGGTGACAGATTATCCGGCAAACCGGTTCATGTGGATATTAGCGATGATCCGATGACCAAAGGAATTACCACTAATCGCAACAAATTTATATTAGGTCCGTCAGGTAGCGGCAAATCGTTCTTTACCAATCATTTGTTGCGGAGCTATTTCGAACAGGGATCGCATGTTGTGTTGGTAGATGTTGGACATAGTTATCAGGGACTATGTGAATTTGTTGGAGGTTATTACTTCACCTATACCGAAGAAGAGCCGATCAGTTTTAACCCTTTTTATATTCCGGATGGCGACTATCTCGACACAGAAAAAAAGGAAAGTATCAAAGCGATGATCCTGGCTTTATGGAAAAAAGAAGATGAGGGTGTGCAGCGTTCAGAATATGTGGCCATCTCTGACGCATTATACCATTACTACGAAAAATTAAAAAAGCATCCGGACATTTTTCCTTGCTTTGACAGTTTCTATGAATTCCTTAATGCTGATTTTTATGAGGCTATGAAGCAATCAAAAGTTAAGGATGAACGTTTTGATATAGATAACATGCTATTTGTATTGAAACCATACTACAAAGGTGGTGAATATGCCTACCTGCTGAATGCAAAAGAAAA